>DASXEA010000042.1:0-3350 GCA_036490345.1 Rhizomicrobium sp. | reverse complement strand
GTGCCGCCGTGTGGAACAAGCCGGCGGATCGTCGTACAAGAGGCGCCGGGACATGAGCGACGTCAGGGAGCGGCCGGTGGCGCGTGCGGCGCGGACGGAACAGACGGTGCATCCAATTCGCAGGATCGGCGTGGTCGGCGCTGGACAGATGGGCAGCGGCATCGCCCATGTCTGCGCATTGTCCGGCCTGCACGTGATGCTTAACGATATCGCGCCCGAACGCATCACCGAGGGGATGGCTACGATCAGCGGCAACCTGGCGCGCCAGGTGAGCCGCCAGCGCATCAGCGAGGAGCAGCGCCAGATCGCGCTCAAGCACATCACGGCGGCCAAGACCGTCGACGAACTCGGCGACTGCGATCTCGTCATCGAGGCGGCGACCGAAAAGGAAGACGTCAAGCGCAAGGTATTCGCCGCGCTGTGCCCGGCGCTCAAGCCCGAGGCGATCCTCGGCACCAACACGTCGTCGATCTCGATCACCCGGCTCGCCGCCGCGACCGACCGGCCGGAGCGCTTCATCGGCATTCATTTCATGAATCCGGTGCCGCTGATGGAACTGGTCGAGGTGATTCGCGGCATCGCCACCGACGACGCCACCTTCGAGGCCACCAAACAGTTCATCAGCAGGCTCGGCAAGCAGATCGCGGTGTCGGAGGATTTCCCGGCCTTCATCGTCAATCGCATTCTGCTGCCGATGATCAACGAGGCGATCTACACGCTCTACGAAGGCGTCGGCAACGTCGAGGCGATCGACACCGCCATGCGGCTCGGCGCACACCACCCGATGGGGCCGCTGGAGCTTGCCGATTTCATCGGGCTCGATACCTGCCTGTCGGTCATGCAGGTGTTGCACGAAGGCCTGGCCGACTCGAAATACCGCCCGTGCCCGCTGTTGGTGAAATACGTCGAGGCCGGCTGGCTCGGCCGCAAGACGCAGCGCGGCTTCTACGATTACCGCGGCGACAAGCCGGTGCCGACGCGCTGAATTTTTTCCGGTGCGACCAGCAGCGTCAATTTCACATCGGACTGGCTGGCAAGGTCAAACGTCACCTGCTCGTAGCGGACAAAACCGTCACGCGGATGGTTGAACGTGCGTTCGCCGCCTTCGCGCCCCAGGACGCCGTGCTGTTCCCAGAACTGTGCGAATTCGCGGCTGCCTTCGCGCAATTCCGCGATGAGCGCGTGCAGTATGGGATCGTTGAAATGGGCGCTGTAAGCGGCGCGAAACTCGGCCGCAACACGCCTTGCTCGCGCCTCCCAATCGCAGATCAGCGTCCGCGCCGAGGGCGTTAGAAAAATAAAGCGCAGAAGATTGTAGCGATGCTCACCCGGGGCATCGAGCCAACCGGCGAACAAATGACGCGCTTTCGCATTCCAACTTCGCGCCGTCCAGGTGCGATCGAGAATGTAAGCAGGCGAACGGATTGTCTCGACGCAGGCCAACACGGCGGGCGCAATCAAAGCGTCCGCGTCGTCCGCTGCCTGATCGGGGTCGCGTTTGCCGGCGATATCGAACAGATAGGCGCGTTCAGCACGGCCGAGTCGTAAGCTGCTTGCAAGCCGCGCCAGCGCGCTCGGTGAAACCGAGACGTCGCGGCCCTGCTCGATCCAGGTGAACCAAGTCGTGCTGAGCCCGCAAAGCTGAGCCAGCTCCTCGCGCCGCAGACCCGGCGTGCGGCGCCGGCTCCCTGGCGGCAGGCCGAGCGACTCCGGCGCGGTGCGTTCGCGCTGCGCCCGCACGAAATCGCCAAGGGCGCGGCGTTGTTCGGAGGATCGGACCGCTATCATGGTGTATTTTTATACCAGGATGATCAGCCTCCTTATACCAGTTTACGGCTCGCGGTAATGCAAAACCTGAATCCTGCCTGATCGCAGAGGAGAGAGACGATGCAAGAGAGGTCTCACGAGGCGTTGCTCGGCCAGCAATTCGGAGCGCGGGCCACGGCTTATCTGAACAGCGCCGTGCATGCCCAGGGCGCCGACCTGGAAGCGCTCGCGAATCTTGTCCGCGGCAGTTCCGATGCGCACGTGCTCGATCTCGGCTGCGGCGGCGGACACGTGAGCTTCGTAGTGGCGCCGCATGCCGGCAGCGTTGTGGCCTACGACCTGTCGGCCGAGATGCTCGGTGTGGTCGCCCAAGCGGCGGCGGAGCGGGGCCTGAACAACATCCGCACCGAAAAAGGCATGGTCGAGCGTTTGCCGTTCGCGGACGCGAGTTTCGACTTCGTGCTTAGCCGGTACAGCGCCCATCATTGGTGGGATTTCGATGCCGGGTTGCACGAAGCGGCGCGGGTGCTCAAACCCGGAGGAACGGCCGCGTTTGTCGACAGCATCTGCCCAGGCGTAGCGCTGTTCGACACCTATCTGCAGAGCGTCGAACTGTTGCGCGACCCTTCGCACGTGCGCAGCTACTCGCGCGCCGAGTGGGATGCGGCGATCGCGCGTGCCGGTCTCGTCTGCACGGCAACGAGCCGGCACCGGATACGCCTGATGTTCCAGGTCTGGGTCGAAAGAATGAGTACGCCGAAGCTGCAGTGCCACGCGATCCGCGCCCTGCAAAACGCCATGTCGGCCAGCGTAACGGACTATTTCAACATCGGCGCCGATGGCAGCTTCGACCTGGACGTGATGTTTGCCCAGGCGACAAAATAAGCGGCGCGCCGTCCGCTGTTAGACGGCGCGCCGTCGTCGGTCTGCGTCCTAATTAGGCGGCTGCGGACAATTGCGGGGCGGTCTCGCCCCAACACGGCAGCGCCGAGACGCGCTGGAACCAGCTGCGCACATTGGCGTGGGCGCCGAGCGGTATCTGCCCGCCTTCGGCATGGAACAGCGGTCCCGCGACCGCAAAATCCGCGATCGTCAGCGTATCGCCGACCAGATATTTCTGCTTTGCCAGATGTGCGTCGAGCATCTTGGCTTCCTTGTGGAAAGCCTCGGTGGCTTTGGCAACGGCGGCCGCGTCGGGCGGGCCCATGTTGACGAATTTTTTCACCAGGTTCTCGAAGATCAGCGGCTGGCATGCCTGCGCGCCCCAGTGCGCCAGATCCCAGCACAGCCAGCGCGTAACGTCGGCGCGACCACGCGCATCGCTCGGATAGAGCGGCGTTGCGGTCTTGCTCGCGACATATTGGAGGATGGCGTTGGATTCCCACAACTTGAAATCGCCATCGACCAAAACCGGCGTGCGGCCGGTCGGGTTGAGCGCCAAGTAGGCCGGATTCTGCTGCTCGCCCTTCATCAGATCGACAAATTCAAATTCGAGCGGCGTTTTCAGATACGCGGCCAGCGCGCGCACCTTCCAGGTATTCGGTGAAGCGGAAAAGCCATAGAGTTTCATGATCGACTCCTGT
>DASXEA010000048.1:0-11240 GCA_036490345.1 Rhizomicrobium sp. | reverse complement strand
CCACCCGCCACATCACCACAAAGAGAACGGCGAACGTGATCGCCAGCCAGAACAACTGTGCTGGGAACGTTTCCGTCTTGAACGGCGGGAAGCCTGCCGGTTGGTGCGGGGCTTCCGTTGTAGCGGTGGCGGGCGTCTCGGCCATTATCAGAACGCGAACAGGATCAGGAGCGCGATGACGAGGCCGAACAGGCCCGTCGCTTCGCAAAGCGCGAAGCCGAGGAGGAGGTTGGTGGTCTGACCGGCAGCCGCACCCGGATTGCGCAGCGCGCCCTGCAGATAGGAGCCGAACACATTGCCGATACCGGCGCCCGCGCCGACGAGGGCGATACAGGCAAGGCCCGCACCGATCTGTTTTGCTGCTGCAAGATCCATGGTGAAACTCCCTTCAGTGATGTTCGTGGAGGTGCAAGGCTTCGTTCAAATAAATGCAGGTAAGGATCGCGAACACATAGGCCTGGAGGAATGCAACCAGGATTTCGAGCGCGGTGATGGCGACAATCAGGAACAGCGGAGCGATCGAGAGGGGCGCGAACCACGGTGTCGGCGTCACGACGGTTGCGCCAAGCGCGATCACGAATCCCGCGAAGACCTTCAGCATCGTGTGACCCGCGAGCATGTTCGCGAACAGACGTACCGAAAGACTGATTGGCCGGGTGAGGAACGAGACGATTTCGATGGGTACCAGAAGGACCAGAAGAAGCAGCGGCGCCTTTGGTACGAACAGTTTCAGGAATCCGAAGCCGTGCTTCAGGAATCCCGTGACGATGACAGTGGCGATGACCACGGCGGCGAGGGCGAACGTGATCACGATCTGCGCAGTGATGGTGCTCGAACCGGGAATCAGCCCGAAGAAATTCGAGAAAAGAACGAAGATGAAAATCGTGAACACCAGCGGAAAGAAGCGCAAACCCGCTTCGCCCGCGGCCGAGTGAATCATGCTGCCGACAAATTCATAGGAAAGTTCGGCCATCGATTGCATGCGCGACGGTACGAGCCTGCGGCTCATTGCGGCATAGGAGAGAAGGAGGGACGCCGCGCCCACGACGACGAACATCCACAGCGCCTGGTTGGTGAACGAGATGTCGTAGCGGCCGAGGTGGAGCGGAATCCACGGCTTCACCTCGAATTGCGCCATCGGATTCATCGCCACGGCGTCACGTCTCCTTGTCGTCGTCGTTCACGGCGGGTGCGGCCTTCGACGCCGCCGCATCCGCGTTCAATTCCTTTGCCGCCTGCATCACGTTGCGAATGCCGGCGGCGGCACCCAGGCAAAATCCAATCACGATGAAGATCGGAGCGGTATGCAGCCAGTGATCGGCCAGCCACCCCAACCCGGCGCCCACAAACAACGCCACCGCCAGTTCCGTCGCAAACCGGAAGGCCACGCCCATGGCGCCCACCGGCGGCCCGTCGTTGCGCGGTTTGCCGGCGTTTCGGGCCTTGTCGAGCCTTTCACCCAGCGCACGCAAATCGTCAGGTTCCGGGGCAGGCATAGGGCAGGCGCTCCCCGATCTGGCCGTGCCAAGCTCGCGCGAATACGGGCCCTCAGGCTCTTCGAAGGCGGCGGGACCATAGTGGCGCACGCACGAATCTGTCAAGAACGCGAAACGTCAGATAAAGCCTTGAAATTGTGGAGAAAAATTCTGCACGGCGTTTTGTGCGGCCGCAAATGCAGGAATCACAGCCATCCGGCCGCCTGGACGCCATGCCAGGCGGGGAGCACACCGGCCAGGATTCGGCTCCAACCCTCCCGGCTCTGCTCGGCATAGGCGGGCGCCACACCGTCCTGGATGAGTGTGAGGCGACAACCCGTTCCATCGGCGTCGATCCCGATGGTCACATCGGTCTGGCGCGGATCGAATTGCGGCACTCCGAACGTGAACGCCAGCCGGTGTGGCCGCGCGATTTCACGGTATTCGCCGACATGGCGCACATCGCCCATGTCGGGGCGCCGTTCCGTAAAGGTGAATTGTCCGCCGACACGGGGATCGATCTCGGCAGTGATCATTTCGCCCTTCGCCGTGGCGAAAAGAAAACGCTGCGCGACCGCGACATCGAGAAACGCGTCGAACACGCGTTCGCAAGGCGCATCATACCGATGCGTCACGGTCAGGCGCGACAAAGCTTCATGAGGAATGCTTTCGGCCGGCACCGGTATGGCCATGAATAATTCTTCCGGCGGTTGTGTCGTTTGCTACTCTGCGGCGATGACCTGTTCGGCCTCGGTGAGCGTGACCGAAACCAGCTGGCTCACGCCGCGTTCGGCCATCGTCACCCCGAAGAGCCTGTGCATGCGCGACATCGTCAGCGCGTGATGGGTGATGACCAGGAAGCGCGTTTCGGTGAGACGAGTCATCTCGTCGAGGAGATTGCAGAAGCGCTCGACATTGGCGTCGTCGAGCGGCGCGTCCACTTCGTCGAGCACGCACACAGGTGCCGGATTGACGAGAAACACTGCGAAGATGAGCGCAAGCGCGGTCAACGCCTGTTCGCCGCCCGACAGCAGCGACAGCGACTGCAGGCGCTTGCCGGGCGGGCGGGCGAAAATTTCCAGGCCGGCTTCCAGCGGATCTTCCGATTCAGTGAAGGTCAGCCTTGCCTCTCCACCTTCGAACAGCTTGGTAAAAAGCAGCTGGAAATTGGTGTTCACCTTCTCGAACGATTCCAGCAGCCGTTCACGGCCTTCGCGATTGAGGCTCTGGATGCCGCGGCGCAGCCGCTGGATGGCGCCGTCGAGATCGGCGCGATCGGTCTGCATCGTTTCCAGGCGCTGGGCATGTTCGGCCGCTTCTTCTTCGGCGCGCAGATTGACGCCGCCAAGCTGCTCGCGCTCCTGCTTCAGTTTTTCGACACGCTTTTCGGCGTGATCGAGCGGCGGCAGTTCATCGCGTTCAGCGATCTCGGCGCGCGCCGGAAGTTCGGACGGATCGATGTCGAGTTCGTCGCGAATGCGCTGACGCAGCTCAACGAGACGGCCTTCGGCCGACTGCGCCATGGCTTCGGCGCGCGCGCGCTCTTCGCGCGCCGTGCCAAGGGCGGCATCGGCTATTTTCGCAGCCCGGTCGGCGGCCATCAGGCGCGATTCGGCAGTAGCGCGCGCATCCGCGGCGTGCGCTCGCGCCTGTTCGGCGCCGGCGATCTGGTCGAGCAGGGCGATGCGCTTTTCCGCCAGCGCTTCCGGTGCTGCCTCGAGCACGGCAAGTTCGCCGCGCAGCTCTTCCAGCCTGCTGCCGAGTTCGGCCATTTTCTGAAGCGCCGCGTCCTTGCGGCTCTGCCAGCGGGCTCGTTCATTGGCCAGCCCACCGAGGCGCTCGGCACGTGCTGCGCCTTCGCGACGCAAGCTTTCGAGTGTCGTCCTTGCTTCGATATGAGCTGAGCGCGCGTCTGCCGCGGTGCCCTTCGCGGTCGTCACGCTTTCGGATAGCGTCGCGCCGTCACCCAGTTCGGTGAGCGCTTCTTCCGCCTGACGCGCGGCTTCGGCCGCGGCATCGCGTGCAGCGCTCAGGCGGCGAATTTCCGCTTCGAAAGAGGCAAGCTGCGCACTGCGTTCGGCGGCCAGACGAGCAGCGCGAGCGGCCGCATCCTGTGCGGCATTGAAAGCCTGCTGCGCCCGCTGTTCGGATTGCTCGGCGAGCCGCACCGCATTGCGTGCCTCTTCGGCGTGGCCGCGCGTGGCGGAATAGTGCGCAAACCGTTCGGCGCGGTGTTCCCGCGCGCGCGTAATCTCGTCTTCGAGGGCCGACAGCCGGTTGCGCTGCGCGAGCCGCAGCGCGCCTGCGGATGGAACGTCGGCCGACATGGCGTAACCGTCCCATCGCCAAAGGTCACCGCGAGGGCTGACCAGCCGCTGTCCCGGTTGCAGCAATGGCTGCAAAGCCTGCCCGCGTTCCGGCGCAACGACACCCGTCATCGCGAGCCGGCGCGCAAGGGCGGCGGGCGCCTTGACGAATTCCCTGAGCGCCCGGGCTTCACCCGGAAGAGACACGAAACTGCGCGCCGTGCCGAGATCGCGCCAATGGCTCGGGGCCGCTTCATCGAGCGGCGATTCGAGATCGTCTCCCAACGCAGCCGCGAACGCCGCCTCGTAGCCCGACTGCACGGTCACCGCATCGATCAGCGGCGGCCAGAGATCGGCGCCTTGCGGCCGAAGCAGGTCGGCCAGCGCCTTTGCCTCGGCTCCCAGTCTTTGCGACTCGCGTTCGGCAGCTTCCAGAGGGACGCGCGCCGCAGCCTCCGACGATTCCGCGTCGCCGAGCAGCAACCGGGCACTTTCGCGTGCGGCACGCGTCTCAGCCGCGTGGGCTCTTGCGGCTTCGGCCTCTGCGGTCGAAACCTGCACATCGGGCAGCTGGGCCGCGCCGGCCATGGCTTCGTCACGCCTGCGATCGGCCTGGGCGAGTTGGCGGCTGCTGGTCTCCGCCAGCGCGGAGGCCACTTCGCGGGCCCGGGTGTGGCTATGCCGTTTTGCATTCCATTCGGCCTGTTCCGCCGTCAGGCGTTCCAGAGCGCGTTCTGCCTCTTGAAGCGCCTGCTCGCGTTCGCTGGCCTGCGTCTCGCTTGTAGCCATCGCGTCACGCGCGCTGGCCGAAGCCGCTTCAAGTTCGTCCGCTTCCTGCGCAAGCCGCGCAATGGATGTCTCGGCGTCCGCCGTCAGCGATTGTTCGCGCTCCAGATCGTTGTCGGCCTGGGCGATGCGCTGGCGTTGACGCTGCGCCGCGTCTCGCGCACGTGCCTCTTCCTGATCGAGCGCGTCGCGTTCGACTGTCAGTCGGTGAAGCGCTGCGCCACGTTCGGCTTCCTGCAGCCGGAGCGGTTCCAGGTCGCTCGTCGCGGTGGCGCGAATGGTGGCAGCCTCGGCCGCCGCGGCGGTGCAATCGGCGACCTTTGAGGCCGCGCTTTCGAGTTCGGCCAGCGCGATGCGCTGCTGCGATTCGCCGCTCGTCCAGCGCAAATGGTGCGCGAGCGCCTCGGCGCGGCGTATGAGGCCCGAGAGATTGCGATACCGCGCCGCCTGGCGCGCCTGACGCTTCAGATTCTGGAGCTGCGTCTCGAGTTCGCGGAGAATATCGTCCAGCCGCGCCATGTTGGTTTCGGCGGCGCGCAATCGCAGTTCTGCCTCGTGCCGGCGCTGATGCAATCCGGCAACGCCGGCCGCCTCTTCCAGAATGGCGCGACGGGCCAGCGGCTTCTGGCTGATCAATTGCCCGATCTGACCCTGGCGCACAAAGGCTGTGGAGGCGGAGCCGGAAGCGGCATCCGCAAAGAAAAGCTGAACGTCGCGCTGGCGAAGGTCGCGCCCGTTGATGCGATACACCGAACCGGCCTCCCGCTCGATCCGTCGTGCGACCTCGATCGCATCATATTCGTTATAGGCGCCCGATGCCGAACGGTCGGCATTGTCGATGTGCAGAATGACTTCCGCCACATTGCGCGCAGGCCGTGCGGCCGAGCCGGCGAAGATCACATCGTCCATTTCGGTGCCGCGCACCGACGTCGGCCGCGTTTCGCCCATCACCCAGCGCAACGCATCGAGCAAGTTGGACTTTCCGCAACCATTGGGCCCGACAATGGCCGTAAGTCCCGGCTCGATCAGGAACTCGGTCGGTTCGACGAACGACTTGAAACCGGAAAGTCTGAGCCGGGTGAATTTCAAAAGGTGTGCGCCGTCCTGTCGCCTGTCTGAATCCGCTACGCCGCTACTTCTTCAAAAGGCCATTGAGATAGGTCTGCACGTCGTCCCAGCCACCCACGAACTGGCGAACTTCACCATTCACCACAAATGTCGGCACACTGTTTATGCCATATTTGTTCGAAGCATCCGTGCCGACCTGCGAGATCTTTGCCGATTCCGCCTGATTTCCGATGCAGCTATCCACCTTCTCCGCGCTCAGGCCGGCGATGCGGCCCAATTGCACGAGACCAGCATGAACGTCCGGAACACGATATTCCGGATCCCACTTGACCTGATTCCTCCAAAGAAGATCAAGGAACTGAAAGTAGTTATCCTCAGGCAGACAGCGGGCCATCGCTTCGGCAGCGACATCCGCTGGCCCGAGGGGAAAGACGCGCAGCACGTAATGCACCTTGCCCGTATCGATGTAGGTTTTCTTCAGAAGCGGAAAGACTTCCATGTCGAAATGCGCGCAATGCGGGCAGGTGGGCGCCGCATATTCAACCATGAGGATCGGCGCTTTGGGCGAACCGAGCGTGCGATCCCGCGCGGTGATCTTGACGTTCGATTGCGCATCCGCCGTCGGCACGGCGCTTTGCGAAGTGCTGTCGAAGAAAACATACCAGGCGGCCGCGCCCACGGCGATGATGGCGACGACAACCAATCCGAACAGAATTTGCTTGCGGCCCACGACACGTCTCCCGGTCCATTCGGCTGTGCTTGTGGCAGAGCCCGGCGCCCTGTTCAATCGCGTGCTTCGGCAACGTTTCGCCGAAACCGCGCCAGGCGGATCAGGGCATCGCGAAGATTGTCCGGTCCGGCGAAGGTAAGGGCGGGATCTCCCGGGGCGATCTCGGGCGTGAGCCGTGACGGCGGCCGGGCCGGCAGCCGGGGCGAGAGCGGCGCCGGGACGAATCGGAGCCGGGCCACGGCCGGGCGGCCGAGATAGGCATTGATACGCCCGCAAAGCACCCGGCTTTCATGCTGGAGAAATACCGCGGCTCCCGGATCGGCGAGGAGGGTGAGCACGCCGCCGGCGGGCCCCTCGGACAGCTTCAGCGGCTGCGCCAGACGCGCCACATCCTGCCCGACAATTTCCTCCCAGCGGAGCACGAGGGTGTGGTCCTGAAAGCCGGCGCGATCGAACGCCACGCGACCGATTTGACCGGCATCGGGACCCACCGGGGCGATGCGGTTGCGGCGGACACCAGGCTCGGGTGGCAGTTGTTTCGCGCGATGCGCCATGCTGATGATCGCGGGTTGCCCGCCGAATATGCCAATATGCAGCCAGCCAGGCAAAGTCCCCATCGTGCGGTCGCGCGCCTCATGGCCTGGTACGACACCCATCGCCGATCCCTGCCCTGGCGCACATTGCCGGGAGAGGTGCCGGACCCCTACCGGGTCTGGTTGAGCGAGATCATGCTTCAGCAGACAACGGTCGCAGCCGTAACGGCGCGCTACCGCGAATTTCTCGGTCGCTGGCCTGATCTGCCCTCGCTCGCGGCGGCGTCCCTCGACGAGATACGCGCGGCCTGGGCGGGGCTCGGCTACTATTCCAGGGCGCGCAATCTGCACCGAACAGCGCAGATCCTGGTGCATGAGCGGGGCGGCCAATTTCCGTGCGATGCTCGACAATTGCGCGAGCTTCCCGGCATAGGCTCCTATACCGCCGGTGCCATTGCAGCCATCGCCTTCAATGCCTGCGAGGCAGCCATTGATGCCAACGCGGAGCGGGTTCTTTCGCGCTTTTTCGCCCTGACCGTGCCACTGGCGACAATAAAGAAGCGTCTGCACGAGCTCGCGCAATCGCTTATTCCGTCGTCCAGGCCTGGAGATTTCGCGCAGGCGCTCATGGATCTCGGCGCCTCCATCTGCACTGCGAAACGGCCCGATTGCGCGCGCTGCCCTTTGAACAGCGCATGCCAGGGGCATTTGAGCGGTATCGCCGAGTCGCTGCCGCGCAAAGGCGCCGACCGCGAAAGGCCCCTAAAGCGGGGCGCGGCGTTCGTGGCGCGCGATCGCGAGGGGGCCGTCCTTCTTGTGAAGCGTCCGGAAAAAGGTCTGCTTGGCGGGATGTTGCAGCCACCACTGGGGCCATGGGCGGAGGCGTTTCCGGCCATTGCGCTGGCACGCGCACAGGCACCGTTTCGCGCGGCCTGGAAAAAGCGGACCGGATCGGTGCGCCACGGTTTCACGCATTTCATGCTCGAGGTCGAGGTTTATGCCACCACGGTGGAGCAACATCCGCGCGTGGATGGCCGCTGGGTCGCAGCCGAGGACCTCGGCCACAGCGCGCTGCCTACCGTCATGCGCAAAATCGTGGCCTACGCCTTTGACGAGCCCGGGCCGCTCTTTGCGCGAAAGGTTCCTTAGGAAAGCTCAGCCCGAAGGCGCTGGCGCAGCATGTCGATGGGGATTTGGGTGCCATTGGCGTCGTAGTGCCAGAACGTCCAGCCGTTGCAGGCATCCAGCCCCTGCACATGCGCCGCGATCTGATGGATCGAGCCTGTGGCATTGGCACAAACGAGTGAGCCATCGGCCCGGACCTTGGCGTGGTGACGACGCGCGGGTCCGCGCAGCACCGTGCCGGGGGGCAGCAGACCACGTTCGACAACCCATCCGAAGGGAATCCGGGCTTCCGCACGCTTGGACCGCGTAACGGCGATTGCATCGTCGGAAATCGGCTCGACGCCAGCCAGCCGCTCGCGCGCGATCCGGGCATAGTGGGCATCCCGTTCGATGCCGATGAACCGGCGACCGAGCCTGCGGGCGACGGCGCCCGTCGTACCCGAGCCGAAAAACGGATCCAGCACCGTCTCGCCGGGCTTCGTCGAGCCGACGATGACGCGATGCAGAAGTGCTTCCGGTTTTTGCGTCGAATGCGCTTTGGCGCCCGATTCATCCTTGATGCGCTCGCCCCCCGAACATATTGGCAGTGTCCAGTCCGAGCGCATCTGCAAATCGTCATTGAGCGATTTCATCGCCTCGTAATTGAAGGTGTAGGTCTTCTGCTTGCGTTCCTTCGAGGCCCAGATCAGCGTTTCGTGAGCGTTCGTGTAGCGGCGGCCGCGGAAATTCGGCATGGGATTGCTCTTGCGCCATATGACGTCGTTGAGAATCCAGAATCCCAGATCCTGCAAGGCGACACCCACGCGAAAGATGTTGTGATAGGAGCCGATCACCCAGAGGGCGCCGGTGTCCTTGAGCAATCGGCGCGCCTCGGTCAGCCATTCGCGGGTGAAGCGGTCGTAGTCGGCGAAGCTCGCGAATTGATCCCAGTGGTCGTCCACTGCATCCACCCGGGAATTGTCCGGCCGGCGCAACTCGCCTTCCAGCTGAAGATTGTAGGGCGGATCGGCAAAAATGAGATCGGCGCAACCATCGGGCAGGGACCGCATGCGTTCAATGCAGTCGCCTTCGAGCACCCGATCCAGCGCGTCCTGCAAGTTGATCTGGCTGGACATCCCCGTTCCCCGCTTCTCGTTCGCGGGCAAGGTGATTCAAGTGAATCCACAGGTCAAGAGTCTTTGGAATCAAGAAGTTAAGTTTGAGTCTTCGAGTCGTGCACCATACAAGATGTTGTGCACAGGAGCGAAACTTCGCCTGTGATGGCGGCAAGGCCCGAGCCGACCGAGCGCCGCAACATGCTCTTCCGTGCCGTAGCCCTTGTTGGTCCGCCAGCCGTAACCAGGAAATTCCTCGTGGAGAGCGGCCATGATCCGGTCGCGCGTTACCTTGGCTACGACCGAAGCGGCGGCGATCGACAGCGAGCGCCCGTCGCCTTCCACGATCGTGTCGCAGGGACAGGGGAGGGCAGGCGCGTCGTTGCCGTCGACAAGCGCAAATGCGGGCGTTGTCGCCATCGCGCGGATCGCCCGCGCCATGGCCAGGTGTGTGGCCTGACGGATGTTCACGAGGTCGATCTCATCGACACTGGCTTCGCCGATCCCGACCGCGACCGCCATTTCGAGGATGCGTATATAGGCTTCCTCGCGGGCCGAGGCGGGCATCCGCTTCGAATCATCGATCCCCTTGGGCACACGCTTGCGGTCGAGGATCACCGCGGCCGCGACGACCGGCCCGGCCAATGGTCCGCGGCCAGCTTCGTCAACACCGGCGACCGGACCCGGCCCCGATTTGAGCACCCGCGATTCGAAAATGAAGTGCGGCATCCCGCGATGGTAGGCGATCGACACCCTCGCAAGAAGGTACCGGCAGGTTCACCCGCCACCTATGCACAACTCTTCGCTGCTACGCTCAAAGGTCTGCGCCGTTCACGAACGCCTCACCTCACAGCAGGGAAAGCTGATCTCCCGCTGCGGGCGGTTTTTTGAATTCGGAAACATTTAGCGGCACCCGGGTGCGGTTGAGACCGAGCCGACGGATCGCAAGCTGAAATCGCTGTGCCATCATCTCGGCGTAGGGGCCCGTTCCTTTCATGCGCGTGTGCCACTGGCTGTCATAGTCCCGGCCGCCACGCATCTGACGCACGAGAGTCATGACATGCTTGGCCCGACCGGGCACATTTGTCTCCAGCCATTCGCGGAACAGATCCTTGATCTCGAGTGGCAGCCGCAAAAGCACGTAACCGGCGCTCGACGCGCCCGCCTTTGCGGCTGCGGCGAGGATGTTCTCCATTTCATCGTCATTGAGCGCGGGGATCATCGGTGCGCACATGACGCTCGCGGGAATGCCTGCCGCGCTCAAGCCGCGAATCGCGTCAAGCCGTCGCTGCGGCGTGGCCGCGCGCGGCTCCATGGTCCGGGCGAGCTTGCGATCGAGCGTCGTGATGGAAAGAGCAGCTTTCGCGAGGCCTTTCTCCGCCATCGGGCCGAGTATATCCACGTCGCGCAAAATGAGCGGCGATTTGGTGACGATGCCGACGGGATGATTGAATTCGCGCAGCACCTCGAGGATCGAGCGCGTGATCCCCATCTCGCGTTCGATCGGTTGATAGGGGTCGGTATTGGTCCCCATCGCAATGACCTTGGGTATGTAACCGGGCGCCGACAATTCGGCGCGAAGCAATTCCGCCGCGTTGGGTTTGGCGAACAGGCGCGACTCGAAATCCGCACCTGGCGAAAGGCCCAAATAGGCGTGCGTTGGACGTGCGAAACAATAGATGCAGCCGTGCTCGCAGCCCTTGTAGGGATTGATCGAGCGGTCAAAGGAAATGTCGGGCGAATTGTTACGGGTGATGATCGTACGCGAGGAGTCGCGCAACACCTGCGTCTTCAGAGGGGGAGGAGCTTCGTCGTCGCGCGTCCATCCATCGTCGACGAGGGTTCGCGTTTCGCGCTCGTAACGTCCCGAAAGATTGGACACTGCGCCGCGACCACGCAAGCTGCGGGAATCGACAGTGATTTGGGGGCCAAGTGCCATTCGCCATCATAGCGAGCGACGAGAACAAAGCAAGAACTAAATCGGTAGTGGTACAGTTTGAAAATCTCCGCCTTTGCGGTGCCCAGACGCCGGGCCTATTATGCCACCATGACGCCAGACCCAGATGTTTTGAGCCGGCCAGAGTTTGATACCCTTTCCGAGATAAGAAAGGAGCTATTTTCGC
>DASXEA010000033.1:0-40408 GCA_036490345.1 Rhizomicrobium sp. | reverse complement strand
GCGGCTATGACGGCGCCCACGACAGCGTGCACCGGTTTGTGAAGGCCTGGCGTACTGAACACACGCGGGTTCCGGTGCGAGCTTTTGTGCCGATGAGCTTTGCGCCAGGGGAAGCTTATCAGTTCGACTGGAGCCACGAAGAAATCACGCTCCATGGGCTGCCGCTGACGGTCAAGGCGGCGCACATGAAGCTGTCGCACAGCCGCATGCCGTTCGTGCGCGTCTACTTCCGCGAGACCCAGGAGTTGGTGTTCGACGCTCACGACAAGGCGTTCCGATTCTACGGCGGCGTTTGTCGGCGCGGCATCTACGACAACATGAAGACGGCGGTCGAAGCGATCTTCGTCGGCAAGGCCCGCCGGTACAATCGCCGCTTCCTGCAAATGTGCTCGCACCATCTGGTCGAGCCGGTGGCCTGCACGCCCGCCTCGGGTTGGGAGAAGGGCCAGGTCGAGAACCAGGTCGGCAATCTGCGCGATCAGTTGTTCCGGCCCAAGCCGCGCGTGAAGAGCCTGGCTGAACTGAATGGGTGGCTGGAAGATCAGTGCATCGCCTACGCCCAGCGCACCAAGCATCCCGAGTTCAGGGAGCGCACGATCTGGGACGTGTTCCAGGACGAACGCGCCAGCCTGATGGAGTTGCGCGGTCCCTTCGACGGCTTCGTCGAGAAGGCTGTTAGGGCCAGCACGACGTGTCTGATATCGGCCGATCGCAATCGTTACAGCGTCGATGCACGCGCTGCCGGACGCATGGTGCTGGTGCGCTCGCATGCCGAACGCATTGTCGTGCTGCTGGGCGATGAGATGGTCGCCAATCATCCGCGCCAATTCCGTCACGATCAGATTATCTACGATCCCTGGCATTATCTGCCGGTCCTGGTGAAGAAGCCCGGCGCCCTGCGCAACGGCGCGCCGTTCAAGGATTGGGCGCTCCCGTCCGCGCTGAGCCAGGTTCGCGCGAAGCTGAAGAGCCACGCCGACGGAGACCGTCAGTTCGTCAAGGTGTTGGGCGCGGTGCTCGATCATGGACTCTCTGCGGTCGACGCCGCCTGTAGCGAAGCGCTGGAGGCGGGGCTCGCCAGCGGCGATGTGATTCTGGCCGTGCTGGCGCGCCGGCGTCAGCCCGTCATGCCGCCCAGCATCACCACACCCGATGCACTGCGCCTGAAGATCGAACCCATGGCCGATTGTGGCCGCTACGACAGCATAAGGAAGATTGCCTGATGGAACGCCACGAGATTCTGGAAGCCATGAGCGAACTGAAGCTTTACGGCATGCGCGCCAACTTCGACGAGATCGCCGGCAAGGGCCTTGCGCGACGCGACGAGATTTATCCGCTCATCGCCAGCCTGATCCGGGCCGAACGCACCCACCGACAGGCGCGCTCAATCAGCTATCGCATCGGCGGCGCCAAGTTCCCGGTACTCAAGGATTTGGACAAGTTCGTCTTCGCCGACACGGCGGTCGATGAGGGATTGGTGCGCGAACTCGCCACCGGCTCCTTCCTGGACGCCAAGCGCAATGCGATCTTCATCGGCGGCACCGGCACAGGCAAAACCCATCTGTGCATCGCCGTCGCGTCAGCGGTCATCCGCGAGCGCGCCAGAGGCCGCTTCTTCAACCTGGTCGATCTGGTCAATCAACTGGAACAGGAAAAAGCCGCCGGCCGCACCGGGCGACTGTCGGAGAAGCTGCTGCGCTACGACATCATCGTCATCGACGAGCTGGGCTATTTGCCGTTCAGCCAGTCGGGCGGTCAGTTGCTGTTCCACCTGATCAGCAAGCTCTACGAGAACACGTCTCTGCTCATCACCACGAACCTCGCCTTCGCCGATTGGCCGCAGGTGTTCGGCGACGCCAAGATGACCACCGCCATGCTCGACCGGCTCACCCATCAGCACAATAGAAAAACATCAGCACTGCGGCCACTGTATATGCGAGTCGCACAGGCGGTGCCGCGCGGCCGGACTGGGCTGCCTTATGCCGTCAGAAACGCCGCCCAGCGGGCCGCTGGCAGGGCCAAAATGGGGTCTGTTTTTCGCAACCCCGGCTGCAACCCCAGCGGTTTTTGCGATGTGGTATCCTTACACCGTATTACGTAAACCGCTGTATTTATTTGGTTAAATGGTGGGCGCGACAGGGATTGAACCTGTGACCCCTCCCGTGTGAAGGGAGTGCTCTCACGATCGACAGCCGACGCCCGCTTTGTGTTTCCCGAGCCGGGCCTGGATCCGACAATTTGTGCCACGTCATGACAAGGTCCCACGCATCTTTGCCATAAGATTGCTGTGATTGCGCTCGACTTGGGGCGCCGATGAGGCATTCATGGCGAGCGGATTGAAACGCAGGGTTTGATCCTGTCGCAAAACATCGCCCGGGAACGTCCGGGACAGTCAATGTTTGTGTCCCCCCAAGCGCGAGCATTCGGGGCTTGCGGTCGTGGCGGCGCCCATGCCGCCTGAACCACAGGAGACGCGAATGTCCGCTCGCAAGAATAACCGCAAATCCGGCGCTGCAACTGCTTCGAAGTCCGGTTCGGCCAAGGCTCGAAAAACTCCCAAGACGGCGACCGTAAAGAAACCGCGAACGAAAATTGTTCCCAAGAACGAACGCCAGGAAGAAAGGAAGCGGCAGCACGTTAGCGTTGGACCCGCCAAACCGTACGGCGTCCGGCCATCATCGAAACTGGCGACCGTCATTGCCATGTTGCAACAGCGCGGCGGCACGACTGTTGCGGCACTCTCGGAGGCTACGGGATGGCAGCCTCACTCGGTGCGCGGCGCGCTCGCTGGCGCATTGAAGAAGAAACTCGGTCTCGCGGTCGTATCGGAGAAGTCCGGAGAAGTTCGCACCTACCGCATCGGCGATTGAGGCGGTTCGATGCAGCGCAAGCAGAAGGGCCGGCAGCAGCACGCTGCCGGCCGCCCCGCCGCCGGCGATATCGAGGCGGACCTCGTGCGACTGTCGTCACTCGCGCTTGGCGAACTGCGTGCGACGTGGATGGATCGGTTCCGCGCCGCTCCGCCACCGATCCGCTCGCGTGACGTCCTGCTTCGTCTGATGGCATGGCGAATTCAAAGTCAGGTCTCCGGAGACCTGGATGCCAAGACGGTACGGACGCTGCGGGACGTTGCGGCGGCGCTCGATCGGGATGGAACGTACAAACCCAAGATTCGACGCGATTTGTCGCCGGGCGTCGAACTCACCCGCGAGTGGAAAGGTACCATCCACAAGGTGACCGTTACGCCGGATGGCTTCCAACATCTGGGCAAGCGCTACCGAAGCCTTTCGGACATCGCCCGCACGATCACCGGCACGCGATGGTCGGGACCACGATTCTTCGGGCTGGAGCAGGTGGCTCGACCGGGCACCGGACCGCCTCGTACGCCCCGCGCACGGACTCGCCAGGCAGAGGGTATGCCATGAGCACGAAAAAACAGGTTCGCTGCGCGATCTATACCCGCAAATCGACCGAGGAGGGACTTGAGCAGGACTTCAACAGTCTCGACGCCCAGCGTGAGTCCTGCCACGCCTATATTGCGAGCCAGAGACCCGAAGGCTGGATGGCGCTGGCTGATCGCTATGACGACGGAGGATTCTCCGGCGGCACGCTGGAGCGCCCCGCGCTGCAGAGGCTCATGGCGGATATCGAGGCGGGCAGGATCGACGTCATCGTAGTCTACAAGATCGATCGACTCAGCCGGTCGTTGATGGACTTCGCCAGGCTGGTCGAGGTGTTCGACCGGAAGAGCGTTACCTTCGTGTCCGTCACCCAGTCGTTCAACACCACCACATCCATGGGACGGCTGACGCTCAACGTCCTGCTTTCCTTCGCCCAGTTCGAGCGGGAGGTCACGGGCGAACGCATCCGCGACAAGTTCGCGGCATCGAAAAAGAAAGGCATGTGGATGGGCGGTACGCCGCCGATCGGCTACGATATTGTGAGCCGCAAGCTCCTCGTGAACGAAAACGAGGCCGAGACCGTCAGACTCATCTTCGAACGCTATCTCGATCTTGGCTGTGTCCGCCGCTTGCGCGACGACCTGATCGATCGAGGTATCGTTTCCAAACTGTGGACCTCCACCACTGGCAAGACGCACGGCGGCAAGCCATTTGATCGGGGTGCTCTTTATTGTCTGCTCCGGAACCGGCTGTACGTCGGCGAAACGCTGCACAAGGGCAAAGCCTGGCAGGGCGAGCACAAGGCAATCGTCGGACACGAGCTTTTCGATGCGGTTCAGCAGCGCCTCGCGGCCTCACGCCGCCGACAGCTAGGCAAGGTGAGCGTGCAACAGGACACCCTACTCGCGGGGCTGCTGTTTGACGATACCGGGCAGCCAATGACGCCCACCTACAGCGTCAAGCCAGGCGGCGGGCGGTACCGCTACTATGCGAGCAAGGCGACACTGCTGGGCGAGCGGTCGAAGGCCGCCATATCGCGTATTCCAGCACCCGCTCTCGAAGACGTCATCGTACGCGCCTTGCGGCGGCTGGCGCTGGTACCCGCCAACGAAGCCACCGCGGACAGCGCCGCCACTCGATCCTTGTTGCATCGCATCGTCGTACAATCGGCCTCGCTTCAGATCGATCTCGACCGGGTAGCCGCCTTCAGCGCGTGGGCGATTGCATCACCCGCCACGACTTCTCTGGATGATCGGGCACTCATCGACCAATGCCGTACGTTGCTCACGAGCGGCGAAACCCTTAACGACCTCGCTGACCGTCTGCGTCTCACGCTGCCGGTACGGGCACGCTTTCGCGGTGGACGCGCCTCGGCAACGTCCACGACCGGCATCGCTTCCGCCAGGCCCGATTTGCCTCTGACAAAGGCACTGGCGCGCGCGCATATCTGGAATCAGCTGCTGCTTGCCGGCGATGTCGACTCGGTGGACGCGCTCGCGGCGAAAGTCGGGCAGGAGCGTCGGCACGTCCGCCGTACGCTCAATCTCGCGTTCCTCAGCCCCGACATTTGCAGAACCATTCTCGCGGGTGGACAACCCGCAGGATCGCGACTCGCCCATTTGCTCGATGCTGACATCCCGCTCTCATGGCGGCTCCAGCGCGAGTGGATCAAACAGCTGGTGGACAATGCCTAGGGTCCGGACTCATTATAGCCACCGGATGACGGCGGCGGCGAGTGCGATTGCGCCCATGAAGTTTTTGATATTGCGATGGAAGCGGGTAGCGATGCGTCGCCAGTCCTTGAGGCGACAGAACATGCGCTCGATGATGTTGCGCAGTTTGTAGATGGCTCTGTCGTAGCCGTATTGGACTTTCCGGTTTTTGCGCGGCGGGATGACGGGTGCGTGCCGCGCGCTTCGAACCATTCTCGCAATGCCTTGCTATCGTAGCCCTTGTCGGCAACCAGCTCGGCGCTGGGCGGCATGGCCTCGATGCAGCGTTGGGCAACCTGGCAATCGTGCAGGTTTCCCGGCGTCAGGAGCAGGACGCAGGGCCGGCCTTTCTCGTCGCAGACCGCGTGGAGCTTGGTGTCGCGTCCGCCTTTCGTGCGGCCGATACCATGAGCCAGGCCCCCCCTTTTCCGCCGCCCGCGCAGCGATGGGCTTTGATGCAGGAACTGTCGATGAACAGCCGTTCGGGCGCGTCCTCGGCACCTGCCAGCGCGCTGAAGATGCTCTCCCATATGCCGCGCTCCGACCAGCGTACGAAGCGATTGTAGAGCGTCATTTTCGGCCCGTAGATTGCAGCGCAGTCGCTCCAGCTCCCACCGCATTTGAGCGCGTGCACGATCCCGCTCAGAACCCGCCGGTCATCCACACGCTTCTTGCCGCGCACACCCTTCGGCAAAAGCGGCTCGATCCGCGCCCATTGTACATCCGAAAACCAGAAGTAATCTGCCATGGCCGTCCTCCATGACAGAACGGAATCTGACTCGCCGCTTCTTGGGAATCCCCATCCGCTCGTTAATGGGTCTGGACCCTAAACCGATGTTTGCGCGGCTGTTGTTGCCGGCTCGGCGGACCAGCAGCTCGTACCACTGATTTTGGAGCCCCTCGCTGCACAAAAAATGAGGCTTTCCCACGCGCAAAAATGCAGATGAATCGTTCCTGTTCCCGCCTGTTATTGCGACAATGGCCACCTGTTACGGGCTACACAAGCGCCTGATAATTTCAGCCACTCGACACACCACAGCGCCCGTAAATCATTGAAGTTCATAGCGTCTCGGTCGTCATCCATTTCGCGTCCCGCTTCACCTGGTTGGAATCACCTGTTATTTGGCCTGTTATCTTTGCGCGCGGGGAGCAGAATTCGAATACAAAAATCCCTTGTTCACGAACGCGCGCCACCCCCAGTTTGGGCCATAGTGGGGGCGGCCTATCGGAAAATGGAGACTGGCGGCGAGCGACGGCGGAAAATCGCCTGTTGTTCCGGTCTCAACGCCCGCTTCGTCATCCAGCATCGGCGCAAATGTCCCGCAAGACGGCAGGTTTTGCGCCGTTGCCCTGTATCAGGGATTTCGAGCGGGAATGAGTGGCGCACCGGACAGGATGAAAATGCGAACTGGATCTTAATATCCGTTCGCAGAACGTTCCTTGGGCGATAAGCCCCCAGCCGTTCAAGATCACCGCCAGCCCCGGGCGTATCTCCGCCTATTGTCTGACAGAGCAAGGGTGAGCGCCCATGATTGCGGCCGTTGCCACCAGCCCTGCCGAGTTGTCCGCTAGTTCTGGATGTTCTTGGAGGAAGATGTGAAGCTCGCTCGTGGCCTCTGCGATAGAAACCGGTTGATCCGTTGGAAGACAGTCAGAACCGGCAAATTGCTTATGTGCGAACAGCCCGTCTGTTAAGCCGCGCAAATATGCGCTGCATGTTTGTTGCGCGAAATCCCGAGTCGCCTGATCTGTATTCGCTGAACCGCTACACGCGGACTCCAGAATACGCGCCTTAAATGTGTCTGCAGATTGTGCGACCGACTGTTGCGTGCATCCGGACAAGAGCGTTGCTATGGCCACGACGTTTGCAAGGACAGTCGGTGCGGGCGCCCTAGGAAATTTGCAGATCATAGATTTCGCCCTTGCTGTCGTGGCAAGACCCCAACCCCTTCAAATTCCATTCGCTAAATGCGAAAGTGCAACGTAACGTCGAGCCATCGGGTGCGGAGCCTATGTAGGTCCCTCCGCCTCCGGTCGGTAATCCGACGAACATCCCGTTGGCAGTCGCAGTCTGCCCACCCGAATATGCTGTTGCGGTCCCAAATCCGACTGAACCGCCCTGTTCCATGTAAATCCACCGACCAGTGTATGTTTCACTTCCAAGAGCAAAGGTAATATCGTCGTGCGCATGGACAATACGGAACTTGTTTTGCGCCGTAAGACCCGTGGCCTCACCGGTCAGAAATACAGTGTGACCGCAACCGCACAGAAAAAAGCACACTACCGGCCATAAAAGGTAGCGAGGTTTCATAGCTCCTCCGAACCTCTTTACAAGCAGGAATTTAGTCATCAACCTGGCACCACTACGATTAATAAAACTACAAAGCCCGTAGCTGCTCCCAACATAAATGTAAAAGTAGCTATTAGGCCAGTGACCGTCTCAGGATTCTTTCACGAAAGCCCTTCTCGTTTGGAGGGTCGCTGACCGCGACCAGCCCTAAGGTCTAGAATCGAATTGGCATTTTCCGACTCTCTGATATCTGGCAGCAGAAGTACCAATGCCCAGAATGTGCCGACACGGAGCGCAATAAGCCCGATCAAAAAAGGGCGATTATCCGGCAGTTGACTTTTCACAAAGTCCTCCCTATATTTATTTTAGAGATCGGGACGGGCGGCAGGAAGTGAAAAAGACCAGCAAACGCATACACCAAATGACCATCGGCCAATGGGAGAAGGCGTTCCCGGACGATGATGC
The DNA here is from genome assembly GCA_036490345.1 of Rhizomicrobium sp. Taxonomy (GTDB): domain Bacteria; phylum Pseudomonadota; class Alphaproteobacteria; order Micropepsales; family Micropepsaceae; genus Rhizomicrobium. Next base: position 32,540 of record DASXEA010000033.1, on the reverse strand, counting down.
TTGCAAGGCTTATTTGGTGCGTTGCCGTTGGCCAGATGGCGTCTATTGCCCGCGCTGTGGCGCTGTAGAGGCTTCTGAGCATGGAACGAAGCCTTGGCATTGGCAATGCAACAAATGCTCGCCATCTGGCACGTCTTACCGCTTCTCCGTGATCGCGGGGACGATCTTCGAGAATACCAAATATCCGCTCCGCGCATGGTTCCGCGTCATTCACATGATGCTGACCAGCAAGAAGGGCGTCGCCGCTTTGGAAGTCCATCGCGTTCTCGGGACAGGCTCCTATGAGACGGCTTGGTCCATGTGTATGCGAATCCGTGGCGGACTGGGCGACAAAGAATTTCGTAAGCTCATAGGCGTTGTGGAAGTCGATGAGACGTTCGTTGGTGGCAAAGCCAAAAACCGCCATTGGGACAAGCGTGGCGGCGGCGGGGCTACTGGCGGTTCTGGCAAGGCCATTGTTGCGGGTGCTGTGCAGCGCAAGGGCAATGTCGTCGCGCGCGTGATTGCTGATGTTCGCGCCAAAACACTTGAGACTTTCGTTCGCGAAAGTGTCTCGACGGATGTTAGCCTGCTCTGCACTGACAAATGGGTTGGCTACAAACATCTTGGCGAAGAATTTCCGCACGAAAGGGTTGACCATGCAGCGGGGCAGTACGTTGTCGGTGCGGTTCACACTCAGACAATCGAAGGTTTCTGGTCCCTGATTAAGCGCGGCGTTGTCGGCACCTTCCACAAAGTGAGCGCAAAATATCTCCCGTTGTATGTCGCGGAATTTCAGTTCCGCTACAACGACCGCGAAAACGCGGACATTTTCGGTGCGGCGGTGCGCGGTTGCTAGAACCGCGTGACAGACCGTTCTTTGCGATCCTCGTTGTGATCGCGCTCCTGTTGGCGTGCGTGACCTTTTCTCTTTCATTTGCGGAAAGCCCCGGCCAACCACAAAATCAAAATCGTCAAGACAATGCCCAAACCGTATCCCCACCCCAACAACCACAGCCAGAATCCTTTTGGGTTCGGACTGTGGACGAACCCATAAATCTGTTCACCGGCGTTCTCGCGCTGCTCACCATTGCGCTCGTCGGCGCGAGCATCTGGCAGGGACGACTCACGAAAAAGGCAGTTGGAATTTCCGAGCGGGCACTTGTGGATTTGGAGCGGCCCTATGTTTTTTTCCAAGATACGGAATGCCGCAATCCTGAAGCTTTCGATGTAACCGGACACAAGACCTTCACTGTCATCTTCAAGAATTACGGCAAGACTCCCGCGATCCTCGTTAGCCGCCGCCTCGCCTGCGACCTTCTCAAAGAGCCGCCCGACCCACTCAGTATCCGGGAACTCTTCATGCCTTCCGGATCTGTTATTGGGGCTGACGTGGAATATCCGCGAGGAAAGGTGCTTGTCTCGGAAACTGACGACAATGCTTGGCGCAGCGGGAAGGGAGCGATCTATTTGTATGGGGAGATTAAATACCGGGATGTTTTCAACAAGACTCATCGCACCTGGTTCTGCCGCGAATTTAACGGATGGCAATTCGTTTTGCGCGAAATTGTTGGCGAGCGATTTAACGGGCATGAGTAGCCCGAAAAAAAGCAATGCGAGTGCGGCCTGTCGGAATTTTCGATAAGGAAGCTGGCAGCCTAAGTCAACTGCCGGATAATCGCCCAAAAAAGGACCGAGAGGAATAAAAATTGAGCATGGAATTGATGAGGCATTCGCATTGAGCTTACCCATCGCGGCCAGCGTTGTGGCCGTACCTCCCGCGTTTCCGGCCCAGAATCTATTAAGCGCTTGAAGCGTACTACAGCGGTAGAACGATTATCCTGCATGAATGCCTCGGGACCGGTACCGTCGATCTACTGAACTCGAATAGCGAGGAAGATATGTGTCAAGTACTTGACATGCGCGCGATGGCTATGATTGATTGGCACGGTTCAACAAAGAGGAGCCACAAAAACATGCCGTCGACAGCTACCCAGCCGGACGAGCCTCTTTCGGAGCTCGCTGGCTTTTTCGTACTGACAAACAGGATTTCCAGCCGCGTTCAGAACTCGGTAGATGATGCTGGAGAAAAGTGTTCGATTGGAGACTGGCTGCTTCTGCATGCGGTCAACGGTGGCGAATCGGGCTCTATGTCCGACGTCGCTCGAAAGGTGGGCGTCAGTCGACAACGGGTCCACCAGCAAGCAACGGCGCTTCAAGAGGCGAAGCTCTTAACGGTCGTTTCTGCACCCGAAGGAAAGGGCCGCAGCATGTCTCTCACTTCGGAAGGAAAAACTGCCCTGAAGAAGGCTGACACAGCGATAGCTTCGATGTTTAAACATTCAGATGATTTCAGCACCAAGGTTCAAGGTGCGAGGAAAGCCGTGGCGCGCCTATCCAAAGCGATTGCACCGCAGCACTCGCCGGAGGAGGATTAAACCTTCTAACCTAGCCAAACCGCCTAGGATGTCGGGCTTGAGTATGCCTTCTTGCAGATGATGGATTGATCCGTTGGAAGGCATATTCAGTCATGTCCACGCAGCTCTTAAGTGCCGCACATTCTCATGAAGCAGCGTTACCCAGATTTTGTTGGTATCGGAGCGCAGAAAGCCGGAACCACATGGCTGCATAATAACCTAGGCCGGGTACCTCAGATATGGCTCCCGGCGACAAAGGAACTTCATTACTTCGACTCCTTATATGTTAAAGGCGGGAAAAACAGAGCCGACACGAACCGAAGAGAAAAGGCTGCGAAACAGCTAAAGAACATTCGAGAGGGCGCCGAGAGGACGCTCGTGGACAAGCGGCGCATTGAACTTCTTAGAGAACTAAGATGCGACGAATTAACGGATCAGTGGTATGGTCGCGTATTTTCCTATGCCCCTGCGGAAAAACTTTGCGGGGAGATCACGCCAGGTTATTCTGTTTTGAAGCGCGTTGGGATCGAACACCTTTTTCGGCTATCGCCCAACGCAAAAATAATTTTGATGATGCGTGACCCGATTGACCGCAGTTGGTCTCAAATCAGGATGTCAGTGCGAAAAGGGTCTCACGACCTAGAGCGTCTTGCGAAGCATCATACCATTGTTTCGCGGTCTGACTATCCATCGATGCTTTCTGCTTGGGGCGGCGTCTTCGCGAGAAACCACATTCACACCATCTTCACCGACCATATCGGAAATGCGTCCGATAAAATCCTTTCGGATGTGTGCGAGTTTCTGGGTGTCAAATTTGTCCAAGCACGCGTTCCAAAGTCTGAGGCCATAGCCCATGAAGGACAGCCGATGGACATGCCAGCAAGCGTTTATAACATCCTGAAGGACAGGCTTCGCCCGATTTACGACCGGCTGGACGAAATTGATCCCGACATGGCTGCACAATGGCGAGCCCGACATTACTGAGCGATGTGACCGCCGAACGGTTCACCGTCCTCGTCATTAAATGTTCCAATCATATAATTTGCCTCCGCATTTCTGCCGCACCAGGGCGCGCACTTTGCGGCGTGTGCTTAAGTAGGGCAGCGCCCCCATCGTAGTAACACGGGGGGGTCTGGATACACGAGCGGGCCGGGGGTCTTTTAAGCCCATTCCTTTGTTCGGCCAAAAAAGCGGCCATTCCTTCGTCCCGACCGGCCTCCAGGGAGCGTCGCGCGCAAGCGCAGTCAAGGCTGGCCGTAGGCCACCGCGAAGCGGCGCGAAGCGGCCTTGACGGCGCGAGCACGGCGCTACCCTCACGCCGTTCGGGACGAACGATCGCCCGGTCTTTTACGGACCGGTTTTGTGGACGTGTTGGAATTGTTGTCGGTTGCAGGAAGAAGGTCGGCAAGGCGTTGTGCGATAGCCTGAATGACTTCCGCCTCGGGGCTTCCGTCATTTTGGTTCCCTATTTTTTCCAAAATTCCCCGTGCGAACTCCTCGCCAATCCGTTCGTAAGTGCCCACTGCCAGTTGCGCGAAATCGGATACCGGCACGACCTTGATTTCGCCATTCGGCCGGAATGCTTCCAACACCGTGTTGATGGCCTTGACTGCTTGGTCATAGGCAAAGGGATCGAGCACCCACTCTTCGGCTGTGTAAAATTCCCAATGGTTTATCGCCATAGCGCGGGTGCCCGTAATGTGGGCCGCGTACGCGAGTGCCAGTACGATTCCTGTCCAGTGTCGGCCATAGGCAAGGTCCAGAGCATCGAAAAGCGTGCGCGTTGCTTGGAATGATTGTTCGAGCCGGAATTCCGCTTCCTGACTTTGGGATCGCCCACTCAAATAGCTGGCGCGGTTGAGGCTTTGCTTGGTCTCTTTTGTGACGCGCAATCCGAGCTGAATGCGTTCGCCCATTGTGGCGGGCCTGCCCCGCTTCGCGTCGTTAGTGCCCTTTTCTTTGGCCATATCCGGTCCCCCAATTTGTGCTTTACAGGTACATCATAAAGATGCAGCCTGACTATCAGTGTAGCGGCTGAGTCGGCGGCGCCGCAAGGCGCCCCCGATTCCGTCCGAACCACAGGAAAGGAACGAAAATGACCAAGGCCGAACTTGAAGCGCAGAGCGAGAACCTCATGGAATTCCTGATTTCGCTGCGCGACGCCATTGACGACAAGCTGGACGAACTCACGGGCGACGACGAAGACGACGATGCAGAGTGCGTCGGGGCGGACGCGGACTAGGGAGCGCCCCCATGTCTACGTGCCGATTCTGTGGGCAGAAATTCTCGAACGGGCAAGCCGTAAGAGCGCATCTCAAAGGATGCGCAGACTACCTTGCCCGGCCCCGCCAGAAGCAGCCTCAGGCATTGTCACTAGGCAATGCCGCCTTAGGCAGCGACAGCCTAGAGGCATCATTGCCTGAGGCTTCGTCGCGCGCAGATGCGCCATTCGATCCGGTGCGCCAGCTAGGGCAAAGATTGGCAGCAGAGCGCCTCCGGTTGCAGTTGCGCGAAGTCGAAGACGCGCATTCCGAACTTGATCGCCGCACAGAAACAAAGAAACAGGAACGGGACCGCCTGGCGCGCGAACAATCCGAAGCGGCGCGGGGAGCCGAGAGGGAGCGCATCGCGGAACAGCGCCGCGCGGAAAGTGCCGGTCGCGAGCGTGCGGAACGGGAGGCGCAGGAACAGGCCGCAAGGCAGCGCCGCCGTGAAGCCATCCAGAACGTCAAGCGGCAGGTTGTCGAATTCTGGTGGCCTGACGTGACCGCGCGGTCCGACCTCAAGAGCCGGGTTGTAAAGGAAATCGAGATTGGTCTTGAACCACTTCCGGTCGAGGACATTCCGCGCGGCGAACTTGTTCTCATAGCAGAGGGAATTCGCGACCGGCTTTATGTCGCGCAGAAAGCCTCCGAACAGCACGCGCAAAGCTCCACCACGCGTCGCAACGGTCTGATTACCTACGGCACGGAATACGCCGCGCACGAACTTCGCTCTGTGGACGGCCTGCCGATTTCCGATATTTGGCGCATTGAACGGCAAATCCGTTCGGACCTTGAAAGCATCGATGGCAGCGAAACGCGCGACGATATCGAGGATCGCGTCGAAGCGATCTTCGAAGAAGAAGGCATCGGGTGGGACGAAGATGATGAGGAATAGACCGCGCCGCGCCGCGTCCACTTTTCATCCCTTGGATTTGTAAAGGCAGGATGCAATGCGCGACCGCATTTCCGCCGTTACCCTTGAGCCGGCCGCTGTTGGCATCGACAGCCTCTACCTCAGCAGCTTCATCGACGGCGCCGGCATCGATTGGGACCAACTCGACTATGAAAGGGAAAAGCTGCGCGCAACACCGGGAAAGGAATTTGCCGAGTTTGTGTTGGGCAAAGAACGTTTCGGACTGAAGCGCGGCGGACGCAAGCCTTACAGCTTCATTCTCAAGAACAGCGCCTTCGAACTGCAATTGGGCAGGAACATTCATCCGCGCTGCCATGCGCAGTTTGCTTCCGAACTTCTGTGGCGGGCCGGGCTCGATGCGGCACTCCGGCGCTTCGCCGCCATGTGGGCCGGTATTGGCGCACGCGAGACGCGGCCCGAAGTCATCGCACGCGTCGATGTCGCATTTGATTTTGCCATTGGCGCACCTGACTTCGGTGTTGATGATTTTGTGTCGATTGCCGCGAAGGACGCGAACTGGCGCGAACACCGCAAGCCGCAGACGTTCATGTTCGGCAGGTCCAACATCGTTTGCCGCGTCTATGACAAGGTTGCCGAGATCGCGCAGCAAAGCGGCAAGGCTTGGCTGTTCGATATCTGGGGCGTGAGGGAAGGCGTGTGGCGTTGCGAGTTCCAGATACGCGGCGAACGCCTCAAATCGGCAGGCATCGCAACTATCGAACAGTTGCGCGCCCATTTGCCGGACCTCACGCGCGACCTTGCACGACGCCACACGTCGCTGCGCGTGCCCAACGCCGATTCGAACCGTTCCCGCTGGCCGCTGCATCCCATGTGGACCGCCTTGCTCGCAGCGGCTGACAAGCTGATAACGCCGCCCGCACATCCACCGCCGCATTTTCACGACGGCATCAACTACGCGCTGGAACGAGCGTGCGCGTCCGTCCTGGGCGACCTCAAGGGCATCGACGCGCTCCTGTCGCACAGGCGTCCGAACGATCCCCTCACCCTTCCCCAGACGCTGCATTGGCTGTCGCGCAAGCTGGCGCGCTCGCATTCCCCGGAACTGTGGAAAGCCGATGTCATGGAGAAGATTCGCAAACGCGAGCTTCAGCTATGAGCAAGCCCTGCAACCCACGCGCTTCCGGAAACATACCCGCAAACGACAATCTCAGGCCGCGCCGCTCCCTGAAGGCAAAGCGGGTTCTGCCTCAGGCAGAAATCCGCCTGCCTCAGGCAATGCCGGTGCAAATGGTGGAGGTGGAAGTTCTGGCGGAACTGCTAGAGTCCCTGCCGCCGGATGCGAACGACAATGAGGATTAAGGGGAATGAGCAAGCGGGTTGCGATCTATGCGCGGGTATCGACAACGCGCCAGGCCGAGCATGACATCTCCATTCCCGACCAGCTCGCGCAAGCGCGCAAATATTGCGAGTCGCGAGGCTGGCATCTGGTGCGGGAGTTCATCGATCCGGGCGTAAGCGCTCGCGGCGATAAGCGACCCCAATTCCAGGCATTGATGGACGGGGCGTGCGTCGATCCCTCACCCTTCGACATTGTGCTGGTGCATAGCCAATCGCGCTTCTTCCGGGATACGGCAGGCTATGTCGTTTCCAAACAGCGGCTGCAAAAACACGGCGTCTCGCTGGTCTCCATGACGCAGGATTTTGGTGAGGGCGCGAGTGCCGACTTTGCCGAGACCATCATCGCCGCTGCCGACGCCTTCAACAGTGCCGAGACGGCAAAGCATGTCACCCGCTCCATGCTGGAAAACGCGCGGCAAGGCTTCTGGAACGGCTCGAAGCCGCCCTTCGGCTATCGCACAATTGCAGCCGAACAGCGCGGCCAGCGAACCAAGAAGCGGCTGGAAATCGACGCGAGCGAAGCCGAGACGGTCCGGCTGATCTTCAGGCTGTTTCTGGAAGGCGATGGCCGACGCGGCCCCATGGGCGTGAAGGATATCGCGTCCTGGCTGAATGCGCACGGCTGCAAGTTCGGCAATGGATTGTTCTATCTGAGTGCGGTCCATAAAATGCTGACGCGCGACACCTATTCCGGAACGCATTACTTCAACCGCATCGACAGCCGCACGAGGCGGGCGCGGCCAAGAGAAGAATGGATCGCGCAGACCGTACCCCAAATCATCCCCGTGAAAACATTCGAGCGTGTGCAGAAACTGTTGCATGCACGCCGTCCCGACATCACCCCGCCTCGAATCTCCAACAGCCACGTTCTACTGACCGGCCTTGCCCGCTGCGAAAGCTGCGGCTCGCCGCTCATGGTTCGCACCGGCAAAGGCGGACGCTACCGCTATTACGCCTGCGCTTCGCATCGGCTGAAAGGGAAAACCGCTTGTTCCGATCCGGCAGCGATCCCGGAAGGCCAGCTAGACGAACTTGTTCTGACTGCCCTGTCCGGTCAGCTCATGACTCCGGAGCGGTTACCCCTTCTGTTACAGGAGGCACGCAAGCACCAGCGCGCGATGACAAGCGGCAATCTTCAGCGCCGAGCGGCGCTCAAGAAACGCATCAAGGAACTCGATACCCAGGCGGCCCGTTTTTTTGCAGCCTTGCGGGAAGGCATTGTCACCGATACCGGAATGTTCCGTTCGCAGCTTGGCGCAATCGAGCGCGAACGCGACGAATGCATCCATCATCTGTCGCGGCTCGATGCGGACGTTCCCGCCTATCGGCAGACGCTATCCAGGCAACAGGCCGCCACTCTCGCGGCCGCCCTTCAGCGCCGTCTCCTCGACGCGCCAAAGCCGCTCAAGCGCCGCTATGTGCAAGGTCTGGTGTCGGAAATCGTCGTGAGCCGTGAGAAGGCGATCATCACCGGACCACGCGCCGCAATCGCGGCAACCGTCACCGCTGGCGACCTCAGCGGCGCAGTTCGCACTTCTGTACGGGAATGGCGCACCGGAAGGGATTCGAACCCCTGACCCCCAGATTCGAAGTCTGGTGCTCTATCCAGCTGAGCTACCGGTGCGGGGAGGACCGGCATAGGGCGGGGCGGCCGGAAAAGCAACGCAGGCCGAGAGACTTGGCAATCTCAAAATTTCTTAACCCGCCAAAACATTGCGTAAGGCAAAATACGACCCCAAATTCTGCATAGCGTGCCCGGAAGCGCCCGGCGCTTGGGGCCTGGAGCATTGGACGAGGATACAATCATGCGTTTTGCAAATTTGCGACAGATTCGCCGCGGCCCGGTGGCGGCCGTTCTTCTCGGCACGACGATGCTGGCGGGCGGCGTGGCCCTTGGCTATTCGGCGGCAGGCGCCGCGGGCGGACCGCCGCCCATCGCGGTTCACGGCGCCGTGATCCAGCCCGGCTTCGCCGATCTCGTTTCGGCCGTCAGACCGGCGGTGGTGAACATTTCGACCACGGCCACGCCCAAGCCGCAGCAAAGCCTGCAGGGACTTGGCGGCAACGACCAGATGAACGAGATGCTGCGGCAGTTCTTCGGGCCGAATGCACAGCAGATGCTGCGCCAGCGCCCGCAATCGCAGCACGCGCTGGGCTCCGGCTTCGTGATCGATCCCGCGGGTTTCATCGTCACCAACAATCACGTCGTCGACGACGCCTCGCAGATCGAGATCACGCTGGCCGACGGCTCGGTGCATCCCGCCCATCTCGTGGGCCGCGACCAGAAGACGGATCTGGCGCTGCTCAAGATCGATGCCGGACATCCCCTGCCCTATCTCGCCTTCGGCGATTCCAAGAAGGCCCGCGTGGGCGACTGGGTGATCGCGGTCGGCAATCCGTTCGGCCTGGGCGGCAGCGTGAGCGCGGGAATCATTTCCGCCAACAATCGCGAGATCAACGCCGGACCGTATGACGATTTCCTTCAGATCGATGCGCCGATCAATCCGGGCAATTCGGGTGGTCCCCTGTTCGACCAGTCGGGCCAGGTGATCGGCATCGACACCGCGATCTATTCGCCCACCGGCGGCAGCGTCGGCATCGGCTTCGCCATTCCCTCCGATGTCGCGAGCCGCGTGATCGCGCAATTGCGCGAGCATGGCCATGTGGCGCGCGGCTGGCTCGGCGTGCAGATGCAGGAGATCACGCCGGCGCTCGCCAAGGCGATGGGAAATGATCAGAAGGGCGTGCTGGTCGATGCGGTCACGCCGGATTCGCCGGCCTCGCATGCCGACATCAAGCAGGGCGACATCATCACCGCTTTCAATGGCCAGCACACCGCGACGCCGCGCGATCTGGCTTTCGCCGTCGCCGACACGCATGCGGGACAGGCGGTGTCCATGACGGTGCTGCGCGACGGACATGAGCGTAATATCGATGTCACGGTCGGCACCGAGAAGGCACAGAAGGTGGCCGCGGCCGCCGGGAGCGAGGATGGCGGACCTGTCGGCCTTTCGCTCGCCGCGATTCCGGCCGATCAGCGCGGCGCGCTCGGGCTCGACGACGGCCAGGGCGTGGTGGTGGCGCAGGTGACGCCGGGAAGTCCGGCCGACGAAAGCGGCTTTCAGCCGGGCGACGTGATCCTGCGCATCGGCAACCGGCCGGTCTCGTCGCCGGCAGAGGCCGCGTCGGAAATCCACGCGGCGGAGAAGGAGAAACGCGCGGCCCTGTCGCTGCTCATCATGCGCAACGGCACGACCGCGTTCCAGGCACTCAATCTGCAAGACAGCTGATTGGTGGATCGATCAATTGTTCACTCGTAACCTGTCATGGCCCGCATAGGCGGGCCACCCAGGTGGAACAGACGCAAAGACCGCATCTGATGCACTGTTTCCTTGTCAACTGGGTGGCCCGCAGACGCGGGCCATGACAAGCTTTTTTTGAATTCCGTGCGTGAAGCGCGCGATGTTAACGCACCGTCGCCTGAACGTTCGGCTTCAGGACAATGCCGAAGAGACCCTTGTTGTTGAAACGGCGGAAGTCGGGCCGCACCGGCTCGGCTTCCGCGACGATCGCGCGACCTAAGGGGTGTGCGTCGAGGAACGATTTGAATCCCCAGTTGGAGTCGACATCGTCGACCACCAGCGCGCCGCCGGGGCGGAGATAGCGCCACGCCAGATCCAGTTCGAAGCGCACATTGCGCTCCGAATGCAGGCTGTCATGCACGAAAATATCAATTGCTCCCAGAGCCTCCAGGAGCGTCGCCAGGCAGCGCCGGCTTGAACCCAGTGTCAGTGACCAGCGGGGCCGAAGATGCGGCTCCACGGCCATCCCAATCTGTCTCTGCATGGTTGAATCGAGCGGCGGAAGATCAATGCTCGACAGATGGCCGGCGCCGTTTTGTTCAAGCGCCTCGAGGATGAAACGGGAGGTGAACCCATGCGCCACGCCCGTCTCGACGATCTGCGATGGCGACAGATGGCATACGAGACACCAGATGGCGCGCACGAGAGCCGCGTCGCCATCGTTGAAGCCGTTGAAGCTCGCCGGCCCGACGCGCACGCCATGCGCCGTGACGTCCGCCACCACTCGCGGCCACAGCGCGCGGAATGCCTGGGTGTCGTCGCACGGCCACGGCGCACCGATGGCTGCGTGCAATTTCGCTTCCCAATCCGGATCGGCCTTGTAGATCCAGGGCGGGCGTCGCTGTTCGCGGGATTGCGCCACACGATCCTGGACGGTGTCCCAGACTCCGACAGGATCGCGCGCCAGAGCGCCCGCCAGCCTCTGGGGATAGCGTGTCGCATAGCGAACGAGCATGCCGAGCACGAATTCCGTCCCATCCTGATACGGCGTCCTGCTCCTGCAGCAAGAGACAGGCCTCTTCCGGCATTCGGGGTCCCGCTTGGGCCGTTGCGGGCGCTCCGCTAGGTTCGCGCCGATGCGGCCGTCGATTCTTTTTCCCCTGTTCGCCGAGGTGCGCACGCTTCCCGGCGTGGGGGCGAAGCTCGAAAAACTGATCGGCAAGGTGGCGGGAAACCGCCTCGTCGATCTCCTGTTCGATCTGCCGGTAGGCGTGATCGACCGCTCCGCCCGGCCGAAGCTGATCGATGCCGAAGCGGGACGCATCGCCACGTTCACGCTCAACGTGCTCGACCATCTGCCGCCGCGCGATCCGCGCCACCCCTATCGCGTGCGCTGTTCCGACGAGACCGCGATCGTCGAACTCGGATTTTTCCACGCGAGACCCGATTACCTCGCGCGCATGCTGCCCACGGGCATGCAACGGATCGTGAGCGGCAGGATCGAACGCTTCGGCGGCCGGCTGCAGATGATGCATCCGGATTATATTCTCCCCGTTGCCGAGGCAGACCTTCTGCCGGCCTACGAACCCGTCTATCGCCTCACCGAGGGCCTGTCGGCGAAATCGCGCGCCAGGGCGATGCGCGCGACGCTCGAGAAAGTGTGCGATCTGCCCGAATGGCAGGATGCAAGCGTGGTGAAGGCGCGCGGCTGGCCATCCTTTGCTGCGGCGATCGTCACGGCCCATGCGCCGCGCGCCGATGCCGATCTCGAACCGGACACGCCGGCACGCGCCCGCCTCGCCTATGACGAACTTCTGGCGAACCAGCTGGCGCTCGCGCTGATCCGCCGGCATCTGCGCACCCGCAAGGGCCGTTGTCTGGCCGGGGACGGACGCATGGTGGCGCGCGCCGTGGCGCGGTTTCCGTATCCGCTCACGCAGGCGCAAACGCAGGCCTTTGCGGAAATCAAATCCGACATGGCCGCGCCCTTGCGCATGTTGCGGCTGCTGCAGGGCGATGTCGGCGCGGGCAAAACGCTCGTCGCGATGCTGGCGATGCTGAACGCGGTCGAGACGGGCGCGCAGGCCGCGCTGATGGCGCCGACGGAAATTCTGGCGCGCCAGCATATGGCCGCGCTCGCACCCCTGGCCGAGGCTGCCGGCGTGCGCATGGCGCTGCTCACCGGCCGCGATCGAGGGTCCGCGCGCGAAGCGGTTCTGGCGCGGCTCGCCGAAGGCGGCATCGACATTCTTGTCGGCACGCATGCGCTGTTTTCCGAAGACGTGCGTTTTCGCGATCTGGCGCTTGCGGTCGTCGACGAACAGCATCGCTTCGGTGTCCATCAGCGCCTCAGCCTGCAGGGAAAGGGCGAAAGCCCCGTCGATCTTCTCGTCATGACGGCGACGCCCATACCGCGCACGCTGGCGCTCACCGCCTATGGCGACATGGATGTGTCGCGGCTGGTGGGTCTGCCGCCCGGCCGCAAGCCGGTCGATACGCGGCTCGTCTCGACAGAACGTCTCGAGGAAGTGATCGGACATCTGCGCGGCGCCGCTTCGCGCGGCAAACGCGCCTTCTGGGTGTGTCCGCTAGTGGAAGAGTCCGAGAAATCCGATCTCGCCGCGGCGGAAGAACGGGCGGCGTCTTTGGCCGGGAGCCTGGGCCACCACATCGGACTCGTTCACGGCCGGATGAAGCCGGCGGAGCGCGATGCGGCGATGGAGAAATTCCGAAACGGCGAAACGGCGGTGCTGGTCGCAACGACGGTGATCGAAGTCGGCGTCGATGTGCCGGAAGCAACCATCATCGTCATCGAGCACGCCGAAAGGTTTGGCCTGGCGCAGCTTCACCAGTTGCGCGGCCGTGTCGGGCGCGGCGCCGAGCAGGCAACCTGTCTGCTTCTCTATCAGGCGCCGCTCGGCGAAACGGCGAAGGCCAGGCTCACGACGATGCGCGAGACCAATGACGGTTTCATCATCGCCGAGGAGGATTTGCGCCTGCGCGGTGCGGGCGAATTGCTTGGCACGCGGCAGAGCGGTCTGCAGGCTTTCAAGCTCGCGGATCTCGCGGCGCATGGCGAATTGCTGGCGATGGCGCGCGACGATACGCGGCTGATCCTCGAGCGCGATCCCGATCTGGCGACGCCACGCGGCGAAGCGCTCAGAACGCTGCTCTATCTTTTCGGACGCGACGAAGCCGTACGCTATCTGCGGAGCGGCTGAAGGCATCGTCTGCGCGCAACGCGTCTCAGGCGCCCATCGCCCCGATGATCGCAATGGAACACACGTTCATCGATGGTGAGCCGCCGAGATTGTGCGTCAGGCCGATTTTCGGAGCGGCGAGCTGACGCGCGCCTGCGCGGCCGAGAAGCTGGAGATACATCTCGTAGAGCATCCGCAGGCCGCTCGCGCCGATCGGATGGCCGAAACATTTCAGGCCGCCATCGATCTGGCACGGCACGTCGCCTTCGGCGTCGTAGAAGCCGTTCAGCACATCCTTCCAGCCTTCGCCTTCGCGGCTGATGTGGAGATCCTCCATCGTGACGAGTTCGGTGACGGAAAAGCAGTCATGCACTTCCATCATCGAGATTTCGCGCCTGGGATCGCGAATGCCCGCTTCCTCATAGGCCTTCTTCGCGGCGATGCGCGCGGTGTGGAAATAGCTGCCGTCCCAGGAATTGTGCTGGCTCTCGAGTCCGTTGGACAGCGCCAGCTGCAGCGCCTTGACCGTGATGATGTTCGACTTGCCGAGACTGCGGGCAATCTCCGGCGTCGTCACGATCGCGCAGGCCGCACCGTCGGAGACGCCGCAGCAATCGAACAGGCCCAGCGGCTCGGCGATCATCGGCGCTTTCAGGCACATTTCCTCGGTGATGGGCTTGCGCAGATGCGCCTTGGGATTCTTCGCGCCATTGGCATGGCTCTTGACCGAGACATGGGCGATGGCGCGCTTCAGATCCTCCTTCGATACGCCATGCTTCGCGCGATAGGCGGAGGCGAGCTGGGCGAAATTGCCCGGCGCCGAACCATTCGCGTTCCACAAGGGATTGAGCGTGCCCTGTTCGCGTTGCGGCAGGCCGCCATAGCCCGTGTCCTTCAGCTTCTCGACGCCCAGCGCCAGCGCGATGTCGCAGGCACCGGCAGCAACCGCATAGACCGCGCCGCGAAACGCCTCCGAACCGCTGGCGCAGAAATTCTCGACATGCGTGACCGCGATGTTCGGAAGCCGCAGCGCGACCGACAACGGCGTGCCGCCCTTGCCGACATTGACCTCGTCGATGGCGGTGGAGAACCACGCCGCCTGGATCTGGCTGGTGTCGATCCCGGCATCCTGCAGCGCTTCCAGATACGCCTCGACCATCAACTCTTCGGCGCCCGATTCCCAGCGTTCGCCGAATTTGGAACAGCCCATGCCGAGGATCGCGACCTTGTCGCGGATGCCGGAAGCCATCGCCATCTCCTGCCAATGTCCAATCGGGGCCATCTAGCCGCGCGCCAAACCCACTGTAAAGCAAGGCGATGGGCCGGGCGCGACAACTTGCGGTTACGGTTGCGGGAACCGCACACGGGCGCAGACGTTTCCCTCACGGTCCGGGAATTTTTCCCTCCCATTCGAACCGGCCGCCTCAAACCGGGCGCGCACCACGGAATACAAGGAGTTTTGAGACGATGTTGAAATCAATTCGGGCAGCAACCGGGTCGGCCGCCATGCTCGCCGCCATGCTGGCGCTCGGTGGTTCCGCCGATGCATCCGGAGTGAAAGTCGGAGTCCTGAACTGCCACGTCAGCAGCGGTTGGGGATTCATCTTCGGCTCCTCCAAAGACCTCCACTGTAACTTCTCGCCAAGCGGCCATTCCGGCGAACGCTATGTCGGCACGGTCTCCAAATTCGGTGTTGACGTCGGTTACACCGGCGGCGGCGTGCTTGTGTGGGACGTGATTGCGCCCACTGACTCGATGAAAAAAGGTGCTCTTGCCGGTGGTTACGCAGGTGCCACGGCCAGCGCGACAGCAGGCGTCGGTGTCGGCGCCAATGTGCTGATCGGCGGCTTCAAGAACTCGATCACCCTTCAGCCGGTGAGCATCGAAGGCAACACCGGTCTGAACGTCGCTGCCGGCATCGGCTCCATTTCGCTCCATTACGAGGGACCTGAAATGTACCGGGAAGCGCCCGGTGGCATGGAAGGCCCGCCCCCAGGCAACCATTAACCCGCGCCCCCACCGGGACAGTAACGACCGATACGCCTCCGAGGGAACTCAAAGCCCGCCGTATTCCGGCGGGCTTTTTCTTGTCAGCCGCTCTGCGGACAAGGCCGAGCTAGAGCGGGACGGCCTTCCAGAAATAGCGGCGAAAGCCGCGCTTCGCGTCGAAATCCTTGATGCGGAAGGCCATGCGAACTGCCATTCCGGAATCGACCTGCCCCTCATCGACATCGGTGATGTCGGCCATGAAGCGGCCGCCCTCGGCAAAGGTGATCATGCCGTAATGATTGGGAGGCGACATCGAAAAGGTGAGATGATCGGCCGACCAGGAAAGCACCGTGCCCTGCTGTTCGGCAAAGCTGTAGGGCTCCTGGCTGTCCACCGCGTTGCAATTCGGATTGACGCAGATTCGCGCCCGCGGGAACTGGGCCGTGCCGCATGTGCCGCACTTGCCCCCGACGAGTCCGGTCAGCATATCGCTCTTGCGATAGAGAACCGATAGCGCCGTCTTCTTGTCGACCTCGGCACGCATGCCTTTTTCGAGCTCGATAAGGCCGTTGAAGGCGAGATATTTGAGGTAGTTCGTTTCGGGCTTGCGCCGGGAAAGCCACTTTTCCACGCCGCCCGTCTGGCATTGCGCGATCCTGTCGGACGCCTCGAACAGCAGTACGTCACAACCCTGGCCGAACTGCGCCACCAGAATTTTGTCGCCCGGCCTGGCCTTTTCGAGCGCATGCACCAGCATGAGCAACGGATGCGCCACACCCGTATCGCCGACCGATGACGCGAGATTGCCAACCACCCTCGCGGCGTCGATGCCGCATTGCGCGGCCAATTGCTGATCGAAGCGCGCAAAAGGACAGGGCACGACCAGATGGGCGATGTCGGCCGGAGGAGTGCCCGTCTTGTCCAGAAGCGCGCGGATCGCAGCGGGAACGATTTTCGCGTAGCCTTCGTCCCTGATCCAGCGCTCTTCCCAGCCATAGTCGAACGTGTCGCCCGCGCCGCGGAAATGATCCACGAAATCCAGAGTCACCGAATGGGCGCCGAGAAATCGCGCGATGCCATCGTCGCGACCAAGCACGAGCGCCGCTGCCCCGTCGCCAAAGGCAAGTTCCTGGCTCGATGCCGCGCGTGTCTTGCGCTTTTCTCCGGCAAGAACGAGCGGCGCCACGGCGCGTCCGGCGGCCACACCATCGAGCGCCGCCAGAAGCGCCGAGGTCCCGGCCCGCTGCGACGCGGTGATGTCGAGCGAGGAAATCTCCTGCGCAAGACCGAGGGCTCCCGCTGCGATCGCGGCGTTCTGACGGTCGGCAAACGGCATGCTTGTCGAGGCAAAATAGACGGCATCGACCGATTTGCGCTGCCGAACGGGATCGGGAGCCGAAAGACAATCGCGGCCCGCTTCCACCGCCATCGTCAGGGAGTCTTCGTCCCAGTTCGCCATGGAGCGTTCGCCTTTGGCTGCGCCCATGAGTCCGGGCGCGAACCAGGCGTTCGCCTGCGCCACGGCGCTGCGTTGCAGCCGCAGGCGCGGCAGATACGCGCCCATTGAAACGATGCCCGTCATCGCAAGCCGGATTCCCGCCCGTTGAAGTGTGCGCCGGCAACAAACCAGCTTTGCAATCGCCTTACAACGCCTTCAGAATTGCCAATTGCCGATTTGCGCGCTACTGCCGCGCGTCCCGATATACGCGAACGCGGGCGCCGCGCGGCCCCACAGGTGAGATCCCATGCAAAAACCTCCGAGAGTCCGCAAGGCCGTTCTGCCGGTCGCCGGTATGGGCACGCGATTCCTGCCTGCGACCAAGGCCGTTCCGAAGGAAATGCTGCCGGTCGTCGACAAGCCCGTCGTTCAGTATGCGGTCGAAGAAGCCAGGGAAGCAGGAATCGAACAATTCATCTTCGTGACCGGCCGCGGCAAATACATCATCGAAGATCATTTCGACCATTCCTACGAGCTCGAATCCCTGTTGAGTTCGCGCGAAAAGACTGCCGAACTGAACAGTCTGCTTGAAGATCTGCCGGTCACCGGATCCGTCAGCTTTACGCGGCAACAGAAACCGCTGGGACTGGGGCATGCGGTGTGGTCGGCGCGGCACTTCGTCGGCAACGAGCCGTTTGCGGTTCTCCTTCCCGATGACCTTCTGGTCGGAAAGCCCGGCGGCCTCGCGCAGATGATCGAGGCGTATGAATCGGTTGGAGGCGGCATGATCGTGGCCGCTGAAGAAAAACCCCTGGCGGAAACCCGGCGCTACGGCGTCATCGCGCCGGGAGAAACGCATGGCAACGCCGTCGAAGTGCTGGGCGTGGTCGAGAAGCCCGCTCCCGAAGAGGCCCCCTCGCGCCTGTGCATCATCGGACGCTACATCCTGCCGCCGGAAATCTTCGCCGAACTTGATCGCCAGGAACGGGGGGCCGGAAACGAAATCCAGCTCACGGATTCGATGGCCCGGCTGATCGGGCGCGTGCCGTTCCACGCGGTGCGGACCGGCTGTGCGCGCTACGATTGCGGCGACAAGGTCGGCTTCCTCCACGCCAATATCGCCGTGGGGCTCACCCGGCCCGATATCGCCCCGGCGCTGCGGGCCATTCTGAAGGATGTAAGCCTCTGACGGCGGGCCCCAGATCGCGATTGGCGGTCGGGCTCGAAAGTGCGAAGGTAAATCTGGATTGAGCAGGTGAGGAAGAATATGCGGTTGAATTGGGCGTTTTGTGGATTTTTATGCTTAATTGGCGCGTCCGCCCCGGCACTGGCGGAAGATGACATGCAGTTTTCCGGCACATTGCAGGGTGCCTATTCCTATTTTGATGCCCCGAAATCCCATCAGGGTGCATTCTACGCCAACGGTTCCGCCCTTTTTGCTCTGAGCGACCCTGGGTTCAATTTTCAGGGGAATTTCAACAACGCCAATATCAGCGCCTTCAGCAATTCCGGCGACAGCTGGGGTGCGGGCGGCGACGTATTCTGGCGCGACCACGCCGGCACCATCGGTGCCAATGCCACGACCCATTCGATCCCCGGCGGCGACTATCTGAGCTTTGACGGTTTCGGACAGTGGTATGCCAGCCCGGAAGCAACCGTGCAGATCAAGGGCGGCTGGTTGAGCAACCGCTATGACGGCCCCTTCGCGTCGGCGGGCGTCGTCGTCTACCCGATGGATCTGATCTCGCTCGATTTGACGGCCGACTATGCCAAGGCCAACAATCTCGGCACGCAGTTGAAGGATGTGGGCCTCACCGCGGAGTATCTCCCCGTACCCGATCTTCCGGTCTCGCTGGCCGTGAGTTATTCTCGCTCACGGATCGACGGCCTGCCCCTCGGATCGCAATTGCACGGTGTCACCGACAGAAACGATGACATTTTCGGAGTCGCCGTAAAGCTCTATCTGGGCGGTGGCGGAGGCGGCAATACGCTGCGTGACTATCAGCGCAACGGTCCCGTCTATTGGGACGGTGCGCCCTCCAACCTCCTTGAATTGGCCCATTGACGCTCGACAGGCTCCCGCCTCCCGTCCGCCTTTCCGTTGTCGGGATGCAACACCCCGGCCCGACCGGCGTGCGGGGCGGGAGCCAAGTTCTCCGCGAAATGTTATCTTGGAGGTCTCTGGGGCTTCCAATGACGATAGCGATCGGATTTGTCCGCCTGCGAACGGCTTGCAGGTCCATAATCTGGGGATTGGCCGCAGTCTGCGCTCTTGCTCCGGCGGCCTTCGCCCAGGGCGATCGCCAGCAGGCTTCCGGCGAATATGTCGTGCGGTTCGACCACTGGACCGACGCCGACGAGCGCGACTACGGCGAGTTTATCACAGCCATCGGCAATTCCAGCTGTACGACCGTGGACGCCTGCCTCCACGATCCAGGCAATCCGTTTCGCGCGTCCGATACCGCGAGCGTCCAGTTCCGTTCCGATTGTGCAAACCTGCCCTATGTGATGCGCGCCTATTTTGCGTGGAAGAGGGGTCTGCCTTTCTCGTACGAAAGCGGTGTTGCGCCGGTGGGGGGCTCTGCGGATGCGCGCTATTCGCCCAACGGCAACAGGGTGACCGGCCGAACCGATGTTCTGACGGGCAGCACGACCGGCTACGCGCTCCTGCAGAAGCTTCTGGCCGCGACGTCATCGGCCTCGTATCGCATTCCTCCCGAAACGGACAGTCCGCTGGCGCCGGATTTCTATTCCGCAGCGATCGACGCCAAGAGCATCAGGCCCGGCACGATCATCTATGATCCGAACGGACACCTTGCCCTGGTGTTTCGCGTCGAGGCCGATGGCCGCATCCAGTATATCGATGCCCACCCCGACAATACGCTGACGCGGGGATATTACGATCTCCGTTTTGTGCGCACCAAACCGGCTGCAGGCGCCGGCTTCAAGGATTGGCGGCCTGTCCGCCTCGTCGGCTATTCTCGCGGCGCTGACGGTGTGCTGACGGGTGGCCATGACGAGCTGGCGCGCAATGCTGAAATCCCCGGCTATTCCGACGAGCAATATTACGGCAACGGCCCGCGAACCGGCCCGGACGACTGGGCCAACGGCACCTTCGTGCTGAACGGCGAAACGCTCGACTATTACGACTATGTGCGGGCCAAGGTTGCGGGCGGCCGTCTGCAGTTCGATCCGGTCAAGGAAATCGGCGAGATGGTCGATTCCAATTGCGCCGATCTGCATTATCGCGCCCAGGCCGTCGATATCGCGCTCGCGGCCGGAATCGACAAGCGGCCGGAACCGGACCGGCTGCCGCGCAACATCTATGGCACGCAGGGCGACTGGGAAACCTACTCGACACCGTCACGCGACGCGCGGCTCAAGACCGCCTTCAACGAGCTGCGCAACGCCGCTCAGCGTTTCGTCGAAATGTACGAAAAGGGCGATACCAAACATCTTCTCTACACCGGCAACGACCTCGTGGCGGACATGCTCGCGACATACGACCGCGAGGCCGGCAAATGTTCCCTCACCTACACCCGCACCAATCGCGCGCCCGTGACGCTTTCCTACGAGGATGCGCGCAAACGGATGTTCCTGATTTCCTTCGACCCCTATCAATGCGTCGAGCGGCGCTGGGGCGCCACCGATTCCGATGAATTGTCGAGCTGTCCGGACGGCGCCGAGAAGCGCGCCTGGTATGATGCGGAACAAAATCTGCGCAATCAGATCGACCGCACCTACGACGCGCGCATGGATTTCTCGCTCGTCGAGCTTCAGACGCCCGGCCCCGGAAAGGGCGTGGCGACGCCGCCGGAAACCGATGCGCGTGCCTATCTCCTTTCGGTGCGCGGCGCCAAGGCTCCGCCTGGGGCGGCGCAAACGGCGAGTGCGGGTCTTGCTGCGGTTTCTGCCGCGGCCTCTGCCGATGCCACTCCACGGTTCGATCTGGCCGCCTGGCGGCAGGAGCGTGCTTCCCGTTTCGCGCAGTGGCAGGCCGGCCGCTCGGGTTCCGCACAGGGAATCTGGGATGTTCCCGAAGGCCCTCAAATGGCTGTCATTCCCGCCGGCACGTTCCTTATGGGATCGCCAGCCGACGAGCCGCATCGCAAGGCGAGCGAGGGTCCCCAGCACCGCGAAACGATCCGCGCCTTCGCACTCGGCAAGGACCTCATTACGTTCGACGAGTGGAGCGCCTGCGCGGCGGACGGAGGCTGCCGCCAATACGCCCCGCCGGATGAACGATGGGGGCGCGGCGACCATCCGGTCATCAATGTCAACTGGAACGATGCACAGAATTATGCCGCGTGGCTGAGCGCCAAGACCGGGCAGCACTACCGGTTGCCGAGCGAAGCGGAATGGGAATACGCCGCGCGCGCGGGAACCACGACGCCCTACTATCAGGGCTACACGCTGACGACCGACCAGGCCAATTACGACGGCGTGGACTTTCCCCGCGATGGATCACCGGGCATTTACCGGAGCGCGACCACGCCCGTGGCCAGTTTCCCGCCGAACGGCTTCGGCCTGACCGACATGGAAGCCAATGTCTGGGAATGGACGGAAGATTGCTGGAACGCCGACTATCGTGGACATGCGCCGCTCGACGGATCGGCATGGACCACAGGAGACTGCAATCGGCGGGTTGTTCGTGCCGGCGCCTTCAACAACACACCGGCTTCCGCCCGCAGCGCATTCCGTTTCTGGGAGGTCGGCGAATTGCGTTCCGCGCTGATAGGATTTCGCGTCGCGCGCGATCTGTGATCGCGTCCACAATCCCGAAATAAAAAAGAGGCGCGAAACCCGCGCCTCTTTTCAAGAAAGGTCGAACGAAATCAGGTGCCCGTCGTCGTGGTCGTCCCATGGCCGTGGCCATTGTTGGTGACCGCGATGATGACGCCGGCCAGAAGGGCTGCACCGGCAATACCCAGAAGCGCCGCATCGGAAAGAACAGCCGCGCCACCAGCGCCAGCCGCACCACCCGGTGCAAGGGTCTCCTGAGGAGCCGAAGGCGCCGGCGCCTGCTCGGCAGGTGCACCACTCGTCGCGCCACCGGATGTCCCGGCTCCGCCGCTGGTTCCCTGCGCGAAGGCGCTTCCTGTCGCCGCGAAGAGCATTGCTCCGCCGGCCAGAACTGAAATCCATTTCTGCTGCATGGCAATCTCCCGCGAAACCCGCTGTAACGGCTCTGCTTATAGCCTATCAATCAACATCGTAAACTGTCAATCGCTCGGCGCGCCCGCAATTCGTGTGGAATGTGATTTACAGGCGATTAACGACGCGCTTGCCGCAATTCCATAGCGGAACAAGCAGCCGCTTCAGAGTATGATTCCATTTGATTTCAAATACCTAACGACCTGATCGGCCAGCGCATCCGGTTCCACGTCGACCGTGCTCAGCGCGATCTCGGGCGTTTCCGGCGCTTCGTAAGGGCTGTCGATGCCGGTGAAGTGCTTGATCTCGCCCTGCATGGCTTTCAGATACAAGCCCTTGGGGTCCCGCTGCATGCACACCTCAATGGGTGTGTCTACAAAGACTTCGATAAATTCTTCCGGCAGCAGCAGATCGCGCGCCATGCGCCGTTCCGAGCGGAAAGGCGAGATGAACGACACGAGTACGATCAACCCCGCGTCGACGAACAATTTTCCCGCTTCTGCCACGCGGCGGATGTTTTCCACCCGGTCCGCGTCCGTGAAGCCAAGATCGCGATTGAGGCCATGGCGAACATTGTCGCCGTCGAGAAGATAGGTGTGGTGGCCCTGCGCGTAGAGGATATTCTCGACGAGATTGGCGATCGTCGATTTTCCGGAGCCCGACAGGCCGGTGAACCACAGGACAGCCGGTCTCTGCCGTTTGGCCTCGGCGCGCGAGAGCTTGTTTACGTCCAGCGCCTGCCAGTGCACGTTGGTCGCGCGACGCAGACCGAAATGCACCATGCCTGCGGCCACGGTCGCATTGGTAAAGCGATCGATCAGGATAAACCCGCCGGTGTCGCGACACTCCGTATAGGGATCGAAGGCAAGCGGCTGCGCGGTGGAAATGTTGCAGTAGCCGACTTCGTTGAGTGCGAGGGTTTTGCCCGCCATGTGGTCGAGCGTATTGACGTCGACCTTGTGCTTCAGATCGGTGACGGAAGCCGGAACGGTTCGCGCGCCAATTTTCAGGAGATACTGGCGCCCCGGCAGAAGCTCCTCTTCGGCCATCCAGAGAAGATGGGCGGCGAACTGGTCCGTCACCTCCGGACGCGCGTGGGGCTCGGTCAGAAGATCGCCGCGTGAAATGTCGATCTCGCGATCCAGCGTCAGCGTGACGGCTTCCCCGGGCAGCGCCTCGGCGAGATCGCCATCCATCGTCACAATGCGCGTAACCACCGCTTCCCGCCCCGACTGGGCGACGACGATGCCGTTTCCGGGGCGGATCGAGCCGCTCGCCACGGTGCCGGAGAAGCCGCGAAAATCCAGATTTGGCCGGTTCACCCACTGCACCGGCATCCGGAACGGCTTGCGTGCGATTTCCGTTTCGACGTCGACCGTCTCGAGATGACCGAGAAGGGTCGGTCCCTTGTACCAGGGCGTTTCTTCGCTGGCCGTAATGACATTGTCGCCAAAGCGCGCAGAAATCGGAATCGGCATCATCGTCAGAAAGTCGAGCTTGCCCGCGAATTCGGAAAACTCCGCGACGATCTGATCGAATACGGCCTGCGAATAATCGACGAGGTCGATCTTGTTCACGGCCAATACGACATGACGAATCCCGAGCAGCGACGCGATATAGGAATGCCGCCGGGTCTGCGTCAGCACGCCTTTGCGCGCATCCACGAGGATAACCGCCAATTCGGAATTGGACGCGCCGGTCGCCATGTTGCGGGTGTACTGCTCGTGGCCCGGCGTATCGGCGACAATGAATTTCCGCCGATCCGTCGTAAAGAAGCGATAGGCGACGTCGATCGTGATCCCCTGCTCGCGCTCGGCCTCGAGTCCGTCGACCAGAAGCGCGAAATCGATATCGCCGCCTGTGGTGCCGTGCTTGCGCGAATCCTTGCGCAGCGCCGCGAGATGGTCTTCGAACAGGAGCTTGGTGTCATAGAGCAGGCGGCCGATCAGCGTCGACTTCCCATCGTCGACGCTGCCGCAGGTCAGAAATCTGAGGAACGATTTGCGCTCCTGTTCGGAAAGATATTCCGCAAGCGCTCCAGTGGGGCCGGTCATCAAAAATATCCTTCGCGCTTTTTCCGCTCCATGGACGCATTTTCGTCATTATCGATGACGCGGCCCTGTCGTTCCGAGGTCCTTGCGGTCAACATTTCGGTGACGATCGCCTCGAGCGTATCGGCCGGCGATTCCACCGCCCCTGTGAGCGGGTAGCAGCCCAGCGTTCTAAACCGGACGAGCCGCATCTGCGGCTCTTCGCCCTCAGCGAGTTTCATGCGTCCGTCGTCCACCATGATCAACGCGCCGTCGCGTTCGACCACCGGCCGGCGCTTCGCGAAATAGAGCGGCACAATCGGGATGTCCTCGACCATGATGTATTGCCAGATGTCGAGTTCGGTCCAGTTGGACAGCGGAAACACGCGGATCGACTCCCGCGGACGCACCCTTGTGTTGTAGGCCCGCCAGAGTTCCGGACGCTGGTTCTTGGGATCCCAGGCATGCTGGGCCGTCCGAAAGGAGAAAATGCGCTCCTTGGCCCGCGATTTTTCCTCGTCGCGGCGTGCTCCGCCGAACGCGGCATCGAAGCCGTATTTGTCGAGCGCCTGCTTGAGGCCCTCGGTCTTCATCACCTGGGTATGGAGTGACGACCCGGAATCAAAGGGATTGATGTTGCGGCGCACCCCATCTTCGTTGATATGCACGATCAACTTGAGGCCCAGACGCGCCACGGTCGAGTCGCGAAATTCGATCATTTCGCGAAATTTCCACGTCGTATCGACATGGAGCAGCGAGAAGGGCGGCGGGGAGGGATAAAATGCCTTCAGCGCCAGATGAAGCATGACCGACGAGTCTTTGCCGACCGAATACAGCATCACCGGATTGCGGAACTCGGCCGCCACCTCCCGGATGATGTGGATACTTTCCGCCTCGAGGCGCTTGAGATGATTAACCCTGCCCGGGGTTTCGGTCGTTTGCGTCAGCTGCACGTCAAGCTCCGCCTCGCGAACCCGGCCTCATCGGACCCCGAGTTCGACAATATGATAGTTTGGTGTTGGCCCTACATAGCGGCGCGGCGCGCGGGCTGCAAGCAAAGGCGTGTTCAGGAAATAAATTTCCGCGATTTGATTAATCATCCTGAGATCGATCAAAAATTCTAACCTTCCCGTCAAAACTACGACCAGGAACCTAGGACAAAATGGCCACTTGCGACGTGACTTTACTAATTCAGTTCTTCAGGTCCCGAATCGTCATCTTCAGTTTGTCGCCTTCTGACTTTTTTTGACCGGCGATCGTTGCTTCTGTTGATTCGCCGTTTCAGCCGCGGATGCTTTCGCATAAGGACCACCAGATCCTGGGTCGAAAGTGCGAGCAGCCGCATGGGTGTGTGGGCAAAGACGGTGGCATCGTGGGCCTCCCCGTTGAGAACCGCATCGGCGCCAATGACGTCGCCCGGCCCGAGGGTAGGATTGCCAGTGCCGCCCTTTGCCCGTGCCTGGCCCGTGACCTTGGCGAGGCCGGATACGATAAAATACATCGCCGTGGGGACCTCGCCGGCCACCACGATCGGGACATGGGGTGCGACCATGTGGGAGCGCAGCGCGGTCATGACCTCGCTCATGACTTCGATGTCGAGAGTGGCAAAAAAGGGAATCTTCGCCAGCATGCTCGAGGTGACCACAAAATCCCTGCGGTGAATTTCCGTGACAAACGCGGAGGCGATGATGCCGACCGGCAGTGCAAACAAGCCGAGCCCGAGAACCGCGGTCACGCCGGCCAGCAGCCGTCCGGCCGCTGTTATCGGGAATGTATCGCCATAACCCACGGTGGTGAGCGTTATGATCGCCCAATACATGCAACTCGGCAGCGTGCCGAATACGTGCGGCTGAACCTGCCCCTCGACGATATACATGCCCTCGGCACAGAGGCACATGATGCAGACGAGCAGCAGCAATGTGCCGAAAAGCGCCCTGCGTTCGAGTGACAGAACGTGAATCAGCGTGCTCACCGCCGGCGAATAGCGCGCAATCTTCAGCAGCCGGAACAGACGGAAAAGCCGCAGAATTCGCAGATCCGCAAAGGGCATAAAGAGCGCAATATAGGCGGGCGCGATCGCGAGCAGATCGATGATCATATAAGGCTGCAGCATGTACCGCAGCCGGTCCCCGAACCGGCGACCCGCAAAGCGGGGATCTTCGGGCGCCGTCCAAATGCGCAAGACATATTCGATCGTGAAAATCGCGACCGAGGCCAGTTCGAACCATTGGAAAAGATGACGATAGGCGGCGCCAAGCTGCGGGACGCTGTCGACGCTGACGGCTACCGCATTGGCAACGATCAGGACGATGAGAAATATTTCAAAGGCGAGTCCGATCGGCCCGGAGCTTCGTCCCGCCTCCAGAATGGTATGGATGCGATGACGGACGGTGACGTGCTCGGCGCCCAGCCGTCGGGAGGGGCCTGGCTTTCTCGACCGCGTTTCGCGTTCATCGGGAAGTGAGGAGGGCGGATTTCCGTCCTCGGACGCCGCACTCAATCTTCGGACCTCTGAAGATGGTGATAGAGCGCGCCAGCATAGATTGCGACGATGAAGACCAGCGCCGCAAAGTCGAGAGGACTATTGATAAACCTTTGATAGAAAAAACCGACTGCATAAACAAGAATACTGATCGCAACCAGCACGAGCGCGAGCAACAAATAGCGATTCCAAATACCCTTGATCATAGCCTGCCTCCAACCCAAGGCCTGTAACGGATTTGACCGCGACCAGCCTGCGTCCGCCCCAAAACTACTCTGCCGCGCGCCGATACG
Source organism: Rhizomicrobium sp. (assembly GCA_036490345.1). Taxonomy (GTDB): domain Bacteria; phylum Pseudomonadota; class Alphaproteobacteria; order Micropepsales; family Micropepsaceae; genus Rhizomicrobium. The sequence goes on along the minus strand of DASXEA010000033.1, from coordinate 5,720 downwards.
CCAAAAGCATACCCAACTCTTTAGCCATCCTTTGAACTTCGCTTGCCGAGGCGAACGATGTTTTCGGGCGCCTCCGCTTCGCCGGACCGTACATTCGTCTTGGGCGCCAGCGCGTCCGCCAGGAGAAAACCACCATATACCGCGAGCGCGGCCGCCGCGCAAAATGCCCAGCCCTGCGGCAACCACACAGCCGCCGCCGACGTCACGGCGACCGTGCCCGCATAGGCCGCGGTCGCTCCGGGTTCGCCCAGGCGGGCACTCAACCGATAGTGAAAATGCTCCCGGTCAGGTTGAAACGGCGATCGCCCCTTCCTGATGCGAAGCGGGATCAGACGCAGGCAATCGACGACCGGCAAAAGAAACCATACGAAAGCCGTTTCGAGCGGCAGCCTTCCAGCATTGTGACAGTGTACAGCCAGAATTCCGACACAGAACGCTATGGCAAAGGCCCCGCAGTCGCCCAGAAACAACCGGCCACGAACATTGTAGAGGAGCGTGATCAGGCCCGTCGCCGCGATGATCGAGGCAGCTCCGGAGGCCAGCGGGTCTCCCAGCCACACCAGACAAAAAGTCCAGATCAGGACAAGGGCTAGAACAAGCCCGTTAAGCCCGTCCGTCAAATTTACTGCGCTGGAGAACCCGGTAAGGGCGATCACTGTCACGCTTGGCAGTACATAGGGTGGGATCGCGATCCAGTGGTGCGATGCGGTCATGATCCGGTCACCGCTTAACGCCGGATCGAGACGCAGCGCGACCAGGGAAAAGATCGCAAGGAGAAGCAGCCGCCCGCCCGCCGAGATCGTGCGCTGATCGTCCATAAAGCCCAGTATGGCGACTCCGCCCCCACACAGGAGCAATGACAGATAAAACCCTGTCTGATCGCCATGGCCCTGGATCAGTTCGATCATCGCCCAAAGACTGAGGGGCAGCATGATCGCCAATCCCCCGACCATCGCCGTGGGGCGACCATGAGACTTTCTGTCCGCATCGGGATGGTCGATGACCCCCAGCCATCGCCCCAGCGGATCGGCGAATTCGCACACGATGATGGTCAGGAGGATGGGCAGGTATTCGAGCAACATGGCAAATTTGTAGTGCGGCCCCCACGCGAACGCCATACCGGCGCACCCGATCCGCTACTTCACGCCGTCCAGCCGAATCGATAAAATCCGGAAAGCCTGCCGTTTCGAACCCGGGATCCGATCCGTGGCGGATCTGACCCAGTCGGCAGTTGGAAATATTCCCGCCACGCCCCTGGCAAGATCGCGACTTCATCGCCGGCCATGGTACGGACCATCCAGGAAGGTTACGTTTGCGTATGGGCGACACCCCCAACGAGATTCATCGGATTGTCCCGCGGGCGTCCATTCTGCCAACCAAGGCGCTGCGGGTTCGTCGACGCCTGCGCGATGACTGGCGAAAGCTCCGGGGTCTCGCGCGCAAGGCGCATGCACGCGTGCATGCAGCACCCGGACTTCCCAACAAGCTGCGCGAAATTCGCTGGCTGCTGCGAAAGGCCGCGGTAAGGCTGAAGAAAAAGATCGGCCCCCGTCTCACCCCGGTATCCGTGACACACGCCCCGTACGATCCGATCGCAAGAAGTCCGGAGGAAAACTTCCTTCCCGGCGCCTCGTCAGGCGCGGCTTGTGCACCCATCGCCCCGGGGGTGTTCATGGTGGCTCTCGAACATGCACTCGAGAACCCGCCCGTGATTTGCGTTCGTGATGATGCCGGCAATCTGCACGAGGGCCGGATCGTCGAGTCGGAACCTGCGGATTTTCAGGCCAGTTCGTTCGGGACAACGCAATTCGTCTTCCACGCCTCCCCGGAGCTTTCGCAGTCGGCTTCGGTGGACGTCCTCCTGCATACGTCAGTGCAGCAGGTGGTTTTCGAAGGTGTCGACGGCCGGCCACCGCCTACGTCTGCGCGGGCGGACATCACTATCGAGAACAACCGCGTGCGTTTCGAGGGGCGCAACGATGGCAATCAGCAACTCGGACTTTCCATATTCGTGGATGGCAAACTCAGCCTGTCATGCATGATCGCGCCCCGTCCGGATGGCGCATTTTCTGGCGCGATGGTGCTTGACCACCGCTATCTGGACGGCCGGCCGCACCTGATTGAGTTGCGCCAGATGCCGGACATGGCAGTCCTCGCAAGCCGCTACGAAATGCTGTCGCTGCATCTTACACCATGGGATGCCCTGCAGACCTATGCCCGCGGTCCCTTGGACGGAACCTTGTCACCGCAGGCGCGGCACCACTTCCGCGGTTACCGGGAATGGATCAAGAATCAGCGCATCGCCGAGGAAATGCCTCCGCTGGACAGCCTCTACAACGAACTCGTCCAGGGATTCAGGAAACGTCAGAACTATCCGCCGCTCGCTTTCAGGTTCACGCCAAACCCGGTTGTTTCGATCGTAATTCCCGCCCACAACAAGTTTGAAGTGACCTATCACTGCCTTTGTTCGTTGCTTTTCGCCTACAACGACACACCCTTCGAAGTGATCATCGTCGACGACGGATCGACCGACGAGACAGCGCGTGTGCTCGAATTCGTGGACGGCATAAGGGTCATTCGCAGGAGCGACGCGCGCGGCTTCGTTCACGCCTGCAATGACGGCGCAGAGGCCGCCAGGGGCGAATTTGTCCTGCTGCTGAATAATGACACCCAGGTCACGACCCGGTGGCTTGACGAACTCGTAAGCGCGTTTCGCAATTTCGACAATGTCGGGCTGGTTGGATCCAAGCTGGTCTATCCCGACGGGCGCCTTCAGGAGGCGGGGGGCGTCGTATGGGGGTCAGGCAATCCCTGGAACGTCGGCCGGGACGGCAACCCCGAAGATCCGAGATACAACTATCTTCGCCAGGTCGACTATGTTTCAGGCGCGGCTCTGATGATCCCCCGTCTGGTGTGGCAGGAAGTCGGGGGGTTCAGCGCGGAGTTCGTCCCGGCCTATTTCGAGGACACCGATCTGGCGATGAAGGTGCGCGAAAGCGGGCGCTTTATCGTCTATGTCCCGACTTCCACGGTCTATCACTTCGAGGGGCAGTCAGCTGGAACGAGCGTCGCTTCCGGCATGAAGGCCTATCAGGAAGTGAATCGGCCTAAATTTCGAAGGAAATGGCCGCATATCTATCGCAAGTTCGGGCCCGAGGGAGAAGCGCTGGACCGGGAGAAAGACCGCAATACGGCCTTCCGGGTTCTGTTCATCGATCACCAGTTCCCGCTCGCGGACATGGACGCCGGGAGTTACTCGAATTTTCAGGAGTTGCGGCTCTTCCGCGCGCTCGGCGCCAAGGTAACGTTCCTGCCGCGCAATCTCGCCTGGATGGATCGCCACACGCTGGCACTGCAGCGCATCGGGGTCGAGTGTCTCTACGCACCATACGTGACGAATTTCCTCGAATATCTGCATGCACACGCCGCAGACTACGATGTCGTCTATGTCTGCCGCTATCGAATTGCCGAACAGGTCGTGCCGCTCGTCAAGGCTGCGTCACGACGCACGAAAGTGATCTTTAATCTGGCCGACCTGCACTTTCTTCGCGAGCTTCGCGAAGCGGCGGCGCGAAGTCCGGGTTACACGAAATCGCTGGCCCAGGAGACGCGCCGTGCCGAGTTGGCTGTTGTAGCCGCCAGCGATTTGACCTTCAGCTATTCGGACATGGAATTGTCTGTGCTTGAGAGACACGTCGCGCCTGGGACGAGACTTGGCAAGATGCCCTGGATCGTGGAGTGCCGGGAGCGACGCACCGGGTTTTCGGATACCCGGGACCTTCTTTTTCTGGGCAGCATTTCGCATCATCCCAATGCCAGTGCGGTGCGATTCTTCACGTCGACAGTTTTGCCACTGATACGGCGTCGTTTTCCGCGCGTGATATTCAATGTGGTGGGAAGCGGCACGCGGACGTCCATTCCCGAACTCATGTCGGAAAGCGTTCATCTTCACGGTTATGTCCCCGACCTGGAAAAGCCCTTTGCCGAAGCGCGCGTCTTCGTGGCGCCATTGCTCGCGGGCGCCGGAGTCAAGGGCAAGGTCCTGGACGCGATTTCGCACGGAACACCTTCCGTTCTTTCGCCCATTGCCGTTGAAGGGACCGGTTTGGTGCATGGGGTTCACTGCCTCGTCGCCGAAACGGTGGACGAATGGGTGGAAGCGGTTGCAGCGCTGTACACCGATGAGAATCTGTGGAATCAGATCAGCCGGAATGCCCTCGATGCAGCGCGGACAAATTTTGACTTCGATAGCGGTGTGCGGTCGTTCGAAGCCGATCTTGCGCGTATTGGAATTTCGTCCCGCCGAAACTGGGGATTGCCCTATCGCCACGCGCGACCGGATCGATACGGGCATTAGCGGGTCGACGGCAGCCATCGGCCCTGACACGTCACGAACAGTCATTGGGGAGGATCAGGTGGACATCAAAGAGGTTGCCGAGAAAGTCGGCGCCAAGACCGGCATCGATGTGCAACTGGCGCAAAGCGTTCTGACCCAGGCGTTCGCGATCGTCGGCGAACAATTGGCCAAGGAAGAGAGAGTCGCGCTGCAGGGTTTCGGTACCTTTCTGAGGAAAGCGACCAAGGAACCCGGCAAGAGCCGGACGTTCTTCAGGGCTTGGTCCGCGAAGGACGACCAGAGAAAGCCCAGCCAGGGCGGAGGGATAAAAAAGGCGCAACGAAAAGAGCGTCAGGGGGCGAAGCGTAATCCCGTCCGAAACTGAGTCACCAATGTCGACCTCCGATGGCGCGCAGAGCGCGGTGATCAACCCCCTCGAGGCCGTCACGCCGCCATCGGGCGTGCGTCCGCTGATATTTCATTATCATTTCTTCAAGAACGCCGGCACGTCGATCGACGAAATGCTGCAACAGAATTTCGGGGCGCGATGGACGACGCACGAATTCCGCGTTCCGCGTTGCGACAATGCGGCTGCCGTATCGGGATTTGTTTGTTCCCATCCTCATCTGGCGGCCATCTCTTCCCATACGGCGATACCACCCCCTCCACAAATTCCAGGGATCGAAATATTTCCGATCATCTTTCTCCGCCATCCACTTGATCGCCTGAGGTCGGCATTTGACTTCGAGCGGCAACAGGCGGCGGATACGTTCGGGGCGCAGCTTGCGCGAACCAATGACTTTGCCGGTTATGTAAGGGAGCTGCTGAACGGACACTATCGTCAGGCCCGAAATTTCCAGACATTCTGCCTTGCGCGAAGCGAGCCGGGAAAAATCAAAACCGAACTCGACCGTGCCCTCCGCGCGTTGCAGTCGTTGCCGTTCGTCGGCCTGGTGGAAGCGTACGACGAATCCGTAGCCCGCCTGGAAAGCCTCCTCCGTCCCCGGTTTCCGCATTTTCGCGCGCGACGGGTCCACGCAAATATCGCGCCCGCCCGGCCTCATGCCCTGGCAGAGCGACTTGACGCAGTCCGCAGTTCCCTTGGGCCTGAATTGTATCGGGAGGTCTGTGCGGCAAACATGAACGATACGACGCTGTACGACTGGGTGCAGGGCAAGTTGAACGACGTGGGACGCACCAAGGGCGTGGCTGCAGAACACGCGGACGGCTGCCAGCCTGCGAGGTCCTAGAGCGTTTCACGTCTTGGTTGAATCGATATGGGATTCCCAGGATTGAGCGAGTCTGATTCAAGATGCTGGCTGGTTAGGAGGCTGGCATCTGATGGCAGGACCTCTTTCGAATGATCTTCGCGAACGCGTCGTTG
>DASXEA010000085.1:0-68300 GCA_036490345.1 Rhizomicrobium sp. | reverse complement strand
GCTATCGGCTAGCACTCTCCCAAGTCGAGTGCTGCCACCCAATTGGCCGAAAGGCTAGGGTCCCACACAAGCGCTTGTTTTCATTGTCCTTTCCAAGGAGGCATTCCCCCATGAAATTCCGTCCGCTCGGCGACCGCGTGGTCGTCCGCCGCGTCCAGGAGGATCAGAAGACCCCCGGCGGCATCATCATTCCCGACACGGCCCAGGAAAAGCCGCAGGAGGGCGAAGTCGTGGCCGTCGGCCCCGGCGCGCTCGACGAGCATGGCAAGCGGGTCATCCCCGAAGTCAAAGCCGGCGATTTCGTGCTGTTCGGCAAGTGGTCGGGCACCGAGGTCAAAGTCGATGGCGCCGAACTCCTGATCATGAAGGAGTCCGACATCATGGGCATCCTCGAAGGCCGCCCGTCCAAGCCCGCCAAAAAAGCCGCTTAATTCCGATATCCGAAGGAGACTGATTACATGGCAGCCAAAGACGTAAGATTCGGCGCCGACGCGCGGGAAAAGATGCTTCGCGGCGTCGACATTCTCGCCGACGCGGTGCGCGTGACGCTCGGCCCCAAGGGCCGCAACGTGGTGCTCGAGAAGAGTTTCGGCGCCCCCCGCACCACCAAAGACGGCGTGACGGTGGCGAAGGAAATCGAGCTCGCCGACAGATTCGAGAACATGGGCGCACAGATGGTGCGCGAAGTCGCTTCCAAGACCAACGACGCTGCCGGTGACGGCACGACCACCGCGACCGTTCTCGCCCAGGCGATCGTCCGCGAAGGCTCGAAGTCGGTTGCGGCCGGCATGAACCCGATGGACCTGAAGCGCGGCATCGAGAGGGCGGTGGAAGTCATCGTCGCCGATCTCAAGAAGCGCTCCAAGAAGGTGAAGTCGAACGACGAGATCGGCCAGGTCGGCACGATTTCGGCGAATGGCGACAAGGTTGTCGGCAAGATGATCGCGGAAGCGATGCAGAAGGTCGGCAATGAGGGCGTGATCACGGTGGAAGAGGCGAAGAGCCTCGAGACCGAACTCGACGTAGTCGAGGGCATGCAGTTCGATCGCGGCTACATCTCCCCCTACTTCATCACCAACGCCGACAAGATGGTGGCCGAGCTCGACGAGCCGTACATCCTCATCCACGAGAAGAAGCTGTCCTCGCTTCAGCCGATGCTGCCGATCCTCGAATCGGTGGTCCAGGGCGGACGTCCGCTGCTGATCATTGCCGAAGAAGTCGAAGGCGAAGCGCTGGCGACCCTCGTCGTCAACAAGCTGCGCGGCGGCCTGAAGGTTGCGGCCGTGAAGGCTCCGGGCTTCGGCGATCGCCGCAAGGCCATGCTGGAAGACATCGCGATCGTGACCGGTGGTCAGGTGATCAGCGAAGATCTGGGCATCAAGCTCGAGAACGTGAAGCTCAACATGCTGGGCACCGCCAAGAAGGTGCGCATCACGAAGGACGACACGACGGTCATCGACGGCTCCGGCAAGAAGAACGACATCCAGGCGCGCGTCAGCCAGATCAAGGCCCAGATCGAAGAGACAACGTCGGATTACGACAAGGAGAAGCTGCAAGAACGTCTGGCGAAGCTGGCTGGCGGCGTTGCCGTCATCCGCGTCGGCGGTGCGACCGAAGTCGAAGTGAAGGAGCGCAAGGATCGCGTCGATGACGCGCTCAACGCGACGAAGGCGGCGGTGGAAGAAGGCATTCTCCCCGGCGGCGGCGTTGCCCTGCTCTTTGCCACGAAGGCTCTGAACGGCCTCACCGGCGAGAACGAAGACCAGACCGCGGGCATCGCGATCGTGCGCAAGGCGATCCAGTCGCCGATCCGCCAGATCATCGAGAACTCGGGTGTCGAGGCTTCGATCGTCGTGGGCAAGCTTCTCGAGCAGAAGTCGACCACCTATGGCTTCGACGCGCAGAGCGAGCAGTACATCGACCTCGTGGACGCCGGTATCGTCGATCCGACCAAGGTCGTGCGCACCGCGCTGCAAATTGCGGCGAGTGTCGCCGGACTTCTGATCACCACGGAAGCCATGGTTGCCGATCGTCCGAAGAAAGACTCCCCTCCCCCGATGCCGGGCGGTGGCGGCATGGGCGACATGGACTTCTAAGTCCGCGTACCCAGACCTTGCTTACGGAAAGGGCCGGAGTTTTCTCCGGCCCTTTTTGCTTCGCGCTCAGCTGCCGGAGGAATGAAGGTGGAGGCGAACCTGATCGAGCAGCCCACACCGCAGCTCTCCCAGACCGGCAGTGGCTTGCGCAATATCGTCGTATTCCGCATTGCCAATGGCAAACGCCGTTGCGGTTTCCGGTAGTTGCGGGGCGGGCAATGCGCAATCGAACCGCTTTTCGAGAAATCTACGGTCTTCGTCGAACCCGGGCTGTGCAAGAGCGGCGGCTGTGTTCGAAAAGATGAACTGCGACGTGCCGTAGAATCCCGGCATGTGACGCAGCAGATCGAAGATGTGGTCCCGCTCTTCCTCCGAGCGCGCGACACGGTTGGCCGCGAGTGTGGCGATCAGGGCTTTGGGCGCCAATGAGACATTCCGGTTTGCGGCCGGTTCGCGCGCTTCGCCGCCAAAGCCCAGTTCGGCCAGCATGCGTGGCACCAGGTCCGCGGCCGGGTGATAGCTGATCGTCTTGACCGGCAGGCCCGCACGGCGGAATTTGCGCACCAGCGGCGCATAAACAAGATTGCGGGATTGTTGCGTGAGAAATTCGTCGGGGCTCCGCTGTTCGCACGTTACAGCGTCCTTGACCCGTTGATTGTAGACGGAAGCCGCGCGCTCGAAATGTTCGCGCACGCAAACCAGAATCTGCGGGCTGAACTCCGGTCCCAGAGCATCCAGCAGAGCGCGAATGAACAGTCCCGGCTTTTGACGGCCACCAAGAACTTCGGAACTGATAATGAGATCGCGCCGCGATTGACGCGCCTCTGCAGCAATGCGCGCGAACTGCTCCGTACTGTCCTCCCGCACCACTTCCGGACGCGTGGAGTCGCCATAGAAGTTGAGAACGAGATTGTGGTGCGAGCCGTCCGCCCAGAGTCCGACCTTTGGGTAGATGACAATCGAATTGTCGTGCCGGCGCAGCGCATCCTGAATGGCGCTCGTACCGGTTTTGGTGGGGCCTGCGTGGATAAACAGCGAGCGTTGCACTGCGCTACCAATAAACCTCTTGTGGCGCAGCGTTCATCCGGCGGCCGCGGAACGCGAAGGACAGACGCAGGATCGCCTGCCCCTCACCCCTTTACGGCGTATTGACCCCGGGCGATTTCTCGCCTGGCGTCGTCGCCGTAAAATTGCCGAGCGAACAGGCCTCGTGCGTTTCGATGACGCTGATCGGCACCGCGTTCGAACAGATCGTGTCGCTGCGCGTCAGATAGGTGAAACCATGAAACTTCAGACCACGGCACGGTCCCTGCAGCGTGTTGCGCCACACCTGTCCGTTTTTCAGATGAAACAGAATCGTGTTGGCGTCGACCGTCGTGGTGTGATCGATCATGTAGGTCCACAGACACACATGATTGTTCGGACTCTTCAACACGGCCGGCGTGGCCATGTCCTGGGCGCCTGCAGCCGTCGTCAGCACGGCAAGCGTCGCGGCAAAAACAATGGTTTTCATCTGGCAATCTCCTGCCAACGATGTCCCTCACGTCCCATATTGTGAGCGTCCTGTGGCCGCAGCGCAACCACCTCGCGGCGTCGTGAGCGTTCAGGAGCCATGAGCCGGCGGCGCCGGAAGCAGAGGGCCGATCTCGCAGACCGCGCCGGAGCGGATTGCGCGGATCGATTGAAGATTGCCGCAGATATTGTCAGCAGGCGTGGCGAGATAGCTGAAACCGCCAAACGCCAGCTCAGGGCAGTAGGATGTGAGCCGCGTCTGCCAAACCTTGCCGTCACGCATGTAGAACTGGATCGTGCGGTTGTCCGGCGTCCGCGTGTGATCGATATCGATCGTCCGGATGCAAACCGTTGCGGGGGAATCGTCAGCGGAAACCGCCGGCTCGGCCGCCGCAGCCCCTGCAAGAAATGCTATGCTTCCCGCGATTGCGACGGCATATTTCATGGTTCGGTGCTCGCAGCTCCGATCGCCCGCCTGGTCAGTTCGGCGGATCGTCCTGGGGCGGCCTCAGATCGTCTGACTCGGAACTCATCGGATTGCTCATGCTATCCGGCGGGTCCGCAACAGGCGGCTCGTCGTCGACATCAGGTCCGAAAAGCTGAGTGTCACCCTCCGGATCGTCCTGGGGAGGCGACGCCCTGTGCTCGGTTTCCATGGCGGTCGTGCCGCCCTGCAACGATCGCGGCTGGGCTGTCGCCGGACCGTCCGGCTCGGCTGCGCCATCGCGCAGGCCTCGGGGCGTTTCTGGAGGCGGAAGTTCCGCCGTCTGGGCTCTGTCGCGCATGGAGGGTTGCGCTCTCGACCCGGGCCGGCTTTCAGCCGGCCGGTCTGCGCTCTCGAGCTGCGCCTCGAGGCTCTGAAGCTTGGGCGAGGGGGTGGTCTCCTCGAAAACACGCACGCGCTCAAGGCAGGCGTCGCGCTGCATCCCGGACAGGCCCGGGTGGCTGCAATCCCGTATCAGGGCATCCATATCGCCTTCCGCCGCACTGGCGGGGACGGCTGCAAGCATGAGCGCCGCCATCAACGTGCCTCGCCATACTATCCGCATCGCAACCTGCCTTTCCTAGTGATTCGCCATCATCTCCCTCCCCGCCAGGCGGGGCAAGCTGGCAGCCTTGACTTCCCATCGGCTGTTATCAATGGTCCGGCCTTCCATTGCCCAGGAGACTTCCGTGTCAGCGGACTCGCGCATCAGCATTTCTTTGCCCGACGGAAAGACCCTGGCTTTCGACCACGGCGCCACGGGCGCCGATGTCGCCGCACGGATTGGTCCGGGCCTCGCCAAAGCCGCGCTCGCCATTGAAGTGAACGGCCGACTTTGGGACCTGTTCCGCCCCATCGAGGCCGACGCCAGGGTGCGGATCATTACCCGCAAGGATCCGGAAGCGCTGGAACTGATCCGTCACGACGCCGCCCATATCCTGGCGATGGCGGTGCAGGATCTGTTCCCTGGAACGCAGGTGACGATCGGCCCGGCGATCGAGAACGGATTTTACTACGACTTCGCCCGCGACGAGCCGTTCACCCCCGACGACCTGCCCAAAATCGAAGAGCAGATGCGCAAGATCGTGAAGGCGGAATTGCCCACGCGGCGCGAGATCTGGCCGCGCGACAAGGCGATCGCCCATTTCGACGGCATCGGCGAGCACTACAAGGCAGAACTGATCAGGAGCATTCCGGCGGACGAAGACGTCTCCATCTACTGGCACGGTGACTGGCACGATCTCTGCCGCGGCCCGCATTTCGCCACGACAGGCAAAGTCGGCGATGCGTTCAAACTCACCAAGATCGCTGGTGCCTATTGGCGGGGCGACGCGAAGAACGCCCAGCTTCAGCGCATCTACGGCACGGCGTGGCGCGATCAGAAGGAACTCGACGAACATCTGACCCGGCTCGAGGAAGCGGAGAAGCGCGACCACCGCAAGCTCGGCAAGGAACTCGATCTCTTCCACATGCAGGAAGAGGCGGCAGGCCAGGTGTTCTGGCATCCGAAGGGGCACGCCCTCTACCGGACTCTCGAAGCCTATGCGCGGCGCAAGTTCCAGCGGCATGGTTACGGCGAAGTCAAGACGCCGCTCCTGATGGATCACAAATTCTGGCAGCAGTCCGGACACTGGGACTGGTATCACGAACACATGTTCGCGGTCGAAGTGGCGAACGAGGAAAAACTCCTCGCGCTGAAACCCATGAATTGCCCCGGTCACGTGCAAATCTTCAAACAGGGCATGCGTTCCTATCGCGAGCTTCCGATCCGCATGGCGGAATTCGGCTCATGCAGCCGTTACGAACCGAGCGGCGCCTTGCACGGCCTGATGCGCGTGCGCGGCTTTACGCAGGACGACGCGCATATCTTCTGCACGCCCGAGCAGATGACCGACGAAGCCGTTTACGCTTCCCAGCTCATCTTCGAGGTCTACAAGGAGCTCGGCTTCGACAACGTCGATGTCAAACTTTCCACGCGTCCCGAAAAGCGCATCGGCACCGACGAAGTCTGGGACAAGGCCGAGGCCGACCTCGCCGAGGCCTGCAGGAAGATGGATGTCGCCTACAAGCCCAATCCCGGCGAAGGCGCCTTCTATGGGCCGAAGCTGGAATTCACGCTCTACGATGCCATCGGCAGGGGATGGCAGTGCGGCACAGTGCAGGTCGACTTCAATCTTCCCGGCCGGCTGGGCGCGGAATATATCGCCGAAGATGGCTCGCGCCAGCGTCCTGCCATGCTGCATCGCGCCGTTCTGGGCTCGATGGAGCGCTTCATCGGGGTGCTGATCGAACACTATGCGGGAGCATTCCCGGTATGGCTGTCGCCGGTCCAGGCACGCGTGATCCCGATCAGCGAGAAGGCGAATGCCTATGCGGAGCAGGTTCGCAAGACGCTTTCCGAAGTCTCCATTCCGGATACGGGCGGCGGATTACGTGTCGAGGTCGACGCGGCGAACGAACGGATGCAGAAAAAGATTCGCGACGCCCAGTTGCAGAAAATACCCTATATGCTGGTGGTGGGCGAGCGCGAAGCTGCGGAAGGCAAGGTGGCCGTCAGACTGCGCTCCGGACAGGACTTGGGGCCGATGGCGCTCGAAACCTTCATCGACCGCATCCAAAAAGAGGCTGAATCCCGGCGCGATGCGACCGATTGAATACGCGCGGCTCCGGCCATTCAACGGGCTCACCTTCTGCCGGCAAGAGCGCTATGATCGCCCGCGGACAGGGGACCGATTGCAATGGGTTTACACCGTAACGCGCTTGCATGCGCCATCGTGCTGCCGGCTCTTGCCGCTGTCGTCCTGAGTGCCGCCACACCGGTTCTGGCGGTGCCACGCGGACCCTCTTCCGGCCCCGCCTTTCCCCTCAAGGTCAGCACAAACAATCGCTATCTCGTCGACCAGAACAACGTGCCGTTTTTGCTGGTCGGAGATTCGCCGCAGGCGATGATCGGCAACATCAGCGAGGACGATGCCGCCTTCTTCATGCAGGATCGGGCGCAATACGGCATCAATGCGCTCTGGATCAATCTGTTGTGCGACAGCTACACCGCCTGCAACGCCGACGGCACGACGTATGACGGCATCGCACCGTTCACCACACCGAACGATCTTTCGACTCCCAACCCGGCCTATTTCGACCGCGCTGCGGACATGATCAATCTGGCCGCGGCGCAGGGCATGGTCGTTCTGCTCGATCCCATCGAGACGGGCGGATGGCTGGGCGTGCTCGACCAGAACGGCATCAGGAAGGCCCGCGCCTATGGCCGGTTTCTCGGCCGGCGATTCAGAAATTATCCGAACATCGTCTGGCAGAGCGGCAACGATTTCCAGAGCTGGCAGGATCCTTCGCAGGACGCGCTTGTGAGTGCGGTCGCCGACGGAATCCGCGATGCCGACCCCATCCACCTGCAAACGATCGAGCTCAACTACTATGTCAGTGCGTCGATGGACGATCCGACATGGAGACCGATCGTCGGCCTGGACGCAGTCTATACCTATCGTCCGACGTACGCGAAGGAACTCGAAGAATACACGCGCGGCAATGTCCGTCCGACCTTCCTCGTCGAGGCCAACTACGAATTCGAACACAATGGCGGAACCGATGGCGGCTCGACCGAAAATCTCCGCCATCAGGAATACTGGTCGGCTCTCAGCGGTACCGCCGGCCAGCTATATGGCAGCGCCTACAGCTGGCGGCTGCAAGGCGATTGGAAGGACAATCTCGATACGATCGGCATCCGTCAGCTGGCTTATGCCCGGCAGCTCTTCGCGACGCGCAACTGGTATAACCTCGTTCCGGACCGCGCGCATGCGGTGCTCATCCGGGGCTTCGGCAAATTCTCGAAGAGCGATTCAATCGATACGGACACCTACGCCACCGCGGCCAGTACCCCCGACGGCACCCTCGCCATGGCCTACCTGCCCAATCTCCGCCGCGTCACAATCGACATGTCGAAACTGTCGGGGCCGGTGACGGCGCAATGGTTCGACCCGACAAGCGGGAACTTTGCTGTCGTTTCGGGTTCGCCGTTTCCCAATAGCGGCTCTCGCGAATTCATCCCGTCCGGGCGGGACACCGCGGGTGATGGCGACTGGGTGCTCGTGCTCGAGGTGGAATAACCCTTGCCAAATGTAGGCCAGCGCCTATTCTAGTGGATGCTCGCCGCCGTTCCGACGGGGCGGGTTGGCTTGCGCGACGTTGCGCAGCGAAGTCGCAAGCAGGTATCCCGGGGGGATCCGTCACGCCACTGACCCGAATTGCGTTTCGGCGGTTGGACCTCCGGAACGGTGATTCACGGTTTTCAAGAAGGAGAGAGTCATAGTCGCCAGACGTTTTTCATCGCCCGCCGCGGCTCCAGCCAAAGACGGGCCTCGCATCAATGAGGAAATCTTCAGTCGCACCGTTCTCCTGATCGGAGAAGACGGGCACAAATACGGCGAAATCGGCACCGACGAAGCCCGCGCCATCGCTGAAGAGCACGGCCTCGATCTCGTCGAGGTTTCGCCCGAAGCCAAGCCCCCCGTAACCAAGCTGATGGACTACGGGAAATTCAAATACGAGCAGCAAAAGAAGGCTGCAGAGGCTCGCAAGAAGCAAAAGGTCATCGAGATCAAAGAGATCAAGATGCGCCCCACCATCGACGATCATGACTACGACACCAAGATGAAATCGATGCGGCGTTTCTTCGACGAGGGCGACAAGGTCAAGGTCACGCTGCGCTTCCGCGGCCGCGAAATGGCCCACCAGCATCTCGGCATGGAACTTCTGGGCCGCATCCAGAAGGACGTCGAACCGCTCGCGAAGATCGAGCAATACCCCAAAATCGAAGGGCGGCAGATGATGATGGTGCTGGCGCCCCGCTGAGGCGGGAGAGCCGGCCTGCGATCAGAACGCCGTCACGCGAGATGCCGTATGGGTCACGGTCCCGCCCAGATCCTGCAAGGGTCCGAGCGGCTGCACATTGTCGTTGAAGTCCTGGATGTGGGGACGGCCGGAAATGACCTTGTAGACGACGCGCTCGTCCTGAACGAGCAGCATCACCTCGGCAGACCAACCTTGTGTCATGGTCGCTCGTCTGAAGCCCAGGATATCGAGCAGCCAGTTGCCCGTGCGCTCGCGGTGCATTCGCGCCAGGCGGAACACATAGGCGCTGCATCCGCCCCGTGCCTCGATGCAGTTGCGTACCGCCGGATCAAGTGCGTCGAATTTGATGGAGTCGTGCGGCATGAATTTCTCGATGACGCCGAGATAGGACAAAATCTCTACATTGGGAGACTGGCTGGCATCGAAGCCGACCTGACTGAGATCGGTCTGTCTCGTCGTCCCGGGCGTGATCGTGCGATAGGCCGTCTCGACCGCGTCGTAGGAGCGAAAGCTTGTATTTTTTACCTCGGTCTGCCGCGGCAAAAGACCGAGGCCGCCGCAGCCGACGAGCGTGAGCGCCATGGCCGTGCTGGCCAAAATCGACGCCCTTCGAAGAGTACGAACCCCAATACCCCTTACCATAACGCCCCCGCACACACGCCGTTAACCGGTTGTTAAACATTAGCACCGTCGCAGCGCCTGTGGAAGAAATCCGCGATCATGGTAAGCGCGGACGCATGAGCGTCCCGGAGGAGCGAAACATTTGCGGAATCCCCGCAGGATTCAGACTGTGCGCAATACGCGATCGATCAGCTGGGGATAGGATATTCCGGCCTCCAGGGCTGCGGCCGCAAAGCCGGCTGAAGGCTCCAGGCAGGGATTTGGATTAATTTCGAGGATCATCGGTCCTCCAGCCCCGTCGAGGCGGAAGTCCACCCGGGCATAGCCGCGCAGGCCGAAAAGCTGCCAGGCATCCCGGGCGAGAGCAGCCATGCGATCGCAAAGAGCGCCCTCACCCTGGAGGTCGAAGCTGCGTGCCGTGCCAATGCTTTCGGGCGACTCCGGAAGCCATTTCGCGGCATAGCCGACTATGCGCGGTCGATCGCTCTGCCAGTTGCGAAAATGCATCTCGGCCGCCGGGAGCACCAGCGGAACACCCTGGTGTTCAAGAATCGCGATGTTGAATTCGCGTCCCGGCAGATAGGCCTCGGCAAACCAGCGTCCGCCATGGCGTGCGGAGCACCATTGCGCCCGGGCTCGCACAGCCTCCAGCCCGGTGACCACCGACGCGTCATCCAGCCCAAGCGAAGCGTCCTCGGTGGCCGATTTGACGACATAGCGCGCGCCACCAGTCACGCCGTGCCAGGCCGGCGGCTCGCTCCAGTCGGGCGTGGGCAAGCCCGCCGCGCGCAGGATCCGCTTTGTGAGAGGCTTGTCGGCCGCGACGGCAATGGCGGCAGCGGTCGCACCGGTATGCGCAACGCCCCGAAGCTCAAGCATCGCCGGCGCCAGATCGGCGATATTTCCCTGACCGAAGACGCTGTCCACCAGGTTGAAGACACAGCCAGGAGACAACGCGGCAAGCAGAGTCGCGACAGATTCGGGATCCGGCCGGAACGGTGCGAGCAGGACTTCGTGACCGCAAGCCTTCAACGCTTCGGCGACCGCCCCGGCAGCGAGGAGCGTATCGATTTCGTCGGGAGGCGCGCCGTCGGGGACATCGGAATGGAGCACCAGCACACGCATCGTTCAGCACGCCGCCGGCGCTTGCCGCAGTTCCGGATGGCGAAGGAGAAACGACTCCATGATGCGCCCGATCAAATCGTTATAGGAAATGCCCTGGAAGCGCGTGATGTACACCAGATCCGAGCGCTCCGGATTGAGGCCCGCGAGGGGATTGACCTCGATAAAATGCGGACGCCCTGTTGCGTCGCTGCGGATATCCACGCGCCCGCCATCGCGACAGCGCAGCGCTCGCCACGCGGCCAGCGCAACGTCGCCGGCAGCAACGGCCTCGGCGTCATCCGGTGACCGATAGTCCATCTTTCCCTCGAAATATTCCTTGTTCTCATAGCCATAGCCATGCGCGATGGCGTTCGCGGAAAACATGACTTCCATGATCCCCAGGATCACCGCGGACGATCCCGTGCCGGTGATTCCGACCGTGAATTCCCGGCCCGGAAGAAAGGTCTCGGCGAGCACGGGTTGCCTGAATCGGACCAAAAGGCTTTGCGCGACGGAACGAAGTTCACCGGCCGTCTCGACTTTCGACCGTGCACCGATGCCCTTTCCCGAACCTTCTGCAACCGGCTTGAGAAACAGGGGATACGGCAGGCCGACCACGTCGATGTCCTCGGGCGTCGAAATGACGGCAAACGGCGGCGTCGGCACGCCCTGGTCGCGCACCACCCGCTTGGCAAATCCCTTGTCGAGCGCCAGAGAAAGGGTCAGCGGATCGGAGAACACGTAGGGGATATCGTAGGCTTCGAGGAGCGCCGGCACCTGCGCTTCGCGCGCCACGCCCGACAGTCCCTCGCAGATATTGAACACGCAGTCCCATCGCTGCCCCGCAACCAGCATTTCGGCGAGGCGGCGCACCCCGCCGACCCGCTGAGGCATGTGCCCGAGACTGTGAAGGGCGTCACAGAGACCTGCGATGGTGACTTCGCTGTCGAACTCGGCCGTCTCCTCCTCGCCGAGACCCATGGCAAGATAATCGGCCCTGAGGTCGAACGTGACCCCGATGCGCATCGGTCAAGCTCCGGCTTTTCGTCCTAGATCTGCGCTTTATCCAGACCGAGCGTTCCGCCCGGATCCGGGTAGCGATAGACTCGACCCTCGAAATTGCGAAGCAGAAGGTCGTCACCATCCCGTCCCACGACCGAATCGGGCGCAAGGAGGATTTTGCCGCCGCCACCCGGTGCATCGACACAGTACATCGGCGAAGCATAGCCCGTCGTATGCCCGCGCAAGGCCCGGATGATCTCAATGCCTTTTTCGACGCGGGTGCGGAAATGACTGGAACCGCGGATGGGATCGCACTGGTAGAGATAGTAGGGCTTCACGCGACGCTTGAGCAGACCCTGCATCAGCGTGGTCATGATGGCCGGGTCGTCGTTGATCCCCTTCAGCAGCACGGTCTGGCTGCCAAGCGGGATTCCGCCATCGGCGAGCCGGGCGGTGGCTTCCGTCGCCTCGGGCGTTAGTTCGTCGGGATGGGTGACGTGAATGCTCATCCAGAGCGGGTGATGCTTCCGGAGCATTTTGACGAGACTTTTCGTGATGCGCTGCGGCAGCACGATGGGGATTTTTGTCCCGATTCGCACAAATTCGATGTGCCTGATGGCGCACAATCGCGAAAGCAGCCAGTCGAGCTTGTCGTCGCCGATGCTGAGCGGGTCGCCGCCCGAGAGCAGGACGTCGCGAATTTCGGTGTGCGCCTCGAGATAAGCGAGCGCCTGCTCCCATTGCCGCGTGGAGAATTGATATTCGCCCCCCGGATTGCCGACGAGCCGCGACCGCGTGCAATACCTGCAATAGGTCGCACAGGTTCCGGTCACGAGGAACAACACGCGATCCGGATAGCGATGGACCAGGCCCGGAACGACCGTGTCATGATCCTCGCCCAGCGGATCGTCTTCTTCGCCCGGCAAGCGAACATACTCGTCGCCGGTCATGATGTGCGTGCGACGCAATCCTTCCGACGCATCTTCCCGGGCCATCAAACTCGCGTAATAGGGGGTAATGCCAACCGGAAGAGGTCCCTTGTGACGCCCGACTGCCGATCGTTCGTCTTCGGAAAGTACGAAAATGCGCTCAAGTTCGGCGAGCGTTCGAATGCGCGTCCGGAACTGCCAATGCCAATCGTTCCAGTCTCTGGCCGAGGTTCCCGGATAGAAACGCTGATAGAAGGCGCGCGTAGCCGTACCCACGGGAAAGCGCAATATCGGGCTCTGCGCCCTTGCGCCGATCGCCTGTAGTCGGATCGTTTCCTCAGGTGATGCACCGGAACTGACGGCTGGTCTGGTACGCACGGCCCGCAACGGAGGCTTCAGCTCGCGCCTCCGCAATACTTGCAGACTCATCGTCCTCTCATCACGCTTGGCAGACCACGCCTCGAAAGCCCCAGCGACTTTCCATCAAACGGCATGCCGGCTGGCGGATATTTAGAGCGCTGCCCCGGCTCGTCAAGTGAACTCGCGCGAATACTTCGCCGGGATCAGAAATCGCATAATATAGGTGCGGGACTGTCTGCCAGTAAAGCCTGTGCATTATTGAAGTTCGTGCAAGTAAGGATCGCGCGTGATGAGCGAAGCGGAACGGCTGCGATACGCTGGCGGTGAGTGCTTTGCGAGACGAGATCATTCGTACCCGTTTGAAATCTCACGCAACCTTTCCGAGACGCTGTCTGCTTGCGGGTCCGGGTGCGAGCGAGTGTTTCACAAATCAGATACAGGACTGAGTTGCGCACCCGCGTGGCGGATCTGTGGACCGCGATAACCCTGTGCGTCGCAGAGCGCAATCTGTCGCACGCGACGAACTGCGAGCGAAATATCGACAAGTTCCACGACTTTGGCCGAATCAAATGTGGCGAGAATATGCGGCGCGTCGGTCGGCTCCGCGACGACGAGGACTCGCTCCGGACCGGGCTGGAGGCGCATCGTCATCTGGAAGTGATCCCGGATGCGATCGTCGCGATCCCACATGCGCAGCGGCAGCGACCTCGGTTGGGCGTAGTACAGGAGCTCTGCCATGAGGCTGCGATTGTCCGTTACGATTGCCCTGTAGGGCGCCGCGTCCGCTGCGCGGACGACGATGCGCCCCAATTCGCGCCAGCCTTCTTCGCGCTTGAACGCGTTACCGAGCCCGACAGTGTCCGCAACCGTGGGACGTAGGAGAATCACCCACAGTGCAATCATCGCAAGCCCATTGACCGCAAACGACAGCCAAAGGATTCGTCGGCGCCACCATCGCTCCAGCTCCGCAACCGCGAGCGGTGTGGCCGCGATGAAGGCGGTCACGGCCCAATTGGCGTTCGCTGCCGCGATGAACGCCTGCACAATAATGGCTGTGAGCGGCGGCAAGCTGAAAAGCGCAAGGACATATTCGTCGCGGTTGCCCTCTTTCGCCCGACACAATCGCCAGATGGCACCGACATAGCCTGCCATCAGAAGGGGCCCAAATACTCCGAATTGTCCCGCGACAAATCCGAGGGCGTGGACTGCGCTAAAATGGGCGCGGTCCCACGCAGCGTTGCTCTGGGTGTGCGCGATCGTGGGAAAGCCATTCTGGGCATTCCAGACAAGGTTGGGCAGGACGAGGACGGCTGCAATCGCGACGATCGCGATTCCGCGGGGTCCGAGGACCATCTGGCGCGCTTCTCGGATCAGCAGCGCCGCCAGGAGTGCTCCCGCCAGGAAAAAGAGCATGGCGTATTTCGTCTCGATGCCCAGCCCCAGTGCCAGCCCGCAAAGGACAGGCCAGCGCCAGCTCGCATCGTCGCAGGCGCGCAGGAATGCGTAGAGCGCGATCGACCAGAACAGGAGCAGCGGCACATCGGTGGAAATCAGACCACTCGAATAGGAGACACCAGGTGATGTGAGGTAAGCCAAGGCACAAAGCAGTGCCGGTCGCGGGGCATATGCGCGCCGTGCGATCGCGTAGATCATCATGGCGCTGGCGCCATGCAGGATGGGCGAGGCGATCCGCACCGCCCACTCTGCCTGGCCGAACAGCGCAGTCGACAGCCATATGATCCAGGCGATCACCGGAGGCTTGGAGAAATAGCCGAACGCCGGCGACTGGGCCCACCACCAATACTGCGCTTCGTCGGGATAGAGATTGAGCGGCGACAGGATGAGCACACACACGCGAACGAACGTGATCAGCGCCACGAGTGCGAGGGCCAGCCCAAGCGCCTGCGATGCGTCGTCTGCGGGGCGCCTGCCGGTCATCTCTTGTCCTGGGGCACGCTAACGTGCGGTCGGGGCACGGCCCGATAGAGCGTCAATTGCATGGCGTGTCCCGTGGAATAGTTGAAGCCGGTCACCGCGCCCAATGATTGAAATCGTCCGCCATGCGCCGTCAGGTCCTCGACAAAAATGCGCCCCGCCGGCGCGTCGACGAGCGCAAGGCCACCGTGGTCGGCTGCGATATTGGCGGCGGCTGCTCCGCTGACAATCTGCACGTTTCCCTGCAAAAGAAAAACGAGACTGGGCTCGACAAACCCCGCGAGCAGAATGGGCGCGCCATGCGGCACGGCACTGGCCTCAACGAGCGCCGCAGCCCGCGGACCAAGCCAGAGGCGCGGCAATTGCGGCGCGACCGCAGTCGTGAGGACGATATAAAATGCCGAAGCACAGAGCATCGCCCAGACTGCCCCGCGCGACGGTTGGCGCCACTGGTACGCGGCGGCACCTGCCGCACACAGGGCGAGCAACACGCCGGCAAAACCGGACCATGGCAAGGCACCACCGAATTTCATGGGAAGAATCACGCAGGCCGCGGCAATGCCAATTGCGACGGCGCCAAATTGAACGAACGCCAAATTCCGAAGCCATCGCTTCGCCGGTGGCGATCCACGCAATCCCTCCATCCAGACACCCAGAAGCAATGCGAGCGCCGGATAGGCCGGCAGGATATAGTGGGGCAGCTTGGTCGGCGTAAGCTCGAACATCAGCCAGGTCGAGACAATCCAGACAAGAAGAAACCGTACAAAAGGTTCGTTGCGCCGCAAGAACGCGGCCGCCAGAGCAGGCAAAAGAAACAATGTCCCAGGCCAAAATGTAAGGCTTGCCAGCGCAAGATAATAACCAGGAGGTGCGCCATGCGATTCCTGGCCGCCCAGGATTTTCGCCCCGAAATCGTGCCCCAAGGACTGCTGGTAGAAGGCGCCGTGGGTTGCAATCCCGATGGCAATCGCCCATGGCGCGACAAGGATAACGACGATGCCCGCACCCATGACCGGCCGCACAGTGACAAGCCAGCGCCAGCTTCTGTCCCAGAGCGACAAGAAAATCGCTGTCACGGCAAGGACGGTCAGGATCACAGGTCCCTTCAGCAGGATGCCCACCCCCACCGCAATCCAGCCAAAAGCCAGCCGGCCCCGCGATGGGACGAATGCCTTGTCGCCCCGGGTCGCCACGTAGACATCCAGCAACACGGATTGCGCGGCGACCACGCAGGCCAGGAGTGCGGCATCGGTGGTTGCGATCATGCTTTCGGCCGTCAGGAGCAGGGTCGTCCCAAGCAGTCCTGCCGCAATGAGGCTGGCCCGGGCCGACAGAAAGCGGCGCGCACAGCCATAGACCAAAAGGAGCGTGAGGCAGCCGCCGAGAAAGGATGGCAGCCGATACGGCCAGACCTGTGTACTTCGGGCCTGCCCCGTGAGGTTCGCCGCGGCGGATTGAAGCCAGTAAATCCCGATTGGCTTGTTGTAGCGCGGCCCCGAAGCGAAGCGGATGTCGATATAATCGCCGCTCTGGACCATTTGCCGCGATGCTTCGGCGAAGCGGCTCTCGTCGCGGTCCAGAGGCGGAAGGGCCGCCAGACCTGCCAGCCAGGCGAAGAGCACCGTCGCCAGCACGGCGAGCCAGAGCCAGCGCGCTTCTCCTCCTGCGGCCAAGGGGCCTGAGCCATCATCTGGCGTGGCGGGTCCGCGCATCAATTCCCTTTATCCTGATGGTCAAGACCTGCCCAATGAGTCGGGACTGTTGCCATGGCGTTCCCGCCTGTATAAGGCGCCCCGCGCAGAAGACACGATCCCGTCCCGTCGGATTGACGGGCTGCAAGGGGGAATTGTCTTCTCGATGCGGGACAGATCTGGGCGGAATTTCGAGAATGACGGTTGCGTTGTCCGTTGTTGTGCCGGTCAAGGACGAAGCCGAAAATGTCGTGCCGCTGGCGCGGGAGATCGCCCATATCGTAGGCAGTCAGTCGGTGGAAATCATTTTCGTCGATGACGGTTCGACCGATGGCACCCTCGCCAGCCTCGGCCAACTCAAGACCGAACTGCCATCTCTGCGCGTGATTTCCCACGGGGGCAATGCCGGGCAAAGCCGGGCCTTGCGCACCGGCGTGCGGGCGGCACGGGCGGGCCTCGTCGTTACGCTCGATGGTGACGGCCAGAACGATCCGGCCGACATTCCCAAGATACTCGCGCCATTTCACGCCGACCCCGATGCCGAACGGATCGGCATGGTCTCGGGTGTGCGCGTCGCGCGCCAGGACACGGCGACGAAACGGATCGCCTCGCGTCTCGCCAACCGCCTTCGGCGCGGCCTTCTTCACGATGGTGCCGCCGACGTGGGTTGCGGGCTTAAGGCGTTCCGGCGCGATGCCTATCTGGCGCTCCCTTACTTCGACCATATGCACCGGTATCTGGTCGCGCTGATGCTGCGCGAAAACCTTGAAGTTCGCTTTGTGAACGTGGGCCATCGGCCCCGCCTGCATGGGCGCTCCAAATACGGAGTATGGGACCGCTTCGTCGTCGGCATCCACGATCTGATCGGCGTGCGCTGGCTCCAGGGACGGTTTCGTGGCGCGATCGAACCGAAGGAGCTTTGAATGCACGGATTGATCACCTCCGAGAAAGCATGGCTTGCGATCGGATTTCTTGGACAGGGTCTTTTCGCTTCCCGCTTTATCATTCAATGGTTCAAGAGCGAGATGGAAGGCCGCAGCGTCATCCCGCTGGCTTTCTGGTATTTCAGCATCGGCGGCGGTGTCATCCTGCTCGCCTACGCCATTTACAAAAAAGATCCTGTATTCATCCTGGGTCAGGGGGCCGGACTGATCGTCTACGGTCGCAATCTCTACCTGATCTATCGCGAACGGAGCAGGTCGGCCGAGCCGATGCCTCCCGCGGCGCCGATCCTCGAAGAGTGACCCCGCATCCCCTTTTTGCCGGAATATGCTAAGAGGCTGACTCTCGGAGTTGACCAGGGGGAATTCGCATGTTCCGCATCTTTCCGATGCTGCTGATATCGGTCGTCATCTATAATCTGCTCGCGCTCGGCCACGGTCTGGCGAGCCATGACGCTATGCCGGCATTCCTGGCGCAGCATGTGACCTTTCATATGTTCTCGGGAGATAACTGGGACATCAGCCTGGGCGATGCGCTGATCATGCTCAGTCTAATTTTCCTTTTTGTGGAAGTGGTAAAGGCTACGCGCACGACAAAGCGTGAACTGCTCAATCATGGGCTCTCAATGCTGACTTTTGTAGCGGCTCTGGTCGAGTTCATCGCCGTCAAGGGGTTTTCGACATCTACCTTTTTTCTCATCCTCTTCATGTGTGTCTTTGATGTGGTCGCCGGCTACACCATCTCGATCGTCGCGGCTGAGCATGATCTGGGGCTCGGACGCGCCGGTACCGATTAGGGCTTCACAAATCTTGCCGGGCGCGCGCCAGTCGCTATAGTCCCGGCCCTTTCCCGGGCACCCGCCCGGATGCGGACAGGTGGCCGAGCGGTTGAAGGCGCACGCCTGGAAAGTGTGTAGGCGGTGATGAATCGTCTCGAGGGTTCGAATCCCTCCCTGTCCGCCACTTCGGAACAGAATTGCCAACCCTGAGCGTAGCCGGCTTCAGGCCTGCCGCGGCGCTCAGCGTCTGAAGCAGATTGCGCTTCGAATCGAGGTCGCGGACCTCCCGGTCCGCGACCTCGACGCATTGTCCTTCGTCGGTAGTCTTCCCCGTGGCGAGGTTCTGCCGAATATCCGATTGCCTGGAAGAGCCATACCGCCTGAAATGGCATAGTTTGAGATCGTCGAATTGGACTTATGAAAGGGGCATAACTTGAAGGCTGGCTCAGGCAGCGTGAGGCTTCCAGATCGGGCTATAAGCACGGGTAGATTGTTCGTCGGTGGTCAATCTGACTGCAAAATCTTTCTTCGTCGGAACGTCAAGAATTACATATACATCCTGCGCCGTTCCGACGGTCGCCCTTTCTATGTGGGGCAGGGAGCGGGGCCTCGCGTATTCTTCCATGAGAACGAAGCCCGGCATGCCAATAACTGGCGAACGAACGACCACAAACTAAACGTTATTCGCTCTCTGTGGCGGGCCAAACAACCCATAGTGTATGAGATTGATCTCCTCAGCGACGATCTAGATGCGATCAATGAGCGGGAAACGGAACTAATTCGTCTTTTCGGACGGCTGCATGAAGGTGGTTGCCTTACAAACCGCGACCCTGGTGCTCGATCATTGCAGGAGGCTTCTCCCTTCTCGAAAGCAAAGCACAGGGAGACGCTTTCTGGAACTCCAGAGAGCGATCCGGAACGGGCGACGCTCAACCGATTCATACTTGCCATTGCTCCAATGGAATCCTCCGTACTGAAACCTCTCCGGCGTACCATCATCCCGAAGGCGACCCAGCAGAACCGCGCGCATTTCCCGCAATCTCTTCGGCAGGCTGCCGCGCTGGCCGCATCCGCTGCTGCTAACGGCGTCATGCTCGACGGAGCTTGTACGTTAGCAAGGCGGATTGAAGTAGACGGCGTCAGGGGGTTTGTAGAAAATGGCGTGTCTTGCGACATTCTTGTAAGCGGAATGGCCACCGTTATTGGAGCTAATGATCCGTTGGACGAGACCTATCAGCTAAGTGCGGATCAGGCCAAAATCGTGTGCGGCTTTATCGGTCTTAAGAAGTGTTTTGATCTTGGAATCTTTTCTCTTCCTATCATAGATGATCACGTTTGATCGTATGTTCAGAATTTCGCGACAGTAGCCACTGCCTTCGAGCCGGATGCGCTGGCGCGCAGCACGGGCAAACTCGCTCAGGATATGTTGCATAATCGCGTGGTCCCCTGATTTCTGAATCATTGCCTGGGCGCGCGGGGCATCTGCTTTGGCCTGATCGCGGATGGCCTTGAGTCCGTCGATGCGGCCCTTGAACGCCGGGTCGTCCACGTCGGCAACACCCTCTTCGATGGCGTTGTAGAGACCCTTGGGCGGACGAGCGGGGGCATCCGGGGACCGGAGCGTATCAGACAAGGCTATACCATGCTCCCCGGCCAGCCCCGTGCAAGGTCAGATGGCCCTGTTCGATCAGCGCCCTCAAATGCTCCTTGATCGTATTGCGGCTGGAGCCGCTGACCCTCACGGCCTCGGCCATCGTGACCCGGCCATGCTCGCGTGCCAGCTCCAGGATCAGCACCGAGAGTTCCGGCATGGCGGCGAGCATCATCCGCTCGCGTTCCATCTTCCTTTCGAGACGCTGCTTCTGACTCTGCAAGGCTCGGAGGAAATATTCCAGCCAGGGATTCCAGTCCGGCGCGTCGGTGCGGATGGTTCCCTGCGTCCGCCGCAGGGACAAATAGTAGCCCTCCTTGCTCTGCTCGATGACGCTTTCCAGCGAGCTGTAGGGCACGTAGGCATAACCCGCTCGCAGCAACATGAGCGTCGTCAGGATGCGCGAGAGGCGGCCATTGCCATCCTGAAAGGGATGGATTTCCAGAAACACCACAACGAACACTGCAATGACCAGCAACGGGTGAAGGCTCTTGTCCTTCTCCTTCCCGGCCACCCATTCCACCAACTCGGCCATGCGGAGCGGCGTATCGAAGGGCGTGACGGTCTCGAACACCACCCCAAGGCTCCTGCCGACCTCGTCAAAGGCTTCGACGTGGTTGGGGAGCGTCTTGTAGGAGCCGCGATGCCGCTCGTCCTTGGTCGAGTGGATCAGCAGGTCGCGATGAAGCTGGCGGATGTGGTTCTCGGTCGGCGGAATTGAGTCATAGGCGCTGAAGATGGTTTCCATCACCTCCGCGTAGCCCGCCACTTCCTGCTCGTCGCGCGTGGTGAACGAGCCGATCCGGATATTGGCGAGCAACTGCTCGACCTCCCGGTTGCTAAGCCGTGCGCCCTCGATGCGGGTCGAGGAGCCGATGCTCTCGATGGTGGCGATGCGGCGCAGGCCGGACAGGCGTTCCGGCGCGATCCGGCCGAACGCCCGCCATGCACCCTTGAACTCGTCGATCTCGGCGATCAACGACAGGATTTCGGGCGTGATGCGGAGCGTCGCAGTGTTAAGCGTCATACCGTTTGTCCACCCACTTTCACCCAATTTATGGGTCCAGATCGAGCCATTTGTCCACCCATTTTCATCCAATCACCATCGACCGGGCGCGAGGTACCGCAGCAAGATCAAGGGCTGCATGCGGACCACCCATTGCGCCATCTCATTGATTCATCTGACGAAAGCCAGAGTTCCGCCTCATCATGCACCCTCCTTGCCGACTCCGCACAAAAATGATCGCCCCAAAAAGGTCCCCTCGGACATGACCGCGCCCTGGGCGAGAGCCAGCGATCAAGTCGGCTCACGTTCAGTGCCAGGATTTGGTGAGGCACGGCCGGGATTTGCCAGCTGTTGATCGCCCCTTTGTCGCTCCCCTGCGGTGACGGAACGGAAGGCCGTGATATTCTGTTTCCTGTCGCGGAACGCACCGACAGGCAGGGGACGATTCATGGCAGTTTCGCGGCGCAAGGCCACACACCGCACAAAACCTCACCCGGCTGGAGGCCTGTCGTCGCGCCCCGCCTGGCAGGGCCATCTGCGCCTGTCCCTCGTGAGTTGCGCCGTCGGGCTCTACAAAGCGACGACCACGGCGAACGACGTATCGTTCCATCTGATCAATCCGGCGACCGGCAATCGCATCCGGATGGTGACGACGGATCCGGATACGGGGCCGGTCGACCGCACCGAATTGGTGAAAGGCTATGAAGTCGAGAAGGAATCCTATGTCCTGTTCACGGACGAAGAACTCGATGCGGTGAAGCTCGAGACCACGCGGACGCTGGACATCGAACGCTTCGTCGAAGCCGGCGAAATCGATCGGCTCTATTGGGACACTCCCTATGTGCTGATACCCACCGAGCCGAATTCCGCGGAAGCCTATCACGTCATTCAGAAGGCGATGACCGAGGCCAGGATGGTGGCTCTGGGTCGCGTGACGATGCATACCCGCGAACGGCTGATGGCCATTGAGCCGCGGGAGAAGGGCCTTATCGCCACCACGCTTCGTATGCGCGACGAAGTTGTAAATCTGTCCGAGGCCCTCGATTCGATTCCGCGCGGCAAAACCGACAAGCGCATGGTCGAAATCGCTCTTCAGATCATCGCCCAGCAGAAGGGCGCATTCGACCCGGAAGAGTTCACCGACCGTTACGAAGACGCTCTGCGCGCCATGGTCAAGGAAAAGCAGCGCGGCCACAAAATCCGCCACGTGGAAGAACCCAGGGACACGGGGAATGTCGTCGATCTGATGCAGGCGCTCAAACGCAGCCTCGCCGGCAAAACGGCCTCGGGCAGGAAAGCGGCGTCAGCCAGGAAATCCGCAACCGTCACGAAATTGCCCAAGCGCAAATCTCGCTGACCGGTTCGACGCGCGGTTCGCCCCATGCGGGGAACGCATCCCAAAGCCCCGGGCCCTCAATGCATCTGGCGCATGCGGCGTTTGAGAAGCGCATAGACAGCGCATTCCACGGCCTCGAGGCCGTCTTTTGCCTCAGCGTCCGGCAGGCGCAAGGCCCCTTCCTCATAGGCAGCGAATATTTCGGGGTGGACATAGCATTTGCGGCACACGGCAATGGTATTTCCCAGCAGCGCCGCCACTTTCCCGAGAGCCGCGCGAACCTGCTTCTTGTTTGCGCCGCCGCTGTCGCTGTCGATCGCCTGCAACGCCGTGGCAGCGGCCACCGTACCGGCCCAGGTGCGAAAATCCTTGGCGGTGATGTCGTGCCCGGTCGCGGCGCGAAGATAGTCGTTCACATCGTTCGAGGACACGCGCTGCAGCGCCCCTGCATCGTCGCGGTATTGAAACAGGTGCTGGCCGGGCAGTTCCTGGCAGGCGCGGATTACCCGGGCCACACGGCGATTGTTGAGGCGCAATCGCCAAAGTTTGCCGCTCTTGCCGGGAAAAAGAAACCGCAGTTCGGAACCGCTGACGGTCACATGGCGGTCGCGGAGCGTCGTAAGCCCGAAGCTTCCGTTCTCCCGGGCATAGTGCTCGTTCCCGATGCGAATGAGAGTGGCTTCGAGAAGGCATACGATGGTCGCCAAAACCTTGTTCCTCGGCATGCCGCGCAGGGCCATATCATCAGCCACCGTTCGCCGCAGAGCCGGCAATGCCTCCACGAAACGCAACACGTGCTGGAATTTCGCTTCGTCTCTGACTTCCACGAATGCGGGATTATAGCGATACTGCTTGCGTCCTTTCGCATCGCGGCCGGTCGCTGCCAGATGGGCATCGGCAAAGGGCGAGATCCAAACGGACGTCCAGGCCGGCGGAATGGCGAGGGCGCGAATCCGCGCGAGCACCTGCCTGTCCCGGACAAGCCGTCCATCCGGCGCATGATAGCTGAAGCCGCCACCGCGTTTGCGGCGGGAGATTCCACCAATCTCTTCGTCGGACACATACCGCAGTCCCGCCAAGTCCGCCGCCATGCGCGGATCTTCCAGGACGGCACGCGCCTCGTCAGACAGCAAGTGATTTTCCCATGCGGCGACTGTCGAAGAACGCACAGAACGGCCCGCGGGAGCCGCGCCGATGGGACGGAAACGCAAAATTCCCAGGCCGCTGCGCCTAACCCATCTTTGCCTGCGCAATGTAGCGGTCGATAACGCCGTTCAGCACATCCAGCGGCACGCGGCCGCAGTCGAGCCCGGCTTCATGGAAATTCTTGATGTCGAAGCCCGCTCCCAGCGCGGCCTTCGTTCGCTCCCGAGCCTTGACCCATACGGTGTGGCCGATCTTGTAGCTGCAGGCCTGACCCGGCGTAGAACAATATCGCTCGACCTCGCGTGTGGCGAAGCCCGGCGCTTCGCCGTCCTGGTCGACGAAATACTGGATGGCCTTCTCGCGCGACCATTTCAGATGATGGATGCCCGTATCCACGACGCAACGATTGGCGCGGAAAAGCTGGAATTTCAGATAGCCGATCCGGCCCAGGGGATCGTCATCGTACATGCCGATCTCGTCGGCCAGTTGCTCGGCATACAGGGCCCAGCCCTCGGCATAGCCGGAAAATCCGATTGTTTTGCGGATCAAGGGCATGGATTTGTTGGCGAGCAGCAAACCGCCCTCGAGTTGGTGTCCAGGAAGGCCTTCGTGAAACACGGTCGTCGCGAGCGACCATTTTGGCCATTCGGAACTGTCGCGCAGATTGAAATAAACGATGCCGGGGCGCGTGCCGTCGAGTGTGGGAGGCTGCGAAAAAGCGGACGGCGCTCCCGGCTCGGTTTCCGGCGGCACGCGCCGGACTTCGAAGGAATAGGGCGGCAAACGCTTGAAGACGGAAGGCAGGCGCGGCCGGATCGCCGCCAACCTCCCATTGCAATAGGCAATCGCATCGACCTTGCCGGCGTCTGTGTTGGGATAGAAGGATTTGGGATCTTTCGACAACGCCTGAATGCGTTCGCCTACCGTCCCCCTGGTCAGGCCCTGCGCTCTAAGCAGCTTGTCCAGCCGCGCGGTGATATCCTCCGCCTGGTCGAGGCCGAGTTGGTGAATTTCGTCGGGGCTTTTGCCTGTCGTCGTCGAGAAGCGCAGCGTTGCCGCGTAAAAGGCCTCGCCGTCCTTCAGCTTCCACACACCGGCATCGTGTGTGGCGTGCTCGCGCAGCTTTTTCGTTTCTGCAATCTGGCGATCGAGCGCCGGTCCGATTTTTTCCGCATAGATCGTCGAAGCTTTGCCTGCGAAGCTGTCAGCCAGGCCCTTCGCCTTCGCGCGCGTGGCGAGCGAGGTGACCAACCGGGACTTGCCCGGCTCGGTTCGCGTTGCGGCCAGCTGTTGCAATGTAAGGTCGAGCAGGAAATCCGGAGCCACGACTCCGAGGCCCGCATCGTGTTCCATCTTCGCGGTGTTGTCGTCCAGCTGGACGGAAAAAGCCTCCAGCCTCGAGAGATAGGCCTCGGCGTCCGCGGCATTTTCGATGCGATGCTTGGTGTCCAGAAAATCGGGCACGGACTGATAAGCGCCGGTGAGCTGGCTTACGACGTAGGGCGAAGGCCCGAACGACGTCCCGCCGAAATCGAACGCATTCACTGCGGCACGACTTTCGCCGACATAATGCAACGTGTCGTAATCGACGCGATCCATTTCCGACAAGGCACTTGTGTCGATGGCCTCGAGGCGTTTCAGCTGATCGGCATTGAGAGCCTTGGCTGCGGCGATTCCGGCCGGGGATTCATCGCGCAGCTTGCCGCGCAGGCCGGCGTTGGCGCCCGTGTCGAGGCCGAGCACCGTGGCGCTTTCGGGGTTTTCATGCAGGTTTTCCTGAACGAAACTGTCCATCAGAACACCGAGCTTCGTAGCTGCGGCGTTCGCGCCTTTGGCTTCTGCGAAGGCCATATGCGGCAGGGCAACAAAAGCAGCCGTTGTTGCAAGCAGTTCGCGGCGATTGAGCATGGCGGTCCCCCTTGTCAGGCGGACAGACCATAGTCCGTCCGCAGGCAATGTGAAATCGCAAAGCCGGATCCTACGGCGCTGTAAGCAAAATGTTGGCGACGGTATCGACGCTTCGCCCAAGCCTTGGCGCCAGTGTCTCGGCGGCGCGTTGCAGTTCACCATCCAGGCCGAAGGGAGGATTGACGATCAAGAGACCGGCGGCTGTCAGGAGATCGCCATGCGCAGCCTTCCCGACATCGATGTCGACACGTAGCAGCTTTCCCATGCCACGCGCACGCACTTCTCCGCAAAACGCGTCGGCTGCAGGGCGCGATTTGATCGGAAACCACAGCAGGAAAATTCCCGAAGCAAAGCGGCTGTGGGCGCGGGCAACAGCATCTGCCGCGCGTTCGAACTCATCCTGTGTTTCGTATGGCGGATCGATGAGCGCGATCCCGCGCCGCTCGACAGGAGGCAGAAGCGGGCCGAGGCGCGCATAGCCGTCGCCCTCGATCACCGAAGCGCCCCCAAAAGTCGCCATCGCAGCCCTTAGCGCGCGAGCCTCCTCGGGATGTTTTTCGACCGCGACCAGGCGATCCTGGGGCCGCAGGAGCCGGGCGGCAATGCGCGCCGAACCGGGATAGTGGCCACTCGCCTCCGCGGCCACGCAATCGAGATAGACACGAACGGCGTCCGGCAGACCGGTATCGCCTCCCAGGTCGGCGAGCCGGCCGATCCCGGCCGCCGCTTCTCCGGTACGGATGGCCTGCGCACCGGCAAGATCGTAGAGACCCGCACCCGCATGGCTGTCGATGACGCAGAACCCCTTTTCCTTGCGCCGGAGGTGCAGCAGGACCCCGACAAGCGCAATATGCTTGATGACATCGGCGAAATTGCCGGCATGGAAGCCGTGGCGATAGTTCATGTCATTTGCTGCTTTAACTGTGCCATCATATTTATCAGGCATTGCTTGCCCGGTGCGATGGTTCTGGGCCATGATTAGGCCCTGTGCTCCACTCCTGACCCCGGGAACGGCGACGTATGTCCGCATTGCCTCGTCGCGCATTAACCAAATCGCCACTCCGTCGTGGCGATGATGCGCTGCCGACTTCGCATCTGGGCAAAGCGTTATCGGTCAAGGGCAATCTTGAGACGGAGGGAGAGCTTCACATCCATGGACGCGTATTCGGGCAAATCCGTGCAAATCGCCTGATCGTCGCGCCCGGAGGATATGTCGAAGGTGACGTGCTCGCATGGGAGGTCCGCATCGGCGGCTTTCTCAATGGACGCGTGTTCGCCTTTAACGTGACACTCGACAGCACAGCCGATATGACGGGCCGCATTTTCCACCATATCATCGCGGTGGAAAGAGGGGCTCGGGTCGATGGGCGCATGCCCTGGAGGCCACTGAATTTTTTTGAAACGCTCGAGCAGATTCCGGAGGCGCAATCATGAGCATGTTCACACGCAGCGACAGAGTTTCCGACCCAACCCCGGGCGCGCGCCCGCAACCGCGCGACGCATCGGACGTGCCGACGGCCCCCGTGGCCCACGCGCCCGAACCGCGGCGCGCCGCATCCGCCTCGGGCGGCACGCAGACGTCAGGTGTGTCGGTCATCAGCAAGGCGCTCAAGATCACCGGCCAACTGGAGAGCACCGAAGACATCCAGATCGAAGGCGAGGTGGAGGGCGACGTTCGCGCCGCGTCGGTCAAGGTCGGCAACAATGCGCGAGTCAAGGGAACGGTTTACGGCGACGAAGTCGAACTCGCCGGCACAGTGGACGGCAAGATCGAAGCCCGCCGTGTGTTCCTCACAAGCACCGCGCATATGAGCGGCGATGTGATCC
This sequence comes from Rhizomicrobium sp., assembly GCA_036490345.1. Taxonomy (GTDB): domain Bacteria; phylum Pseudomonadota; class Alphaproteobacteria; order Micropepsales; family Micropepsaceae; genus Rhizomicrobium. Next base: position 41,106 of record DASXEA010000085.1, on the reverse strand, counting down.
ACCAGGACATTCGCATCGAATCCGGTGCCTACATGAACGGCCATTGCCGGCCCGAGTTTGGCAAGTCCGACACGAAGGCCGCGGCCAAGCCGGCTGCAGCTCCGGTCGCAGCACCAGTCGCGGCACCGAAGTCGAACGGAGCCGCCTGAAACGTCTCAGGCGGTGACAGACGGAATCTGACGCAGCAAGAGCGCGGGCGAGCGTCCGCGCTTCTTTTTCGTTCCGGCGAACGGAACGTAGCGGTCAGACGCCGCCGCCAGTCAGAGATTGGCTACCTGCGCTTCGCTGACGGTGCGATGCGCCGGGAAGTGTGCCGTCAGGGACGTGCCCTGGCCCGGCCTGCTCGCTACCAGCAACTCGCCGCTGTGGAGTCGGAGCAGCGATCTGCAGATCGGAAGCCCCAGCCCCGTGCCTTCGTGCTGACGCGCCAGCTTCGAGTCGATCTGACCGAAGGGTGACATTGCGATTTCGATTTCCGATTCCGACATGCCGATCCCGGTGTCGGTCACGCGAAACCATATCTGCCCCATTCCATCGCACCCCGCGTCCAGCGATACCGTGCCGTCTTCGGGCGTAAACTTGATGGCGTTCGAGAGAAGATTGAGCAGCACCTGCTTCACCAGTCGCCTGTCGGCGCGCAAGGCCGGCAACGCGGCGGCACCGCTCGTCCTCAACTCGACACGCGCGGCGTCTGCCCGGTTGCGCATGAGGGTCACGACATCGTCGACGAGATCGCCGAGGTCGATGTCGCTTTCGCGCAATTCGAGTTTTCCTGCCTCGAGCTTGGCAAGATCGAGCACATCGTTGACGAGTTCCAGGAGATGCTGGCCGCTGCGATGGATATCGTTCGCATATTCGGCGTAGCGATTGTCGATCGGTCCGAACAGCTTGCGGCTCATCACTTCCGAGAAGCCGAGAATAGCATTAAGCGGCGTGCGCAACTCGTGACTCATATTGGCGAGGAAGTCCGTCTTTGCGCGATTGGAAAGCTCGGCACGTTCCTTGCTCTCGCGCAGTTCGGTCTCCAGCCCCTTGCGTGCGCTGACGTCGCTCAGCCAGGAAAGCGACGCCGGGCGGCCGTCCCAGTTGACGGTCGCAGCATGGGTTTCGACCCAGATCACGGAGCCGTCCCGTCGGACCAGGCGAAAATCGTAATGCGAAACAACTTCCCGGCCGCTCACGCGGGCGTTCAGGTGATGCAAAACCCGCGCACGGTCCTCAGGGTGAATGCTGCTGTCGACATGGGCCTGGCCCGTCATGCATTCATGAATCGAGGAGTAGCCAAGCAGGCGTGCGAAGGATTCGTTCATATAAAGAACATCGTTCGCCGTCCGCACCACAATGCCTTGTGCAGACCCTTCCACAACGCGCCGCATCTGCCTTTCGTCGCGCCGGACGCGATTGGCTTCGTCAGCTTCGACTGCAATCTCGATTGAGGCGAGCCCCGCTGCCCTAAACCGGGCAACGACCGCACGGAAGCCGCCGCCTCCCTGGCTCCATCGCAACCGGATTGCCGCTTCGCGCCCGATGCGTCCCGGCGAGGCGGCAATCATCAGATCCAACAAATCGCGGTCGTCAGGGTGCACGCAATGGCGCAGGCTCTGCCCCGCAGGGACAGTCATGACATCAACAGCGGTCCGGCCAATGGCCAGGACTGCCGCATCGGAATTGACCACTATCAGGGTACTGCGCGGCGCTTCGTCCATGTCTTAATGGTTGCACGGCGGTATTAAGGGCACGTTATGATATTGATTGAACTTGGACCGGCCGCGGCCGGCTACGGTGCTTCCGCCGCGGCTACACCATTGGCGCGCATCTTGTGGCCGCGCCAAACGACATCCTCGGTCCAATAGCTGGCTGCGATCACAACCGCCGACAGACAATCGCGCAAGGGCAGAAGCAACGCGCTTCCGCCCGGCGCAAAATTTCCCGCCATGTCCTTGAGGGCAACGTCGATGCCCCTCATGGCAGCGGCGCGCAGCGCCCAGATTGCCGCGAAAGCCGCAATCGACCACAAGGCGCCCCCGGAGAACACACAGGCCAGCGCAGCCCAAAAGAGCGGATACTGAATTGCCGATCCGGCCAGACACCAGGGTGCCGAAGCCCGAATGGTGCGCGCCCACCGCAATTCGTGATGCCACAGCGCCGCCAGAGAATTCTCCGGCACCGTCGCGCCGGCCACGACCTGGGCGAGACCGACCGAAAGCCCGAGTGCATTGACCCGCTGTCCCAGCACATTGTCCTCGGCCAGCACATCGGCCAGCGGGTTCAGCCCCCCTGCCCGCTCCAGCGTGTCGCGAAAGAGCATGACGGTGCTGCCCAGGCTGTCCTGTCTTCCCGCTGCCCGGCCGAACAGAATTCCCGGAACAAAATTGTAGGTGATTTGTGCCGCCCCCAGCCGCGCCGGCCATCCGAGTTCGGCGGGAGGACGGCCGAGCGCAAGGCAGGTCACAAGCCCGGTGCCGGGGCGTTCGAGTTCGGCGACAAGCTGCCCGAGATAGTCTGGTGGCACGTGCAGGTCACTGTCGGAGATGACGAGCAGATTGTGCCGCGCGGCAGACAGCATGTTGATGAGATTGGAGACCTTGCGATTCGTTCCGTGGATCGCCGGATTGACGATGATCGCCATGTCGCAGTCCGGAAAACGGACCTTGAGGTTCTCGACGACGGCAAGCGCGGGATCGCTGCGGTGGTGCAAGCCAAAGACGATCTGAAATTCGGGATAGTCTTGCCGAAGGCAGGAAACAAGGGCCTCTTCCAGATGCGGTTCTTCTCCGCAAAGCGGCTTCAGAATCGTGACCGGAGGACAATGTGCGGGGATTTGCGGCGGCTTGACGGCGAAGCGCTGGACAGCGAGCCAGCCCGCGATACATAGACCGCTCCCGACAAGAGCCATCACGGCCATGACGTCTGCAAGCGCCTCCATCGGCCTCTTTCCAATCCGCAGAGTGACGACGCCTGCCCCGGAACAGGTCGCGATTCCCGAGGTCCTGGGCCAAGCTAGTGCGGCAGGGACTGCCGATCAATCCGGCGGATCTGTCGGGCTTGTCACAAATTGAAGAGATGGACCATCCTTCTCGCCGTTCTCGGCCTTTTGGCGACCACGCTGCTGGTTGGCTGGTACGGCTTTCACGCGGTCGGCCGGGCCATGCTGTCGGTCGGTGCCGGCGGATTCGCCATCTTCTGCGTCTGGCAGCTGACAACGATGGCGCTTCTGGGTGTCGGCTGGCGCGCGGTGGCGCCGCCACCGGGCGGCAACCGGCTGTGGCCGTTTGTCTGGGGCCGCATGGTGCGGGATTCGGCTTCGGCGTGTCTGCCCTTTTCAACCGTGGGCGGTTTTGTACTCGGTGTGCGAGCGGCAACCCTGCACGGCATCGACTGGTCGACGGCCGCGCTGTCGATGGTCGTCGATCTGATGGCGGAGTTTCTGGCGGAAATCGCCTTTGCCGTTGCGGGGCTTTGCGTTCTGCTGACGCATGGCGAAGGGCAGGCCCTGACCGCGCCGCTCGCGGCAGCCTTTGCCCTTATGCTCCTGCTGGGCGGCGCGGCCCTTGTCATGCGCAAAAGGGCAGCCCCGATCTTCGTGCGCATGGGACGGCGCATCTTCGGGGACGTCTTCGGCGCACCGGGCAATCCCACAACTGACCGCGAACACGCCGAACGCTTTGGCGATGCGCGCCGAATGGCGCTTAGCACCGCGATCCATTTCGCAGGCTGGTTCTGCAAGGGTATCGGCAACTGGATCGCCTTCCGCCTTCTGGGTTCCGGACTTTCCCTTCTCGATGCGCTGGCGATCGAAGGATTGCTGCATGCCCTCCTCATCCCTGCCTTCATTGTGCCGGGCTATGTCGGCGTGCAGGAGGCGGGCTATGCCGGAATCGGGATGCTGTTCGGCGTTCCGCCCGAAATTTCGCTGGCCGTTTCCCTGTTGCGCCGTGCCCGCGATCTTGCCCTCGGCACGCCTATCCTCCTGTTTTGGCAATTCGCGGAGGTGAAGCGGCTGCGGACATAATGGGTCAGCCTGTTGCTTGGGCGTCGCAGACGGCGATGTAGATTGTCTGCGTCCGGAAATCTCGCGACCAGATTCGCGTTGGTTGGGCGGGGGAAGCCATGTCCTGTCGTCGCCGCTGCCTTGAACGTTCGCCGCGGACCGGCGTCCTGGCGTTGCTGGTAGCATCGACCGTGCCGGCCATGGCCGATTCCCCGTTCGAAGAATGGTCGCTGCATGCACAGACGACGATTGTGGACCAGTTTCATCCTGGCTTCCGTTCCCCCTACCAGGGAGCGAACAGTCTCGATCCCGGCAGCCGGGGCGACGAGACGGTCGACGCCACAATCTTTGCGGGACTGCGCCTCTGGGACGGAGGAGAAGCCTACGCAAATCCCGAGATCGACCAGGGATTCGGCCTGAGCAACACGCTCGGCGTTGCCGGCTTCCCGAGCGGAGAAGCCTACAAGGTCGGTAAGTCCTCTCCGTATTTCCGTTTGCAACGCCTGTTCTTCCGCCAGACCTTCGACCTCGGCGGCAAGGAGGAGAGTGTGGCAACGGACGCCAACCAGCTTGGCGGCACGCGAACGGCGGACAATCTCATCATCACCGGAGGCAAGATCTCGGTCACCGACATGTTCGACACCAATGCCTACGCACACGATCCGAAGAGCGATTTCCTCAATTGGTCGCTGATCGACGCTGGCGCCTACGACTATGCCGCCGATGCATGGGGCTACAGCTATGGCGTGGCAACCGAGTGGACGCAGAGCTGGTGGACACTTCGCTCAGGAATATTCGATCTTTCACGCATTCCCAATACGACCGCCCTTGAGCGCGACTTCAGCCAGTTCGAGCTGGTCGCGGAGGCGGAAGAACGCCACAAGCTGTGGGACGCAGCCGGCAAGTTGAAAGTGCTGGGTTTTCTCAATCGCGGGCGAATGGGCTCTTACGACGATGCCGTCCGCCTGGCCGAACTGACGGGGCAGACACCGCAGACGGCTTTGGTGCGAAACTACGCCTCGCGGCCGGGCCTGTCGTTGAATCTCGAGCAGCAACTCGATGACGCGCTCGGTCTGTTTGCGCGGGCAAGCCTTAATGACGGCAGCAAGGAAGCCTACGAGTTTACCGAGATCAATCGGTCGCTCTCTGGCGGCCTGTCGTTCAGGGGAAGCGGCTGGAATCGCCCCAATGATACAATCGGCGTCGCCGGCGTGGTCAACCAACTCTCGAATTCCGCACAGCGGTATTTTGCAGCCGGGGGGCTCGGGATTCTCATCGGCGATGGACAACTTCCCCACTACGGAACGGAGAATATCGCCGAGACCTATTACAAGGCGCAGGCGACCGATTGGCTCGCCGCGAGCCTCGATTTTCAGCTGGTCGTAAATCCTGCCTATAACCGCGACCGGGGGCCGGTTGCGATCGTCGGTCTGCGGCTCCACGCATCGTCCTGACGCTTAACACGTCCTGTTGCGGCCGGTCTCCGAACGACCGCGCCCTCGCCAACAACCGGGCGGAAGCGGCTGCGCGTTCGGCGCATGGGCGCCAGTCGCCCGCTACGTCTTTCGCTTCCTGGGATAGTGTTTGCCACCTTTGGGGTTGAAGCCGCGCGGCTTTCCTGGCCGTTTCGGTGGTCGCGGATGTTTCTCCTGCCTCGTGTCCGGCCCGGCTGCTGCCGGCGCGGCGCGCGCTGCGGGAGGTTCGCCGTCGGGCGCGGGAAAGATGCGCACGCCGCCTTTTTTGCGGCCGGAGACATGCATCAGGAATTGCTCGGCCACGTCCGGGCTCACTTCGAAACGCGTCTCGGTGTCGTAGACGCGGATGGCGCCGATATCGGGTTTGCGGATTTCACCTTGCCGGCAGATTTCCGGCAGCAGCCATTTCGGGTCGGCCTTGCGCTCGCGGCCCACCGTGATCCGGAACCAGACGCCATTTTCCATCGTGCCACGCGACCGGCGCGGTGCTTCGCGCGGCCGATCTTCACGGGGCCGGTCTTCGCGAGAACGGTCTTGGCGCACGCGATCGTTGCGCGGGCCCTTGGCGTAGGAGCGCGGCTCTGCGCCTTTCGCTTCGCGGGGGCGTTTTGTGTCACGGCGGGGCTCAACGAATTCGGGAATCTCTTCGGGTGCGGGCAGCTGCGCCCGATACATTTTCACGAAGGCCTGCGCGATCTCCCGCGCCGGCCGCGCCGCGAGCAACGCGTCGGCCATCGCGCGATCCTCATCGCCGGCAGGCTCGTCGAGAAGCGGATTTTGCAGCAGCCGTTCCTGGTCGAGACGGTGGATGTCGTCGGCGGTCGGCAACGCCGCCCAGACAAACTGGACCTGCGCCAGACGCAGCATGTCTTCGGCACGCCTGCTTCGCGACGCCGGAACGAGAACGATGCTGATGCCCTTGCGCCCCGCCCGCCCCGTGCGGCCGCTGCGATGCTGCAGCACTTCGGCGTCGTTCGGCAGATCGGCATGGATGACGAGATCGAGATTGGGCAGATCGATGCCGCGCGCCGCGACATCGGTGGCGACGCACACCCGCGCGCGCCCGTCGCGCAGGGCCTGCAGCGCATGATTACGCTCGTGCTGGCTCAGCTCGCCCGAAAGGGCCACGGCGGAAAAGCCGCGTTCGCGCAGGATGGCTTCCAGATGGCGCACGGCCTGGCGCGTGCTGCAGAACACCAGCGCGCTGGGCGGCTCCATGAAACGCAGCAGATTGACCACCGCGCTCTCGACCATGTTGTGCGCGATGCGGATGGCGCGATATTCGATGTCGGCGTGGCCGCGCGCCTCGCCCGACAGCTGGATGCGCAAGGCGTTTCGCTGATAGTCGCGCGCCAGCGCCACGATCGCCTTGGGAAGCGTGGCGGAGAAAAGCAGCGTGCGCCGCGCCGCCGGCGTGGTGTCGAGAATGAATTGCAGATCTTCGCGAAAGCCCATGTCGAGCATTTCGTCGGCTTCGTCGAGCACTACCACCTGGATCGCGCCCATTCTGAGCGCACGCCGCTCCAGATGATCGCGCAGCCGTCCCGGCGTCCCCACCACGATATGCGCGCCGTCAGCCAGCAGGCGCCGCTCGCGGCCGGGATCCATGCCGCCCACACAGGCGATCACCCGCGCGCCGGCGTAACGGAACAGCCAGCTCAATTCGCCCTGCACCTGCATCGCCAGTTCGCGCGTCGGCGCGATGATCAGGGCGAGCGGCTCTGCTGCCGGCCCGAATGTTTCGGCGCCGTCCAGCAGGGATTCCGCAATCGCCAGGCCATAGGCGATGGTCTTGCCCGATCCCGTCTGCGCCGAGACCAGAAGATCGCGGCCTTCGATGCCGGGTTCGAGCACCGCCACCTGCACAGGCGTTGCTTCGGTGTAGTCGCGTTCGGCAAGGGCCCGAGCGATCGGGGCAGGCGCTTTGAGAAATGCCAAGAGAATCCTTCGGGGTGCGCTGCGGGGCGACCTTCTTATCGCCGTTTGCCCGGCAAACCGCAAAGCCGGCGGCAAACCCCGCTAAAGCCAGGGATCATGCGCGCACCGAGAATCGAATTGAGATGAGTTGGTGCCCCTGGCCGGACGTGAACCAGCACACCCGTGAAGGCAACAGATTTTGAGTCTGCCGCGTCAATCATTAACATATTGATTATAAAGAGATATTTTGCTATATAAAGTTGAGTGTGTAAGGATTGTGCGAGATTTCTGCTTCGGACGCGGCTCCACTCACGTCAATCTCGAACAGTGCAGCCGCGCGACGGATTCGAGTGCAACAACTTCCAGACTGCGCCCTTTCACGATCTCCTGTACCCGCGCAACCGCGTCCGCCCGAACAATAATGCGCCGCACCATCTCGATTATCGGCGTCTTGCCAAGACCCGGCATGACATAGGACCGCTCCGCCCGGTTTTGACCCGAGCCCTCGGGATACTCCTTTCCGAAAAACTCGGGATCGAGGGCAATTAGGCGCCTTTGCAGATTGGGGCCGGGGCTGCCCACGAGGTCTTCGCCCCGCAGCGTCATCGCCCCGGCAATACGCCACTCACGTTCGCGATAGTAACCAAGTACCTCGTCGTGCTTCTGGTCGTCGGCCGGAAAAATGGAAGTTGGTCATACCGCGCATTGCATTCAGCAGCATTGGCGACGGCGTAATCGCGTGCATGAGGGCGTCGAGGATATTCCGGGTTGACCCAGCTTCAAACTGAAATGTCTTTAAGCCTGATTTTTCAAAGCCGAATTTGCATGGGAAAGTCCCGCTCGACTGACCGGAGAGACGGAGAGCCTCCTGTACGGTCTCAATCCTCTCGACAAGGACCATTGCGTCAAGAAACTGCATCACAAGCGTGCTTGCCGCGCTTTCCGCACCCTTTGCCTCCGAGAGGGCGCGGGGAATGTAAAAGACCGGTATGGCTCCCAGGGACTTCAGGACCGGTACCTCGAATTCGAGCGCGAAGTGCCCGAATTTCTCCGCGTGCTGCGCCAATTCGTGCGGGGCCAATTCGGTGAAGGACACCCGCCGTTGCAGCACCTGCGACGTACGAGGCGGCGACCCATCCGCGTGTTCGTATTGCCATTCCACGGCTTCCGGAGCCATGACAAGGCCACTATCGCGGATGATCTCAAGAATGGCGCAACCGACCTCTACCTCGGTCGGCTTATCGCGGGCGCGCCGAGGGAAGCTGTGATAAAAATATCTTTCGGGCGCTCCCACCAAGTCGCTCATGATTGATGCATCTGAACCTCAATGCGGAGCTGACTCCGTAGACGGTCTCTTTTCAATAGGTTCGGGGTCGATAGTCTCTCGATTTGGACGCAGGATGATAGTTCTTGAATGCTGAGATTGCGCTCGCGCGCAAACGCAGCAAAAGAAGAAAAAATGTCAATCTGGTGGGCGCTGTGGGAAGGCATTCATGCGTCTCCGTTCGCTCAGAGCAGAGCGGCACACTCTTGCGATCTTTTCGTAATCCGCTCTGCAAGGCGATCGATGATCCCGTGCTCTAAGCCTTCTTTGCGAGCTTGCTTATGTTCTGCCGTGAGAGCATCAGGGAGTGAGATTGCCATTTCCCGCAAATCGGGAATGAGCCTAGCCGGATCGATCTTCAATTCGACGGCGCATTTTTCCCATTGGCGCTTGCCAATCTGATCGAAGCCATATTCACCGCCGATCTTCATCGCGAACTTGGCCTTCTTCAGATCAAAATCGTAAGGAAGGATACTCGCAACATCGTACAGTGGCGCTAAGCGAACGCGCGGCCCGGATGTGATCAGAAGCGAATAGTTCTTGGCATGGGCGTCTGTCCCTCCGATGAGCCAATTGAGTCCGACAGCCCTGATGAAGGTGTCTACGTCTGTACCGCTATCGCTGGAATGTGTGCGTAGCAATTCGACGATGTCGGAAACACCTGGCCCCCGCTCGTTCTGGTATTTCTGCGAAGGAGGAACGCCAAGCGCCTGACAAACGTCTTCTTGGTGGACGCGCAGTATGTCGTTGCCTTGCAGTTGACGGTCGTAACGCTCAATTACAATCGCAACTTCATTCTCGAAGCGCATGACCTGGGATTGCGCTGCAGGCAGGCCCAGAGCGCGCGCTAGCGCGAGACAGAAATGCTCGTTCTCCGCATGTCCATCAAATTGGCCGGTGGGTGGTTTTATTATATGCGTTGTCGCGGTTCGGCCGGAGGGTATGCCCCAGCGACCATCCATATAGAGCATGGCTGTCTTTGGCTGAGCACCAGCGAGACTAAATTGGCCGGTATCACCCGGCAATCGCCATGCTGTGTGGTCTTCACGGAGCGCACGAAGACGCTCCGCAAGTTCATGTTCGCCAAGCCATTCGATCTTGTCCTGTTCACCGCTTCTGATGTCATCAACGCGTTCGGGCGGTACGAACTGAACGGCTCCCGCGCAGTCCTCTCCGACATGGGCAAGAAGCGCAAAGACATTTCGCGCCGAGACGTGAAACTTCTTTGCCCATTTATCGAGCACCAATTCGTTGTCAGGGAGCAAACCCCAGAGAAAAGACTCAATTGCGGAAAATTCGCGTCCTCTAGCGGCGGGACCGTGTTCTTTTACCGAAAGAGGCAGAGACAACGATAAGGGATATGAGTTTGGTGCTTCGCGCCATTCATCGTTATAGATGAAAGTGACTTGGCCGCGTGTGCTGGTGACACGCCCAGCCTCGACCCCAGCTAGAAGAGCTACAAGTTCGTCTTTCATCGCTTACCCTTGCGCGCGGAAGAGACGATTTCATCGATGTTGATGGTTGGTATGGGAGCCGCCTTATGGCTTTTGCCTGTCTCGGTATTCAGGCGAATGTCCAATGCATTGAGAGCGCGAAGAACGAGGCCAAGTTCGGCGCGCGCGCGGCCCCGCTCAATGCCAATGACCCATTGGCGGCTTGTCCCGATACGCTTCGCTAGCTCCGCCTGATCTAGGCCAAGTTGCTTGCGGCGTTCCTTTATGGCGGCCCCTAAATCGACCGGTGTGCGGACGAACATCGTCTCTCCAAGATATGTTATCGTTCGTTGACATTATGCCAATGTCAGCGAACGTTGACAAGGGAAAAAATGTAAGCGTTCGATAACGCGGTTCCCAAGCGGCAAAACTTGGAAAACCCAGCTAAAGCGCTTGTCTAGTTTAGAAATTCGCCAAAAAGCTAAACTAGACTTGGCGTTTGTTCTGCAGTCTATTTGCTGTCCCGCTGAATGACGTGGGATGAGTCGCCGGTTTCCAACCCCTGCAACGCAATAGCGGCGGCTAGCGCTGAAAACCAAGAAAAAAGCAAATTGGAATTGCGAAACTGGTGCATTCCTCGGAAAGCAGCCACACTAAATTGTCATCATCTATTTCGAGGAGGTGTTACGTTTGAACATACCAGGCCAGCGCGGTTTTTTTGGCGCGAAGCTTTCTGTGGGGACGCCGGAGCAGCCGATCCGCGCTGAGCTTTTCAGCGTCGAGCGCCTCGAGCAGCATGCCGAGAGCCTTGCTAGGGCGCAGGTCCTGGCACCTCCGCTGAGCGCGGGGCGCCCGGTGGCGCGGCGCCTTTACGATAATACGAATGTTCTCATCGAGACGTATCGAAGAATTGTCAAAGCCACTCACGTGCATCAGCCGATCACGCCGGCAGCGGAATGGCTCCTGGATAATTTTCATGTCGTGGATGAGCAGATTCGGGAAATCAAACAGGATCTTCCGCCCGGCTACTATCGAAAACTGCCAAAACTCGCCGATGGTCCGCTTAAGGGATTTCCGCGGGTTTTCGGGGTGGCGTGGGCGATCGTGGCACACACCGACAGTGCCCTCGATTTGGAAAGGCTCACGCGCTTCGTCGAAGCCTATCAGCGCGTGCAGGCACTTACCATTGGCGAAGTATGGGCGATTGCGATCACGTTGCGAATTACTCTGGTCGAAAATCTGCGGCGTCTCGCCGAGGCGATTGTAGAGCGGCTGGTAGCGAGTCACCTCGCCGACGAACTCGCCGACCGCATTCTGGGAACAGCCGACAAAGATCCAGAACCTTGGGCCGGCGTCCGTCAAAATCTCGCACTGGCGCCGTGGTCGACCGCCTTTGCCGTCCAGCTTGCGCAGCGCCTGCGCGATCGCGATCCCAATGCGACGCCCGCATTGCATTGGTTGAACGAAAGGCTGGCCGCGGAGGGCACGAGCACCGATCAGATCGTCCGGGAAGAACTCCAAGTCCAAAGCGCCACGAATGTTACCGTGCGCAACGTGATCACCAGCATGCGGCTGGTGTCGATGCTGAACTGGGCCGAATTTGTTGAAAGCATCAACAGGATCGATGCCATTCTGCGCGGCGGTAGCGATTTTGCGGCGATGGATTTTCCAACCCGCGACCTCTACCGGCGTGCTGTCGAAGATCTTTCGCGTGCGTCGGGGCGCGAGGAAAGCGAAGTCGCAGAGCGAGCGCTGGCCGCAGCAACTCGCTCGCGAACGGTTACACGCGACGCCCGCGAAAACGACCCGGGCTATTTTCTCATTTCCAGGGGGCGCCGCAGCTTTGAGGAGGAACTCGGGTGCCGCATTCCGTTGCGCACGCGAGTCTTCCGCCTCAACTCCGCTCTCGGAATAATGAGTTACGTGGGACTGATCGCGATCGTGACGGCCCTCATCCTGCCCATCGCAATCTTGAGTATGATGCATGCCGGTATCACCGGCTGGGTGCTGGCGGCGCTTGGAATCGCTGGCGCGATTCCGGCGTCGGATATGGCAGTGGCGCTCGTGAATCGCATCATCACACAACGCGTAGGAGGATCGCTTCTACCGGCGCTGGAATTGCGTGATGGCGTTCCTTTGGAGCTGCGCGCGATTGTCGTGGTGCCCACTCTGTTGACGGTCCAATCTCGTGTTGAACGACAGATCGAGCGTCTCGAGGTCCATTATCTTTCGAATGCAGATGAAAACTTATCCTTTGCACTCCTGTCGGACTGGACCGATTCCCAGACCGAGCATGCGGCGAACGACGAAGCGCTTCTCGGCGCTGCCGTCCAGGGCATAGCAAGTCTGAACGCGCGCTATCCGCGGACATCCAGCGAGGACCGTTTTTTTCTCCTTCACCGGGGAAGGATCTGGAATGATGGCGAGCAGAAATGGATCGGTTGGGAACGCAAACGCGGCAAGCTGCACGAACTCGATCGTCTGCTTCGCGGCGCGTCCGACACGACGTTCCTGGCGTTAGACGGACGTCCGCCATCCCTTCCAGCCGGCACTCGCTACGTCATTACGTTGGATGCCGATACCCGCATGCCGATCGGGGTGGCCCGGCGACTCGTTGGGAAAATGGCGCATCCCCTCAACCAGCCGCGGTTCGATCCGCGTTCGCGGCTCGTCGTCGAAGGACATGCCATTCTTCAACCGCGCGTCACGCCGTCCTTGTCGATCGGCAGTGAAGGCTCGCTATTTCAGCGCGTCTTTTCCGGCCCTAACGGGCTCGACCCTTACGCCTTCGTTACTGCCGACGTGTATCAAGATCTGTTCGGAGAAGGCACGTATAGCGGCAAAGGCATCTACGAAGTAGACTCGTTTGAAGCGGCGCTAGAAGGCAGGATTCCCGACAGCACCGTGCTTAGCCACGATCTTCTGGAAGGAACATTGGCGCGTGCGGGCCTCGTATCCGACATCGAGTTCGTCGAGGAATATCCGGCGCGCTACAACGTAGCTGCTGCCCGCCAGCACAGATGGGTTCGCGGTGACTGGCAATTACTCCCCTGGATTTTCGGGCGCGGTCCTAAACCAGCTGGAGGGTCCGTCGATACGGCAATCCCGTTGATGGGGCGCTGGAAAATGCTCGACAACCTGCGGCGTTCGCTGTCGGCTCCGTCAGCGTTGCTGGCGATGCTGATCGGCTGGCTGCTACCCGCTTCGGCAGCGGCCTCATGGACGGTTTACATACTCCTGACGATTGCGCTGCCATCCTTGCTTCCGGCATTAGCCGGAATGCTGCCGCGAAGCCAAGGAATGCCGTTGCGCACACATTTGCGCACATTGGGCGGCGACTTCGCGACGGGCCTGCTGCAAAGCGCGTTTCTGATCACATTTTTAGCGCACCAGGCCTGGACGATGGTTGATGCAGTGACCCGCACGCTCCATCGTTTGTTCATCCGTCGGCGGCGGCTGCTCGAATGGGTAACGATGTCCCAGAGCAACGACGATTCCCAGTTCGACCCCAGATCGCTCATCGCGCAAATAGGAGCGAGCGTTGCATTCGCCGTGTTCGTGGCGATCGTGATGGCGTTCGCACGAACTCATACGTGGCCGATTGCCACGCCGTTTGCCGCCTTGTGGGTTCTGTCGCCGCTTGCGGCGCGATGGGCAAGCCTTCCTCCGCCGGAGTCGGGACACTTGTCGATTGCACCACAAGACGCTGTGACGTTGCGACTCATCGCGCGCCGTTCCTGGCGGTACTTCGAAAAATTCGTCACCGCCGAAGACAATTCACTGCCACCCGACAATTTTCAGGAAGATCCAAAGCCCGTTGTTGCGCACCGGACATCTCCGACAAATGTCGGCCTCTATCTGTTGTCGATCGTAGCTGCACGTGATTTCGGCTGGCTTGGGACGCTCGACGCCATGGATAGGCTCGACGCCACTCTGGTTACGTTGCAGAAGCTGGATCGTTACAGGGGCCATTTCTACAATTGGTACGATACGAGCGACCTTCGCGCGCTGGAACCCAAATATATTTCATCCGTGGACAGCGGCAATCTTGCCGGACACCTGATTGCGGTGGGCAATGCATGCCACGAGATCGCCGCCCAGCCGGTCCTCAACGCGCGCTGGCTGGACGGCGTTGCCGACAATTTTGCGCTCTTGGTCGAATCCGCGCATACACCGCTCGAACGTGGGCCGCCGGTGAAGTTGCCGGTTCAACTTAGCGCCGCTCTGGACGTGTTTGCCGGGTTGCTACGCGACCCGCCTTCCAAATCGACGGAGACCGCACAATGTCTCGCGAGAATTGCAGACGCAGCCGATACAATTTGCGAACTCGCACGGCTATGGTCCGTGGAACGGCGCAACGCCGTCGGCGGTGAATGTTCCGTTGTGGTTTGGGCAGATTCGCTGCGCGCTTGTGTGCTGTCTCACCGTCGGGATTTCGGTACCCTGATGCCCTGGGCGCACTTCGTCGGCGAACAAGGAAACCCTATCGATAGCTTAGGGCATCCCGATGCAACGCTGAGCCTGGCTCAACTCTCAGCGTATTGCGTGACGGCGGTGCGGCGTATGGCGCCGGGTGGGAGACCGGGCGAGCTTGAACAAAATCCGGTCGACCTGATCACGGCATTCGAAAAATCCGCGAGCGCCGCACAATTGACGACGGACCGTCTCTCTGTTCTCGCCGATCTTACGAAGAGCATGTTCACAGCAATGGAATTCGGCTTTCTGCTCGATCCCGGTCGCCAGCTTCTGTCCATCGGCTATCGTGAGTCGGATGGAAGTATCGATGCCAATTTCTACGACCTTCTGGCATCCGAAGCACGACTGGCGAGTTTTGTCGCCATTGCCAAGGGCGATATACCGGCCAAGCACTGGTTCCGACTTGGACGCACGCTTACCCCGATCAACAGCGGCGCAGGATTAATCTCCTGGTCCGGATCGATGTTCGAGTATCTCATGCCGTCGCTGGTCATGCGGGCTCCGTCCGGAAGTCTGCTGGAACAGACGAACCGTTTGGTAGTCCATCGGCAGGAGGAGTATGGCGCAGAACTTGGCGTGCCGTGGGGCATGTCGGAATCGCTATACAACGCTCGCGACATAGAGCACACCTATCAATATTCGGGGTTCGGCGTTCCGAATCTCGGATACAAGCGCGGGTTGGCAGAGAATACCGTGATCGCGCCCTACGCGAGCGGCCTAGCTGCAATGGTCAATCCGGCCTCGGCCGCACGAAATTTCAAGCGCATGGCCATGCTTGGTGCGCGGGGCCCATATGGATGGTACGAGGCCCTCGACTACACGCGTGCGCGCTTGCCCGAGGGCGTCAAATACGCGGTTATTCGCGCTTGGATGGCACATCATCAGGGAATGACTGTCGTTGCCATCGCCAACGCTGTGCACGAAGGCACGATGCGCGCGCGCTTTCACGCCGAACCCATAATACAGGCCGCCGAGCTCTTGCTGCAGGAACGGATCCCGCGAGAAGTCGCAGTCGCGCGGCCACCGCCGGAAGAGACCCGCGAAACAGCAACAGTTGCGAGTCTGCTTCCCGAGATTCAACGCCGATACACCTCGGCCCATTCGCGCTTGCCTCGCACACACATCCTGTCGAACGGATCGCGATCACCCGCTGGCGCGAGGATGTCACGGGTGACGGATGGGGATCCTATGTCTTCCTGCGCGATGTCAATAGCAGGGAAATATGGTCGGCTGGTTATCAGCCGAGTGTGGTCGAACCCGACACATATGAAGTGACGTTTTTCGAGGATCGTGCCGAAATCATCCGCAGCGATGCCGCACTCACTACAACGCTCGACGTCGCGATTTCTCCCGAGGACGATGCCGAAGTTCGCCGGATATCAATTACCAATCACGGATTGCGCACTCGTGAGATAGAGATCACCTCTTACGCCGAGATCGCACTCGCAAGACAGCCAGACGACGTTGCTCATCCGGCTTTCGCAAAACTGTTCGTGGAAACTGAGTTCGAGCCCAACCTTGGCGCTATTCTTGCGACCCGTCGGCGCCGGTCCGAGGGTGATCCGCTTGTTTGGGCGGCGCACCTTACCGTTGTCGAGGGCGAAAGCCCCGGCGACGTGCAGTTCGAGACCGACCGGGCGCGCTTTCTGGGACGCGGAAAAATAATTCGTGCACCCGCGGCCATCGTTGAAGGTTGGCCTCTTTCCAATACGACCGGTCCTGTGCTGGATGCGGTGTTCAGTCTGCGACGACGCGTGCGGATTCCGCGGGGGGCAACGGCGCGCGTTGCATTCTGGACTATCGCTGCGTCATCGCGCG
Organism: Rhizomicrobium sp.; assembly: GCA_036490345.1. Lineage (GTDB taxonomy): Bacteria > Pseudomonadota > Alphaproteobacteria > Micropepsales > Micropepsaceae > Rhizomicrobium. The sequence goes on along the minus strand of DASXEA010000085.1, from coordinate 24,672 downwards.
CCGACGTGCTGGCTCTGGCCGACAAGCATCGTGATCCGATGGCATTCGAAAGGGCGACGACGCTTGCCTGGACCCAGGCACAGATGCAACTTCATCATCTTGGCATCAGTACGGACGAAGCACATCTGTTTCAGCGGCTTGCCAATCACGTGCTTTATTCGGATCCCGTACTACGGCCAGGTTCTGCCGACATTGCGCGTGGATTGCGCAAAGTATCGGCGCTCTGGCAGCTCGGAATTTCAGGTGACCGTCCCATTGTGCTCGTTCGCATCACAGAATTGGAGCATCTGGATATCGTGCGCCAGCTCTTGAGTGCGCACGAATATTGGCGTCTCAAACAACTCGCAGTCGATCTGGTCATATTAAACGAGCGCGCTACGTCATATGTCCAGGATCTTCAGATCGCGCTTGACGGTCTGGTGCGGATGAACCAATCGATGCCGAAAATCGCGAATCAGGAAACAGGAAGCGTGTTCGTGCTTCGCTCCGATCTAATGCCGGGCGAGGTTCGAGATCTCCTCAAGGCGGCCGCGCGTGCCGTGTTGACGGGCGGTGCTGGCACACTGGCCGAGCAGGTCAATCATGCTCGCGATTTGAAGCCGGCCAGCGCGCCGCCTGTCAGGCATGCGCCGCCAACCGGCGTGCCGGAAATTGCGTTGCCACGTCCCGAGATGGAGTTCTTCAACGGTCTGGGTGGCTTTGCACAAGATGGACGGGAATACGCGACTTTCGTCACAGGCGATGCGCATACGCCGCTCCCCTGGGTAAACATTGTCGCCAACCCCGATTTCGGCTTTCAGGTATCGACCGACGGCAGCGGATTTAGCTGGTCAATCAACAGCCAGCAGAATCAATTGACGCCATGGTCCAACGATCCCGTCGGCGACAAGACCGGTGAAGCATTATATGTGCGTGACGAGGATAGCGGAGATGTGTGGGGCCCGACCGCGCTTCCGATACGCGAGAACAACGCGACATATTCGGCGCGACACGGACAGGGATACAGCCGTTTCGAATATACTTCGCACGGCATCGCACTCGAACTGCTGCAATATGTTCCTGTCGATGATCCGATAAAGATTTCTCGACTGAAGATCGTCAATCAATCGGGCCGCGTACGCCGCCTTTCCGTCACCGCCTATGCGGAATGGGTGCTCGGCCCAAACCGGAGCGTAACGGCGCCATTCATCGTGACGGGGGTCGACTCGCAGACGGGTGCAATAATTGCTCAGAACCCTTGGAGCGATCAGTTTGCTGAGCGCGTCGCATTTGCCGATCTGAATGGCCGGCAAACATCGTGGACCGCCGACCGCATCGAATTCATTGGCCGGGATGGCGCGATCGATCAACCGGCGGCGCTGGCTACGGCCATGCCGCTGTCCAAACGGGTCGGTGCCGGGCTCGATCCATGTGCTGCATTGCAGACATTAGTTACGCTTGGCCCGGTCGGCACAGTGGAAATAATTTTCTTTCTCGGCGAGGCGGCAAGCCGGGTCGAAGCCCAGACGCTGCTCACGAAATACCGTCAGGCCGATCTTGACGGTGTTTTGTCCGAAGTCACGCGGCAATGGGACCAAATTCTCGGCATGGTGCAGGTGAAAACACCCGATCGCGCGCTCGATATTCTGCTGAACCGCTGGCTTCTCTACCAAACCCTCGCTTGCCGGGTGTGGGCTCGCGCCGGCTTCTACCAGGCAAGCGGCGCATACGGTTTCCGCGACCAATTGCAGGACACCATGGCGCTTTGCCTTTCGCGGCCCGACCTTTCCCGCGCCCATTTGCTACGCGCCGCCGCGCGCCAATTCGTCGAAGGTGATGTGCAGCATTGGTGGCTGGCGGAATCGGGGCGCGGCATCCGAACCCGGATTTCCGACGACCGCTGCTGGCTTGCATATGCGGTGGCGCATTACGTGAATGTCACGGGCGACAAGGGCATTCTCGATGAAATGGTTCCTTTTCTCGAGGGTCCCGTTCTCGGCGCAGATCAGCACGACTCCTTCTTTGAACCAGTGATTTCCGACAAGAGCGCCACGCTCTTCGAGCATTGCGCACTCGCGCTCGACCAGAGTCTCAGAGTCGGCGCGCACGGCCTCCCGCTGATGGGAACCGGCGATTGGAACGACGGCATGGATCATGTCGGCGAAGGCGGAAAAGGCGAAAGCGTTTGGCTCGGATGGTTTCTTTACGCGACGCTCAACTCATTTTCGCGCCTCGCCGACGCACATGATAGCACCGGACGTGCGGCCGAGTGGCGCCGGTTTGCAACCACGTTAAAGGAATCCATCGAACGCGAGGCCTGGGATGGCGACTGGTATCGGCGCGCCTGGTTCGACGACGGCGAGCCGTTGGGCTCCGTCGCCAATAATGAATGCCGCATCGATGCGATCGCGCAATCCTGGGCCGTTATCTCGCGTGCAGCGGAGCCGGCGCGCGCGGCCCGGGCCATGGCGGCGTTGGACAAATATCTGGTTCGCCGCGACGAGAAGCTGTTGCTGTTGCTCGCGCCACCATTCGACAATCCCACGCATGATCCCGGTTATATCAAAGGTTATCCGCCCGGGATTCGCGAGAATGGCGGACAATACACGCACGGCGCCTTGTGGGCGGCGATGGCCTGGGCAATCCGGGGTGATGGAGACAAGGCTGGCGAACTCCTGTCGATGCTCAATCCGATCAACCACGCAAACAGTCCGACCAATATTCATCGCTACAGGGTCGAGCCCTATGTGGTCAGTGCCGACATCTATTCGATGCCGCCCCATTCCTGTCGCGGCGGATGGACCTGGTACACGGGCTCGGCGGCCTGGATGTATCGGGTGGCTTTGGAATGGTTTCTGGGTTTTCGGGTGAACGGTACCAATCTGACTCTCGATCCCTGCATCCCGCGAAACTGGCCCGGCTTCGAGATATCATTCAACTACCGATCCGCACGGTATGCGATTACAGTCGAAAACCCGCTGGGTGTCTGCCGCGGCATTCTGGCGACCAAGCTCGACGGTGAGGTGATGACGGGCAACAGAAAGCTGCTCATTCCGTTGAAGGACGATGGCGCGCAACATCGGATTCAGGTGATCTTGGGATGAAAGCGGACTGACAATGGCAGCAACGATCAGTCCGGCGGCCGGAAATCCTGCGACACCGCCAATGCTTGTCAATGTGCCCCGGCTCGTCACCGCTTATTTCACACAAACACCCGATGTTACGGAGGCGGCGCAGCGAATTGCTTTCGGAACGTCAGGGCATCGCGGTTCCGCGTTCACGTCATCGTTCAACGAAGCGCATATTCTCGCCGCCAGTCAGGCTGTTTGCGATTATCGGCGCCGTGCGGGGATCGACGGACCGCTCTTTCTTGGCATGGATACGCATGCGCTGTCAGAAGCGGCCTTTGCAAGCGCGCTTGAAGTGCTCGCCGCGAATGGCGTCGAAACGATGATCGACGCCGGCCGCGGTTACACGCCGACCCCGGTCATCTCCCACGCGATTCTTGCCTACAATCGCGGTCGCAAGAGCGGGCTCGCAGACGGCATCATCATTACGCCTTCGCACAATCCGCCGGACGAGGGCGGATTCAAATATAATCCGCCGAATGGCGGTCCCGCTGATATCGACATAACCGACGGCATCCAAAAAGCGGCCAATGAAATGCTTGCCCGCAAGCTGGTGGGTGTGCGGCGCATTCCTTTCGAGCGTGCGCTCAAAGAGGCTTGTGTCCATGCACGGGATTACATCACGCCCTATGTGGAGGATCTCGCGAATATCATCGACTTGGATGCAATTCGGGTTGCGGGCGTGAGAATTGGAATCGATCCGCTTGGTGGTGCGGCGGTCCATTATTGGCAGCCGATCATCGAACGATATGGAATCGCAGCCACAATCGTTAACACTGCCGTCGATCCAACATTTCGTTTCATGAGCGTCGATTGGGACGGGAAAATCCGCATGGATTGTTCGTCGCCCTACGCGATGGCGCGGCTGATCGCGATGCGGGGCCAGTTCGATATTGCCTTTGCCAACGATACTGACGCCGACCGTCACGGCATCGTGTGCCCGTCGAGCGGATTGATGAATCCGAATTACTATCTTGCCGCTGCGATTGCGCATTTACATGCAAAGCGCCCCGAGTGGGGAGGCTGCGCGGTTGGAAAGACCGTAGTGTCGAGCGGCATGATAGACCGCGTGGCGGCAAAGCTCGGGCGCGCGCTAGTGGAAACGCCCGTCGGATTTAAATGGTTCGTGAGTGGCCTGATTGACGGTTCGCTTTGCTTCGGCGGTGAAGAAAGTGCCGGGGCTTCCTTTCTCCGTCGCGACGGATCGGTCTGGTCGACGGACAAGGACGGGCTCATCCTCGGGTTGCTCGCAGCCGAAATCACTGCTGCCACCGGTCATGATCCGGCACAGCTCTATGAGAGCGTGACGTGCGATCTCGAAAAATCATTTTATCAGCGGATCGATGCGCCGGCCTCGGCCGAGCAAAAAAAGCTGCTCGCGCATGCCGATCCAGGGCAATTCGGGGCGAGCGAGCTTGGCGGCGAAGCTGTCGAGGCGGTCCTCACCCGCGCGCCGGGCAACGGTCAGCCGATCGGTGGAATCAAAATGATAACAAAGAGTGGGTGGTTCGCCGCGCGGCCGTCGGGAACCGAGGACGTGTACAAGATTTACGCGGAAAGCTTTCGCAGCCAGGAGCATCTGGAACAGATTCAACACGACGCGCAGAACGCCGTCGCGCGTTTTTTCGAGCGGTTCGGCGCCGAAAATCTACAACGGTGACACGCTTCGCCGATGTGGTAATTTTATTCGGAGCACGTTACCGCAATGAAATAGTCGCTAAGCCATCTCCTAGAGCGTTTTGATTGATTTCTGAATCGGTAACGGGATTCCTGCTGAGCAGGAAATGGGAATGTTGCTGCGAATCGGGTGATTCGGAGGCAGGGATGGCGTACTCGCTGGACATTCGCGAACGCGTTGTAGGTGCAGTTATCGAGGAGAGGATGTCGCGCCGGGCAACTGCTCGTCGGTTCCAGGTTAGCGAGAGTTCGGCGATTAAGTGGGTGGCGCATTTTGAAGCCACGGGACGCATCGAACCTGACGCCAGAAACGAAACGAACCGTTCGGTTTTGAACGACGAGAAAGCCTTTCTGCTCGAGCTGGTTGCCGTTGAGTCCGATCTGACACTCGAGGAGATCGTGGAACGCCTCGCAGCGCGGTCTGTAGAGGTCTGCCCCAGCGCGGTGTGGCGTTTCTTTGACCGCAACAGGATCAGCTTTAAAAAAAACGGAACACGCCAGCGAGCAGGACAGGCCAGACGTGGCAAAGGCCCGCGAAGAATGGCGGTCCGGGCAACCTTCGCTGGACAAGACACGCCTGATTTTTCTTGACGAAACCGGAGTGGCCACCGACCTTGCGCGTACGAGAGCCCGCGGCCCGCGCGGACAGCGCGTCATCGGCAAAATTCCCTACGGACACTGGAAGACAACAACGTTTCTTGCCGGATTGCGCTACGATGGCATCGTCGCTCCGTTCGTCGTCGACTGCGCCATGGATGGCGAAATCTTCCTTGCGTATGTCGAGCGGATTCTCGTCCCCAGTCTGAAACCAAACGACGTCGTTATCCTGGACAATTTGCCCACTCACAAAGTCGCAGGCGTGCGCGAACTCGTTGAAACCGCCGGGGCAAAACTGGTTTATCTGCCGCCCTACTCACCCGACTTCAACCCAATCGAACAGGTATTCTCAAAGCTCAAAGCACTCCTGCGCAAGGCCAAAGAACGTTCAGTTCCCGCTCTCTGGGACAGAATCGGGCAACTCCTTTCAGCCTTCCCACCTCAAGAATGCCAAAACTATTTCAGTCACGCTGGGTACGCGTAATGAAAAAATCAAAATGCTCTAGTATTCCGCTCCCCGTCACCCCACCTCCACGTCACCTTCCTTGGCGCTCTGGATACGCGAGTGCCATTCCTCTGCGATCCCGCCGGGGAGAGGTTGGCAGTCCGACGATCTGGAGAAAAGTTCATGAAGTTTCGCCCACTGGGCGACCGTGTGGTCGTTCGCCGTCTTGCCGAAGATCAGAAAACACCTGGAGGGATCATAATTCCTGACACTGTCCAGGAAAAACCACAGGAAGGCGAAATTCTCGCGGTCGGACCGGGCGCATTCGACGATCACGGCAAGCGCGTTCCACCCGAAGTGAAGGCCGGCGATTTCGTGCTGTTCGGCAAATGGTCTGGAAGTGAGGTCAAGGTCAACGGCGAAGAACTCCTGATCATGAAGGAGTCCGACATCATGGGCGTGCTCGATGGCCGCGTAGCGAAGCCCGTGAAGAAGGCGGCCTGATCGCAGCAGCGCCCGAATCTGCGCGATTACCGTCCTCATTATCATATTCAGGAGAATTCAGAAATGGCAGCCAAAGACGTGAAATTCGGTTCCGATGCGCGTGAGCAGATGCTGCGCGGCGTCGACATTCTTGCCGAAGCCGTAAAAGTGACTTTGGGCCCCAAGGGCCGCAACGTGGTCATCGAGAAGAGCTATGGCGCACCACGTAGCACCAAGGACGGTGTTACAGTTGCGAAGGAAATCGAGCTTCATGACAAGTTCGAGAACATGGGCGCCCAGATGGTGCGCGAAGTGGCGTCGAAGACCAATGACGCGGCCGGTGACGGCACGACCACCGCTACGGTATTGACCCAGGCGATCGTTCGCGAAGGCGCCAAGTCCGTCGCGGCCGGCATGAACCCGATGGATCTAAAGCGCGGCGTCGAGAAGGCGGTGGAAGTCGTCGTCGCCGACCTCAAGAAGCGCTCCAAGAAGGTCAAGTCAAACGACGAGATCGGCCAGGTCGGGACGATTTCAGCGAATGGCGACAAAGCCATCGGCAAGATGATCGCCGAAGCCATGGCGAAAGTCGGCAATGAAGGCGTGATCACGGTGGAAGAGGCCAAGAGCCTCGACACCGAACTCGAAGTCGTCGAAGGCATGCAGTTCGATCGCGGCTACGTCTCGCCGTATTTCGTAACGAATGCCGACAAGATGATGGCCGAACTCGAAGATCCGTATATTCTCATCCATGAGAAGAAGCTCTCTTCGCTGCAGCCAATTCTGCCGCTGCTGGAGTCGGTGATGGAAGCCGGCCGTCCGCTGGTGATCATCGCCGAGGAAGTCGAAGGCGAGGCTCTTGCTACACTCGTTGTCAATAAGCTGCGCGGCGGCCTCAAGGTTGCGGCGGTGAAGGCGCCGGGCTTCGGCGATCGCCGCAAGGCCATGCTGGAAGACATCGCCATCGTGACCGGTGGCCAAGTCGTCAGCGAAGACCTCGGTATCAAGCTCGAAAACGTGAAACTCACAATGCTTGGTTCGGCCAAAAAAGTGCGCATTACCAAGGACGACACGACCATCATCGACGGAGCCGGCAAGAAGCCCGAAATCGCCGCCCGTGTGAGCCAGATCAAAATGCAGGTCGAGGATACAACTTCCGACTATGACAAGGAGAAGCTGCAGGAACGACTGGCGAAGCTCGCCGGCGGCGTTGCGGTGATCCGCGTGGGTGGCGCAACCGAGATCGAAGTGAAAGACAAAAAAGACCGCGTCGACGACGCGCTCAATGCTACCAAGGCTGCGGTCGAGGAAGGCATTCTTCCCGGCGGCGGCACGGCGCTGCTCTATGCGACAAAAATGCTCGCGGGCCTGACTGGCGACAATGACGACCAGACAGCGGGCATCGCCATCATACGCAAGGCAATCCAGGCTCCTCTCCAGCAAATCGTCGCCAATTGCGGCGTCGAGGCATCCATCGTCGTGGGCAAGCTCCTCGAGCAAAAATCCAACACCTTCGGCTTCGACGCACAGACGGAGACCTTTGTTGACCTCGTCGAGGCCGGCATCGTGGATCCCACAAAAGTCGTGCGCACCGCGCTGCAGAACGCGGCATCGGTGTCAGCGCTTCTGATCACAACGGAAGCTATGGTTGCCGAGATGCCCAAGAAAGACGCGCATGCGCATGGCGGAATGCCCGGCGGCGGCATGGGTGGAATGGACTACTAAAAGTGTTCCGGTCCAACCGGGTCGGGTCGGTTCCAGCAGACGGCGAGGTGCGCCGCATCTCGCCGTATCGCACGCCACATCGAATTCGAAGGGATTACAGACGATGATTAGCAAATCAGGATTCGCGACCGCGGCAGCGGTTATCGCATTCGCAGCCACAATATCGGGTGCTCCGGCCCAGGCAGACGGCGTGAAGGTCGGTGTCCTCAGTTGCCATGTCAGTAGCGGCTGGGGTTTCATCTTCGGCTCGTCCAAGGATCTGCGGTGCACGTTTTCACCGAGTAGACGCCACGGCGAACGATACCAGGGGACGGTGTCAAAATTCGGCGTCGACATCGGATATACGAGCGGCGGCGTTCTCATCTGGGACGTGATCGCGCCACAATCCGGAATCAAGCGCGGTGCACTCACGGGCGACTACGCCGGAGCATCAGCCAGCGCCACTGCGGGCGTCGGCATCGGTGCAAACGTGCTGGTGGGCGGGTTCGATCGCTCGGTTACGCTGCAACCTGTCAGTGTCGAGGGCAATCAAGGCCTGAACATAGCGGCCGGCATTGGCGCGATCAGTTTACATTACGTGGCACCGGAAGACGGTATGAAAACGCCGCCTGCGCAGTAAAGCCGGCCGCGGAAACGGCCATCGCAATAAAAACAGTGCTTAATGCGTTTTCTTGCCGTGCCGCCGTTTGCGCCGCTTGATCTTCAGTGTATCCCTTTTCCTTTCCGTGTTTTCAGCTGTATTTTTCCTGTAATTGCGATGAAATTCCATGTTAATTCGCGTAGGTAATTTGCCCTTATGATACTTATTTTACAGGCGAATAGGAGTGGTTTTGCGCACAGTATTTTCTTCAACCTGATAAGTGTGTTCGATCTGGAATAGCAAGTTCCAACGAACTCCAAGCACGGCGTGCAAGATTTCTCTCTTCGTCCCCGATCGCGCTCGCATAAATGGCAGTCGTCTCGATGCGAGCATGTCCAAGCCATCTTTGGACAATGTTCAGGGGAATGCCTTTCTGACCAGCTTCTACCGCAAAAGCATGCCGTAGTGCCTTTGGCTTGCACAGACTCTCGGCTATTCCGGCGATCAGAATTCTGGAGACTCAGAGCGATATTGGCGCGGTTTTCACCGATATCTACATGGATGGTTCGATGGACGGGTTGAAACTGGCACACGCGATACGAGGACGTTGGCCGCCCATCCACCTGATTGTCACCTCGGGACGGGCTATTCAGGGTGAATTACCCGCGAATGGCCGTTTTATCCGCAAACCCTACTCTGCCCACCAGCTGTGCGATGCGCTCAGGGGACTTTTCGGCGCGCATTCGATGGTCGGCCCAAGCGGACACTAAATGAGCGCTGCCAGCCCGCTGTCACGAACTGACTTCTCAGCGATGTCGAATAGCCGTGTCTGTTCAGCCAGCCGCGTCGCCCAGAAGCCCTTCCGGAAGGACGCGCTCTTCCATGATGACGTTTTGGCTGTCTGACAAGCACGAACCAAGGGTATGCATCACCCAGGAAAAAGCGGCGTCGCTTTCTGACATTGATAGTCAGACTCGACGGGGTCGCCGTTTTGTACCTCGCGACCTCCATCTTCGTAGTAGGCGAACGTGAGTTCCGTGAGCGTGGAGTTTGTCAAGTTGAGTGTGTATTTGTAGGAGCTTTGAAAGGCTCGAAATTTGTAGGTTCGCCCAAACCATATTTTGTCGCCGGTTACGACAACCCAATCGTTTTCGTCAGAGATCGTGATGCCGTGATCTTGATACGGCAGACGAACCACGTTCCGATAGGTGTACGATGGGTCGCCGGTGTTGAGTTCCGAGATTACAACGGAGGGTTTTGAGCGGTCGATATCGATTCGCAGTGGTCCGCTACCATCGGAATATTGGCAGTTTGCGGATAGAGTTTCCGCTATGTCAGAGACTGCATCACACTCCCCCAAGTTCACCGGGACATGATATACATGATTCAGCCGAAGACCGTTGCCAGGAGTGCAGTCGCGCACGTCGCAGTGTTCAACGTCGCGACGCTGCTGTCAGTTCAAACACGACGCCGCAGCCTGGCTCGTCAAAAACTTTCAGGGGGCATTGCGACGATTGACCAACGTCGCCACCAACGAAGGTCGTCCCGAAGACGTTTCCACTCGCATCCACCAGCGGCCTGTCCTCTGCCGGAAAGGCCCCCTGCGTGGACCCTGGAAAGGCATAGAGAATGGAATAGGTCCATTAATTGATTCCAGCGGGTGAAAGCTCGAACATAACGCCGCATCCTACTTTGATGTTTCCGCCGCCGTTGCAAAACGTACCCGCCTCGCCGCCCTGCGTTGCGGTGCCGTAGAGATTTCCGGCGGAATCGATCGTCAGGCCCCCGAAAGGATCAAGACCGTCGGGGCATTCCGCCTGATTGCAGCTGGCAAACTGATGGACAAGGCTCTCGGTCAACCGACCGCCCCTGCCGGACGTGAGTTCGAAAACAGTTCCGGCGCCGAGGCCCCCTGCAAACGTCGTCCCGTAGAAATTCCCGGATGCGTCAACGACTAGCCCGCCATAGGGCTGGGTACCCGTCTCGCTGTCCGAAAAACTGAATAGCGACGATTCTTTCCATTTGCCGTTCGCAGTCGGCTTCAGTTCGAACACCGTCCCACCACCCGCCTGGCCGCCGCCAAATGTGGTGCCCCAAAGGTTGCCAGCATGATCGAACACAAGTCCACTCATGGGCTCAGTACCATCCTCTGCTGTCTCGGGAAAGCGATGGATGATCGCTTCCGTCCATTTTCCATCCTTGCGAGAAAGCTCGAACACGGTTCCGCAATAATAATCGTTCTCGCAGGCGCCGTTCTTGTCCACTCCACCGCCGGCCGATGTCGTCCCGAACAGATTCCCTGAAGCGTCGAAAACGAGATAGGAGGACGGCGTGCAACCATCGCGGTGCGATCCTTTGGAGCTATGGTCGAATTCGTGGAGAACGGCTTCCTTCCAATTTCCTTTTCCGTCCGGCGAAAGCTCATAGACGATGCCGCACTCTAGGCCCGTGCCCCTTTGCAGCGCTGTACCGAAGAGATTGCCCGCGCTATCGGCTATGACGCCGCCATAGGGCGCTTCGCCGTCCGACACTGGTCCCCGAAACCTGTAAATGACGCGGTATTTCCAGTTGCCGTTGTTTCCGGGCGAGAGCCGATAGACCGTGCCGCAGCACACGCCGCCGGTTGCGCCGCCCTAATAGCCAACCCCGTAGATTTTTTCCTGCGAATCCATTGTCGGTCCGGCAAACGGAAACCCGCCATCGGTGTCCCAGCTGAATGTGTGCAATATCGTTTCCGCCCGCTGCGCCGCGGCCGGAACGCTGGACCCGCAAAGCATGGCACCAATAGCAAATGATAAGCCGAATCGCTTCGTGTTCACGGAAACCTCCCTTGTATCACGTGTGCAGACTCTCCCTTCCAGAGGGGACGAAGCAGGCGGCAGAATTATCCCCCCGTTAAGGCTGCTGGGAGTAAATTTGTCGTCATTTCTTCGCGAATATGGCCATCATCGTGATTGTCGGCACGTCGCTGACGATATCTGCGCAGCCTACGACGAGCATTTTTTGGAGAGCACGTCTTCAAGTTGAGCGACCAGCGCCGTTCGTTTTTCTGCGCTTAGCTTGTCCAGGTTCAACTGACGCCAATTGTTCGCCGAGATTCTGCGGCTGATCAATGGACTGGGACCTCGATGGGCCTCAGCCCGACAGTAGCGATTCTGCAACGCATCATCGCGATGGGAGGAGTGTGTCGAAATACTGCGAAAACCGAGCCAGACCAGCCTCTTGGGCGGGATTTACCCGTAGCTGTACGCTGCCAGCCTCGTCTATGGCATCCGAGGCTTCACGGGGCGTCAGAAAAACGCTATCGTCCGCTCCAAATTAGGGCCATCTGGGGAATGTCGGTCAAAAGCAAATTCACACCGAGTTTTGGAACGGGTGGCGCGAGCACGCTGCCGCGCGCAAATGATGGGGATGAACGATGCGATCAAGAAATTCTACCAGCTTAACTGCCGCAATCCTTGCGGCAATTTCTGTCAGCGCAATTCCGCAAGCCGCTTCCCTGGCCCAAGGCACTGCGACAGTGCTCCATACCTTCACCTACGACGCCGACGGCGGATTTCCCTTTCCCGGCCCCACGACGGACGCCAAAGGGAATGTTTACGGCGTAACCAGCTTCTCCGGATCGACGGACGGAGTCTGCTGCGGCACGGTTTACGAATTGTCGCCCCAGAAGGGCGGCCGGAAATATCGGATCATCTACACATTCCAGGGCGGCTCGTACGGCGAAGCGCCCTATGGCGGCTTGACCCTAGACGCAGCTGGAAATCTATATGGAACGACAACGCAGGGCGGCCGGGATATCGGGACGGGCCTCGTCTACGAATTGTCGCCCACAAAGGACGGCAAATGGAAAAAAGCTGACCTGCATAAGTTTGTCAAACCTTATGCGCCTACTTATGACGGCGCCCTCCCGTCCTCCTATCTCGTCTTCGACAAGATCGGAAATCTCTACGGCACGACCCAGCTCGGCGGCGGCCACAACTACAACGACTGCGGTGAGACCACCTGGGGCTGCGGGACTGTTTTCGAACTCTCGCCCGAAGGCGACGGGAAGTGGAAGGAGACCCAGCTTCACCGCTTCCCGGACGGCAATGCGGACGGCCTCATGCCCTATGGCGGTCTCACATTCGACCCTTCAGGCAATCTCTGGGGCACCACGCAGACTGACACTCTGACGGGTCTCGGTACAGTTTTCGAACTCACGCGGGATACAAAGGGAAAGTGGAAAGAAAGCGCGCTGTTTAACTTCACCGGTAACAGTACGGGCTACCAGACCCAGGCAGGCCTTGTGGCCGACGCGGCCGGAAACGTCTATGGAACCACCTTTTTCGGCGGCAATGGTGGAGGGACCGTGTTTGAAATAACCCCGCAATCCGGCGGCGGCCTTTTGGAGACGTTGATCCACCAGTTTGCGTCCTGCAACCAAACGTCTTGTCCGGATGGTCTGAATCCGTTTGGCGGTCTCGCCATCGATGCCAATGGCAATCTGTATGGAACTACGACACAGGGTGGTGGCGCGGGAAGCTTTTGCTCCGGTGGCCAGCTAGACGTGGGCTGCGGCACTGTTTTCGAACTCGTTCCAGCCGGAAACGGCCAATGGAACTACTCGATTCTATACGCCTCGCCAGGCAGCACTGCAGGCGCATATCTGACCGATGACCGGCTCTCCATCGCAACGAACGGCGACATTTTCGGCACAACATTTGCCGGCGGGGACGTTGGCGAGTCCTCGAAGTGTCCCGAGGAGGTCCCGGGCGAAGCCGGATGCGGCGTTGTCTTCGAATTGACACCGCAAAAGCGATTAGATCGTCATCACTAGGCGACCGTTTCCAAGTCCGAGGAATTGGGTTGCCACGGTCGGCGGTGGCTCGTCCTAAGAGGTTCGCCCGTAGACGCCGGGATACACATTATAGTCCAAACTGGCGATCCGGTCCCTCTAGTCGGGAATACCAGCGTTGCGGACGCTCTGTTCGTTACCAAGCAGGAACCGATATATCACGACTGAAAGGTCGGCGTATCCGATTTAGTTCCACTAGCTAGGGGTCGAGATGATTGCGGTTCCGTTTGCCAGTCATCAATTGGGACTTTTGCTCCTCGCCACACCCTTGGTGATCATCGCGAGGTTTGCGGTCGTGCAGCCCTGGGCTGCGCTCTACCGTTTCCGACAAGGTGAACGCGGCTCGGGGATCATTCTTGGTTGGGGTGGTCTGCACGGCGCGCTGTCTCTAGCACTTGCCCTGACGCTACCTTCTGGACCTAGCCCTGATCCTGTCGATTACCTACGCAGTGGTTGCGTTTTCCATCGTCGTTCAGGGCCTAACCCTGACGCCTATTGCCCGGTGGATTAATGCACGAGAGTCCTGAGTAGCGCTCCGGCCTACTCGGGGATTAGGACGACGATTTTCAGGAGAGAGTGTCCTCAAGCTGAAGGACCAGCATAGCTCGCTTTTCTGCGCTCAGCTTGTCCAGGTTCAATTGACGCCACTTGACCGCCGACAGATCAGCCGCGTGCGCAACCCCGAGGAGATCCCATTTGGGTTGACCGCGTTCGAATGAGACTAAGAATTGGCGGTGCGCGTCGGGCTGTTCCCGACAATCTCAGCAATCAAGCGTTCCCGAGCCGCTAGCAGTTCGTGGAGCAATATCGGTTCCAGCATCATGCCTTGGAAGTTGGTTCGAAATTCGGGTTCGATATCGAGGCGCGTCGGCGCCAGGACTTCGGCCATCGGCCTATCGTGGCTGATTAAATAGACGAGGAAGGCGCGCCTTATGTCGTCGGTGATCCCCTCGTTCGCAAAAAGATCGCGAACGTCGAACAGGTCCCGGGGATGCTGGCGATCAAGAGCGGCCACGATTTTGCCGCCGTAAAGATCGGCGAACGAGGCAACCAAAATCTCCGCGAAGCCAACCTGCTCTTCGACCGAGCGCGATACGATTCTCGGTTGCGGATCATAGACGCATCCCCGAAGGACCGGCGTGACCTCGATCTTCGTTTGCGTGTTTCCGGACTGGATCAGAAGTTTGGTGACCGTATTTTCGGTCCCCGTTTGCCGCGCCTTCGAATCCGGTATCGCTGCCGTTATACGGGCGGCAATCCGTTTCATGGCAGCATCGATTTCTTTGAGTGCCGCAGGTCTTGGCGCGAGCGGTATATACGTCAGGTCAATATCGACGGACAGTCGTGGCATGTTGCGGTAAAACAGATTGATGGCGGTGCCGCCCTTGAGCGCAAAACATTTCTCTTCGGCGACGAACGGCAGAATGCGGACAAGGAGCGCTACCTGACGCCGATATTTGTCGTCAAACGGCATCGAATTTCTCCGGAACGGTTATCTGATAGCGGTGGTCGAGCTTGCCGCCTTTGACCAGCATGCGCTTGCCTTTGCCAAAATCGATGGCCGATTTGTTCAAATGTTTCAGCCATGCGTGATTGTGGCGCTCCGCAAAAAAGAAAAAGAGCCGCTTGACCTTGACGTTCCTGCAATCGACGAGAAGTTCTTGCAGCCGGCGCGGACTGAGATTTGCCAAGCCTTCCATGATTTTGTCGAGGTGATGGAAGCTCTCGTGCGCGGGCAATTCGTCAAGCATTTCGAGGATGGCACGCTCTGGGGTTGAAAGCTTGAGTGGCCATTCCTCATTCCATCCGACGTTGACGATGACGACGCGTTCGCTCGGTGGTGCATCGCTGTGCTGCGCTGCCCTTGCCGTATTGACGCTGCTGGCCGGCTGCTGAGTTCGAAAGAGCTTTAGTTCGTTGTGGTAGTGGAATTGAACTTCGACGTTGAGTTGCGTCAGCCACTTTGGCGGGGCTTTTGGCCCGTAGAGATGTACGTCCCTCGTATTCGGTGAGAGGTAGTGGACGAAGCCCAGGTGTTCGAGCGCGGTACGCCCTCCCACGACGAGATCGTATTGAAGAAGGCTCTGCAGGGAGACGACAACCTGTTGCCAGGTGAGCGTGCCTCGCGAGCGTCGGTAAACGCGGCGGGTGGGCTGCTGAAGCCAGCCCGCGGTCACGTACTGGCTTCTCAGGGAGGTCGAATAGCCGTGCCTGTTCAGCCAGCCGGCATCGACAAGAAGCCCTTCTGGAAGGTCTCGTTCCAGCTGGTTTAGTTTGCCCTGCGGTTGCTTAGCCATGCTTAGTAAACTAGCATATTCTTAAACCGATGTCCAGTTTAATAATTATCAAAAACGCTAAGTAAAGCTAAGCCTGTGAGAAGCTCCATAAACCAAAAACATAGGAAAACCCTAGGAAGAAGGCCGAGTCAGACCGGCTACGAAGTCCGAAATCCGCGCTTTATAGCGTTGGTTTGGGACGTGCAGTTTGCCGTGGTCGTTGCAACGGACGATCAGCGCCGCGCTCGGTCACTGACTTCCCCGCCGTCGCGAACCAGATAAGCATAAGCAGTCGCTTCCAAATTGCGAGAACACCCCACACTGCGCGAAAATATGCCGTGCAGCACAGGGCCTGTATCGACTTCAACGGCCCCGGGAGCGGCCCCCGCCCGGAACCTCGTCTTGTCGATCGGGAGCCGGATGGTCGCGGTCGGCGAAGCTATCGTCAAACATCTTGTCAATCCGGTCGAGGCGGCTCTTCTGGCTCTCACTTAGCTTCGAAGCGGCTTGACGGAATTTGTCATCGGTCGTTGCTGATGTGTCCTTCCCTGATCGCGATTTTGCCGCCCGCTTCTCGTCAAGCTTGGCCTGCCGCATTTTGTGTTCTTTGAGGGCGGTCCTCGATTGGCTGACGTAATCGTCGCCCCGGGAATATCCTTTTTCGAGCTTGGCATCGTCCATCGCCTGCTCGGCATCGCGAACACGCTGCTCGCGTTCGGCAGCTAACCTCTTCGCGTCCTCAGCGGAGGGAAGCGATTGGCGGTCTATCGGAGACATAAATTCCCGAAGATCGGCAGCATGTATGCCATCGATACGTCGCGCGAGACTGTGAATGCCGCCTTTGCGGTCCACGATCACGAAGTCCCGCTTGTCGCCTTGGGCCAGGACGTAGCCTTTCTCCTCCAGCGCCGCCTTGAATGCCTCGGCGCTATCGCTGGCGCGGAAGGCGCCGGTGACTTCGTGCTTGACGATCTTGCCTTTGATACCGGTTCGCTCCTCCTGCCGAAGTTCGGCACGCGACGGGGTGCGGTCCGGGCGTTTCACTCCCTCGCGTTCGACATGCGCCCCTTGAACGCGGTCGTGTCCGAAACGCCGTTCCAGATCGCGCGCGACTTCCTCGTGCTTGCGGTAGTTGTGGCTGTCGCTGACGGATTTGCCGCTATCGAGATCGATACGCGACCAGACGACGTGGATGTGCTCCCGGTCCTTTTTCTCGTGCAGCACGACAACGCGGGCATGGCCGGTCAGCCCAAGTTTGGATTCGAGCGCATCGATGGCCTCGGTGCGCTGCTCGGGCGTCAGCCGATGCGGGACGGCCGGGCTGATGGCGGCGTGATAGAGCGATTTTTCGCAGCGTGTCCCTGCCGCGAAGGCATCCATTTCGATCAACGCGCCTCGAAGATCGTCGGCGATGGTGCCACGGGTCTCAAGCAGGCTGACCCGTTCGTTGGTCTCGGCATTGCCGAGATGCGCCGCGAGTGCGCCCGGACCAGAACGGGACTTACCCTTGATGATCATGGCTCGCGCCCGAGAGCCTTGAGAAGGACATCGCGGACAACCCTGAGACCACCCAGGGCGAACAGGACTTCGTTGTGATAGACGGCCAACCCTTGGTTGGCCGCCTTGGCGAGCTGATTGAGATTGCCTCCAATCTTGCCAAGCTCGCCAAGCAAGCGCGCGAGTTCGCGCCTCTCGACCTGCGGCCTCCGCACCTGACGGGGTGCAGGCGCGCCCAACAGGGTTTGGCGCGCGTAGCTGCCGGACATCAGACCGGCACGCTCTGCCGCTGCGTCGATGCTCGCCCGCTCGTCCGGCGTCAGCCGGATGGTCAGGTTGGCGGTGCGAGCCCTTTTTTCGGTGCCGCCGGTCATCGCCGGCACCGCGTTGCGGGATAGGGCGGAAAGGGTATCCCTTTCCGCGCTGGGGTCTCGGGGAGCAAGGCTCCATGAGCGCGGGTCTCAAGGGGGCGTACCCTTTGACCTGACGTGTCGGAACCGGAGAGTTCTGACGCTGGGATTGCACAAGGGAGCAAGGCTTCCCTTTGCCGGGGGTGGACGGGGGCAGTACCCCCTCCCAAGCCGCGCGGAGCGCAAAGCGCACTACCGCGCATGGCTTGCCCTCTTACTTATTTCGACTCTAACCACCAAACCAGACATACAATTCGGGCGAAAATCAATTCACCCCCCACCATCCCACGGACCGAGCTCTCTTCTTTTCCGCCAATTCACCGATCACAGAATGATATCAGAAGTCAGTGAAAGCATCCTCAATCGCCGCAGATATTTGTCTCAAATGCCGCTGCTGCTGCACTGCACAGGTCGGATTGAGCAGCCGAAAATTGCCCTGTGGAAGTGAGTAAATTTGTGCAGTGCGGCGTACGGTTTCGCTTCCCGGACTCTTGCGCAGGGTAGCGAACACATGAAAATTGCGGCGCGGGGTTTTGGGGTGTTCGAATTTGCAAACCGAGAAGGAGGCGCAACCGCCGCCTTTATGGCAGGTGCTCGTGACAGACGGGCACGTGCAAGCCGCCCGGATAAGGGCGGTCCAACCATGGCTCACCAGCTCCGGTATCGGGTTGATCCTGCTCGGGGCGCTGCTCCAGTTCCTGACGCCCGCCCCTATCCTGCGGTCGCGTGACGAACTTCTCCACCAACAGTTCGAGGCAATTTACTCACCGGCGATATCCGCTGTGGCCGGGCTTGCGAGAGTTCACTTCATACCATCGGATTCGAAAAAGCTGACCTCTGTAGACGAGATTCCGCAGGTCGTGGGCTTCGTCGAGGATTCGCTGAACCACGGTGGCCAGGTTACGAGCAAGCGCCTGATTTTGAGTCAGGTTGACCCCCAATCATTCTGGCATCGGCCCTGGCCTCTTTTTCGTTTGATCTCGACCGGCAACCGAGACCTGAAACTCGTCGGCGCCATCGTCAATGTGGCCGATCCTGATCATCTGGACCCTTACCGGTGGCTTGGCGTTTTCCGTAAGCATAACGGTCGCTGGCAATATGTCTCGCTCGCGGGGAACACATTTTATGCCCCGCCACCTGCGGCCCAACTTCGGGATATAGCAATCGATTTGTCGCCGCTTCTTCCGCAGGAGCGCTGACATGATCAATTCAGCCATTGCCAGCGTTCAAAATTTTCTTGGCAGCTCGATGTGGGTTCTGGCGACCCCAATCGGTGCCCTGCTCGCCTTATTGGGATTCCTCGCGCTCTTGGCGGGCGTGGCAAAAGTCGCGCGCGTCAACATCGTGTCTCAGGGCATCCGGTTTGTGCCGATGCTTTACCTCTATGTCATCGGCTTGTTCGGCCCGCTGCTCTGGGGGCCAGCGCGCCTCCTGACAAGTGTCTTGTGCGCCATTTTGCCAATCGACTGGCTTTTACGACGCCCGTTGGCGGCCGCTGGGTCCACAAGCGATAGTCTTTTGGCACGCGGCGAAAGACGGATGCTCGCAGAGAGCATCTGGCCACCCGCCTATTTTCCTGAACTTTACAATGCGGTGCCGCGAGATATCCAGCGGCCCCTCTATGAAGACGGCCGATTGCTCGGCGGCATCCCAATCTCTTGGCTCGCGGACCGCGAAATGACGGCGCGTGCTTACATGCTCTTCATGCGAACCGGGCTAGTCGCTGGCCTCGTCATGCTCGTCCTGCTGCTCATCCCCATCATCGTTTATGGGTTCGTCGAACTCACCAATCTTGTTTCATTATATTCGGGCGGCCAGCGCCAGATCGTTGAACACTGGCCGGGCATGCGCGCTCTTGTCCTGACCGATGACGCTACGAAGCAAATCTTCACTGACGTTTGGAAGACCCAGCTTTACGACCTTCTTCTATCCCTGCTGCACTACCTCCCGGCCCAGGCAATGATGGCGGCTGGGATTTTCCTGCTTACGGGACTGGTGCTGTTGAACAACTGGTTTGATGGGAAAAGAGCGCCGTATCAGTTGGTCACCAAGGACGCCGAAGTACGCTGGCCGTTCCGGATCGAAACGCGCAATCTCGTGCGACAAACTTATCTCCGGCAGATCGCGCTCGCGACAGGGCATCTCAAGGATTCCGCCACCTACTTGATCGGGCACGCGACCGGCACTTTGCGGGCGCGTGGAGACCTGGCCGCGCCAATGCGTGGCCAGCCGGTGATGCTCGATGAGGAGTCCATATTTCAGCATCTGCTCGTCTTCGGGGGAACCGGCGAAGGCAAAACGACCGCCATACTGAAACCTCTTATGCGCCAAATTCTTGCACGCCCCGCCTTCGGTGCATTCATCAGCGACGCCAAAGGGGTCCTTTGGCGGGATGCGCAAAAGGTGGCGAAGGATGTAAACCGTAGTGGCGATGTCATTCTGATCGGGACGGGACCGGACCACTCCGGCGTCAACATCGTCGCCGGTTTGACGCCTTCGCAAGTTTCTGCCGCGTTGAGGTCTGTGCTCACCCAACTCGGCAATACCGGCAACGATAGTTTCTGGCCTGATATGGCTGCAAGCATCGTCCGTCATATGCTGACGCTTGGTCGCGGCTATGCGCTTACCGAGGCTGGGCAGGCTGAGACGAAGCGCGGCCTAAATCCCTATAGTCTTTGGTGGGCGTACCAAGCCGTCCTGCGCGGCGACCTCGTGAAAAACGCGGTCACTGAAATCCGCGAAACCCACAAAAAACTTATGCAGGACGCGCAGGATCAAACGACCCCGGAAGATGCCACCAAAATCATTGAAATCGACGAACGTCTTATCCCACCGGAACTTTACGATACGATTTGCTACCTCGATTCCGCGTGGCGCGACATGGCACCTGAAACCAAGACCGGCATCATCGCCAACGTCACGCAGCTACTCGATGGCTTTGCAAGTTCGTCGGTGCTGCGGCAACGGTTCGCCTCCGGCATCGACGACAATTGTATCTCAATGCGCCAGGCGCTCGACGGCAAGATCGTGGTCAATACGCTCTCGTCCATCGAAGACGGGCTTCCCGCGCGGCTAGTAAGCATTTTGATCAAGACATCGCTCTACCGAGAAGCGCGCCAGCGTGAGGCAAAATGGAAACTTACGTCGCAAGGCCCCTCACCCCAGGAAGCGCCATGCCTTGTCGTCATGGACGAAGTGCAGGAACTCGTGACCTCCGATCCCAGCTCCGGCCTCAGCGATTCCAGCTTTTGGAATGTCGCGAGATCGTCCGGCCTTGCGGGCGTTTTCGCGACGCAGACAGTTTCTGCGCTTAAGCAGGCGATGGGAGAAGATGCCTCCAATAACTTCATTCAACAGGCACGCTCGAAAGTGTTTTTCCGAACCGAGGAAAAGGACACAGTCGAATATACATGCTGGTGCGCGGGAAGTTTCGAGCGAAACCGTGTCTTCGATGCCGCGCATCGTGAAAGCATCGAATTCCGGATGTTAATCGATGGATGGGACCCGCTTGGCCCCATCGATGATAGCGATGCAGTTGAGATCGATACCGGCACGCTCCGCCGACAGGCCAGTGATTTGCTTTCTCCCGCGAAGCGAACCTTGGCGACCGCAGGTGGGCAGCGCGCCTATAGCCCGGACTTTTCCTTTGTGCCGACACAAACGATCTCGGGCGGCGGTCCGGGGCAGGCCGCCTCCGCCGCGCACGCTACTTATCTCGCCTCCATGTCAGCACAGCAGGCGGCAGTTTGGCGCGCGGAAGACTTGGAACGTGAGTACCTCACGCACGGCAATGACCAGCAACCGGCCCTAACGACCGCCGACATTCTGCAAATGGGCCGCTGGCACGCATTTGCTCATATCCAACGTGCGGGAGCCGTCCGCCAAGACCTCATCAGGGTCAAACATGATTTTTCGTAGGTGACCGGTTGTGGTGATCGATGCAAAACGTCTTACGTTTATTGCCGCCGTCGCGGCATTCCTGATCGCGCTAAATCCAGCGGCGACATTACGCGCGCAAGGCACCTTCATTAAGCCGCTTCCGCCTACGCCGAATTCCCCGGCACCCTCCGCTCCGGCATCGCATGCCAAGAAAAAGAAACCGGCCGCCTTAAAGTCCAAGTCCGGGCTGATACAAAGGTCGCACGAGGAGCCGAATACCTCCCAACCAGAAAGCACCTCTGCCAGCATCGTCGGCGGGTTTCAGGGCTTAGATGCAGATGGCTCCCTCAAAATTGAAAATCGCACCGCGCGCCTCGCCGGAATCATTATGCGGCAATCTGCTGGCGATGTGCCGGGACTAGCAGACTGGATACGCCAAAACGGCGGAGAGGTTCGCTGTGATCCCGCTCCTGTGAGCAAAATGATTGCTGACCCCGCTTCCGCACCTACCAACTATACGTGCCAAGTCGGTAACTTCGATATCGGGCTCGCCCTGATTGTCAACGGCGCGGCGGTCATCGCGCCAGATGCCCCTGCCAGTTACCTTGAACAGGCACTGCTGCGCACCGCGCGGGACAGGATAACACGCAGCGCAACAAGCGCCGATTTTCCGGCCTTCTTAGCGGGCACCTATGAACTTGGGTGCCAGTCGTTCGGCTGCACCCTGAGATGGTCTGGTAACTACCACACCAGCGAGGTGCTTTTTGCAGAGCAGGATTGGAAAGGCCTAGCCGAGAATGTCCTTAGCGTGGGCTTCAAGGAGGACATAAATTACTACTGGCTAGGCCGCGCTGCGGAAGCGATGGGAAGTTATGTAGCTGCGATGGTCTATTACAGAAAGGCCGAGGACCTCAGCCATAGCGACAATAGCCTCGATCGCTGCGCGTCGGCCTCGACTGACAATTGCGGCAACATAAATTTCGGACCTGAATTGCCGAGGCGCTACAGCAAAGCGGCTGCGATGGCGAATTACTCCTTCCAGTGATATTCGAAACATAATTTCGCGTAGCGTTTGGTATAATGCGCGCATGGATCAGAACGGTATATTGTATCAGTCATTGTGCGACCGGATCGAGAAACTCGAACAGCGCTGTTCGAGGGCGGAAGCCGACCTCGCCATAAGCCTCAAACTTTTCAGAAGCCATTCGGAGTGGGCGGCAAAGGAGTTCAAGGTTAGCTGCCAAGAGCACTACGACAGCCTTGACCGCATCCGGCAGCTTGAGGGCAAGGTATTTCCCAATCTGGCAATCGGCTTGGAGCTTGTCCGCAGGATTATCGGTGAGCCGGGGGTGCCGTATGAAAACCCGCTTGACCGCAAAAAAGACTGAGCCGCTTCCCATCTGAGCAAAACTGTTGTCTGCTGGCTGTGAAGCTTTAAGGCTCGCAGCCTCATGTCAGATGCCGGTGACCCATTCGGTACGCGTAAACCGCGTTCTCCGAATTACCAGAGCCTGAATGTTGAGCATTCCCTAGAAGATGCCACGCCGCCGCAGGTGAGCGAGGGGGCGGCTCCTCAACTTTCCGAATGGGAACGCGAGCAAGGTGCCGAAGCGCTACGGAACGAACTTGTCTCGCGGTTCCGGGAAGATAAACCTCGTTCCGTGAATGAGACCCATGATTACGCGAGGAAGCTCGATAAACTCGACTACAACCAGCTTAACGAATTGGCAGAGGCAAAGCGCATCGCTGCCGAAAAGATGCAACAGCGAACGCCGCCGGAACCACCTGATGAGTCGACACGTCCCCATACGTATTCAAAATCCCGGTAGTTTGATTTCCATTTGTGAAAGGCGTTTAGCCGGAGCGGCGTTGCCGCTCCGGCTTCGGCGATCAGTTGGCTGCTTTAGGCGTCGAAGGTTCACGAAGAACCACCTGTGCGCCTGCGAGAGGAAGGGACTTGAATTGCATGTTGAAGCCCTTGCCGTCCTTGTGCTTCCATGCGGCACCGAGTTCGTGCCAGGTCGCCTTTTCACCTTCGGCTTCGACGATGCTGAAGATGCGATAGGCGGGAAGCGTCTTGGTTTCAGTTTTCTTGCTCATGTTCTGTTCCTTCGTTTGTTTTGAAGCCACGTTCATCGCGGCCTCGATGCGGTTCGACCAAATGCGGAAAGCAGCGCGGTCAACAGGCCGAAGGCACCCGCCGTAATGGGGATGGGTCCCCCGTTCGGTGTTGATCCGCATAGCTGCGACGCGTTTAGAACTGCGCATCACCTGGAGGCCAGCGCGTGGCGAATGACGAAGGGACGTTGAGCAACGAAAACCGAATGCTTCCGCCCCGTATCATGTGTCGAAAGAGATTTGGAAAAAGCGGCGTTTGGCCATCGTTCTTCGGTAGCTTGGCAGGTTTTGGAGGCGGCGAGCACTTACCCGGTTTCTGCATATCAAGACGGTATTCGCCGGGATGCAACGCGGCCTTGAACTCCGCGACCGAAGCAGCCTTCTTCGTAGAGCCACTTCGGCCAACCCGATTTCGGCAACACCATGGGCGAACGTGAGAACGCCAGATGACCTAGCCCCAGTTC
Source organism: Rhizomicrobium sp. (assembly GCA_036490345.1). Classification (GTDB taxonomy): domain Bacteria; phylum Pseudomonadota; class Alphaproteobacteria; order Micropepsales; family Micropepsaceae; genus Rhizomicrobium. The sequence continues at coordinate 577 of DASXEA010000085.1, read as the reverse complement.
ATCCTCTGTGTGAACTCTCCGCACGTGGAGCTCAAATGGGCACCTGATTTCCGCTCTACCAATGTGTTCGTGGTAATCGCGGCAGGCGGGCCGGAGCCCGCCAGCCGCAAAACATTGCGCGATCACGCCTCCTTTTGTTGGACATCGTGCAGGTGATCGGTGGCGCGCTGGGCGTGCTATTCTTCTGAATCCGGATAGAATCCCGGAAACAAGCACGCATCGTATCCATCGTCGAAGTCCTGTGTCGCGCAGCGCTCAAACCATTGTTCTTCGGTTTCATCCTCGTTGCGTTCGTGGCTCTCACCGTAAATGGAGGCTTGATAGAGCTCGAACGCTTTATGAGTATCGCCTCCGCACAGAGCGAGAATGCAATCTAAGTATTGTTGTTCGCGTGTTTTAGCCTCTTGCATAATGTTTCCTTTCGTTGCTGAAGCCACGTTCATCGCGGCCTCGATGCGGTTCGACCAAATGCGGAAAGCAGCGCGGTCAACAGGCCGAAGGCCCTTGCCGTAATGGGGATGGGTCCCCCGTTCGGTGTTGATCCGCATAGCTGCGACGCGTTTAGAACTGCGCATCA
>DASXEA010000007.1:0-10107 GCA_036490345.1 Rhizomicrobium sp. | reverse complement strand
GGTCGATTTTCGGCCGTCCACATCGGCACCTCCAAAACGAATCGGTGCCTCATAAGGAATCACAACAGATTCCTGCCTTGCAAGTCGCCCCAGCTAAACGACTCTCGCGTTTCCCAAAGTCACCGGACAGACACTTAGAGGCCAGCAGATCCTCGTAGTCGAAGACGAGCCGATCATTGCAATGGAATTGCAGGCAAGCCTCGAAGACGACGGCGCCGAAGTCATCGGCCCGGCCTGCACGCTTGCAGCAGCGCTCGATCTCGCCACACGTGCCCAGTTTTCGGCAGCGATTCTCGACATAACGCTCGGCCAAGAAACCGTCGCACCCGTCGCGCGCCTGCTGCGCCAGCGGGGCATTCCCTTTCTGTTTTACAGTGGCCAGACGAAATCCGACCCGGTGCGCCGCGAATGGCCCGATACGCCCGCCCTTCCCAAACCCACGCCGCCCCAGCGCATCGCCCAGGCAGTCGCCGCCCTGCTGCATTAGCGAGCGCGGCGCCGGCACGCACATTGCGCGCGCCATGAGTCACTCCGTCATTGCCTGTAACAGGTGCTTGTCCAATCGATGGCGATGTTGCGAATTCGCGCGACCGCAATCGGTTTGAATTGCCTTCGTTACTGAGGACCACTGTGGCCCCATTTCCTGATCTTGACCTGCATGGTCGTCTCCGTATCGACATTGTCGATACTGGTTGTGCGACCACGACCAGGCACGGGCGATGATCAAGATCACCAGAGGTGCGATCGGGACGCGAGCAATCGCGGATTGCGCGCCTACTTCTTCGCCACGCGCCACACCGTGTTCCCTGCATCGTCGGCGATCAGCAGGCTGCCGTCTTTCGCGACCGCAAGTCCCACCGGGCGGCCCCAGACCTGGGCCGGCGACGTGCTGCCGTCCCAGAAGCCGGTGACGAAATTCTCGTAGCCGTTTTGCGGCCGTCCGTTCCTGAAGCGGACGCGCACCACCTTGTAGCCGGTGGGATGCGATGAGTTCCACGAACCATGGAGCGCCACGAAAGCGTCGCCCCTGTAGTCGGCGGGGAACTGCGTGCCATCGTAAAAGACAAGGCCGAGGGGCGCGGAATGGGCCTCGAAGAGAACATCCGGCATCTTCGTCTTGTGCACGAGATCGGGCCGTTTCGCGCCGAAATCGGGATCCGGATGCGGACCCAGATAGGCATAGGGCCAGCCGAAGAAATCGCCCTGGGTGATGCGGGTGAGATAATCCGGGGGCAGGCGATCGCCCAGCCCGTCGCGCTCGTTGACCGTGACATAGAGATCATCCGTACCCGGATAGAATGCGATCCCGACGGGATTGCGCAACCCGCTGGCAAAGGTTGTGAGCGTGCCGTCGGCATTGACCTTCTGGACGCTCGCATAGGGGAGCGGATTTTCCCCCAGATTGTCGTGGCTGCCGATCGTCAGATAAAGACCGCCCTTGCTGTCGAAGACGACGTCGCGGGTGAAATGGCCGACGCCGCCCGCGGGCGTCGAGTCCGCGACATGCACGCGCCTGCCCTTGCTGACCAACGCGCCGTCGGCATAGGCAAGCCTCCAGACAGCTTTCGTGTCGGCGACATAGAGCGAACCGTCATGGATCGCGAGACCATGCGGCTGATGGAAATTGGCGGCGAACGTCGCGATGCGCGCAGCCTTAGTGCCGTCATGCGACGGACGCAACACCACGATTTTGCCGGAGTCCGATTCCGACAGGAACACGTCGCCATTGGGCGCCACCGTCATCCAGCGCGCGCCGGGCAAATCATGGGCGAAGACCGAGATGGAAAAGCCTTTCGGCACCGAGGGGAGCGCGCCTTTGGGCCGTGCGATCTTCTTCGAGGAGTTGTCCACGGCGGGCGTGGCGTGCGGCGGCGGCAGCGTCGCGGGCGCAATCGCGAAGGTCTGGCCCGGCACATCCGCTGCCGAGGCGATGCCCGTTGTCAGGACGAAACAGGCAAACATGCAAGCACCACTCACACGCATCGGCTAAGTCTCCTGGATACATGGGTCACGGCACAACGAGGCGCGTCATGAAGCCGGATTCGCACATGCTCGCAAGTTCCGCCGTCTGTGAACGTTCGCTTGCGTCCAGAGTTCACGAATCCGCTTCCATCCCGGCTTCTATTTCGAGGCTTTCCAGATCGCGGAAGATCGATGCGACGGCCAGTGTTCGACCGCCCTGCCGGTACTTCAGCAGGCAATCCCTGGCCGCGATATCACCTTCGACCACAATTTCGTCCCAGCGCTCGGCGTGGCCGAGGTAGTTGATCGGGACGTCATAGTGCTGACTCCAGAAAAACGGCACGGCGTCGAACTGGCTGCGGTCGCCCAGCATGTTGCGCGCGGCCGTCTGCCCCTGACGTTCCGCGACTACCCAATGCTCCACACGGATGTTCTGGCCGGAATGGGCGTCTGGCCATCGTGCGATATCGCCGGCTGCGTAAATGCCGGGAACACTCGTCTCGAGACAGGCATCGACAGTCACGCCGCGATCCATCGCCAGGCCGGCCTGTTCGGCGAGTGAAAGGCGCGGCCGGACGCCGATTCCCGCCACGACGAAATCGGCCTCAAGCGTATTGCCGCTGCCGAGTGTCACATGGTTGCCAGCGATGGCCGTCACCGAGTCTTCGAGATGAAAAATGACGCCATGTTCCACGTGCAGGGCATGAATGAAATCACCCATGCCGGGGCCCAGAATGCGTTCCATCGGCCGCTTCTCCGGTGCGACCACATGCACTTCGATCTCGCGTGTGCGCAATGCGGCGGCGACTTCTAGGCCGATGAAGCTGGCGCCGATGATGACGGCGCGGCGGGCGCCGCTCGCAGCCTGGATGATGGCACGGCAATCGGCAAAGCTGCGCAGCGCAAACACGTTCGCCTGCTGTGCGCCGGGAATGGTCAGACGCACGGGCTCCGCGCCGGTCGCCAGCAGCAGGCGGTCATAGGGAAAGCTGGCTCCATCGGCAGCCACAACGCGGCGCGCCGCCGTGCCGATTGACGCGACTTCGGTATTCAGCCGCAGGTCGATTTTCGCATTTTTGTAAAATTCGTCCGGCTGCAATGGCACCCATTCGGCGGGTGCAGTTCCGGCGAGATAGTCTTTCGACAAATTGGGCCGATCGACCGGCGCATCGCCATCCTTGCTCAGCATCACGACACGGCCCGCGTAATCGAGGCGACGCAGCATCTCTGCTGCGGCATAACCGGCAGCGCCGCCGCCGACGATGACGATCTGTTCGGGTGCTGTGGCCGGCGCCTTGCGGGTCGGCTTTGATGCGATGGCCTGTTCGCTGACGAATATCCGACCCTCGCGTTGTTCGACGCGCCACGAGGTCAGTGGAGCAATTGCGGGCGCGTGCATCGCCTCGCCGCTGCGAAGATCGAAACAGGCGTGATGCCACGGACAGCGAATGGTGTTTCCCACGACAAGTCCGTCCGCCAACGGTCCGTGATAATGCGTACAATGCGCGTCGATTGCGAAAATCTGCCCGCCGGATTGCACGAGCAGGATGTCCTGGTCGCCGACATGGCCGAGCAATTTGCCGCCCACGAAGTCCGTCTCGGCGACGCCCTCGGTCAGATCGGGGCGAATTGCCACTGCCTGCTCTTCCGTCACGGCGATCTCCTGTGAAGCAGCACTGGGATTCTTGCAGCCTGCCCGGTCCCAGTCAGCAAAGTCCATCCGGCCCCGGATGTTCCATGTCCCGCTGCAGTTTCGCAAATGGCAAAGTAACCAAGCCTTGAGGGAGTCTCGACCCGCGCTGCACGATGCCCTAGCTTGCCTTCGGCGTCGGGGCGAGGGAGATGCATTTGGGCGACCAAAGCCGCCTGCTCGACATATGCCATGAGGCGCGGCGCAAGCGCGGCGCGCCGGCGTTACTACTCATCCTGGCAATTGCTTTTCTGACGGCCTGCGGCCGGGATACCGCCAACGCGCCGCCCAGGCCCCATGTCAGTGTGGCCTATCCCATCGTCCGGAAGGTCATCGATTGGGACGATTTCATCGGCCGCTTCGAAGCGGTGCAGAATGTCACCGTGATCCCGCGCGTCTCTGGTGCGGTCACCGAGGTGCTGTTCAAAAACGGCCAGGACGTGAAAGCCGGCCAGCCGCTCTTCCTTATCGACCCCAGACCTTTCCATGCCGCCTGGCTGCAGGCGGTCGGTGATCTCGACAATGCGAAAGCGACGCTGACCAACGCGACGGCCAATTACGAGCGCGGAAGAAAGCTTCTGGCGCTCGACGCGCTGGCCCGCGAGCAATATGACGCACGTCTGGCGGCCGAGCGGACCGCAGCAGCGCAGGTGGAGGCGGCAAAGGCCGCCGTCGAAACGGCGCGACTCAATCTCGAATTCGCCACGATCAAGGCGCCGGTGGATGGACGCATGTCCGACCGCAAGGTCAGCATCGGCGACATCGTCACCGCGAACACCACCCAACTCACCACCGTCGTAACGCTCGATCCGATCTGGTTCAGCTTCGAAGGCGCGGAGACGTTTCTTCTCAAATACCAGCGCGAAGACAAACTCGGAGAGCGCCGTTCCTCGCGCACGACTCCCAATCCCATCGAGATCCAGCTCGCCGACGAATCGGGCTATCCGCATCGCGGACGGATGGTGTTCGTGGACAACGCCATCGATCCGCAATCCGGCACGATTCGCGCCAAGGCCGAGTTCGCCAACCCCGACCATTTCCTAACGCCCGGCATGTTCGGACGCGCCCGCCTCCTCGCCTCCGGCGCCTATCAGGCTCTGCTCGTTCCCGACGAATCCATCATCACCGACCAGAACCGCCGCCTCGTCTATGTCGTGGACAATGGCGGCAAGGTCGCCGTGCGCGAGGTCGAGACCGGGCCGCTCGTCATCGGTCTGCGCGTCGTCAGGAGCGGATTGAAGGCGGGCGAGAAAGTCGTGCTCGACGGCCTGGCCCGGCTGCAGCCCGGCATGCAGGTCGACGAGACCCTGACGAAGCTCACCGCGCGCGCGGCAGACACGGGGCCACAATCCCAGCCGCTGACGGCGCCGCCGTCTTCGCAGGCGACACCGAGGTAGCGGGATGCGGCTGCCGCATTTCTTTATCGAGCGGCCGATCTTTGCGGCGGTCGTGGCGATTCTGATCGTGCTGTTCGGACTTATTGCCTATCCCGCGCTGCCGGTTGCGCAATATCCCGAGATCGCGCCGCCGACCATAACCGTCACCGCCAACTATCCCGGCGCCACGGCGGAAACCATGGCGGAGACGGTGGCGACGCCGATCGAGGAGCAGATCAACGGCGTTGAGAAGATGCTCTACATGTCGTCGTCCTCGCAGGGCGACGGCACGCTTACCATCACCGTCACCTTCGCGCCCGGGTCCGACATCAACGAGGATCAGGTTCTCGTCCAGAACCGCGTTGCGACGGCCGAGCCGCGGCTGCCGCAGGAAGTGCAGCAGATCGGCGTAGTGGTGGCCAAGAGTTCGCCCGACCTGCTGCTCGTCGCGACGCTGGTATCGCCCGACCACAGCCTGCCGCAGCAATACCTCTCCAATTACGCGACGCTGCAGCTGCTCGACCGGTTCTCGCGCCTGCATGGCGTTGGCAATGTGCGCCTCATTGGCGGTCGCGACTACAGCATGCGCATCTGGATCGATCCCGACCGCGCAGCGGAAGTGAACCTGACCGTCGACGAGATCGTGGCAGCGATCCAGGCGCAGAACGTGCAGGTGGCCGCGGGTGCCGTTGGCGCGCCGCCCTTCAGCCGCGGCGGCACGGCGTTTCAGCTCGGGGTTCAGACGAAAGGACGTCTGCAGACGCCGGAGGAATTCCGCAACATCATCCTGAAAAGCGATGCCCAGGGCCGCCTCACGCGTCTGGGCGATGTGGCACGCGTCGAACTCGGCGCCCAGGACTATACCGAAAACGCCTATTTCTCGGGCAGGCCCACCGTCGCCATCGGCATATTCCAGCTGCCCGGCTCCAACGCGCTCTCGACCGCCAAGGCCGTGCTCGCGGAGCTCAAAAGCGCCTCGAAAAGCTTCCCGCGCGGCATGGCTTACTCCGTGCCTTACAATCCGACCGAATATATCGCCAAATCGATCTCGGCGGTCGAGCGCACACTGTTCGAAGCGATCGTGCTGGTCTCGCTTGTCGTGCTGCTGTTCCTGCAGAGCTGGCGCGCGGCGCTCATACCCATCATCGCCATTCCAGTTTCGATCATCGGCTCCTTTGCGGCGCTGTCGGCCTTCGGCTTCTCGCTCAACAACCTCTCGCTGTTCGGCATGGTGCTCGCGATCGGCATCGTGGTCGACGACGCGATCGTGGTGGTCGAGAACATCGAGCGGGTGATGCGGGACGAGAAACTGAGCCCCCGCGATGCCGCACACCGCACCATGGACGAAGTTTCGGGCGCGCTGATCGCCATCGCGCTCGTGCTGATGGGCGTGTTCATCCCGACGGCTTTCATCCCCGGCATCTCCGGCGCCTTCTACAAACAATTCGCGCTGACGATCATCGCGGCGACGGCCATTTCCTGCTGGATATCTCTCACGCTTTCGCCCGCGCTCGCAGCCCTCATCCTCAAGCCGCACAACGAAGAGGAAACGGCCGCCCGCACTTCGGTCTTCGCCCGCTTCTCGCGCGGCTTCAACAGCGGTTTCGCAAAACTTTCGGAAAATTACGGCACCTTCACCGCGCGGGCGATTCGCGCGCTGGCCATCATCGGAGTGGCCTATGCCGTGCTGATCCTGCTCGCGATGTGGCGGCTCACCGCGACACCCACCGGATTCATTCCGGCGCAGGACCAGGGCTATCTCATCGGCGTCATCCAGATGCCGCCTGGCGCCTCGCTCCAGCGCACCGATGAAATCCTGCGGCAGGCGCAGACCATCGCCCTGAAAAACCCCGGAACGCTCGGCACTGTTGCGTTTGCCGGCTTCGACGGCGCGACATTTACCACCGCGCCCAATGCCGCGGCGATGTTCGTGCCGTTGAAACCGAGCGGCGAGCGCGAGACCGCCCTGAAGATTTCCAACGAATTGCAACACGCGCTGTCGTCCATCACCGCCGGACTCATCCTGGTCGTCGCCCCGCCGCCCGTGCGCGGCATCGGCACCGGCGGCGGCTACAAGATGATCATCGAAGACAGGAACGGGCCGGATTGGCGCGCGCTGGAAGATGTGAGCACGCGGCTGATCGCGGCGGCCAACCAGGCGCCCGGGCTTCAGCGGGTTTTCACAACCTTCAGCACGCATACGCCCCGGCTCTATGCCGATATCGACCGCGAACGCGCCGAGAAGCTGGGCGTGCCGGTGCAGAATGTCTTTTCCACGCTCGGCACCTATCTGGGCTCGACCTATATCGACGATTTCAACTATCTCGGTCGCACCTGGCGCGTCACCGCCCAGGCCGACGCGCCGCACCGCTCCGAAATCAGCGATATCGGCCGGCTGAAAACGCGCTCCGCCTCGGGCAGCATGGTGCCGCTCGATGCGGTGATGACGCTCAGGAACACCAGCGGTCCCTGGCGCGCGGTGCGCTACAATCTCTATCCGTCCGTAGAGGTCCAGGGCGATTCCGCGCCCGGATATTCGAGCGGGCAATCGCTTGCGACGATGCAGCGGCTGGCCGCCAACATCCTGCCGGAAGGCTTCGCTACCGAATGGACCGAGCTTGCCTATCAGCAGCAACAGGCGGGCAACACCGGCGTCTTCGTCTTCGCGCTTTCGGTGGTGTTCATCTTCCTGCTGCTCGCCGCGAATTACGAAAGCCTGACGCTGCCCCTCGCCGTCATTCTCATCGTGCCGATGTGCCTGCTCGCCGCGATGCTGGGCGTGAATGTGATGGGCCGCGACAATAACATCCTGACCCAGATCGGCCTCGTCGTGCTGGTGGGGCTCGCGGCGAAAAATGCCATCCTGATCGTGGAATTCGCCAAGCAGGACGAGGAAAAGGAAAACCTCGACCGGCGCCACGCCGCCGAACTCGCCGCCCGCCAGCGCTTGCGGCCGATCCTGATGACGTCCGCAGCTTTCATCCTGGGCACAGCACCGCTGGTCATCGACACCGGCCCCGGCTCTGAAATGCGCCAGGCGCTCGGCATCGCCGTGTTTTTCGGCATGATCGGCGTGACGCTGTTCGGACTGCTGTTCACGCCGGCCTTCTACGTCATCTCACGCGATTTCGGCATATGGGCGTCGGAGACGTTGCCGGGAGAATTGCGAAGCCTGCGATTTTGGCGGTCGCGCAGGGCGCCATAGGCCGGATTCCAAACCGAAGCGTTTCCCGGCCGTCGCGCAATGTGAGACAATTGGCGCCTACGGCAAGGGGTTACCGACATGCTCGACATTCAGCAACAAATCCTCATTGAGCAGCGAATTTCGAACTTGAAACCAAGCGCAGGTGTTGCCTATGTCCTGGCGATTTTCCTCGGCGTGTTTGGTGCGCATCGTTTCTATCTGAAGCGCACGGGGTCCGCGGTCGCAATGCTCCTGTTGTCGATCACGCTCCTGGGATTGGTCGTTACAAGCATCTGGACGCTCGTGGATCTGTTTCTGATTCCGGGAATGATTCGAGAAGACATCGACAGATTGCGCCAACAGCTCACGCTCGAAGTGACGTCCGGTTCGCGAGACACAACACCGCAAGGGGCGCCCTCGCCGGCTGGCGGCCCTGCTGCCGGCATTCCCGGCTAGGCAAGCCCAGGGAACCTAATCGTCGCTCCCGTCAGTGGCCGCGTCGTCTACGCGCGTAACCGTCACGCCGTCGATGCCGTTGCAGGTGTCGCTGCTCGGGTCACCGTTGAGGAAGGCGATCGTGGTCTTGCTGCCCTGGGCGGTAAACTCCGTCGAGAATTTCCGCCATTTCAGCTTCTTCTTGCTGCGTCCGGAATTTGTGAACGCCGCGATCGGTTCGCCGTCCACCAGCACGTCGACCGTGCTCGAAATCCCGAAAATGCCCTTGGGGTCGTAGACGTTTCCGACCGCGACGCCGATCCGGTAAGTCGCGCCGGGCACCGTCTTGATCATTTGCTGCACGCCGGTCGGTGTGTTGGAGGTGCCGGTCAGATCGAGCCATTGGGCGCCTGTGCGCGCGGGGAAACTGAATCCGTTCTGGGTGAAATCGGTGCTGATCAGATCGACGACCCCGGCCGCGCCGACGACACTCCAGCTTTTGGTGATCGTGTCTCCCGTGGCGTAGCCGACATAGCTGCCGTCGGGCACCACCGGCTTTTCGAACGACCCGTCCTTGATCAGATTGCCGCCCGCCTGCGCGGCCGCCGCGCAAACAATCCACGCGGCAAGGGCAAAAAGGCTGCGTTGCAAGAACCTTGTCGTCATCGCACGATCTCCCGCTGACGGAGAGACCCTACGGCTTTTCCGGGTTTTTCTCAAGAAAGCCGACAGGCGGCGATGCCCGAAGCAAAAGCGGGCGACGAAACCTGCTTGCCCCTTCCTCCAGATGCGAGTCAGCAGCTGTTTTTCCGGCCGACCGAAACGACACCGGTATCGCCCGGTTCACCGCCCTGAACGTAATCGAGGATGCCGCCGCCGATCTTGCCGTGAGCGGCGTGTGCGACGAACACCAGGCCGTAATTCTGGCCGAGCGCCGGTACATGGAAGGTCATGGCCATGTCGTGATCGAGGACATAGAAAAAGCCAAAAATCTCGCCATTGCCTGAAACACCACAGTGGCCGCGCCGCTTTGCGAGCCATCGTCTGTCAGGGCCACGCATTAGGTGCCGTTGGTGAATTGCGACTTGCTGACGGTCACGGGCCAGTTGCCGGTATAGCTGCCGCCGGCGATGGCCGCGCTGGCCGAAGACGCAAGCAGGAGGGCGGCAGCGAGAGCGGGCAGTGTTTTCATGGTCTTCCCCAGAAGTGAGGGTCGACAGCTGCGTCACGGGACGCATCCCACACTGCAGACGTAACTCTGGCCCGGGTTATTCCCCGTATCGCTTCGAAGCGGACAAGTGCCAGAAGATGCCCTGCGTGGAAGGCACAGTGAATTGGGAGCGTTGTCGTTAAGGCCTTGCTTGCAATGCTTCACTGCTTGTTGGATTGAGAACGGGTATTCACGTCACAATCGGGAAACGAACTCGCGAAAACGCCGAGTGTTCTTAAGTCCATCCAGA
>DASXEA010000063.1:0-139233 GCA_036490345.1 Rhizomicrobium sp. | reverse complement strand
GGCGCACCGTCGCCGACACCTGGCGCCACATCGGAAAGCTCATCGACACAATCGGCGCTGACGAATGTGCCAACTACATCGCAAACGCTGGCTATGCTTCCACCAAAACTTGAAACGCTCTAGAGCACGGACTGAATGTATTGGTCCATCGCCAGGCCAAACTCCGACTCGATGTATCGCAACCCGGGGATCACCATTGCCCCCACGCGTTCCGCCAGCTCTGCGGGCAACTCGGCATGGCAAGGCTCCCCCTCGCGAAGATAATCGCGCGCCGATTTGTCGAGGAAGCGCGAGAACTGAAGGAAACTCTGCCTTAGCGATTCCTTTGTACCGTGCAAATCAGCCGGCAGCATCGCCTCGGCTTGTCGACGGTCCTTCGGGCTCAGACACTCCAGCACCGGCAGGACCGATGAGACATATTCGTCATATTGGCCATCGCGCACCAACCTGAACTGGAGACAGAATTCCTGCTGCCTGCGGGTAATTCGCGATTTGGCGAATTTGTTTCCGGCCTGATAGAGCGCGTTGGCCTCGACCGGATCGATATCCAGTGCCCGTCCCATTTCGGAGACAAAATCCTCCGCATTGGCCCTGAATTCTTCGTAGAACATGATCTTGATGCGATCCCGACCCTGCAGTTCCACCCATTTGCGCACGATCGCACCAATATGCAGGATGCCCATGTCGGTGCCCACGCCCGAACCCACCAGGCCGGCAGTGAGCCATCGATCGAAACCGTCGAGGGTTTCAGGAAATCGAAGGCCGAGACGGAAAAAGTACATCGACATCAGCCAGTCGATGGGTTGCCGTAGAACCAGCAGAATATTGGCCTGCGGAAACATCTCGTGCGCGCGGTCTGCGCAGATTGCGGGATTGAACGTTCGATATCCCGTCAATGCCTCTTCGGAAAGAAGACAAATGCGCTTTTGAAGCCCTGTTTCGGCACCGTTGCCAATCATTTCCTCGAAACGGACACGTGTCTCGCGGAAGTCGAAACCCTTCGGATTTTGGCGGGCGAGGCGATGCAAGGGATGGGTGACATAGCTGTCGTCCCAGTATTTTCCCAGATAGAGTATTTGCGAGTGCCTGGAAAAAACCGAGCGCTGAAGGCTGGTCGTACCTGTCTTGGCAAGTCCGATATGGATCCACACGGCCAAATTGGCGGTATTTGCCGGTTGACCGTCAGGCGCAGGAATTCGCCTTTTCAGCTGCGACACTCTTGCAGCCAGTTTTCTGCCTATGGTCACTGCGGGCATGCGCTGGCGAATTTCGCATTCGCACCAAGAAACAGAATAATGTCCCGCGCCACGCTCCTGTGCATTTCCGGAGTCGGATAGTACACGTTGAAGGCCCTCGACCAGTCCGGCCTGCCCTCAAAATTCGCCTTGTTGAAAACCACCACCGGCTTCCTGCTCGTATAGTCCAGGAGCATCTGGTTGATGTTTCCGGCAAACGTCCTTCCAACGAGGGGCCGGTCCGCCGATTCGATCGTTGCAAGCTCGGCAGGCGTAATCAGATGCGGAAATTCTCCCAACACCTGTTCGGCACTCTCGCAACTCAAGTCGTAGTTCTTTTCGCGCGATGAAACCCATACCAGAATCGTTGGCACCCGGATCTTCCCGATGAGTTCGAGGTAGGACCTGCACCAATTTGATTTCACGTCGGCGATCTGTTTCGCAATTTCGGCGCGGCCGTATTTCTGCAACAGGGCCTTGTAAGCATCCAGGGCAAGCATTTTTTCGCCCAGCAGCGGCCCGTCCATGAACTTCAGCATTCCCCCCTGGCCGATCGTTTTCAAAAGCGTGGTCGAAACGCTTCTTCCCGACATGATTTGCAAGAAGCACAAACTCGAACCATTGATGACCTCGAGCAAACCCGGTTTGCTTGCAAAATATTCCGGTCCCGCTCCTGCAAAACCGAGATTCACATGCTGCATTCCAAAGCAATCGGATACCAGCGCGGGAAACGGGTGCTGCACGAACCTCCCGAACGTCTGCGCCGCTCCTACAAACGACCAGTAGCGCGCCGTTGTATCGAACAACGCCCTTGGTCCCCGGAGAGGATGGCGCAGCTCGCCATGAAACCAGATTTCATAGTCGACGCAGCGTCTATCGGTAAATTGGTATCCCAAGCCCACGGCAATAACCCCTAAGGCATCTGCACCAGCAGTGCCAAGTCACGAACAATCGCATCGGAACTTTTTCGATAGTTGAGCGCATCCTTTGTGTATTCGTGAAGCCTCCACATCTTGCCAAACTCCGCCAGGCTTCCGAATTCTCGCGCCATGCTCTCGATAGCACTGCTTCGATCCGTGCGCGGCAGGAAATTGTCGGTAGCGGCACCGGCGCCCGGGTCGCCGCCAAATTCCGCATCCTCACTCAATCGGAGCTGATCGGGTTCGATGGGATAGCCGAAAAGCCCCATCAGGCGCGCGATTTCCGAGCGCGGCGACAGGGCGAACGCGTCGTAAAAAGCAATCCTGCGGTGAAACCGCAATGCATGTTCAAGATGAATGCCGATACTAGCGACAAAAACATTCCAGAATGCCTTTAGCGAAGCCCTGTCGCGCGAGAAAGCGGATTTCCGCGTCCACAGGGATTGCGCTGCGTCTACCTGGGAAAGAAACGCCTCGAGCGGAGAACGAAGAACCAGGACATAGCCCACCCTGTAATTTTCCAGGGCCGCTCCTTCCATCAGCTGATGCAGCAGCCTGATATTGTCCCCCCGCGTCGTCGTTTCTTTGACGAGGAGCGAAAAGCCGCTTTCCTCCTTGACACCGAAATCGGCGCAGAGCGCCCCGACGCTCGTGACGTCGTATCCGGCGCTTCGCTTCGTCTGATATGGTTCGATGATGCGGCGTACGCGGCTGTGATTGGCCATCAGTCGCGCCAATATTGTGGTTCCGGATCGCGGCATCCCAAACATCGTTATGAAATTGTCGAATTTGTCCATCGAACGATGTCAGCCCTGCTCATGGCGGGAATGGCCGATCATCTGACCATTCCTCATGGTTGAAACGGGAAGGCGATACCAAAAATTGCCTGGTTGAGTTGCTCAAGTTCGCCCCGACGATCAAGAATCGGTCCGAGCACTGTGGAATATTTTTGCTCCCCGAGATGGCGCCACCGCTCGCTTACCTTCATCTCCGTTGGACGCCCGGTAAATGCACCGCCGTCAAATGAACTGCCCCCGCCCACATCGGGCACATACCGATTGGAATTGTCCTTCATCGGTATGCCCAACGCTACGAGCAAGTCGGCGCGATATCCTTCGTCCTCCACCCAGCGATTGTAGGAAATTCTTGTGACGTTCGCTGTACCCAGGAACTCTGTCTCTCCCAGGAACTCCCTCGCATACATGATCCATAGGGACACCAGGCCCTCCAGCCCGCGCGGGGATGGGATATCCCGCAATTTGTTCTCCAGCAACTTTATACGGCTCGAAATCCAATTATAGAAATCCCGCAGAAGCAATACCCGCCTCAACTTTCCGCTGAGACCGATGATTTCGTCATGCCGGGGAACCAGTTCCTGGTGGCGCAGCTTTCGCAGCGTCAAGTTTTCGTAACTATAGATGAGTGCTTTCTTTTTTGCGCCCCTGAGCGTTTCGAGGTGGCGTAGCGCCCGATCGTGTCTTTCCTGAAGGAGGGGACCGTCCGGTATCGGCGGCCGCGATACGGGAACCGTGTTTGGCAGTTTCGCAAACCGAAAATGGAGAAACGGATCCAGGAAAAATTCGACATTGTTGAAAAAAAATACCGGTTCCTCGAACTGACCGATTATCCACGACAAGACGCCATGATTGCCACTTCGTTGGAGGCCGAAAAACTGGACCTCAAGCTCGTTGCGAACGCGGCTGCCGGCAAACTCGCTCACAATGGCGCAGCCGTGGAATTCTGCGCGCGCAAATTGGAGTAGCCAGGAAGCCTGATCGAGATACGAGAATTCGCGCCAACACTCATCGGAAGATCACTGCGGTCTTCTGGGAATTCACCCAGTGCAGGTCGGTCGATTTATAGGGAAGATCCCAGTTAAACTGCACATATTTTCTCACGGTTTTCACAGGCCAAAATTCATAACCTTCAAATAGCGCGCTTTGGTTTCCGTGTTGCTTCAGCAATCGGGTTGCAATTCCGGGTCCCGTCACGCGCCATACGTCATTCGCCACCTTCCCCTCTATATTCTCAACGGCCTGCCTGAGGATTTCCCGAACAAGCGAATCACCCGGCTGCGTTGCGATCATAAAATCATTGGCCACGTTGTTTCGCCGCTGCATGAGCAAACCCCGGCGCAGGCGCTTGTAGAGAGGCATGACGGGAGCAACCCTGCCCGTGTCGGCATCGGCATAGATCCCCGGGCTCGTCGCCAATGCACAGTAGCGAAACAGATCCGCTTTCATGGCCGGTACCCCACAACACAAATACGCCTGGGCCACGCGGTCCCCGAAACGGTCCCTTATGAAAGCCAATGCCGCAGAATCATCGAATGATCGGTATTCAAACCCTTCCTTGGCCGCGGTCTCCCACGTCGCCATCAGTTCGGCGACCTCGCCAGGAGGCGATGAATCCCAGTATTGGAAAATCATGGGCCGGCTCATGGCGCATCTTTGCGATCTGGCGGCTTCGGCGCGCTGTTCAGATAGAGTTTGGAATCGAATTTCCGCCAGATCCTCGGCAATCCATGGATCTCGACACGATCATGCAGCATTGGCCGGAATTCCAGGGCAAAGCCACTCGACAAGAGCAGCTCATTCACCGGCATCTGGTTGGGATGGTGATATTGCTCGTGATCTCTGATGTAGATCGCGCCCCTGGCCTTCAGAATTCGAGAAAAATGCCTGAGGGCAAATATGAGAACCTCTCCAGGAAGCTCCTTAAGGACCTGCACACAACACACGAGGTCTACGGAGTTGTCCGGTATGAGATCGAGCCGCCACGTGGGAATATGAATGAGCTGATGGCGGGCTGACTCCCGTCGAAAGTCGAACGCGGGAGAAGCGTCGATATATTCCGCTACTTCAAGACCAAGTCCCTCATAATACACTTTTTGTGTGAGATAGGGCCCCGGTATTGCATCGACCGCGATAAGCAGCTGAACGTCGGAAGCGCCAGCTCCGAACGCAAGATTCGCCATGCGTCCGAAGCCTGCGCCAAAATCGAGGACCACCCTGGGTCTCATGGCTTCAGGAAGCGGATAGGCCCGCTGAAAGACAAAATCTTGCGCATTGTACCGCGCAATGCTTTCGACGATCTTGTCGGGAACCGAGAGGTCCAGTCTGGCCAGGCACTGTGTATCGCGCTCACAGCTCCTTTTGATGAGCGGATCGACGAGCTGCGCCGGCAGAAAATCCGCCATCTCAGTCTTGCGCTGCCACTGAAAGAATTTCTTGAGGTGCGATCGGCCGTCGAAACCGTAGAAGTTCATCTCAACGCGTTCGTTTCGGGCGTGAAGCCGGTCCACAAATAGCCAATGCAGGAGGGCCTGATCCGCGATGTGAGAAGCCTTGTCGCGCTCTACCACTTCCAGAAATTTTTTCAGCTCGGCCTGACTGTCGATTTGCATCGGAAATCTCGTTGGGAGAGAGGTTAGCGGCGTTCCGCCCGCGGTGAACAGGGTACTGCCTCCTGCAGACGGAATTGCCGGCCGTCGTGGCTATTCATCGCCGCCAGCATCGCCCATTCCACCATCGTCGAGGAGCTCTTTCAAATACCCGGATTGCCCCGGCGTAGCGACATTGATCGCCCGTCTCAAAGCCCCCTCCGAGATAAAACCCTGCTGCCAGGCAATCTCCTCCAGGCAGGCGATTTTCAACTTCTGGCGCTCTTCTATTAGCCGAACAAATACTGCCGCATCCAGAAGGGCATCGTGCGTTCCTGTATCGAACCATGTGATCCCTCGCCCCAAACGTTCGACAAACAGTTCGTTCTTCTGAAGGTAGAGGTCGAGCAAATCGATGATCTCGAACTCTCCGCGCTTGGAGGGTTTGAGGGTCATGGCGCGATCGCAAACGCGCCCGTCGAAGAAATACAATCCTGTGAGGGCCCAGTCGGAACGAGGAACGGCCGGCTTCTCCTCTACGGATACTATTCTGGCCTGATCATCGAATTCCACGATACCAAACCGTTGCGGGTCGCGCACACGGTGCGCGAAGACGGTAGCGCCCGCCGTCCGACCCGCGGCATTTTGCAGAAGAGCCGTGAGGCCCGCGCCATGAAGGATATTGTCCCCGAGAACAAGCGCTACGGACTCACCGGCGATGAAATCGCGCGCGATCACAAACGCCTGCGCAAGTCCTTCGGGTTTTGGCTGCACCGCGTAGCTGAGCGCCAGTCCCCATTGCGCCCCGTTCCCAAGAAGGCGGACGAAACTCGCACTGTCCTCCGGAGTGGTGATGATCAAAATGTCTCGAATGCCCGCGAGCATCAGAATGGAAAGCGGATAGTAGATCATCGGCTTGTTGTAGACAGGCAGAAGCTGCTTGCTGACGACAAGGGTCAGCGGATACAGGCGCGTGCCTGCCCCTCCCGCAAGGACAACGCCCTTCATCCGGGTCCCGCCTCCGCTGTGGTCACAAAACCCAGCCTCTCCCCTTTGTAGGACTGTATGCTGCGCCACCACTCGGCATTCTCCAGATACCACCTGACGGTCTTGGCCATGCCCGACTCAAGACTTTCCAACGGTTGCCAACCAAGCTCTGACATTGTCTTGCCCGGGTCTATCGCATAGCGCTGGTCGTGTCCCGGCCGGTCGCCCACAAAGGTGATCAACTCCCGCCGTCGCCTGTGCGGAGACGGTGCGATTTCATCCAGCAGGTCACAGATCATTTCAACAATTTCGATATTCTGCCGTTCGCAATTTGCACCTACATTGTAGCTTTCCCCGACCCGGCCGCGCGAAAGCACAAGGCAAAGAGCCCGCGCATGGTCCTCCACGTAGAGCCAGTCGCGCACCTGATCGCCTTTCCCATAGACAGGAAGGGATTGCCAATTCAATGCCTTGGTGATCATCAGGGGAATGAGCTTTTCAGGGAACTGGCCCGGCCCGTAATTGTTGCAGCAGTTTGAAAGGACAACGGGAACCCCGAAGGTCTCATACCAGGCCCGCACCAGGTGATCGGAACCTGCCTTTGATGCTGCATAGGGTGATCGCGGAGCATACGGGGTGGACTCGCTGAATTTGCCGACTGCGCCCAATGTGCCGAACACCTCGTCCGTCGAAATGTGATGAAACCGAAAGCTCTGCGCGATCCCGTTGCCTTCCCGAACAAGGTAGTCCCTGACCGCTTCGAGCAGGACGCAGGTGCCCATAACGTTCGCAAGAACAAATTCCCGCGGTCCCTCGATAGACCGGTCCACATGCGTTTCTGCCGCGAGATGCATAATCGCATCCGGACGATAACGTGCCAAAAGGCCCCGCATGGTCTCGTAATCGGTAATGCATGCCTTCGCGAAATGGTAGCGGCGGTGTCTGGCAAACTCGTCAGCGGCGGCCAGGTTGGCGGCGTAGGTCAATTTGTCGACGTTCACAACATCAGCATCGGTTTCCGCAAGAAGATGGCGAACGACGTGCGAGCCAATAAAACCCGCCCCACCTGTAACCAGAATCGTGCCAAAACGCTTTCGCCGCATAAATTCAGTATCCCACGACACTCAGGAAAATCAAAAATAGTGCGCCAAGTCCTTCAAGGGGGGCCACCGGCGATCGCGGTCATTTAATATTGCCTCTGCCGGGGAAATCGGCCAGGCGATATTCAGGCTCTGATCGTTCCAGGTCAGGCCGCGCTCATGCTCGGAAGCATGAGGTGCACTGACCTTGTAAAAAACTTCCGTGTCTGGTTCGAGCGTACAAAACCCGTGGGCAAATCCTGCCGGAACGAACAGCTGCATTCCATTTTCCGCCGACAGGACGATTGCGCAGTTGTGCGCATAGGTCGGTGAGTTCCTTCGAAGATCGACGGCGACATCGTAGATGGCCCCGCGCAAAACACGAATAAGCTTTGCCTGTGCAAAAGGCGGAATTTGAAAGTGAAGCCCCCGAATGACCCCACGTTGATGCGACAGCGAGTGATTGTCCTGGACGAAATCGCACGCGATGCCAGCAGCAAGCAACGCGGCGCGATTGTACGTTTCCGAGAAAAAGCCACGTTCATCGACAAAACGCAGCGGCGTAATTGCAAAAACCCCGTCCAGCCGTTGGGGCACGATCGCGGGAATATTCATCGGCAACTGTCCCGAGACCGAAGCTCCGATACGGTCTCGACCAGAGCCTTGTGCCACGACGGTTGCTTGATCCCGTATGTCGTCAGAATTTTACCGCAGTCCAAAATAGAGTTTGAGGGCCTGCGTGCAACAGTCGGATACTGGGCTGAGCTTACCGGCGTCACGACAACGTTTTTTCCTGCGACTTCGAAAATGGACCGGGCAAAGCAATGCCAGGTTGTGGGGGGGGTGCCCGCAAAATGAAAAGTGCCCCAGGCGCCCCGTCCTCTGCCCATCGCGACCGCGATGATCCGGACGGCCTTGGCGACATCCCTGGCCGAGGTGGGCGCACCGTGCTGGTCGGCGACGACATCTACCTCGGACCGTGCCCCGGACAATCGCAGCATGGTTTTTACAAAATTGCTCCCATGGGCGGAAAAAACCCAACTCGTCCGCAATATGACATGATTGGGGAGGGCGTCTCTCACAGCCGACTCTCCTACGGCCTTGGTTCTGCCATAGACCGTATGTGGGTCAGGCTCGTCAGACTCCAAATAAGCTCCCATCTTTTCGCCTCCGAATACATAGTCGGTCGATAGATGAATCAGCGCACTTCCGCTGCGCTGACATTCCTCGGCCAACACCCGGGGCGCCTCGGCATTTATCTGTCGCACGATCGATTCTTCCGATTCCGCCCGGTCGACAGCGGTATAGGCTGCTGCGTTGATCACAATGTCGGGCCTGCGCTCTGCCAACGCTCTGCGGACCGCTTGCAATTCAGCCAGGTCGCAATCGGCCCTCGACAATTGAGCAATCAGGACATCACTGTCCCATTTCATCCGGGCGAGTTCACGCGCCACTTGTCCCGTTCGACCAAATATCAGGATCCGCATGAAAGTGTCCCGGGAAGAGTTCGGAGAAACGTCTGCACGTATCGGCAGAATGGCTATCGTCAGGCTGAGTTGAGATCGAGGTAGCTCCGCGTTCGAAAGCCGAGCCAATGGTCAAAAATGCTGCCCAGATCCAGGGCGACACCACCACGAGACCTGGCGGTCTCGATCAGCCACTTGCCAGGGTATCCAGCCCCCACAAGCACAAGTCTGTTGCGCGGCGCGTCGCCCATCTGTTCGGCAATATCCTGCAGCAGCGCGGGCAACTGGCCCACATCACCTTGATGCCGCTCAGAGAGCACCGGTGACGTAACCTGGTCGGGCGGGAGCAGTAGATTTCGCACAATTCGAACCTTGAATTTGTCCTGGACCCAATCCGCAAGCGCGGGATGGCAAGAGATGAGCACGACCTCGTCCCCACTGCCCAAGAGTTCCCCATAAAGGTCCCAAAGTGCAAGTTCCTGGTGAAGGTGGCATGATGAGAAGTTTGGGACGGGACGGCTCGGATCGCGCAATTCCCCGACGCGGTCAAGGCAGTAGAGGATAGAACGCAGACCACGCCCCGTGAGATTCGATGTGAGCGAGTCCTCCCGGCAGAGGTTCAATTCCCGCAAGAATCTGCCAACCGTCGGAATTCCAATGCAGTCGGCATTCCAGATCGCATGTGCGACCCGCGGCGTAAGCCATTCTTGCTCAGCCCGATCGAGGGCTCTTCCCCACCAAATCCGTTCACGCGCCCTCGCATCCTGTCTCGCTACGGCCGCGAGCCGTGGTTCATAGGGCATGCAGGCGGCTTCTCCATCACCAACACGGACCCAGGAAAACGGCTTTCCGGCAGAGAGATACGTGCGAACCATGGACAGAAATGCGCGACACTGATTTGGAGACACATCCGTTTCGAAGTAAGACGACCCGGACGCATTCTCGAGCGCAGCTTCTGAACTCGCGACCCGGCTAAGCATGGCGGCTGCCGCACGCGCGATCGGCGCATGCTGCGTCATGTTGAGAAAGCTCTTGCGCCAGCCGCCCTTCGGCATGCGCCCGTGCGTGGGAAACGCTGCATAAATGAACCTGCACAAGCGCAGGGCCGCGACGCTGCGGTCGTGTTCGCCGGGGATGCTTTTCAGGAAACGCCTGATGCGAACTCGAACGCGCCAGCGGTCGCCTCTGGCCTGGTCGATGCGAGCAAGACCAACTACAAATTTTGCATCAGCGGAAGAAGTGACCCGTCGCGCCATGAGCCACTCCAGTCCTCCCTCCGCTTCCACAGTTCCACCGGATCGCAGAGAGGCCTGGATATGCCCTCGAACAAAACGAGGGTCGCCGGGAAATTCTTCGATCGCCGAACGCCAGAACGCCCGATGATCGTCGTGCAAAAGGCGAATTCCCGCTGCAAATCCGCGAAGCAACAGACCGCGGCGGCGGTCCACAAGCGCAACATACCCCGCGGCACGCTCGACTTGCCCGGACGCGATGAGAAAGCGGCCCAGTGACCTGATTCGGCGACGTAGCGCGGATCGGCAGCGGAAATATCCGCGAATCAAGGCCGTGACCATCGGTTCTACAAACCCATATACGCCCAGGTGGCAAGCATATACTTTCCCTCTGTCCGTGTGTTGCACGCCTGGGAGAGCGATAGCCCCGCGGCCCACAGGTCAGGAGGAGGCTCGATTGCCGAAGGTGCCTACCCCGGACCTGACGCTGCCCCGAACGAGGCGTATTGTTACGGTTCTCGGTGCGAGGCCGCAATTCATCAAGGCATTTCCTCTCTCGAAGCTGTTTCACACCCGACCTGGATTCGAAGAGATCGTCGTGCATACGGGACAACACTTCGATGCGAATATGTCCGATGTCTTTTTCGCAGAACTGGAAATGAAGGCTCCCGCCTATTCGCTGGGAATTCATGGCGGAGGCCAAGCGGCAGTGACGGGGCGTATGCTCGGCGCAATTGAGGACATTCTTGTTTCTGAACGCCCCGCCGCCGTGCTCGTCTACGGAGATACCAATTCGACGCTTGCCGGTGGGCTGGCCGCCGTCAAAACGAATATTCCCGTTGTGCATGTGGAGTCAGGTCTGCGCTCCTTCAACCGCCGAATGCCTGAGGAGATAAACCGCGTCGTCGTCGATCATTTGAGTTCGCTCCTGCTGTGTCCGACTTCCAATGCCGCGAACAACCTTGCAAGTGAGGGAATAACCGGCAGCGTCCACCGGGTCGGAGACGTGATGTTCGACATCGCGCGCTGGGTAGCGCCGATGGCAAGAGAAAAGTCATCCGTACTGGAAAGGCTCGGCCTTCAGCCAAGAACCTACGGCGCGGCCACGTTTCATCGCAACGAAACTCTCAATTCGCGACTGCGAGTGCGGGAAATCGTGGACTACCTTCACCAACAGGCAGCTGCGATTCCGCTTATATTGCCGATGCATCCCCACACGAGGGAAGTACTCTCCTCCCTAAGCATCACATTCGACCCCGCGGTCATCACGATCACAGAGCCGTTGGGATATCTCGACATGTATGAACTCGTGCGCCTCTCGTCTGTCGTGCTGACCGACTCGGGGGGACTTCAGCGGGAGGCTTATTTTCATCGCGTGCCGTGCATAACCCTGCGCGATGAAACGGAGTGGGTGGAAACGGTTGAAAGCGGGTGGAACCGCTTATGGACCGAGCCCGACTACCAGCCGCGCCGGGAGATTCCGGACTACGAAAGGATCGACGTGGCAGGCGCGATCTTCGATGTGCTGGATCGCTTCCTGCCAGTATAGGACGGTCGGATCGCTTGTGGCTGTTCTGTTTCTAGGCGCGCCTGTGATCGCGTACGTTGGCGAGCAGAAGATGCGCAATCATGTAGAGCATGGAAGCGCCAATCAAAATCATGGCTTCGTCTACCAGTCTGTCAGGATCCGTTGCATCAGTGGGCATATTGGGGGCAGCGACGGTGACAAGAAATGATTGCTGCTGATTTGCCAGCCCCTGCGCCGAGACAAGGGCTTGCTGGGCGGCGGACAGCTCCATTTCCGCAACGCTGCGCTCGTAAGGTTGTGCCGTCTCTACCGCTTTGGTTGCAACCGCGAGCTGATCCTTGGCATATTTGAGCGTTGCGTCGCTCATTACGGCGGACATCGCGTTTACAAATTTTTGCGAAGCCGCAATGACCGCTTTGCAAAGTTTCTGAGCATCGACAGCCGCGTAATCCAGACAATTGACGGTGATCAGAAGGGTGGTCGAATCCTGAGATACGGTCACCATCTGCTGAAAAAAGCTGAGCAGGTCTTCGTCGCTGGCATCCGCGTCCAGCCGCCAGAATGGGCTGTGATTGGTCGACGCATACAACTGTCGCAGATGAAACTCCTTGTCCAAGACTTTGAGTATGTCGGGCGATGCGATGTAGGCGACCACGGCGCCGCTTTGCGTGGTGCTTCCCGTGGATCCAAAGAGGTTGCTGCTGAGGCTGCTCAGACTTGAACTCGCGGTGGCGGAATTCTGTAGATCGACTATCGCAGAGGACTCGTAGAGTGAGTCTGTGTACACGTAGAGATAAACGAAGCCCACGATGCCAACGATGGGGACCACCGTCCAGAAGGACATCCGACGGCCGAGCCAGCGGAAGAACTCTTTTGTGCCGCTCCAGATCGGCGCACCAATGGCGCCCGATTCCGTCTCGCGGGCGTCGGACGTTGGGACGCTATCAGCCGTCCGGGCTCCGGCAGAGCGTGAACTCACGACATTTGCCAAGCGATCAGCGCTCCCCGCGCTCTAAGCCAATTTTATTCAATGGCCGAAACAACAGCCGCTAGCAAGTCGATATCTCCCGAACCTTCGTCCGCAGCATTGTCATCGCCATCACCTGCGTCAGCCGAGCTGGCCGCTTCACCCGGCTTTTTCTTACCATAGTGTTCATTGAAATAATCAATCCCTGCGGCTGGATCGGTAAACCCGGTGGCGCGCCCATTTTCCAGGACATAGACGACATCGCAACGGCCTTCGGCTTCCTTCGGGGTGGCCGTGGCCAGGATGTATCCATGGCCGGAAAGTCGCTCCTCCAGAAGGGCTGCGCCCTGCTCCTGAAATTCCTTTTCGCGTGGCAGCATTCGACCGTCGAACTGATAAAAATCAAATTCGGGAAGAATACCCAGCGCGAGCGCCAAACGTCCTTTCGCGTAAGGGGGGCACCGGCCGAGTTTGACGTTCAGGAACTCCCCGAGACCGACCGATTCCGCAGCTTGGCGGGGGAAGTCCCTTTCTTCGAGGCCCCTCAGGCGCGCAATGAAACGGCCGTTCGCAGCGATAGTAGAATTTGCCAGAAAAAACGTGGCAAGTGGAATAGGCCAAGAGATACTCGAAGAAACACTGACCTCTCCGCTATCAGGTTCTTCAGTTCCACAAATCAATCTCAACAAGGTGCTTTTCCCGGATTTCTGCGGACCAAGGATGGCAACTCTTTCCCCATCATCAATGTGGAGATTTAGCCCGTCAAAAAGCCTGAAGGATTTACCCTTGTGTACAGTAGTCCTCTCAATATTTCTGAGATCAATACTCATCACCGGAATCTTTTTCTACAATATCGTTCGAGTAACAAACCAAAGAATGCCATTATTACCATACATTCTATAACATAAGATGGTTTCCCGATCGGCGTGGTATATGCCCGGAACCAATAAGTATGCAGCAGTTCCTCTACATGAAGCATCGGATTCCATGTCAAATATGGCCAAATATAACCC
The DNA here is from genome assembly GCA_036490345.1 of Rhizomicrobium sp. Taxonomy (GTDB): domain Bacteria; phylum Pseudomonadota; class Alphaproteobacteria; order Micropepsales; family Micropepsaceae; genus Rhizomicrobium. Next base: position 125,424 of record DASXEA010000063.1, on the reverse strand, counting down.
GGAAATAGGGTGACAATAAAAATAACTCCAGAAAAGAATGTACTAAATCGCAAGAAAAAGCTCGTGAATTTCGAAGCAGGTGTATACAACTTCTGAAGGGCCATCAACATAAAGCCAAGAGATAGACCAAATATCCAGAATGATAAGAATAGCAAAACTATTCCGAATGTGAACCGCGGCGGAGGGACGCCTTCGTACAAACAGGAAGCGCTCATCAGGACAACATAAAGAAGCGCAAACGTCCCCAATATCCGCAGACTGCTGGCGATGACAAGATCCAGAGGCGTAACGCCGGGCAACGACAAAAGTCGCTGATTTCGCTGAACAGCCGAAATCGGCACGCCGTACATCTGGCCAAACATGGACCACGGAACGATGCCCGAGATGATAAAAGTCATCGGAGGCAATCCAGGCCTGTTAAACCCTTTGATGGCCAGCCTTAAGATCAAAAGGCCGGCCATTCCGAGGATCATGTCGAAAATGACCCACCCGTAGCCATATTCCAAGTTGGATTGCTGCGTCTGAAATTCGCGCACCGCCAGCGCGCGAACGACCCTGATTTGGACTTTGAGCTGATCCAGCAATTTGCCCGCCAACGCTTGGTCTCAAGGACAACTTAGCGTGTCGAAATGGGGACGCCAATAAGCGCCGCGAGATATCGGTCTTTACACGGGACAAAAAAACGCGGCCACGTCGCTAGGCCAGTTCGATCCGATCGCGATCTCCGACAATGCCCCGCGTGGCGTTGCGCGTATCTACGACAAGATCCATCGACCTGACCAGTTCCTGATACGGAACCGAATCATGGTCGGTTACGATAAGAGCCGCGTCAAACGCAGTCGAGAAGTGCCCTGGCTCCCAGTCTACACATTTTCGTCCTGCAAGCTCGGAGTGCGCCCGTGTAGTGGGGATCTCCGGTATCCAAGGGTCATAGTAGGATACGCGGGCACCCTTGGCCTCCAACTCCTGCATAATCACCAGCGCGGGGCTCTCGCGCAGATCGTCCACATTCTTCTTGTAGGCGAGGCCGAGAAGCAGAATGCGGGCACCGTTGAGGCTCATTCGTTTTCGCGTCGAAAGTGCTGCCGCCAAGGCATTGATTACCAGGTGGGGTTCAGCCGCGTTGATTTCGCCGGCGAGTTCGATGAAGCGCGTGGGTACTTCGAACTCCCGCGCCTTCCAGGTGAGGTAGAAGGGATCGATGGGAATGCAGTGGCCTCCAAGGCCCGGTCCTGGGTAGAACGGCATGAAGCCGAACGGTTTGGTCGACGCCGCGTCGATGACGTGCCAGATATTCAGCCCCATTCGGCCGTAAATGTGCTTGAGTTCGTTGACGAGCGCGATGTTGACGCAGCGAAAAATGTTCTCTGTGAGCTTGACGGCCTCTGCCGTCGCCGCCGATGGCACGGGAATGACACGTTCGACCAGCGCACCATAGTAGGCGACGGCCAGTTGCTGGCTGACCTCGTCGTCGGCGCCCACCACCTTTGGGATGTTCGACGTGCCGAATTTTTGATTGCCGGGGTCCTCTCTCTCCGGAGAGAACGCGAGAAAGAAGTCGCGCCCTACAACAAGCCCGGTTGCCTCCAGCAGGGGCTTGACGACTTCAGCCGTCGTGCCGGGATAGGTTGTGGATTCAAGACAAACAAGCTGGCCGGGCCGAAGGCTTGCGGCCAGGGTGCGCGACGTGCTCTCGACAAATGAGAGATCGGGCTCGCGGTACCGGGTCAACGGTGTCGGGACACAAATAAGGATGATGTCCGGTTCCGACAGCTCGGAGGGGTTGTTGGTCGCGCGGAACCGGCCGCTTTGGCACATTGCAAGAATTTTTGAATCCGGGATTGTTCGAATGCCCGACGTGCCCTCATTGAGCCCGGCAACCTTTACCGGATCCACATCGAACCCAACGACACGAAAGCCCTTCTGGTGCGCGGCAATTGCTAGGGGTTGGCCGACATAGCCCATGCCAATGACGCCCACGAGCGCTTGGCGGCTCTCGATCCTCGCTTTGAGGAAAGCCGGTTCCGGCGGGCGAATGGATACCGAGTCTGCCAAACTCATCTGGATAAACTCCTCAGCCGGACGTCGCCCGATCGATCTCGCAACGAATGGAATCGCACCCAATTATCCGCCTGGCGGGCAAATTAAGGCAAATTTCGTTCCAATCCATTAAGACACTCTACTCGAGCTCCAAATTCCCGTTCACAATCCGATATCGCTCTCCTGTGCGAGGGCATACCAGATTGGAGTCAAGCGGCTCTCCCGCTTGTCCCACCCAGCACCGAAATCTGGCCGGCGAACCTATGACCATTGCGTGCGCCGGCACATCTCGGGCAACGACTGCGCCTGCAGCGACGAGTGAATACGCGCCTAACACGCTCCCGCAAACGATCGTCGCGTTGGCACCTACCGACGCGCCACGCCGCACCAGCGTCGCTCGAATTTCCTCTTTGCGATCAATAAACGCCCGAGGATAACGCACGTTGGTAAAAACCGCGCTGGGACCGCAAAACACCTCGTCCTCGAGTGTTACACCCCGATAGAGAGAAACGTTGTTTTGAATTTTACAGCCATTGCCGATCGTGACATCCGGCCCAATCATCACATTCTGGCCGATGACACAATTTTCGCCAATTCGGCTCCCCCCGAGAATGTGGACGAAGTGCCAGACGCGCGTTCCCGAGCCAATGCAGACATCCGGATCCAGAACAGCCGTCGGATGCACAAATGCGCCTTGATCCGACATTTCGCCTCTTCGGACGTATCGAGCGGCACCAAATAGTGCCGCCCCTGTATTGTCGCGTTGAATTCAACCGTCAAGCGCGACAAGCGCCGGAAACGGCACCTTTCGCGTCGTGGCACCCTGGCGAATCGGCGCCTTCGAAAGACGCGGACATTTGGGTTTCACATGCCGGCCGCTATCCAGCGACCGTGTCGCCGCTTCCAGCACCGACAGCACGGCAAGCCCCTCCACCGAATCCGTCCGTGGCACGGTTCCGGCACTAACCGATTCTAGGAAATGCGCGCATTCTTCGCGCAAGGGCTCGCGGTGATCGATACGATACCTGACGGGTTCGGTCTTGAGCGTCCACGGACGACCATCGCGGTACAGTACATTGTGCTCGTAGACGAGCAGCTTGTCGGCCCATTCCGCCCTGTCGTCGAACAGGGCGGTCGCCTTCGAGCCAACGACCGTAAGCTTTTGCTCTTTGTACGGATTGAGCCACGAAACATGGACGCGAGCGGCCACCGCATTGGGAAATTTCATGTGAACCGTCGCCATGTCCAGCACGGAAGGCTGAAGGATGGCACTGCCTTCTGCCCATACCCGCTTGGGCTGTTCACCGACCAGAGCCAGTATCAGGGAAATGTCGTGGGGCGCGAACGACCACATCACGTCTTCTTCGCTCCGCAAGCGTCCCGGGCCTTGTCGGCGCGCAAAAATGCGACGGATGTGGCCAAGCTCCCCGTCCCGAACCAGCGATATCAGCTTGAGTACATGGGGGTGGTAGCGAAGGAGGTGTCCAACCATCAGGACCCTGGACCGCTTTCGGGCCAGCCGTGCAAGCTCGCAGCCATCGACCATGTTGAGAGCCAGAGGCTTCTCGACAAAGACGTGCTTGCCTGCTTTCAGCGCATGCCGGGCGTGTTCGGTATGTAATGCCGCGGGCGAGGCCAAGGCGATCGCCTCACAGGTATTGTCATTGAGGACTTCCGGCAGAGACCTCGCCGGAACACCGTATTCTGCCGAGAGCTTTCGTGCCGCAGCCGGATTGGAGTCGCAAACCGCGTGCAGGGCACCAAGGGAGGAAAGGTTACGAGCAATATTCTTGCCCCACTGTCCGCACCCTACCGCCGCAACGGTTGGCACGCGCCAGTTTAACGCCCCCCCCCTATCCATGTACCCCCACATCGTATGATTTTGGCTCGCACGTGCAGGCCAAGGTAGCACGCGATTTGCTCAAGGTTCAATCAGTCCGTCCGATCCTCTTGGTGCGGGAGTGGCCAAACCTGCTATTGGGCAGCAGGTCGCAATGCCTCTATGGTCAATGGGTCGAGGTCCGGCGCCACATACTGAATGCTCTTCCAAACATAACCTGTCTCATCTGCCCAAAATTCATTGCGAAAAGTCCAATCAAGCTGCGAAGCAGCGCAATCTTCAACCACGTGCCGCGTTTTATGAGCCACCCCAATAATCAGGATACTTTCAGGCCCAATATCTTGTGGATTGCAGCTGACCAGCACGCCATAGACTGAAGACTCAGCGAAATCGAGCAGATAGGTGCTCATGGGGGTTTGCTTCCCGGGCACCGGTGCCAACCCCGTAAATCCGGTCAGATTGTGGTCAAATCCAACCGTTTGAACGATCCGACCGCGCCGAGTCGTCAGCGCAAGTTTCTTTCCCCCCAACCAATGAAGGTCGTCACCGGTCCGGGTAGCGAGAACGAACATCGACTCACTGCTGGAACCCAGTCGTACGCCCATGGATGCAAATGGAACGGCAGCGGCGCGCTCCCGCTGGACGCTGTCGTCAGCGCCCATCTTGCTGAATTTTTGATACAGCAGGGCACCGATTTTGCCAACGTCGCTATTGGTTGGATCGTCGACGCCCGCACACCCGGAAAGTCCGAGCAGTCCAGCCAGTGCAGCCACGTACCGCCATTGAACTAATTGAGAACGTTCGGCCATTGTCGCTCCAGATCGCCGTAAGAGGACGTCTGCGTCATGTCGTAGAGTTCCGCGTCGTTATTCAGCGGCTGGCCGCCGTCGCGCTGAAGAGGCCTCAGGTCCAACTCATATTTTGAGGTCGTTCCAAAGGGGAGTGCCCATTCGAGGGGGATGATCAATTTGATCCCCTTGTCGAAACTGCCCTCTCCAAACTGGCTGAATGGCACGTTTGTGAACGTCGCCCATGCACCAACGACAAATCCCGAATCGAAGCGCCGGTCGATCTCGAACGTCGCACCATAATCTCCGGCCAGATAGCGCCCGGCACGAAGGGTTGTCGTCAAACCGTCCCAAGGCGTTTCAACATACAACGACACATGCCCCGTCAGCACGTGATAATTCTGGAAACCGAACAGATCGTTGAAGTTCCTCTGATAAACTTCATAGAGATCGGCACCTACCGCCCAGCGTTGTCCAAATGGCCGGTAAAGAACTTCGCCCCCTACCCCGCCGAACATCTGCTCAATATAGCCGGCACTTAATCTCGCATAGATTTCCGGTGCCGGCTTGTAAAAATAGGTCGCTGTCAGATCCGTGACCGCGGTCGTACTTTGTTTCAGGTAGCTCGCAATATCGCTGCGAACGTGCGGCAGCAGACTGTTGCTCGTACGCGTGATGCTGCTGAAGTTGTTCCAAATGTCCTGCGTCAGCTGATCGTCGATCACAAATCCGGGAAATAGCTCGGTGCGGGTGGAGGCCGCAATCCCGATGCCGAGATAGACCGGATTGTTTGGGTCAAAGAGATCGTCCTGAAACGCCGGGAAAATGGACCAGGAGAATTGGGGGTCCCGTTCGCGAACCTTATAGGTGGCTCCTTCCGGTGCATCGGACAGAATGGCCGCTTTCCATACCTCGCCCGGCGTCGATTCGGCCCGGGCCAGCGCATCAACCTCGCTTCGCGAGACAGTCACTCTCGTGAGCGGCATGTGAGCAATGCTGGTGGTTACCTCAAAGGCCCCGATATCGGGAGGGGCGCTCGCGGACAGCGCGCGCAGCGTGCGACTGATGGCTTCGGCATCCCGTAAATAGTGGTCATTTTCAATTTCCACCTTCACGATACCATGTTTGATCGAAAGGCCCTCGACTATGAGCTGCTGCTGGGCAATGGCATCGCGCATATGGGACACTGCACCTGCCTGCCATGCTGCGACCGGTGACGGCGTCGCAGGTGCGCTGGCGGGGTCCGGACGCGGAGCCGGCGCGTTGCAGATTGCAAGCGGGTTCCAATCCTCACCAACCAGAATCACCTGACGGGCAGGCAGGCCGTCCCCGGAGACAATACGTTCGCAGAGGGTCGGCGAAGCCTGTGTCCCTTCTATCTGCGCGACCAGTGTATCTCCCGTGAGCCAGCCATCCCTGATGTGAAGTCCGGCTTTCGAAAACGCGCCGGCGATGCGGATCTCTCCGGAGTGGAACAGCGCGGGATCCGGCGGGCGGCCGGTCGGATCGGCCAGCGAAGTCAAATCGACGAAATGGACGCGTGTCCGTTCACTGCCATCGTTGTCCAGATCGAGTTGTGTGAGTTGCCCATACGAACCCTTGGGTCGCGAAACGAACGGGGGTTGCGGATCGATACGATCGGACCAGTTTGGCTCGGCCGGATTCATGGCGATGCTTGCGTCCAGCGAAAATTCGCGTCCCCCGACCAGCGCGGCGCTCAAATCGACGTTGTGAAAAAAGCGGTAGGAAAATCCTGTATTGACCGGTACCGGCGCGTAGTTCATCGGCTTGATGCTACGGTTCTGCCGATAGCGCGACTCCGCGGCATAGCTGTCGCTCGAATATTCGACCTTGAATTTCAGATTGCGTATTGGCGTGTCGTATTCGATGCCGCCGAAGATTCCCACATTCGGGCCACGAAAGAAATTCGAGAACAGCGGCTGTCCGCCTGTCGTCGACGTGTCGCCCGGACGCGTATTGAAACCTTGCCAGAGCAATCCGAGAGGATTGGGAAACGCCGGTCTCGATGCCAAACGTCCCCAACCCATGCCCGACGTGACGTCGACCGGGCCGAAACGTTTCGACGCGACCAGATATTCGGCCGAATAGAACCCCGTCCCGATAAAGTCCTGCAGGCCAACCGCAACCTGGGGAAAATATTGCGATTCCTCAAACAGCCGCGCTTTCAGATCGAAACTGCGGTCGTAGAGCGCCCTTTGGCCGATTGGCGCCAAGGCATAGTTGACCGTATAGCGAAAACTCGCCTCAAGCCACGGCAACGCCTGAAAAGTGAGCGTGAACCGATCGTCGGGTTTTTTCACATCCACGTTCAACGCGAGATAGCCGTCGGGCATGAAGCGCGCATTGCGCGTGTCAAGCAGGCCCATACCGCCATACAGCGATGGCGTCGGGAGAATGTTCTCCTCGTAGTAGTTGGTGATCTGCGCACGCGCACTCGAAAACGGCACTGCGGCGCTCGCCGCAAGCAGCCACTTCCCGGCACAACGCAGGCATTTGCTGACCTTGTCCAAGTCGGCACGCCCCATTCGAGTGTCGCCTCGCACGTCGCGGCCGTTCGCAGAGCGACCAGCAGTTCGCCCGTATCCCGACGTCGACCCGATGTCGCACGCTCTTTCGGCGAAGTCCATCAACATCGGATTCAGCGCGCGTACGGATCATCGCGTCGAAAAAGGCGCGAATGTCAAGAACCACCCTTCTGGACGCGGAGGCGCCTTTTGCTTGCGCGCGGCTTTGTGGAGAGAGTAAAAGCGACAAAAGGTGTCACAAGAGGGGTTCCCGCATTGCGGGAACAACACGCGCATGCCGCTCAAGCCTGTCAGGTACCGTATCACAGTCCTGGTCGCGGCCGCTGGCGTGGGACTGCTTTCCTGGGGCCTCGCGAAAGTCAGTGCCCAGACGGTCAATAGCTCTACCATCCAGTCAGTCCTGCAAAGCCTTGGGACAACGACGTCCACGGGACAGGCTGGCGTTCCAGCGGCCACGCCGCCGATCAACGTCGCCCCTGCGGTAAGTTCCTCCTCCCAGACCTTGACACCTGCAGTCCCTCCGACAGCGGCACAATTGCCGCCGTCTACGCTTGAACTGGTTTTTTCCCAGCGTGCAGGGCAGCCGCTGCAACAATATGGATACGAGACTTTTGGCGTACCCAGCCCCGTGACGATCACACAGATCGGCGGTGTGGAGGACAGATACATCCTTGGTCCCGGAGACCAGCTTTCCATCGTGTGTCGTGGACACGACAACAATTCCTATGTCGTATCGGTCGACCGGGACGGACGCCTGATCGTACCCAATTATGAGCCCGTTCAGGCAGCAGGTCGCACATTCGCCCAGGTGCGCCAGGACCTGCAGGCAATCATTGCCAAGGACGCGCTCTCGACGCGAGCATATGTCACTTTGGCGCAAACGCGTCAGATCTCTGTGCTCGTCAGCGGCGAGGTGAACGCGCCTGGTCTGCGCACCCTCAGCGGGCTGAATACGCCGATAGATGCACTCCTCCTGTCTGGAGGTATCCGCAAAACAGGCAGCTTGCGAAATATCGTGCTGGTTCGCGGGACCAAGCGCATACGGATCGATCTGTATTCGGTGCTTGCGCATGGCGCATCCTCCGAGATTGGCAATCTTACCGATGGTGACCGGATCGAAGTCGCTCCCATAGGAGCAACCGTCGCCGCGATCGGCATGGTCAATAGGCCGGCGATCTACGAACTTCCGCCGGGTTCCGACGCGATTGACGACGAAGTCCTCCTCAAACTCGCCGGCGGGAAGTTGCCAGGCGCAAATCATCTCGCAAAGATTGCGCTTGAACCGACCGGCCGCATGGTGGTTGTCCCGGCCGGCAGGGGTGGCGTCGTTCGCAGAGGCGAACTGCTTTCGGTCGATCAGCAGGCCGGCGGTGTTCTGGGGCAGGTAACGCTTATCGGAGCCGTGCAGCTGCAGGGTTCCCGGGCCCTGGCGGAGGCAGGCACACTTTCGCGCCTGATCCGCGACCCCGGCGATCTGGCGATCAACGCCTATACGCCGTTGGGAATTATCGTGCATCGCGAGCCAGGGACAAATTTCCGACGCGCAAAAGCATTCTCCCTGCAACGCCTGTTCGACGGACAGGAAGACGACAAGCTGGGGGACGGCGACGTCGTTTTTGTCATGACGAGCGATCAGGCAAAGGCCCTGGCCGCTGCCTCAGCGGCGCAAATGCAGGCCGCAGCGCAGGCTGCAAACGTGCCGCCCTCGGTTCTTGGCCAAGCCCTTTCAGCAAGCGCGGCCCAGGCCGCGCAAGCGGCAAGTCAGACTTCGCTTACAGCCAGTCCTCTCGGCACGTCCGTGGCGCCCGTGAACAATGCGGCCTCTATCTACGCATCGGCGGGCAGTGGCACAGCGCCAGCGAGCCCTGCATCGACGAGTTCAACTGCCGCGGCGTCTCCAGCGCCCACAACTGCCGGCCAGGCCATTGCCGCAGGGGTCGGGCAGGCAATTGCAGGCCTTTCACCGACAGGTGTGCCTGCTCCCGGCGCAACTGCGCCTGCGACCCCATCTGCTCTGCCGATGACGGGCCTGATGTCAGCCGCCCCCCTGCCCCCCATTGCGCCCTATCAAGCGGCCATCGCGGCTGCCGCCAGTCAGAAGACGCCGGCCACTATCGCACTGCTGCAGGCCCAGAATGCCCAAAGCGTGGCCGCTGGCATTCCGCTCCAGGGCGGAGGCCTGACCTCGCCAAGCGCACTGGGATCGCCGGCCCCGGATACGAACCCCGCGGATATCGCTGCGGAACTTGGGCTGACGGCACCAGCCCTGATCAATTTCGGCGCAGACTATCTCGTATGGATTGTAGGGGATCTCCACGACCCTGGAATTTATCTGGCCGAGGACGGCACTCCTCTTTCCACAATGCTCGGCGCCGCAGGCGGCCTCCAGCTGCAAGCCGACCTTTCGGCAATTACCGTTACCTCGACCGAGCTCGATCCTGCCTCTGGAACGTCTCACACGCTACGCAACGCCTATAGGGGCACCAGCGCCCGCGACTTTGCGAAAGTCGCGCTGCGCCCGCTGGATACGGTCATCGTGCGGCAAGTGTTTTCCGATCGCGAAACGGGAACAGTCACAATTGTCGGACAGGTTCGCTATCCCGGCGCGTTTGACATCATGCGCAACGAGCGGCTTTCGTCCGTGCTTGGCAGAGCCGGAGGCCTTACCGACCAGGCCTATCCGCTTGGCGCGGTCTTCACGCGTATCAGCGCGCAGCAAACCGAAGCCGAGGGCAACTATCGTGAAGCCGTGGAATTGCAGTCCGGGGCACTCGTCGCTGCAACCACACCGAACGTCAATCCTTCAATTCTGACCTACCTGCAGACGCTGCAACAGACGTTGCTCCATCAGCCGGCATTGGGACGCATAACTGTTACCGCAGACCCCACAATCCTCGCCGTGAAGCCCGAGCTGGACGTGCTCATGCAACCCGGTGATTTCATCTATGTGCCCAAACGGCCGTCGACGATCTCGGTGAGTGGCGAGGTCTTGAATCCGGGCTCATTCCAATATCGCTCGGATATGAGCGCGGACGATTATGTCGGTCTTGCAGGCGGATACACCCAGACCGCCGAGGACAGCGAAACGTTTATCATTCTGCCTGACGGGAGTGCTCGCGCCGCTTCGTCGAACATGTTCGATTTCTTCGGAAATGATCCGATACCACCGGGCTCTACGATCGTCGTGCCGCCCAATCCGGCACCGTTCAATACGATGGTATTCCTGACCAGTCTGTCACAGATATTCAGTCAGGTGGCCATCGCAGCAGCCTCCCTGGCGGTCATCAGCCACAGCAACGGAAGCTGATTTTTCGAGCCTTCGAAAGGGCGCGGAAAATCAGCCCGCCACGGGATTGGCGGCATCGCGGATTTCAGCCAACATGAGTGCCGCAAGCCTTTCCCGGTCATGCTGCCGCGCGAGACTCTTGCAGCCCGTGCTATAGCGACGGCAAAGAGTGTTGCTGGCAGCCAAAGACTCCACTGCAGCAGCAAGTGCTGCCGGATTTTCCGGCTCGACCACGATTCCCGCGTCACACGCACGAATCAGGTCGGCAGAGATGCCCTGCGCGCTAAGCACGATAGGACGCTCCATCGCTGCCGCCTCGAAGATCTTGGTCGGGAGGGCGCCTTCGAACAATTCGGAATTGCGCAACGGTATTACAATCGCATCCCCCAAAGCGAGGTAGTCCACTGCCGCATCGGATGGCACGCCACCCACGAACGACACATTTTCGAGCCCGAGCTCTGAGGTCATGTCCATGAGAAACTTTCTCCGGGCGCCCTCTCCAACGAAAAGAAAATGAATGTTCGTATCCCGCACCAGTTGAGCGGCGCGCACGACGACCTCAAGGCCCTGCGCCAATCCGAGCGTCCCCACATAGGCCACGACAAACTTGCCCTCGACTCCCATCCTATGGGCGAGTTTTGTGTCCCGATCGCGGGGGGTGAGACGCTCCAGATCGGCGCCGTTGGGAACCAGGCCGAGTTTCTCGGATGGAATGCCTCGCGCGGCCAGACTATTCCTTATGGATTCGGTAACCGTGACGATGCGCGCGGCACTCCCATACAGCGTGCGCTCCAGCCACCGCAGCAGCCTCATCGCGAACCCCTCCTTCATCGCGCCGACGGCGGTAATGGACTCGGGCCACAGATCGCGAACCTCGAACACCCACGGTCGCCTCTTGAAGCGACCAAGCAAGTGCCCCGCCACCGCGGTGAGGAGTTGAGGCGAGGTGGCAACAATGATGTCGGCCTTTTGAAATAGTCCGGCAATAAATCCGGATACTGCGAAGCTCGCGAAATCAAGCGCGCGAAGGACTACTCCGCTGTTCGGTGCCAGAAAGCTCCAAACGCGCACGACGCGGATGCCGTCGATGCGTTCGGACATATAGAGTCTGTTTCGGTATGGCGCTTGCGGCTTTCCAAGCGGAAAATTCGGAACCGTCGTGATAACGGTAACGCTCACGCCGTCCCTGACCCATCTTCGGCAATGCTCGTAGGTGCGGCGCGCCGACGCGTTCTGCTCGGGCACGAAGTTGTCGGTCAGTACTAGAACCTGCATATCCACGTCTGTTCTGTCGGTATTCCGCATGCTACTGCCGATCATCGGGAAATGCATCGACTGCGGGCCGCCGGCTTTCCAGGAATTATGGACCCGCAGACCTGCCGTGGTAGCGATGCCTGCGACAATTTCGACAAATTTACGCGGGTCTGGTTTGATAAGTGTCGGAGCACTGGGGCGCCCTGTGAGCGCATGCCGACTCTTCGAGGCGCGCGCAAACGCAATGTACGTGACGACCTGACAATGGACATAGGCGAGACGCGCGTATCCGCTTTTCACCGCAGCGATCGATCCGCTGCCGGCCAGCCCGAGCCGCCTCAGACCTGGCTCGACCGGCGTTTTCCCGGAGGCCGGCGGGCGTTCTGGATTGTCAGCGGCCTTATTTTGCTGGGCATTTTGATTTGGGCGGTTCAACCTTCCAAGAGCCCCCGTCTTGGCCCCAGAGACCTGGCCAACCAGGGACCCGTGCCCATAGGGCAAGCGAGTTCCACCAAAGGTGATCTGAACGTTTCGCTTGACGCTCTCGGGGCGGTGACGCCGCTCGCTACCGTCACCGTGAAACCGCAGGTCAGCGGCACACTGGAAAAAATCGACTTTCAGGAAGGGCAGATGGTCGGAGCGGGCGCCGTGTTGGCGGAGGTCGACCCGCGACCGTACCAGGCCCTTCTCGATCAGGCGAAAGGCGCGCTGGCCAAGGATGAAGCGCAACTTGCCAATGCCAAGGTCGATCTGTCCCGTTACCAGATGCTGTGGTCGCAAAACGCCATTTCACAGCAAACCGTCGCCACCCAGCAGGCGCTGGTCCGAACCGATGCCGGGACGATCGAAACCGACAAGGCAGCTGTCGAAGGGGCAGCGCTCAATCTGAGCTATTGCAGAATTACCTCGCCGGTCGCAGGTCGCGTAGGGCTTCGGCAGGTCGATGTCGGAAACCTTGTGCAGGTCGGCGTTACCACCGCAATCGTGGTGGTGACGCAGTTGCAGCCGATGTCCATCGAATTCACGGTCCCGGAAGATCAGATCGGGGAAATCGTTCGCCGCGTCGGCGCCGGCGCGAAGCTTCCGGTGGAGGCGTTCGATCGCTCCCAGACGACAAAGCTCGCTGACGGAACATTGTCCACCCTGGACAATGAAGTCGACCCGACAACCGGAACCGTCAAGATGCGCGCTCTTTTCGACAACAAGGACAACCGGCTTTTTCCGAGTCAATTCGTCAACATTCGCCTTGTCGTGAACACGTTGCGCGGCCAGACCATCGTACCTGGCGCCGCGATCCAGCACGGCACGTCAGGCGACTATGTCTATGTCGTGAAGCCGGACCACACAGTCAGCCAGAGAAATATCAAGGTGGGGCCGACCGACGGCGAAAAGGTGGATGTTCTCAGCGGCCTCGCGCCTAACGAGCTGGTGGTCGTCGATGGAGCCGACCGCCTGCGCGACGGCGCGAAGGTTGTGGTCCCTGGGTCGAAAGGTGCTGCGGCAGATAGCGGAGCGCCTGCGCATCATCGCCACAGGCGGCGAAATCCGGACACCGGAGACGATGGCGGCAACTGACCGCGCTCGGCAGGTATCGGACCCATGAACCCGTCCCGCATTTTCATCTTGCGGCCCGTCGCGACGTCCTTGCTGATGGTCGCGGTGATGATGATTGGCCTGGTAGGCTTTGCGTACCTACCCCTGTCGGCGTTGCCAGAGGTCGACTATCCGACAATCCAGGTCCAAACCTTCCTCCCCGGTGCAAGTCCCGAGGTCATGGCAACGACCGTCACGGCGCCGCTGGAACGCCAGTTTGGCGAGATGCCCGGTCTCAACCAGATGACATCGGCAAGCTCGGCCGGCGCCTCGGTCGTTACCCTGCAATTCGACCTCAATCTCGCCCTCGATGTTGCTGAACAGGAAGTGCAAGCGGCCATCAATGCCGCGAGCAACCTCCTGCCCCAGAGCCTGCCGGCGCCGCCGGTTTATGCGAAAGTAAATCCCGCAGATGCGCCGATCCTTACGCTCGCCATCGAATCGAAAACGATGCCGCTGCCGCAGCTCGAGGATTTCGCGGACACGCGAATAGCCCAGAAAATCTCGCAACTGCCGGGGGTAGGACTCGTCAGCATCAACGGCGGACAGCGACCTGCCCTTCGCATCCAGGCGAACTTGCGGGCCCTGGCAGCCTACGGGCTCAATATCGATGACTTGAGGACCACGATTGCCAACGCGAATTCCAATGCGCCGAAGGGCAATTTCGACGGACCTGCCCGCGCCTACACCATCAACGACAACGACCAGATCCAGTCGGCGAAGGATTATCAGGACATCATCGTCGCGTACAAGAACGGGGCACCGGTGCGCCTTTCCGATGTGGCGACGGTTGTTCAGGGCGCCGAGAACACGGAGTTATCCAGCTGGGTAAACTCGGTACCAGCCATCCTTTTGAACGTTCAGCGTCAGCCCGGCGCCAACGTCATAGCAGTCGCAAACGGCATCAAGGCCCTGTTGCCACAAATCGAAGCGGGCTTGCCGCAGTCGGTAAACGTCTCGATCGTGACCGACAGGACGACCACCATTCGCGCTTCGGTCAGGGATGTGGAATTCGAGCTTGCGCTCGCCGTGGTGCTGGTCGTCCTCGTAATCTTTGCTTTTCTCGTCGACACATCCGCGACAATCATCCCCAGCCTTTCGGTCCCCCTTTCCATCGTCGGCACCTTCGCCGTCATGTATCTTTTGGGATACAGTCTCAACAACCTGTCGCTCATGGCCCTGACGATCGCCGCCGGTTTTGTCGTCGACGATGCGATCGTGATGATAGAAAACATCAGCCGCTACCTTGAAATGGGCGAAAGCCCGCTTCAGGCGGCGCTGAAGGGTGCGGGCGAGATTGGTTTCACCATCGTTTCGCTCACCATTTCGTTGATTGCCGTCTTGATCCCGCTGCTGTTCATGAGCGAAGTCGTGGGACGGCTCTTCCGCGAATTTGCGGTGACGCTGGCAATCACGATTCTCATCTCGGCGGCCGTCTCGCTCACGCTTGTTCCCATGCTGTGTGCCGTGCTGCTCAAGCATCGTGCTCCGGAACAGGAAGGCCGGTTTGCGCGACAAATCCGGGAGCGTTTCGAGCGCCTCGTGGCGGCGTATGGGCGAATGCTTGAATGGGTGCTCGACCATCAGCCCGTGACAATGGTTGTCGCGCTCGCGACCCTCGCGCTTACCGTGCTCCTCTATATCGTAATTCCGAAAGGCTTCTTTCCACTTCAGGATACGGCTCTCGTCCAGGGGATTACCGAGGCCGGACCGACGGTATCCTTCTCCGCCATGGCGACGCGGCAGCAGGCGCTCGTACACGAAATCCTGAAAAATCCGAACGTGGAAAGTCTCACGTCGTTCGTTGGCGTGGACGGAACGAACGGGACGCTCAACAGCGGACGCGTTCTGATCAACCTCAAGCCGAAAGACGATCGATCGGACAGTATCGGCGAGGTGGTAAATCAGCTCACCCTCGCGACACGAACGGTGCCGGGAATATCGCTGTATCTCCAACCCGTTCAGGACTTGACCGTCGACTCGACCGTCAGCCGCGCGGAATATCAGTTTGTCCTTGGTTCTGCCGCGACCGCCACGCTCGACACATGGACGCCGAGATTGCTCGACAGGCTTTCTCAGGACCCGGCGCTGTCCAACGTGTCGACAGACTATTTGGACAGTGGTCTGTCGGCCAATGTTCAAGTCGACAGGGATACCGCAGCGCGATTCGGTGTCACCACTGCGACGGTCGATAACGCACTATATGACGCGTTCGGCCAAAGGATCATCTCCACGATTTTCACGCATTCCAACGAGTACCGGGTCATCCTCGAGGCATCTCCCGACCTTGAGACTTCGGTTGCGTCCCTTTCGACCGTATACCTCCCCTCCGCGGCCGGCGGCCAGATTCCCCTGGATGCGATAGCAAAAGTTGCCGAGGCGCCGGCGAAGCTTCAGCAGGTTCATCTGGGACAATTTCCGGCGGCGCTGATTTCATTCGATACCGCACCAGGAAAATCCCTCGGCGCCGCGGTCGACGCGATCACAGCCGCTGAGAAATCCGTCGGTATGCCAAACAGCATCACGACCAGTTTTCAGGGGGCCGCCCTGGCCTTCCAAAAATCGCTTCTCAACGAACTGCTGCTGATTCTGGCGGCAATACTTACCGTTTATATTGTGCTGGGGGTGCTCTACGAGAGTTACATCCATCCCGTCACAATCCTTTCGACGTTACCGTCGGCGGGCGTGGGCGCCCTTCTCGCGCTGATGATCTCCGGAAGCGACCTCAATATTGTGTCCCTGATCGGAATCATCCTGCTGATCGGCATCGTAAAGAAAAATGCGATCATGATGATCGACTTCGCACTCGAAGCCGAGCGTCAACAGGGCAAGTCGCCAAGGGATGCAATCTATCAGGCGAGCCTGCTTCGCTTCCGCCCCATTCTTATGACGACCGTCGCCGCTCTGTTCGCGGCATTGCCCCTCATGCTGGGATCGGGAACAGGATCGGAATTGCGGCAACCTCTTGGCATAGCCATTGTCGGCGGCCTCCTCGTCAGCCAACTCCTCACGCTTTTCACGACACCGGTCATCTATCTCTATTTCGACCGCCTTGCCCGGCGATGGAAGATCGGGCCACAACCCGAACCGGCCCGATCGTGAACATATCCGCACCTTTCATCGCACGCCCCGTGGCCACCATGCTGCTGACGCTTGGGCTGGCCCTGTCGGGGACGCTGGCCTTTTTTCTGCTTCCCGTTTCGCCGATGCCAAACGTCGACATTCCCACGATCATGGTGCAGGCGCAGATGCCGGGCGGCAGTCCCGAAACGATGGCAACAAGCGTCGCAACGCCACTCGAACGCCATTTGGGTACCATTGCCGACGTGACAGAGATGACATCGTCCAGTTCCGTGGGATCGGCGCGCATCGTTTTGCAATTCGGCCTCGACCGCGACGTGGATGGTGCTGCAAGGGATGTGGAAGCTGCAATCAACGCCGCGCGCGTCGACCTTCCTACGGCGTTGCGGAGCAATCCGACATATCGCAAATTCAATCCCGCCGATGCACCCATTCTCATACTGGCACTGACGTCGGAAACCTTGACGCCGGGACAGATTTACGATTCCGCATCGACCATTCTTCAGCAAAAATTGAGTCAGGTCGAGGGTGTCGGGCAGGTCCAGATCGGTGGAAGCTCTCTGCCTGCGGTGCGGGTCGACCTGAATCCAACGGCACTCTTCAAATACGGCATCGGCCTTGAAGATGTCCGCGCGGCGCTTGCGGCAGCGAACGCAAATACACCGAAGGGCGGCGTTTCCGAGGCAAACCGGAAATTTCAAATTTATACGAACGATCAGGCCACGACCGCAAATCAGTATCGATCGCTGGTGATTGCATATCGCAACAACGCAGCTGTGCGTCTGCAGGACGTAGCAAGCGTCACCGACGGCGTCGAGGATGTCCGCAATGTGGGCATGACGAACGGAAAGCTCGCCGTACTCGTAATTCTCTACCGACAGTCGGGCGCGAACATCATCGATACAGTCAATCGGGTAAGACAGGCTCTGCCGGAGCTGCAGGCAGCGCTCCCCCAATCGATCCATCTGATCGTGGCCAACGACCGCACCGGGGCAATCCGCACGTCCCTGAGCGATGTCGAGCGGACGCTTGCACTGTCGGTTCTCTTGGTCGTCCTGGTCGTATTCCTGTTTCTTCGTAACGGCCGTGCGGCTCTCATCCCAAGCATCGCCGTTCCCCTTTCTCTGATCGGCACGTTTGGCGTCATGTATCTCGCGGGCTTCTCCCTCGATACGCTCTCTCTTACCGCTCTGACCGTAGCGACCGGCTTTGTCGTGGACGACGCCATTGTCGTGCTTGAAAACATCTCGCGCCACATCGAAGCAGGCATGCCGAGGAAGCAAGCCGTCATGCAGGGCGCCCGTGAAGTAGGATTTACGGTCATTTCGATGAGCTTGTCGCTCATCGCCGTATTTCTTCCCATTCTTCTTATGGGCGGCCTGGTCGGCGAGTTCTTCTACGAATTTGCGGCAACGCTTTCGATCGCCATTCTGATTTCTCTGGCTGTCTCGCTGACCACCACTCCGATGCTGTGCCGCTACCTGCCCCGGCACGCAGACGCGGAACGGCGCCAGGGACGGATCCTGAACGCCGCGGAGGGCATCTTCGATTCCGCGAGGACGCTCTACGCGCGCTCATTGGCATGGGCTCTCGCCAACCCCGGAACCATACTTTTCGTGCTGGCGATTACCATCGGATTGAATGTCTATTTTTTCATCATCGTGCCCAAGGGCTTCTTCCCAAATCAGGATACGGGGGCACTTTTCGGCAACATTCGCGCCGATCAGAGCATCTCGTTCCAGGCCATGGAACGCAAATTTGCCCAGTTTGTCACCGTTATCGCGCATGATCCCGCCGTAGCGAATGTTACGGGATTTACCGGGAGCGGCGGAGGGGGGCCGGGCGGCGGCGGCGTCAACAGCGGCTCGGTCTTCATTCAGCTGAAACCGGCCGGCCAGCGTAATGCCACTTCAGATCAGGTCATTTCGAGATTGCGAAGAAAACTCGCGCATTTGGCCGGAGCGCGGCTGCTGCTTCAGAGCGCCCAGAACATACCGGGCAGCGGCCGACAGAGCTCGACGCAATACCAGTATACCCTAGAGGCCGATTCGCTTGACGAGCTTGAGGGATGGCTTCCGAAGATAACAAAGGCCCTTCAAAGCGCGCCGGAACTCACGGACGTCAACTCCGATCATGAGGCGAAGGGCCTGGAATCCGACTTCGTGATTGACCGTCCAACAGCCGCCCGCCTTGGTATCACCACTTCGGCGATCGACAACACGCTCTACGACGCATTCGGCCAGCGTCAGGTGTCGACAATCTACAATGCCCTTAACCAGTATCACGTCGTAATGGGTCTGGCGCCGGCGTTCTGGCAAAGCCCCGAGACCCTGAAGGACATATATGTCAGCACCGCCGGCGGATCGATCAGCGGCACCCAGGCCACCGGAGCTGTCGCCGGCACCACCATTCTTTCGGCAACCACCGCGCCCAGTTCGGCTGCGATCGCCGCCGACCTCGTACGCAATCAGGCGTCCAATGCCCTGGCCAATAGCGGTCGCGGTACCGCCTCTACGGGCTCCGCCGTGACCAGTTCCGCTGAAACGATGGTTCCGCTCGCCGCAATCGGAACCATCGGATCCGGCAATACTCCGCTGACGGTCAATCATGACGGACCCTTTGTGGCCACCACGTTCTCGTTCAATCTGCCGGAAGGAGGTTCATTGCAGGCAGCGGTCGGCGCGATCAATCGCATCATGAGCGGGCTGCATGTTCCGGCAGCAGTTCACGGCGGCTTTGCCGGCACAGCGCGGTTGTACCAGAATTCGCTGAGCAGCGAGCCCCTGTTGATTCTCGCGGCCATTGTCGCGGTCTATCTCGTGCTCGGCATACTGTACGAAAGCTATATCCATCCGCTGACAATCTTGTCCACGCTGCCATCCGCCGGCGTGGGTGCCGTGCTCGCACTCCTGGTCACAGGCACGGAATTCACGCTGCTTTCGTTGATTGGAGTGCTCCTGCTCATCGGCATCGTAAAAAAGAATGCGATCATGATGATCGATTTCGCCCTGGACGCAGAACGCACCCATGGGCTTTCCTCAAGCGAAGCCATATTCGCCGCCTGCCTGATGCGCTTTCGCCCCATCATGATGACGACGTTCGCAGCCATTCTTGGTGCATTGCCGCTTGCTCTGGGCTTCGGCTCGGGGTTTAGCCAGTCGCTCGGCATCGCCATCGTCGGCGGTCTTCTGGTCAGCCAGTTGCTGACGCTATTCACCACGCCGGTCGTCTATCTCTGCCTCGACCGCCTGCGGCTCCGGATGGGCGCTACGAAACGACCTGGCCGGAATCCCGGCGACGCGGCCCGGCAGCCAGCTTAGCGTCTCGGGCCCGACCGCCCGGTCGCGCCGATGTCGGGCAGCGCCTCAAGCCAGCGTCAAGACGACAGAAATCAGAAAGCGTTCATTAGCGCTCGCACCAACCTTGAATTGTGCATGGCCTGTCGGAGCTGGAAAATCGTCTCCGGCTGTCGAATTCAGGGGTATTGGCTGATGGGACGAACAAAATCCCGGACTTTGGGTCTATTGTTCGGCACGATTATTCTGGTCGCCGGCGCAGAACAGAGCGCAAACGCGCAAACGATGGGTTCGCTTGCTCCCCGGATCGCGGATTCCGGATCGGCCAAGGAGCAATGGGTCACAGATTCCAAGACGAATTGCCGCGCGCTGGACCCAAGCTTTGTCGAAGGTGACACGGCCACATGGCAGGGCATGTGCACCGCCGGCATCGCGAATGGTACCGGAACCCTCGTCACTTTCGGTCACGGAAAGCAGATTCAATCGATCACCGGGGCGTTCGGCGGCGGCATCTTGCAGACCGGTCACGTCACGGCGATCTGGGCGGACGGATCGCGCTATGACGGCCTTCAATCCCACGGCCTATTCGATGGAAATGGCGTTTTCTCGACCGCAGGTGGCGACCGCCTCGAAGGCGAGTGGAAATCCGGCATGCTAGAAGGCCGGGCGCGTGTCCTGTGGGCCAACGGCGACCGCTACGAAGGGGAATGGAAAAACGGCAAGTCCGATGGTCAGGGTACGGAAACCTGGGCCAACGGCGATCGCTACACGGGACAATGGAGAAGCGGCAAGGCCGAGGGCCATGGTCAGCAGCTTTGGGCGAACGGACAAACCTACGACGGTGTGTGGCGCGGCGATCTCCCCAACGGACCCGGCCTGCTGGTGCGCGCGGACGGCTCGCGGTTTCAGGGCCTTTTTGTGGACGGTCGGCCCACCGCCAGCGCGACCGCAGGGATTCCGCCTCATAACTCTGCGCTGACAGAGGTTCCGGCCGCGCAGCCGGTGCTGACACCGGCTGTTGCCAAGGTCGAGGAACCGGAGGCCACCCACCAGGACGGCTTGCCCTTCCCAAATCTGCTCGGTGAAAAACTCGGCGCCCTGGACGGATCAACGATCATCCTCGATCCGAACGACGGCGGATTTGCCCGCAGGATTACCGCTCCGAACGGGTCGATTCAGGAAGTCTCCCTCACATTCATGAACAATCGCCTTGGCACGGTCACCAGTTCTGCGGGCGCCGTAGGGTTGTTCCGGGCAGGGAATGACTCGGTGGAAATCGATTACACCGATGGGCATGTCGAGATTCTTCGAGCCGCAGCAACGGACGGCATCGCCCTGATTGTGCGTTCATCCGAAGGAAAGACGTCATGTGCTGCGTGGTATCCGTCCGACCACGTGTTCTCGCCAGAGGAACGGCAAGCGGCCGTACAGGCGTACGCGAGCCGGCTTGGCGTCGCGTCGGTCGTCGCCAAGAAAAAACACTCCGCCCCGCACAACCAGACAAGCAACTGTGCCGATGCCATGCCGACAGGCACGGCGAGCGTCAACGCAGCCGCGCCGGATCAGTCCCCGCATACGCCGGCGGCAACGACCGCGACAAGCGGTACTCACCCCCCGACGGCAAACCCACGCTCGCAAGGTTCGGGTAGTCCTCAGCCTGTCGAGGTCCGCGTTTCACCGGTTCATACCATTGACGCCGAATTCAACCAGGCGCCCGCCCCCGTTCGCATCGAACAGGCAAAATTCAGTTTCACACAGCCGACAGCGATGCCACCATCTGCACCGATTTCTGCCGCGCTACCCGCGTCCGCGCCGCAAACCGCCCTGGCAAACAATCCGTCCCAGTGTTTGAGTGTCGCAAGCAACGGCGAATATTGGGGCTTCCAGAACCGCTGCACCAGGCCTCTCCAGTTTTCCTACTGCGAGATGGGAAGCCTCAATCCCTTGATCTCCTGCAGCCACAGCAGCGTGCCGGGAAGCGTGACGGCAAACAGCTTCAGCCCCCTTGTGAGCGACAACAGCCTGAAAGAACAGGGCACCAAACATGACTTTCGCTGGATGGCCTGCGACGGGGGAGCGGGAGAGGTCGTCGCCCATCTCGACAGCGTGGACCCACCCGTAGGCCGCTGCGACCGGCTGAAATCCTCAGAGTGACAATTGCGCGTTCATTTGACGGTAAGAGTCGAGAATTTGTCCGCTACTGAGGCCGCTGTTTCCTGCTCCGGATGTACCGTGCCGGAGACCAGCCGAAGATCTGCGACACTGGACGCGAAAAGCAGCTTCGCGTTGATCATCTGGTTCCTGATTTGCGCCAGCTGATCTTCGGATGTCAGCACGTCGCTGCGGTCGATCGTCATGGTATTGCCGGCGGTTCCGGGAGTAATTCCGAAAGCGGCGCGCTTCTTTGCGTCGCTCACGACATTTTCCATCTGCCGCTCGGCACCGCTCGCAGCATTCCACTCCGATAAGGCGGACTGCAAATTGCGGATCGCATCGCCAATATCGATCTGAACCTGCGTCTCCAACTGATGCAACGCGATTTGCGCCTGGCGCTGGTCCGAAAGGGCTTCCGCAGCCTTGCCCTCTGCGGTGTTGTTTTCCAGCGACTGGGTATAGCTCACGATCGCGCGCGTCGGATCTATCTGGAGATTGAGGATTGGAGACGTGCTGTCTTCCACGCCACGGCGCGTGGCGAGGGCGGCGGCGATATACTGCCGTGCAGCCTTCAGGTCAGACCTGTTATTCAACGCGATGTCATCCATCGCCTGTTCCTGCAGCTGACCTACGAGACCGCTTTGGCCGGTCACGTTCGGTAGATCTTCGCCGGGTTCAAACGCGCGATCTGCCGCGGCCCCCGTCATTGCCACGGCCAGATCGCGCTGACACGAGTGAAACGCATCCTCTGCCTGGCGCAGAGCGATTTCCCGGGACACGTTGGCACCAGCACTCCGCTGAACGATCATCGGTTCAAGCAATCCGCGGTCGGCCATTTTTCGCAGAGATTCTTCGTAGTGCTTTCCGTCTTGCAGAGACTGCGAGGAGATCTTCGCGAGTCCCTCGGTGGCAACGCAGCGCCAATACGTGAGAACGGTATCATGCACGGTATGAGCGGCAGCAAAATCTCTGTCGAACCGCGTACCTGCGAGCGTGGCTCTGGCCGACAATTCGGCCGAGTCTGCTGCCTCTTCGCCAAGACCCTGCAGCAGCGGAATCCGAAGCCCCAGGCTTGGCCTCAATTCCGTCAAACCGAGAGTCTGCGCCGTGGACGCACCGCCCGTGCTTGGGTAGGCCGTCACGCCCGGCGCAACCGAAATGCCATTGCGGAACTCACGGCCGACGCTCGCGGAATAGTAGATGCCCCCAAGAATTTGAGTTGTATTGGTAAGAACTCCCTTTCCCGGAACGACGCCGTTTGCAACCTTCGGAACGTAGAGCGTCTGCCATCCGCCTTCCACATGTGCGCCCCAGTCGAATTGCCCGCCAGCTTCCTGTTCCCGATCGCCTGCAATTCTCACTTTTTCGTCTTGTGTGAGCAGGGCGTCATTGTCGCTCCGCAATGCGGCCCGAACGGCATCGGCCAGCGTGACGCTCTGCGCGGCGGCAGTCGCGGCAAAGAATGCCACTGCGAACGGCGCGAGGATACTCACGCCAATATGCGCCCTCCTCAGCAAACCTGACCCCAGCCCATTGTTCGCGCCATAGCTCTACGGGTGGCTACCCTCGTTTCCGACGATACGGCCATCGATCATTTTCACAATGCGATGGGCCGCCGAGAAGACACGATTGTCATGTGTGACCATCAACACCGACGCACCCTTCTCTACCCGCTGGCGCAATAATTTGAGAACGAGAAGCGCCGTTTCGGCATCCAGTGATGCCGTAGGTTCGTCCGCAATGACGATCGGCGGATCGTTGATCAGCGCGCGGGCGATCGCGATCCGCTGCTTTTGTCCGGTCGACATCTGCCGCGGCCTCGCATCGAGATACTGTTCCATCCCGAGCATGGACAAAAGATCGTGGGCTCTTTTGCGTGCTTCGCGATTTGACCGGCGCACGCCGCTCAATTCCATGGCCAGCGCCAGTGTCTGAAATGCGCTCAGCGCATCAAAAAGATTGTGGTCCTGAAAGATAAAGCCGACTTTTCTCCTGACACTGCGCTGTCCCTCGGCAGACAGTCCGCCGAGTGCTGTGCCCAGCACGTCGATGCTGCCGGACTGGAGCGAGCGAAGGGCTCCGATCAAGGTCATAAGCGTTGTCTTGCCGGCTCCGGACGGACCGGTCAGGATAACGAACTCCCCATGCGCCAACGAAAAATCGATATCAAACAGCACGCCCTTGCGCGTCTGGCCGGATCCAAAGGCATAACCCAGACCACGCACGACCGCAGCCGGAGGCGCCTCGACGGCGCTGTCCCTGGCAAATTGGTGCTGAAATCGCCCTGGTTCATTCATGGCCGCAGCCTAGTACAGCGAAGCCGGATCCGCCACTGCCGCACGCCTGACGGCGAGCAGACCTGCAACCATACACATGACCATGCCAAGAAGGAAAACCACACCGCCGGTCTGCAGGGTAATCCGTATAGGGAGCATCGATTGATGCGCGACATAGCGATCCGCAAACCAGGAGAACACAAGCCCGGCGGCAAACCCCGTCACCGCCAGGACTGCCGCCTGCTCTAAAATCACGCGCCGAAGGAAGCCGCTCGAGAACCCCATTGCTTTCAGCGTCGCGAGTTGGGGCAGAAGATCGCTGATCTCATTGTACAGGACCTGATAGCAATTGATCGTCCCGATCACCAGACCCGCAAGCATTCCCACCAGAAAGAGAACGCCCACCGGCGCAGAGCGCATGGTGTAGCTGTTCTCGCGGCTGACGGTCTCTTTCGGAGTAAGAACCGTGACGTCGTCCGGGACCTGCGCTTGGATCAAGCGTTGCTCCCGCCCGACTTCAACTCCGGCTTTCAGATGAACGACGCCCATGATCGGCTTGGCCTTTGGCGAACGCGACAACCAGTCACCTTCGCTCATCAGGATATTGCCATCGTTGACGATATCCGAGCCCAGCGTGAAATATCCTCCAACACGGGCTGGCTGGGTATCGAGCTTTATGTCGTCGCCCGGCTGAAACTTTCCGAAGATTGGCCGCGACAGGCGATCGTAGAGAAAGCCATGGGAAATCTTCAGCGCATGGGTGATCTGCGCGGGATGATCGAGCGCGAAGGGAATATCGTCGGGCGGAAACGCATAAAGGATGATGCGGCGAACCCGCTTGTCATCGGGATCCTCCAGGCCGACATGATCCTCATAGACCGGGGTAACACGCGAAACACCCGGGACGGCGGCAATCTGTCGAAGCCGAACGAGATCGATCTTGTCCCAGCGATGCAGGTTGATGCGGGCGACATTCATCGCCAGGAAATCTCCGCGAACCCTTGTGGCGATCAGGGACTGGGCATCCAGGACGCCCTGCAGCAATCCGAGTTCCACGAAAATAATGACGACGCCCATGGCGACGCTCGCTGTTGCAATCGCCAACCTGACCCGTTGGTGGATCAGAAGCTGCACCCCAAGACCGATACCTGCCATGCTCAGTACAATGCCGCCGGATCCGCCCGCTGCACGCGGTGCAAAACCAGGATCGCGGCCACAACGGCGGAGGCAACGGTGATGGCCAGAATTTTGCCTAGCAGGACGAAGCCGATTGCGGTCTCGAGGTGGGTCTTTTCCTGGACAAACCACAAAACCAGACCGCCCGCGACCAGTGCCGGCAAAAGGCCCGCAAGCCCCAGCAGAAGGGCCTGGGACGCTCCGATTCCGTAGACAAAGAAGGGGCTCGAACCCATCGCCTTGAGGACCGCATATTCCTTCATGCGATTGGACACCTCGGTCGAGAGCACCTGGACGATGATGACGGTGCCGACAAGGCACGCAATCAGCATGCTGATATAGATCATGATCCCGACAGGCCGGACATTGAGAAAATAATCCTGCTCCTGCTGAAGCAACTCGTCTCTCGTAAAGACCAGCGTATGCATGGGGACGATCTTTTCCAAATCTCCTTTTGCCTTTTTCACGTCGACGCCGGGCTTTACGCGGAACAGTGCGATGCTCACCATGCGGGAATCGCGATCGGCAAGTCTGGGAAAATCCGTGTTGCGTACAATGGCACTTCCCTCGCCGTAGAAGAACAAACCGAGCTTGAAATAGCCCGCTATGGAAACCTGTTCGTCACCAATCTTGGCGGTCGTTCCTATCGCAAGAGGCCCGATGTCCGGCTCGGAGTAGGCATCGATCAGGAGGGAATGCGACGTCGTCAGCAGCGGCAGATTTTCACGTATCAATGGATCGCGAACAAACGACCCGGGATCATCCAGGCCGATCAGAAACAGATAGGCGAGCTTCTTGGATGGCCACTGCATCCAGTGAACGACGTCGACATTCAGCCCGAAAGCATCGGCCACATCACCCGTCGCGCGCGCCTGGTCCAATACCACGCGATCGATGGTTTCGAAGTTCAAGAGGAATTGGTAGGTATCCGGCACCGCAGCCATGTCGAAATTGAAATCATTATAGAGGAGCAGAACCTTTGCGCGGGCGGCATCGAGCACGGATATCTGAAGCAGGAGCAAAAACAGGGCGACCGCCGCGCCCGAGATGGCCGCAAGGAGTCGAAGCCGGTGCTGGAGCAGATTTGCGGTGGCTACAATCAGACAGGCAACGCCCGGGACGGCGCTCGAAATCGAGAATGTCTCCCGCCAAAATCCTGTGAGAAAGGGCCGAGCATTCGCGTCCACCTATCGTTCGATCTCCACTTCGACTTCCATGCCGACGACCTTGCTGGCGACCTTTGGATCGTTGAGCTTGATTCGGACATCACCGAGTTGAGCCTTGGTGTCCACGAGGCGGCCGACATTTTCCACAACGCCCTTTAGCGGATTCCGAAATGCGTTGTTCTTGATCGTCGCCCGCATGCCCGGCTTCAATTTCAACAGGTCCCCCTGGAACGCCTGGCAGATCACGTACATCGTTCGAATGTCGCCCATCTCGATAACCGTGCCGCCCCCGACATTCTCGCCGACATGCTGATCGATTTTGAGGATCGTGCCATCACTCGGCGCCACTAAGCGATAAAGGGCGAGTCTTTGTCGCTCGATCTCGAGGCGCCTGCTTGCGCTTGCGACGTTCGCGGCGTTGTCATCGCGAATCTGGCGCTCTTTCTTCTGCTCGACGCCGAGTTGCAGGCGCGCCTCCTCCGCTGCCTGATTGAAATTCGACATCTGGATTTGGGATGTCGCCTCTGGGCCCATGGCCTTGTAGGAATCCGCCTGATTTTGAGCGTTACGCCACCGCTCGGCGCTGATTTTAAGTGACACGGCCTCTGCAGCGAGATTCTGCGAGGCGTCCCGCGTGGCTTGTATCAGCGTCAGTTCGGCAATCTGTTCGTTCTCACGCTGTTCGCGATCATCCAGCGTCATCAGGAGGTCGCCGCGCTTCACCAGTTGTCCCGGACGCACCGGGATCGCCAGGATTCGTGCGCCAGCAACCCCGTCGAGCAGAACAATGCCGCCGCTTGGCTCGATGTGACCCGTACCCCCTATGTTGTCCGCAACCGCCTGTCTGGCCAACAGGGTGAGGGCAATCGCCAATCCAAATCTTTTCAATCGCCTGATTTTCAACGCCTGACCGTCCGCCTCGCTGCCCCGACGCCCGGGGCGATGGGGATTTCCGTGTCGTTCATAGCCTGTCGCGGTCCAGAATCGCAGAATCTGTCATCCGTAACAGCACGAATATGTCGTTTTGTGGGCTTTGCTGCCTCTTGGCCCACGCCGCTGGCACGGCTATTGTCCCACTTCCCTCGCAAGCGCAGCCTCAAGGTGGACCAGAATGCATGCCTGCGACCACGCGGCCGGTTCCGCTCTGGCGGCATCGCCGCGAATTTTTGAGAATCCGCTTCTCGACCGAATGTCGAGGGTTCATCATTTCGTTCCGCTGGTGATCTACCTTCCGCCCTTGGGCGTGCTTCTCTGGACGAGTGCGCGGACCCTTCAGGGAGGTTCGGTCGCGATCGCCGTTCTGGCGGGCTATCTTGGATGGACGCTCGTCGAATATCTGGGACACCGCTTCCTGTTTCACTTTCGTCCCCGCGGCAGCTTGAGTGCGCGCATTCATTTTCTCGTTCACGGTGTCCATCATGATCACCCGAATGATCGGCTGCGCCTCGTGATGCCACCCCTGATGAGTCTTCCTATCATGGCGGCAGCGTTCGGGGCGATATTCCTGATTTGCGGCGCGACGATTTCCCTGCCGGTGTTCGCCGGATTTCTGATCGGCTATCTGCTGTACGACTTGCTCCACTTCCATGTACATCATGCCGAACCAAGGACCGCGATGGGACGCTTCTTGCGGAACAGGCACATGCACCATCATTTTCGTGACGACGCGTCCTGGTTTGGCGTGAGCGCACCCTGGTGGGACGAATTGCTCGGGACTTCGCCCCCGCGCAGATCGGAAGTACGGAAATGAGCAGCCTTGTGACCAGCCTGTCGGCATTGCGCGCAATCGGATTGCCGCTTTCTGTCATCGTCTGGGCGGGGCACATGATCGTGTTCCATGGCGTCGGTCTTGCCTTTGAATTGTGCGACCGAAGAGGCTGGTTACGGGAATTCAAGGTCCGCCACCGCGACCGGCTTGCCTATGCGGACATCCTGCCGCGCGTGTTGTTCAATCAGACCTTTGTGCTGCTTCCAGCCATGTGGCTTTGCGAAGTGCTCGGCGTCGCCTTTGTCGGTGCCCCCGGGATCAGCGTAGCCTTTGCGGCCCTATGTCTTGTTTTGATGACCGTGGGACATGACGCGGTCCAGTATGCTGCCCATCGCTGGGTGCTGCATGATCGGAGGTTTCGCTGGCTTGGCCACAATTTGCATCATTCGACGGGAGCTTCGAAAAGCATCACGGCCTGCTATATGACAGCGGGCGATTTTTTTCTTACGATTGTCTGTCCCTATCTTGTTCCTTTGATCTTGATCGGGGGGGGCACCGCCGACGTTCGGTTCCAATTGCTTGTCGCATGTCTTGGAGCGATTGGCGGACTTTATGAGCATTCCGGTTACGATTTTGCGGCACGCTTGAAAGGTCGCGGCGCCTTTTTCGGGCTGCTTGCGCCGTCCGCGATTTCGAGCCATGCACACGCCGAGCACCACCGCCGCGCCTCCGTGAGTTTCAGCGACGGTTTCGGCAGTCCCGGCCTATGCGATTGGCTATTCCGGACGCGTTGGGATCTACGGTAGGCCGCTTGCGTTCCAGAAGCGCAACCTTATCAGGCCGGATTGGCGCAGCGCTGCAAGCGCGGCCGCGTCAAAGCGTTCGTTCCTTTTGCCGGGAAGCAAGAATTCCTGCGGCATCGGACGAAGCTTCGATGGACAGATCCCCGACAAAAGGCGTGCTCTCCGATGGCTGATGAACAACCGGCAGCGGAGCGTCGTGGCGTTGCAATCGTCGCCAATGACGGTGTCATCGACTGGCTCCTTCCTTTTCTCGAAAGCTATGTGTCCACAAATGCGGCTACGCCTCTCTATCTCATACCGTTCGACGACCGCACGAGCCGGACACGCCGCGCGGCGGATCGCTATGGGGCAATCTGGGTCAAGGATGATCTGGCCGAACTCGACGAACTTGCACGACGGCTCTACCCGCTTTTTCCGCACCACCGCCGCCGCCTTCGCAAACTTCAAGCGCTCGCGCTTCCGCTCGACAACGTCATCTATATTGACGTCGACACCATTCTGTTTCGGAATCTCGACAGGGTGTTCGATGCGTTCTTGTCCGGCGAAAGCGAATTTGTGATTGCGTCTTCGAGCGAGGATTACGTCTATAACGCCAAGCGGGGCGACCATGCCTTTCTTGATGGCGTAAAATTATTCAATGACGGCTTCTTTCTGACCTCCCGCAAAATCATTTCGCTCGGCGACTTCCGGCGCGTTGTGGAGGCGGATGAAAAGCTTTTTCATTCCGTACGCAAACGGGGGATGTTGTTCGCGCAGCCGCTCGTAAACTTCGTCGTTCATAGACTCGGACTGAAGGTTCGCTCTCTTTCTGAATGCGATTCCGATGCGTCAGACGAGAGCTTTTACAAGGCAGAGGGAGTGAAAATGCAAGACGGCGGCCCGGTTGATTGGCAGGGTCGGGCCATCTATTTTGCCCATTGGGCGGGAGCTATCGCCAAACCCCGGCGCAGAGTTTTCGATCCGGCGTGGCTGGCTCTTGCGGCACGCGCGAGAGAACGAATGGAGGCAAAAATTTCTCCGATGAGCGCTGAACCCTGATGGCGACGATGTGGAATCTCATTTCGGCTGCCGGCGCTCTATGGTGGATGTGCTCAATCGGAATCCTGGCAGCGTCAGCACTGGCGGCATTGTTTCACCCCCTGCGCGATCGTCGAAGCAGCATTGCGGGTGCGCTGCCGCCGGTCACCGCGATCATTCCAATCAAATGTCTTGATCCCGGATTCGAAGAAGCCCAGCGATCATTTTTTGCCCAGGAATATCCTGGACTCGAGATTGTGATCGTGTCCGGCGAGCGCTCTTCCCCGGCTGTCGCGGCGGCGCGCAAAATTCAGGCAGATTTTCCCTCGGTCAATTCGCGCATTCTGGAATCACAGACCACGGTCGCCATCAGTCCGAAGCTGAACAATATGTGGGACGCGATAGCGGAGGCAGACAACGATCTGATTCTTACCAAGGACTCCAATATCAGGCTGGGACCTGGCGATCTTGGAGAACTCGTTCGGCACATGGCGCCAGGCGTCGGGCTTGTCAGCGCCATATCCGTCGCCACCCAGCCCCAGTCGCTGCCGGCATGGATCGACGCTGCGATTGTCAATTGCTACCACGGCCGGATTCTTATGCTGGCGGATACGGTGGGGCTGGGATTTGGGCTGGGAAAAGTCATGTTGTTCCGAGCTTCCGACCTCGCCCGCGCCGGCGGTCTGGAACACGTCGCATGGGCTTTGGGCGAAGATGCCGCTCTGTCTCACGCTCTGAACCGGATTGGCCTCAGAACGGTGCTCGCACGACACGTCGCCTATCGTGCCCTGGGACGAAGCTCCTTCTCCGAAATATGGGAACGCCATCTGCGCTGGATGCTGATTTGGCGCCTGCAGGTCCCTAAGGCCTTCATTGGCGCCTTTCTCGGTTCGGCGATTCCGACGGCACTTGCGGGTGGGCTGGCAGGCCGGCTGTTCGGGCTTTCGCCCGCTCTCGTGGTATCTGCGACGCTCGGTTCCTGGTTCGTGATCGAATCCGCAATTTGTGTCATCAAAGGCTGGCCGATTTCATTTTGGTCGCCGATTGCATTTGTCAGTCGCGAGATTTTCCTGCTTCTCGTCTGGCTGCGCGCCTGGACCACGAACCGTGTCGGCTGGTCTGGCACGATGCACAGAGCGCATTCTGCGCGCGTTTCCACTTTGGGTGCGCCGGCGCCTCACCGGGCCTGCCAGTTGGACTGATGACATTTTACACCCTGCTCCTGCTCCTGGCGGATACTGTTGTAGCCACGACGCTCGCCTGCGTAATTGCGGTTGGTCTGGGATTTCTGGGGCTGCCGGCGCTCTATCTGATCGAGCGCCTGAGGGGACTTCGGACAGTCAGGCAGACTGAGTCGCCGGCCCTGTCCGGCTGCGAACTCCCGGACGTTCTTGTGCAGCTGCCGATTTTCAACGAACCGCCCATGGTCGTCGATGGATTGCTGGACGCCGTGGCTGCGCTGGATTGGCCCCGGTCGCGCCTGCATATTCAGTTGCTCGACGACAGCTCACCCGACTTCGCGGCGGTGACGGCAAAAAGCGTCGCGAGGCTGCGCGACATGGGTTATCTGGCGGAGCAACTGTGTCGGAGCCAACGCCGAGGCTTTAAGGCAGGTGCACTTGCCGCAGGACTTGAATGGAACAATGCGCCGTACGTTGCCCTGCTCGATGCTGATTTTCGTCCCCCGAAATCGTGGCTCAAAATCGCCATTGCCCAACTTGAGGCGCAACCACGCGCCGCCTTCGTTCAATCACGTTGCGAATTTCTGAACGCGGGCACGAACTGGCTGACACGGGCACAAAGCCTGCTTTTCGACTCGCATTTCATCATGGAACAGGGCGTGCGCTCCCGGGCGGGGTTGTTGTTCCAGTTCAATGGCACCGGCGGAATATGGCGGCGTCAAGCCATCGACGAAGCTGGCGGCTGGGCGATCGATTCGCTGTGCGAGGATCTGGACCTGACGATCAGGGCAGCGCTTGCCGGATGGCAAGCGACATTCCTGATGCACCCGGCGGTACCTGGCCTTGTGCCCGATCGGATACGCCACTGGCGGGTGCAGCAACGCCGTTGGGCCAGCGGCTTTGCCCAGATCGCGCGCAAATTGAGCGGTCCCCTGTGGCGGTCTCATTTGACTTTGGGGCAAAAGCTTCAAATCGGCTTCGTGGTACTCTATCAGGCTGCCCTGCCCGCTCTTGCGATCGCGATTCCGGCGCTTTTGCTCGATATAGCATTGCGACGCGGTTCCCTCCCCCCCTTGGGACCTCTGTTCCTGGCAGTCCTTGTTCTTGCCGTCGCAGTTCCGCTGGGAATGACCTTGCCTCCCTACCTGGAACTAAGGCGTGGGGGTCTGATCCGCTACCTGCGTGATGTCAGCACACTGCCGCCGCTGATCCTTTTCCTGAGCCTGGCGAACGCTCGGCCGGTGCTCGCCGCGTTTTTCGGCCGCCGCGAGGCCTTCAAACGTACGCCCAAGCCGTCATTGTGAGATTGCCCCCCATTCGGCACTGGCGCCATTTCCGTTCATCCCCCGTTCATCGACCATCGCCTTTGCTCCCCTTGGTGACGGGTGGCCGGGCCGGGCGGGTAGCGGCCCCCGATTCGCCATGTTAAGCATGGGCATTCATGCACCATCTCTTGCGCGGCGTGGCTGGCGCGCGGAGGCCCGAGACGGGGGATCAATCGGCCTGCCATGTCGTTGCCGCAACTTTACGAGTTCAACCACTCCATCCTTCTCATCTGTCTTTCGATCCACTGCCTCTTTGGGGCTTCGGTTTTTTGGATCGTGGGCCAACACCTCCGGCATCGGCGACGGGCAGTTGCCGCCGAAGAAGCACTCCTTGCTTCGCCTCTGCCCCCCGATTCCGCGCTGCCGCAGGTCCTTATTCAGTTGCCGACCTTCAATGAAGGCCCCCTCATAGGCCGGATCACCAACGCCGTAGCCAATATCGACTGGCCGCACGAGCGGCTCCATGTCCAAATCCTGGACGACAGCACCGACGGAAGCCTGGCGCACAGCGAGCGAGCGGTGTCGCGGTTGCGCGATTCGGGCATCAAGGCGGAACTACTGGTCCGGTCGCATCGCAACGGTTTCAAGGCCGGTGCGCTGGCCGAAGGTTTGCTGTGTTCGAATGAGAGGTTCGTGGCCATTCTCGACGCCGATTATGTTCCGGAGCCGGACTTCCTGCGTTGCTGCATGCGGCCGCTCCTGATGGACTCAAATCTCTGCCTCGTGCAAGCGCGTTGCGACTATCTCAACGGAAGCGAAAATGTGCTGACTTATGCCCAGCAGCGCATTCTCGACGGGCACTTCGCCGTGGAGCAGACTGCACGAAATTGGTCAGGACACGTCATGCCCTTCAACGGCACATGCGGTATCTGGCGACGCGATGCCATTGACGATGCCGGTGGCTGGCAAGGCGATACGCTGGCTGAAGATCTCGACCTTAGTTACCGTGCGCAGATCCGGGGGTGGCGCACCCTGTTTCTCGCCTCCGTCGCCGTTCGCGGCGAACTTCCGACATCCCTCGCGAGCTGGCGCGTCCAGCAATTTCGCTGGACGAAGGGCTTTGCAGAAGTCGGACGAAAGCTCCTCGGACCAATCTGGCGCTCCCGCCTGTCGTTGTCGCAGAAGTTGATCTCGAGCGTTCACCTCGGAAGCGGCATGCTGGGACCTTTGCTCGCCTTGACGCTTACGACTGCCCTCATCGAATTTACCGTGGGGCGAGGCCCTACGTGGCCTGTAATAGCCCTCGCCGCGCTCTCATTGCTGGAAGGCGTGATAGTCGGTCCTGCACTCCTTTTTTTGACGGGACAAATTCTGTTGCGGCGGTCCAGCTTTGCCTCCGAGATCTCAAGGCTTCCTGCGGTCCTTTGTCTTCAGATCGTCGTGGGACTGGCCAATTTCACGGGGGCGCTTGAAGCGCTTTTTGGTCTGGGCACCCCCTTCCAACGCACGCCCAAGGACGCTACGCAGTCTGCCAATGTCAACCAAAGTGAATATGCGCCCGGAGCCAGATCATAACGCCCGCCGCACGGCCATATTGGCCGCGCGCCCCGAGGTGAAAGAGTTGGTCGGCCCCAGCCTGGCGACTGCTTGGCTCGGCGTTGGCGTGGTCGCGCTTCAGTTTGGCCTGGCAGTCGCCCTTTGCCATCAACCCTGGTGGATGGTCTGTCTTACAGCATTCTGCGTCGGTGCCTTTGCGGTGCATTGCCTGAATTGCATCGTTCACGAATGCACCCACAACCTGGTGTTCCGCAGTCCCGGCGCCAACAAGGCGTTTGCGCTCTTCGTCAATCTTGCCTGTCTCGTGCCTTCAGCGGTGGGATTTCGCCACTACCATCTTTTGCATCACCATCATTTCGGCGTGCGCGGGATGGATTCCGACATCCCCGCGGGCTGGGAGGTACGAATGGTGGAGCGGCGTCCCTTGCGCAAACTGCTCTGGCTTCTGTTTCTCCCGATCGTTTATGCAGTCATTCATCCGCTGCATGTGCGGGCACGGCTGCCGCGCAATATCTGGCTGGGGTTGAATGTCGCAAGTTGCCTGCTGGCCGTTATTGCCGTCGCGTGGTTCCTGGGATGGCCGGCGTTGCTCTATTTGCTTTTATCGACCTACCTTGCCGTCGGACCACATCCGGCCGGTGCCCATATCGTCCAGGAACACATTGCCTTCGACGGCGGCAGCGGCATGGCGTCCTACTACGGACCGCTGAATTTCATCTCCGTGAATCTGGGCTTTCACCTCGAACATCATGATGTTCCAGGCATTGCCGGCTGGAGGTTGCCGCAACTCCGGCGCCTGGCTCCGGACTTCTACGCCAGCCATTTTC
Organism: Rhizomicrobium sp.; assembly: GCA_036490345.1. Lineage (GTDB taxonomy): Bacteria > Pseudomonadota > Alphaproteobacteria > Micropepsales > Micropepsaceae > Rhizomicrobium. The sequence continues at coordinate 90,570 of DASXEA010000063.1, read as the reverse complement.
ATCATCGGTCTCGAACGGAAGGGCTGCTCCGGTTCATCTTCGATGGCCGCATCGGATTAGACAGCAGGCCCATTCGAGAACTGACGGCACGGTCGGCCTACACCACTTCGTGACTACGAAGCGACCAGCGTCGCACTTTTTTCCGCAGGAACACGGCACCACCCAACAGAACGCGGGCGCCCGATCGATCGGTTCCCGACGCTACTCATCGACCATCCACGCATATGAGGAAGCTCCAAGTTCGCTTCGAACTTCGACGAAGTTCTCGACAATCGACTCGAGCGTGCGCGGCGCAAGTTTCACCAAGGTGGGCTCACCGATGCATTCCAGCGGAATCCGACAAAAGGCCGCCAGTGATCTGGCCGCTTCTGACGACACCTTTCCACGCAGATCAAAGATGTCGGCATATTCGATTTCAAGCAGGTTTTGATGCCCCTTCAGCTGACGCGCAATGAAAGCATCCTGCCATTCCTGAGCTCGCAAGAACTCAAAGCAGCTCGCCATGTTTAATTTTATTGGCTTTTCATCATTCATATAATGCTTGGTAGAATGCCATACACGCCTATTGTTCGACAAAATATTAGACACGTACACCCTGAGATGATTCCTTCTTCTCAAATGAATAATCGGGACATTTCTTTCTCTGAAAATGGAGAAAATCGAGGGACCCTGATCGGGATTGACCCATGTTGCATTGAAGTGGTGCAGGGAATTGTATTTTATGTCAATCAGAACGTCGCGTTTCCCTGACCACGAACTCAAGAACTCGATATATTTATCGAAGCGCATGCGTGCCTGCCAGGGCATCCACGCATCCGGATATTCCTTGCTGAGTTGCCGCATGAAGTGGAAATAATTGGGAGGTTTGTCGGCAAATCCTTCGTGGAAAACTTCCCAGAGATATTTCATCGAAGGGCTCTGATCCAACACCGACCCCAGTGCCCCGGTTCCGGATCTGATTCGCGCGAGCAGAACGAAAGCGGTCATGACGGAGAAGCCGGTTCCTCGGGGCCACAATTACCACAGGCAGGCAACGTGCAGACTGTCGAAATTCCTTAAGGGGCGGCGTCGAAAAATTCCAGACGGCGCCTCGAACCACAGTGACTGCCCAGAGCTGCGACGGCCTTCGACAATCTGCGCGGCCGCCATGGTATCGGGGTCACCTTCGTCAGAGCCGAACTTCACGCCATCAACACCACAGCGCCCCTATTCTTCCGCCCATTCCAGCTTGTTCATTGTCGCGAGCGCTCCCATCACGGCCTCGGGATTGGAGAACCTCTCTACGATGGGACTGGCCCGCAAACGAATCAGCGATGATTCCACCATCACCGATTGATCGATGCCCAGCCATGACGCCACATTTCGCGCCGTCGCCGTCAGCTGCGCCGGGTCATAGTCACACGCGAAGTAGGTCCGGCCCGATTCGTGAATGATTTTCTCGACCGAATCCTCGCATCTGTTCTGCCAGTTCACGAATTTCCTGAATTTTTCGGGATCGAAGTGAACTCTGGCCGCCTGATCGACCCTCTCGCCAGAGTTCGCATTCCAGACATTCGTCTGATAGGCAAGTTCGTACGAGACAAAGTGGGCGAGCCGGTTGGGACGCCTCAGGTAGATGGCATGGATGTCGAGATCCCGCACGAGCCGCCAAAGCGTCTCGTCATTCTGCCCGAACAATATCTTGAGCACGACAAAACGATTGCCGAGAGAATGCCGGTACAACCATCTGATGAACTGGTAGGGCGATCTTTCCCGAAAGGAAAAATCGACGAGCGGCAGGACGCGCGGGTCGAAATGCCACTCCAGGTTCTCTGTCTGGAAAGGCTCGCCATGCGCAAGCACCTCCGGGTGGTTGCGAAGGGTTCCCACGACAAAACTCGAGCCAGTCCGCGCTGAACCGAAAAGCAGAACGGGTTCAGCCATTCGCCCCAACAAGCCTCGATAAGCCGCCGAAAATCAGGCTCTTCCCCTGCATGGCCCCCCACAAAACCTAACGGTCTGTCCGATACTCTCCTACAGGCCGATTCGCATAACATGCGCCATGGGTCAGCGCTAGATCGTCGTTACACACTCCCACGGACATTCGATGTCCGCCTCCCTTCGGGCACATGCCAGCGTGTCGTCTCAAGGCCGGCCGACTTCATTGGTAGGTGCCTGACGCATACGACGGTCCGATGGCCCAGGACCGCCACCAATTGAACCGTTTCGCAGCCAGCGCAGTGCCCAGGGACAGATCAGGAGAGCGAGGCTATTTCCTCAAGATCAGACAGGTCTGATAAGCGTGTCCCGAAGAAATGAACTCGCCGGCAGAAAAGTGGGGCAGCCATTTCGCCTCGAGAAACCTTCGGCGGTAGAAGACATTGCAATTGTATACGTCGTTCATTGAATATCTAAGGACGTATCGATTTGCCGGGATGTCTCCCGCAATGTCTCGCCGCAGGCGTGCGTCTTCAGTGCCGCGCGCGAGGCTGCTGATCAGCCAATCCTGCGTGCGCGCAATATCCCAGGTCGCCTCATCCAGGATCGTCAGAAGTATCGCGCCGCCGGGGCGTATGATCCGCCTGAGTTCGAGTAGCCAGTGCAACTCACCTTCCGAGATGTGCGTGAAGACGGAATATGCGCACACAAAATCGAAACTGTTCGCCTCGAATGGCAACGTAGGATAGGGCCGGTTTTGAAATGCCCGGATGTTTCGCGTGCTATATTCGTCGATCCAGTCGACATAGATTGCATTGATATCGCAAAGCCATGTTTCGAAGCCCGGCATTCGCGAAAGATGGCGTGTCACCCTGCCGCTGCAGCCGCCAAAATCCAGACATGTGACAGGTTGCCCGGGCCCGCAGATTGCATCGGACAATTTCTTGAGCCGCGTCGCATCGTAGTAGCCGGACAGCCAATATTCGAGGTGCCTGTCGTCAAAGTATCCCTCGCGGTCTCCGGGCGCGGGCATCTGCATATCGTCGGATGCGATGAGATCGCGAACTGCTTCCTCGGAAAGAAGCGACTGAAGGTGCGGAAATTTCACATCCCTGTTCTGGGCATCGCGCGGGAGCCCGGCCGTCTCGAAGAGGGGCCTGCGGCGATCATAAAACGGGATTTTGTCTTCGAACGCCGGCATTGTAGAAATTTCTCCTAAAGGCGGCGGAGCAATGGGGTGCTCCGGCTGAACGCCCCTGCGTCTCCAAAGGGATCGAAAAACCATTTTGCCTACGAGCCGCCGAGACGTTTGAATAGTTTGCCTATCTTATATGGCAAGCCCCGCCGATTGCGCTCCCACCACACCTCCTTCGCAATTTCCTGAATTTCCTCTCGCCTGCGCCGTTCGACAAGATCATAGATCCCGTCCTCGCGTGCGCGGTAATTCAGTGCTGATCGCCTTTCATCGGCAAGGACGATCTCGATTCGCCGCAGATCGGCTGTACGCCGCGCGAGTTCCTGCTGTGCGACGTCCCTTTCGCGAATTGTTGATTCCAGAACCGAGTTCAACGTCCTAAGCTCGCCATCCCGTTTTGCCAGCGCTGCCTGGGCAACGTCGAAACCGGGCCTCAACTCATCGAGAGCCCGCCACGGCTCGATAAATCCCAGTTGAGACAATGTCGATGCCACGGAGACGCGCGCGAGAGCACGGTCGCCCCAATAACCAATGAAAAAATCGACATTGTCGGGACTCGCGGCAATGTTTTCCTGTGACGGCAAGAACCAAAGGTCACCGCCTCCGGATCCAGTCATCGCAATGTCCATGCTCGCGCTGGTTGGTTCGCCAACCGGCTCAACCGGCCCGATCGAATAGCCCTGGAGCGGCGTTCCGAGAAACCATTCGGCGGCCGGTCCCAATATCCGTTCCGTCTCGGATTTGAAGCGGTCCAGGCTGAAAACACTCTTGTGGAACGGGTTCGACTGGCCCTCTGGCAAAATATTGTCATTGGGACAACTGATGACAACGCTGCCGTGTTCGCTTTTCAGCTGACCAATGTTTCGCAGCAGCATTGGAACGTCATCGACATGCTCAATCGTCTCGAAGCAACAGATCAGATCGAACTTCTGACCAGACAAAAAGGACGGATCCAGTCCGCAGGCATCGGCAAGCACAAAACGCACATTTTCAGAGGAAAAGAGCTTGGTCGCCTTCTGAACGGCGGTGGACGAGATATCGACGCCAACTACCTCCTTCGCTCCCCACTGCGCCAGAAGCCGGCTGCCGTAACCTTCGCCGCATGCCATATCCAGAACGCGCATTCCGCTGCAAAGCGGTCGAGCAAAAAGGTATCGCGACACATGCTCGGCAGCGGTCATTGCATGATACGCTGTACCTTCGACTCCAAACTCAAGCCGCTCGGTGCTCATCTTTGCCCCCTAATAATTCCATCAGCGCCGCGGTGTAAGGTTCAGTGCTGTGCACTCTCATGACCTGGTCATAGGCAGCTCCGGCAAGGCGGCCCCTCATGTTGGCATCGTCGGCCATCTGCACAATTGCCCTCACATAGGAGCGTGCCATCTCCTCGTCATCGATCAACGACTCGAGAAGCAAGCCGGTTTTTCCATCCTCAACAAATTCGTTGATTGCGGGAACATCGGGCGCGATGATTGGAAGACCCAGCCCCGCCGCCTCAAGAAGGACGGTTGGAATGCCATCGAAAAGGCTGGTGTACAGAAAGCAAAAGTGCGGGCTTTCGACGCTATCAGGAAAGCTGCCATAGGGGCCGTGACACGAGACATTGGGGAGCCCGCCGAGCAAAGCAGAATCGAACTCGACCGGATGACCGCCATAGATGTCCATCGCCAGATCGGGACGAACCTCCCGCAGGCGCAATGCAATCGTCCGAATCATTCCTGGACGCTTTTGCCAGGAGAGCCTTGATGCCCATAGCAGCCGGTTCGCGGGACGCATTGCGCGCGCAACCGCTTCGGCCCGGCTGATCGGTGGATTATGCATCGTTGGAAGAAATTTCCACTTGTCGGCGGATACGCCAATTCGTTCATAGTCCGCTCTGGCAATGTGCCGATTGTCCGAAACGACGCCATCGAGGTGCTCGAAATTTTCGGACACGAAGGAGAATGACCAGGGCTGCGCGAAGCCGAAATCGCCCCTTGGCCTGATTTCCTCGCAGAAATAGTAGAAATAGAACTTGTTGCTTTCGAGCGCGCGGCCAAACTTGTCGAAAAAGCGCTGACCGAACGAACTCTGTCGAATGTGCACCGTGCCATCCGGCGCACAGGACTGGATGAGCTTCAGTGCGACGAGGTCGATTCCCTCTGCACCGATCGCGGCGCGATAGGCTGCAAGATCGATCACCGTCGCCTTTGCCTGCAACCGCCCGAGCCAAGCATTGTCCTCGTGCGCTTCGCCGAGCAGTACAAGTATCTTCTTGCCCGGTCGGCGCGCATGAATCGTTGCAATGACATTCGAGAAATATCGTTCGGCGCCCCCCACGCCGAAATTCGGGAAGAGGAACACATGGGCAAAACGCAACCCGACGAGCCGGCAACAGACGTCGAAATAGGCTTGTCCTATTTTCAAGTTTGAAGCTTTGGCAGGAAACCACACGAGACCATCTTGAAGATATTTAGGCTCGATCTTCGGCTCGATCCTGTTCGCGGCAGCGATCAAGAGTTGACACGTGGGATCATTCAGCCGCCCTTTTCCCCTCAGGCGGGGTTTCGGCCGGTTTCCGCTGCGCAGTCGTTCGACCGACTGGGAACAAACACGCAAGTATGTCTCGGGCTCGAATAGAACGGAGGGAGGAATCTGCTTCACAGACAGGCGGTCGGCCTGCCGCAAGAGGCTGCCGCTACGAATTCGATAGAACAGGATGGCGTCCGATGCCACGTGAAAGGTGTAACCGAGCCCTACGGCGTTGGCGTTGAAATGCCAATCCTCATAGGCATAGCCTGTAGTCAGGCGGACATCCGAAAATCGTAAAATATCGTACAGCCCGCGATGGAAGAACGTGCGCGATATGTAGGGGTGCACATCGAGGAATGCCAGGGGCGTAACGTCTTCCAGACCGCTGTATTGCGTGACGCAATAATGTTCCCCAAAATCCATGACCCATCCCGGAACGATGATCGCCTTCGGTCCACTTCGTTCGGCTTCGAGGAACAGTTTCGAGATGTAGTTGAAGGATACGAGGTCGTCTCCGTCGCAAAGCATGAGATACTTTCCCTGCGCATATGCGCACCCGTCGTTTCGCGACGGGCCGAGGGAGCCATTGTCAACCTCAAGGATTTCCGAATTGTCGAAGGCTTCCAGATCGAATTCGTGAACTATGGTTCGCGTAAGCCCGTCGGCACGATCCAGGACCGCAATCAACTCGGTCCTGATCCCTTCGGCGCGTGCGAAGCTGGCGGCCTCTTTCAGCGACCGCAAAGTCCGCAACAGATACTTTCCTTCGCGGTGAAGGCAAAGAATCAGCGACACATCAATAATCAAGGAGCAAGCCAATCCTATCCGGTCAATATTGAAAGCTGGGAAATATCTTCTATGGCAATTCCAAAGTCCGATGCAACACCGGTCCCGGTCGTCGCCTCGAATACCCCGCCAGACGGAAGCGGCGCGCCAGCGAACGCGAAGGCACGAAGACTGTCAGACGCCATCACCACCCATGTCCCATAAGACGGCGGGCGGCCGCGCGAAGACGGTGCAAAACAGGAGGTCTTACAATTCTTATCGCCCGAATACCGACACCGATGACCCGCTGGTCGGGCGTAGACTTGTGATCCGCCCAGCGGTAAGCAATGGATGAGTGCAGCTCGATCTGCATCGGATGGCCCGCCGCCCCCAGCGACTGCGGAATATCCCACCGCATCGTACCGCGCACCGGCCGTTCCGCGAGCTTCGTTCCGTTGACGGAGACGGCCAGCGTGCCGCCCGCCGGGTTTGCCATGGCATGGACAACAATTCTGAGCGACATGTTCGGCGAAGCATCCAGCGGCACGGCAATGGTTGCGGTCGGACCATCCATCCATCTCCCCCAGCTTTCTCCGGCGTGCCACCCGTCGCGCAGGACGTCCTGCGCGTTTCCGCCGAATTTGAAATGCAAGTGTCTGGCGGCAGCAGAGCCAGTCGATTTCGGTCGACGGGGCTCAAGCGCGAGCGCCCGCTCCATCAGAGCGTGCCGCTCCCTGGTCCGTTCGACATCCGGTTCGTCCAGGATGGCGAGACAGCGCGAGAATGTCGAACCTCCCGCAAGTCGGCTGTATGCAGCGATGCTTTGCTGCCGCCGGGTTTCGAGTTCGATGTCATTCGTCAGCAGGCGCCGGATATCGGCGGCAAAAGCGCCAGCGTCCTCCTGTGCCGCCAAATCCTTTCGCGGATCCAGCAGCAGTCCTCGTGCGCCCACGACGGTCGTCGCGACCGGATGTCCTGCCGCGAGCGCGGTCAACGTTTTGATCGCAATCCCGGTCCCCATCTGATCGGGAACAACCGAGAGGCGCGATATGGCACGAAGTGCGTCGAGATCCGGGACAAATCCCAGGAACGTCACTCCCGGAAGATCGGCGTATTCCCTGGGCTGGATATGATTGCCCGCACGCCCCACGATGGCAACGCGCGACTTGCGCAGCACCGGATCGCGCCTGATGACGTCGAGCAGCCAACGGACCGATCGAATGTTGAAATCGTGCTGGTCCGCAACGACGAGCATGTCCCACGCGTAACTTTGCTGTGCCACACAGGCTGGCACGTATGGCCGGGGTAATACGATTTCCGAACGCTGGGCAAATCGGGAAACGCGCAATTGCTCGCCTTCGTTTACCGTGGTGCAAACATCGGGAATGCGCCAAAGCAGTGCTTCGGCTCGTGCCATCGTCTGAAGATCGCGTCTCGTCGGAAACCCCGGGCGCCTTCGTTCGGTTGCGGCCTTGTCGTAGGCCGATCGCGTGAAGTAGTCGTGGACATCAAGCAGCAGACGCGCTCGAGGACACCAGCGCAGCGCGACACCCAGATTGACTACGTGGTTGACGATTGCGGTACCGGCCAGCGCCGCAAGAGCCGCGAGGGGTGCCGCCATAGCGCATCCCGCCTGCCTTTCCCGTACCGAACCCAGAAACTGTTGAAGCGCGCCCCCTCCATCCTGTTCAGAGGTCGGCCTCTCGGGGACTGCAACACCGTGAATATGCGCCGTCGCGTGAACGGAGTTTTCCGCAATGATCCGGGGCAGGATGCGCGGGAGCGTTCGTCCTCGCCTTACGTGCTGGCCAACAAAAATGCGTATGACGAAATATCCGAGGCCTACCAATTCCTCGATTTCATTCTCGAAAGCAGTCGTGCTGCCGCATCCGCCCCACATGGGTTGAATTTGGACCGCGACCTGCTGATCCGCCCGCGCAAGAGACAGCAAGGAGGCCGCGCGGCCGGCCTGCACCGAAGAGAGCCCACTGCGCGAATAGATCGAAACTGCAAGACCGAGTTGCACCTCAACAGTGTCGGCGTCCGCCGCGGTCGGAGCCATGAGAACAAGATCGCGGAACGGCCACGAGAATCTGGCGCGCTGCACAAATCCCGAACGTGCGGGTCCCAAATCGCCGCCGGGCAGCACGGCGATGCACCTTGCCGGCGCCGCGCCCCGCCCACCAAGAATTTGATGCGCCCGCAGGTGAAACAGGGCATCGAGACGCGCGGGCGAGAACCCGATCAGGACAACTATCGCCGCGCGATCGGCGGTTTCGGCCAGCTCCCGGATGGCCGGATATTCGACAAGCTCCCAATCGGGGACGTCAAGACGATGCATAGCTGCATGATACGTCGCGCCAAGTTCGGCAGTGATTTCTGCTACCAGTCCGGCGCATTCCGCACCTCGCGCATCCACGATCAGCAACGCCAGCGGTATGTCGGTCCGATCGCTGGCCAGAACTGCACCGATTTCATCGGCCTGTCGCGTGTCGGGCGATGATGAAGACCCAGGCGAAGCCGGGTTGCCGCGGCGTCGCGCACCTGACGAGGCGAACGCAAATCCGTGCAGCATTTGCTTCAGCCCAACGACGCTGCGGACGAACAGGGATTTCAAACTGATTGCCCCGATACGGCCTGCGGGCAAACTGGATCGCTCTCCCTCTTCAACAGATCCAGAAACGCCGAAACCACGCCATAGAGATTTTCCCGTTCCAGCATGACACCGGGCACACCAACCAGACGTCCTGCCTCAACATCGCTGTCCTTGTCGCCAACGATGATGCTCTTCTGCAAATCGATGGGCCAACGTCGCATAAGGTCTTCCAGCATACCGGCCTTCGGTTTTCGCCAGGCATGGTCACGCCGGTAGGATTCGGCCACGGCGTCCGGATGGTAGGGACAGTAGCGAAAATCGTCGATATGGGCGCCCCGATCACGCAGCTCAGCCTGCATCCAGTCGTGAAGTGCGACCACGTCCGCCTCTTCGTACATTCCGTGCGCCACACCGGCCTGATTGGTCACGACAAAGACGTAGACGCCGGCATCGTTCAGCGCCTTGACGGCATCGATGGCGCCAGGCAGCCAGTGAAATTCGCCTGGGCTGTGCACGTAGCCCGTGTCGACATTGAGTGTGCCGTCGCGATCGAGAAAGACCGCAGGTCGACGTGCCCAGAGGGGAATGCTCGCCTGCGCCTCACATAGATCCTCAGGCACGCCGATATCGAGGAATCGTCCCGAAAACGCGCCGGCGCGCAACTTCCCTGCCGCGGCGAGTTCCGGGAACACATCCTGTTCGAGGCTGCATTTTGGCCGCAAATGCCCAACCACGTCGCGCGACATCAGATAGACGCCACCGTTGACGTAACCAGGGCCGGCCGCCTCGTGACCACCGCCAAAGCGCTCGACGACTGAGCCCCGCAGAGTGACAATACCGTACCGCCCCGGCTCACAAAGCGTTCTCAAAGCGATGGTCGCTGTGGCCCATGAGGAACCTTCGACCTGCCCCAACGCTAACCAGTTGAAGTCGAACCACGTATCGCCGTTCAGCAGGAGAAAATGAGACTGAAGACAGTCTCGGGCCTCCCATAAGGCGCCCCCGGTTCCGGCGGGAGTCAGCTCGACCCGCAACGTAATAGCGGGTCCACGGTGCCAACTTCCCTCACGTTCCGTCAGATAGCGCCGCACAGCCTCGTGGCAGTGCCCCGCCAGCAGGAGGATGTCCTTGAAGCCAAAGCGCGCGGCTTCCGAAATGATGTGATCGAGAAAGGGACGTTCGCCGACAGGCAGCAACGGCTTCGGCAGGGAGCGGGTGAGATCGCCGAGGCGCCTTCCAAGACCTCCAATCAGGATTGCACATTGGTCCGGCGCACGCATGGCGCTTTGCGGTGGCGTCAACACGGCGCCGGGGCCGAGGTATGGTCTACCGGTCGCATCAATGCCCTACAGACCATGTCTCGGCGCCTGCATCCGTGAAATGTACGGTGGAAGCGTCGATCCCCGTTTCGCGGATCGCGGTGGCAAGTCTGTATCGATTTTCCGGATCGGTGATGAACATCATGAATCCGCCGCCACCTGCGCCGGAAATCTTGCCGGCCCACGCGCCATGCGCGCGCGCTGTTTCATAGAGCGACTCGATCACGGGATTGGAAATGCCGGCAGCCGTTCTCCGCTTGGCCTGCCACGAGCGGTCGAGAATGGAGGCAACCATGCGCAGGTCACCGCGGAGAAGCGCGCTTTTCATTTCGATCGCATCCGATTTCAGACGGTGCAGACCGGCGATCGTTTCCGGCGCCTGAAGCCTTATGCCCTCAAGCTGCGCATCGATGATCTCGTGCGACTGGCGCGACTGGCCAGTGAAGCAGATCACGAGAGCTGCTTCCAGTTCGTTGAGAGCGGCCCGCGACACACGCAACGGATTGACGATGACGCGGTCGCCGGCAAGAAACTCGATAAAGTTCACGCCACCGAACGCGGCGGCATATTGATCCTGCTTGCCACCCGCCCAGCCGAGATCGACTCGCTCGATCTCGAAGGCGAGCTGCGCGACATCGTAGCGTCCGAGGGGCAGATCGAAAGCAACACGATAGGCTTCGATCAGGGCTACGACGAGCGCAGACGATGAACCGAGGCCTGAACCTGGTGGCGCGTCGACCGTGGTCGAAACGTCGACGGACGGCGCGCGGCCATCCAGAAAATCTCGCACGATCCTGCTGTACACCGCGCGATGCAGCGAGAGACCCTCATCAATTGCCATCGGCAATCGCGCGGGCAGTTCCTCGGATACCGAGACGTCGCTCGCGCGAAATCGAACCCCATCCTGATCGAGAACCGACATGTGGGCATAGGCGTAGCGATCGATCGTCGTATTGAGGACGGCGCCCCCATGAACATCGGCATACGGAGCAAGATCGGTACCCCCACCGGCCAGTCCCAACCGCAGCGGTGCGCGCGAACGCAGATGCCGCACGATCGGATCAGGAGTGCCAGCCCTGCGCATTGCAGAATCCATTTTGGCCCGACTCCGCCGGATACTGATAGCCGCCGCGGTTCTTAGCGGGCGCTTTCCATTTATTCAATCAGGTCCCGCGGCACCGGCAAAACAGCCGTTTCGCCTTACCCTTTGACCGGTTCCGGCTGTGAGGCTAAACAGGCCCCGTTTCCAATGGAGCCGTCGTGAACGCCGTAACGCCGTTCGAGCGCGCCTGGCACTACCGCGAACTCATCCGCGCCATCCTGTCACGCGAGCTTGCCGCCCGCTTCCGCGGTTCCGTGCTCGGCTGGGTATGGGCGCTCGCGGCGCCACTCATCATGATGGGCGCGTATACGGTGGTTTTTTCAGGCGTCGTTGCTGTTTCGGGGTCCACCGCGCACCGCTCGCTCGGCTCGCGATCCCTGGTCATCTTTTCGGGAATCACACTTTTCAATTTCTTCGCGGAATTGCTCTATCGCGCGCCAGGCTTGCTCCACGAGCACGCAGGCTTCATCCGCAAGTCCATTTTTCCGAGCGAAACCCTCGCATGGATCGCCGTATTGCGCAGCGCCGTCTATGCCGGCGTCAGCTTCGTCATTCTTCTCGCTTTTCAGCTCTTTCTCACGCGGCAGATTCCCTGGACGATTGTTCTGGTTCCGGCGGTGGTAGCGCCATTTTTCCTGTTTCTGCTTGGAACTGTCTGGTTCCTGATGGCGCTTGGCGCCTTCACCCGCGACGTGACATATCTTATGGCGTCGATCGCTCCGGTCCTGATGCTGACGACGCCCGTCTTTTTCAGCGTGAGCGATATTCCGGTCCCGATCCGGCACTGGGTGCGGCTCAACATCGTGGCGGACTACATTGAAATGTTCCGAAGCGTCGTGCTCTACGGAGAGCTGCCCAACTGGGAACTGCTCGCTGTAACCACAGTTGCTTCCTATGGCGTGTTCCTTATCGGCTATGCCTTTTTCGTGCGATACAAGGCGGTTTTTGTCGATGTCCTCTGAAATCGTGATCAGCTGCCGCAACGTCAGCAAGGCCTACCAGCTCTACACCCATCGCAACGACCAGCTGAAGCAGACGCTTTTCGGATTCTGGCGTCGCTACTACAAGCAGCATTGGGTCTTGCGCGACGTCTCGTTCGACATTGCGCGTGGTGAGTGCCTCGGCATCATCGGTCGCAACGGCGCGGGCAAGACCACGCTTTTGCAGATGCTTTGCGGGATCACGCGGCCTACGTCCGGATCGATCGAGGTGAAGGGACGCGTCGCACCGATCCTGGCGCTTGGGGCGGGCTTCGATCCCCACCTGTCGGGCTTCGAAAACACGCTCATTGGCGGCGCCATTCTTGGCCTGCCTCGTGCGCAGATCATGGAGCGGCTGGAATCGATCCGGGATTTCGCCGATATCGGCGAGTATTTCGAGCAACCGCTCAAGCTCTATTCCAGCGGCATGAGCGCCCGTCTCGCCTTCGCGATCTGTGCGCATGTAGACGCCGATATTCTGATCGTGGACGAAGCCCTTTCGGTCGGCGACCAGGAATTCCAGGCGAAGTGCGAGGCCTATTTCAAGGATTTCGCCAAGCGCGGCACGCTGCTGATCGTTTCGCACGCGCTCGCCTACCTGCAGCAGACCTGCGATCGGGTGGTGTGGATCGAGGATGGCTATATTCGCGAATCCGGGCGGCCGGAGAGCGTCCTTCCACGGTATGTGGAGGAACTGAAACCCCGCCGTCCTCCGGCCCCGCGCGTCCAGATCGTGGCTGGCGCGGCATAAGCGCGTCAGCCGGCGAGCAGCGCTTCGGGCACCACGGCGTCCCTGCGCCTTTCGGCGTCCTGCACCACGCGGGCCAGCACGTCGAGCGCGCCGGTGATGTCGCCCGGCGTATGATTGGCCGAGATGAAGAACCGGATGCGCGGCTTGTTCTTGGGAACGGCCAGCTGCGGAATTGGCGGTGCGTAATACCCTGCCTCGAGAAGCCTTTGCGCCGCCAGCATGCAGGTGTCGTGATCCGGAAACTGGATCGACACCACGCCGGCGCCGATCGCCGCGCCCACATTGAGGTCGCGGATCCGCGCCTCGTCGATGAAGAACCGCGAATTCTCCTGCACGCGCGCCACGCGCCACGGCTCGCGCTGCATGATCGCCAGCCCCTCGCGGACCGCAGCGGCGATCACCGGCGACAGCCCCACACTGAACATGGAAGCCGGCAGTGTGAAGCGCAGCCACTCCACCACCGGCCGGCTGCCGGCGATGAAGCCGCCGCTGGCGGCGAATGTCTTGGACAGCGTCCCGATGATGAAATCGATTTCGCGCGGATCGACGCCGAAATGTTCGGCCAGGCCGCGGCCGCTGGCGCCGAGCACGCCGATGGAATGGGCTTCGTCCACCATCAGCCATGCGTCGTGCTTGTGCTTGATCTCGATCAGCCGCGGCAGGTCCGGCATGTCGCCGTCCATGCTGTAGAGGCCTTCGACCACGATGAGCGCACGCTTGGCGCGCGGCCTGTGCTGCGTCAGCACCGCGTCGAGATCGTCGAGATTGCCATGTGCGAAGCGCAGCACGGTGGCATGCGAGACATCCGCGCCCACGAGAATGCTGTTGTGCGAAAGATCGTCGACGACGATGAGGTCGCTCTTGGTGAGCAGGTAGCCCAGCAGCGAGGCATTGGTCATCCAGCCGCTTACCAGCGTGACGACGTCGTCCACGCCCAGGAATTCGGCGATCTCGTGTTCGAGCTGGTCGTGCACCGCGCGATTGCCGCCGACCAGCCGCGACGCTTCCGCGCCCACGCCCAGCGTGAGAGCCGCTTTTGCCCCCGCCTCGCGCACGCGCTTGTCGTCGCCCAACCCCAGATAGTCGTAATTGGCGAAGCTCACGAAATGGCCGACGCGTTCGGCGACATCGACCTTCAGGGCATCGAGAGGCCGGAAGTAAATCTGTTTGAGGGCCGCCACGCTTGCCTCGAACGGACGATCCTTGACCAGCGCGCCGCCGGCAATGCGCATGCGACGCAAAACATATTCATCCAGACTACGCGTGCGGCTCATCGCTCTCGTCCTCGAACCTGAACGCCTCTGCTGGCTCTGACATCTGACCCGATAGAGCAGGAACGGAAATATGGCGCATACCGATCCACGAAGCCCCGGCTCGCCCAAGGGTGGCCTGCTCCGGCGAATGTTCGATCAGACAATTGCACCCGGATGATTCCCTTGCTCCATAAGTCGCATCCGATCGCCAGGCCCGGTGATGCCTCATAGAGGCCGCTTCGCCTTCGCGGCAGGCTGGCACCGCGTGCGATCCCTTCGGCAATGGCTCCCGTGCCCGAACGATGTCTCCCGCGGAACCCCGCGAAGTAAACCGCCAATTCCCCCGGGAGGCAAGCAAGCCTGTCCGCCGAAGTCACTGCACTGCCCTATTGTTGCGCGCGAAACAAGGGTGATGTGAATAGGGCACAACCCTACAAAGAATCCTGTGATCTCAATATGTTGGAGGATAACCGAAGGAAGTTCCGCCCCTGCTGCGCCTGCGTCACAAGCTACTGCGTACCCCTTCCGCTGCGTGGGCCATGTTCACAGTAGCTTGCCTGCAGTGCGCGTGAGCGTGCCCGACACGAAACAGGCAGGTTCGCCTGCGAAAGGCCCACTGCCGGCCAGTGTCAGGACCGGCGTATCCTCGCCGCTCACGGAAAACTGCGTGGGCGAATCGACGATGCTTTCCGCCGACCCATTGGCATTGATCGTATAATTGAGCGAGGTCAGCGAATCGGCAACGGTCGGCGCGCTCAGCGCCGTCAGCGTGGTGAGATAGAGCGCCTGGAAATTCGTGAAGGTTGCATTGCACGAGACATGCTGGATCGTGGCGCGCTGCGAGACCGGAATGGCAGGCATCTGGATTGTGCACGCGTTCTTGCCGGCACAGTTCGAGCCCGCCGCCGACGCTTGATAGGGCGTCTCGGCCGGTGGGGCGGCGGCCTCGCAAGGGTGCGTCAGCAACACACTCGCGGCCAGGAGGGCAAGCCAGCTCTGCACCATCATCTGCAATGCTCCGCGTCGCAGCGCCCGCCCACGGCCGAATTCCGGATGGACCTGATTCGGCATTCTGTCATCTCGCCCAGAGGAAGGGCAGCCGGCCGCTCGGACGGCGACATCCATGCGGCGGCCTCGCCGACTCGGTGTAGGCTCGCGCGTCGCGACCAGCCGGGAGGGGCATCATGGGCTTTCTGGAAAAATGGCAGCCGCAATTGCTGAGCGTGCTGCGCTTCGTATCGGGTCTGCTCTTTCTCGAGCATGGGACCGCCAAGCTGCTGCACTTTCCCCATGTCGCCATGTTCGACGATCTCAAGCTCGCCTCGCTTCTCGGCGTGGCCGGCATCATCGAACTGGTTGGCGGCGCGCTCGTCACAATCGGCCTTTTCACGCGCTACGCCGCCTTCCTCATGTCGGGCGAAATGGCGGTCGCCTATTTCCTGTTCCACATGAAGCAGGGCCCCTATCCCGTCCTCAATGGCGGCGAACCCGCGGTCCTTTTCTGCTTCGTCTTTCTTTACATCGCCGCCGCCGGCCCCGGGCCCTGGAGCGTGGACAGGAGATAGCCGAGGCCAGCCGCCACCATTGACAGAGAAGGTGACCACCATGACGAGTGCTGAATCGCAGCTCGCCGGTTATTTCACGAAATACAAGCCCGCGATGGCCAAACTTGGAAGGGCATTGCGCGCGAAGCTGCGCGCCCGGCTGCCCGGCCTTTTCGAGATCGTATATTTCTACGAGAACCAGAACGCGCTCGTGATCGCCTATTCCCCGACCGAACGCGGCTATGAAGGCGTATGCACGATCTCGCTAACCCCGGATGCGGTGAAGCTGGGATTCGGTAAGGGCGCTGAGCTCAAGAAGGCGGACCCGAACAAACTGCTGCAAGGGTCGGGCAAGACGGCGCGTTTCGTCGTGCTGCATGCGGCTGCGGATTTCGACCGCCCGGACATCGAGGCGCTGATCTCGGCCGCGGTGACGCTCGATAAGCTGCATCTCGATCCGAACACGAAAGGCGCGATGATCACCAAGGCAGAATCACAGAAGCAGCGCGCACGCCGCGCGACAAAAGCCACGCGACCTCGGTCAGCAAATCGCCTCTAAAAATATGAATCGCGTCCCGCAATAGACTGGGTGGGACTCGCTATTATTGAGAGCTGCAAATGAAGCTTCTATGGGGGCTTGCGAGTGTAGCATTAGCGGGTGCTGATGGTGCCGTAGTTTTTCTTCTGCCTCTTGAAAAGACAAACATTGACTGGATGTTTGGGTTAGTTGCGGGGCCATGCATTTCGGTCGTTGCTCTGGGATGGCTACTTGGTCTGCAGCGGTTCGATACTATTGACTGGTCGAGGCGCTATAGCTGGTCCACGCCATTCATCCCAATGAATAAATACCCGTTCCAATTCTGGTGGGTAGTCACTGGCTGTCTTGTTATTGGCTGTGGACTTGCGACAGTTATTGCCTGGTTTGTATCAACAGCGAGATTTCGGCTCAGCTTGGCATTATTGTTAATGGGATTATTTCCTTTGACAACGGTTTATATCTGGTCGCGGCTGAGTTTCCGGTCGAGGCGAAATTCGAATTGAGTCAGAGCCAATTGCCCTCGTCGGTGGCGTGGACACCTATCTGCGCGCAACCAAACAGGGACGTGATATCCTGTCCCCTTCTTTTGCCCGGACATCGGGGCGCTGATCGCGGCCGCGGTGACGCTCGATAAGCTGCGTCTCGATCCGAGCGCGAAGAGCGCGATGATCATCAAGGCGGAATCACAGAAGCAGCGCGCGCGCCGCGCCTCGAAAGGGGCGCGACCTCGCTCAGCAAATCGCCTTTGAAAATATGAATCGCGTCCCGTAATTGCAGGATCTGGCCACGCTTGGAGCCGACAAAGGCTACGACGCCGCAGACTTCGTCATGGAACTGCGTGAGATCAACGTGACGCCACACATCGCACAGAACACGACCCGCCGTTCCACCGTCGCCCACCGTACGACACGCCATCGAGGCTTCGATGTCAGTCAGCGCATCCGAAAACGCATCGAAGAGGGCGTTGGCTGGATGAAGGCTATCGGAGGCATACGAAAACCGAAATACCGAAGCTGGGAAAAGGTCGCCTGGCACTTCAGCCTTACAGCCGCAGCTTACGACCTGATCCGATTGCCAAAGCTGATGGCACAAACAGCATGAAGCGGGAACACGCCGCACTCATCCTTGGGCCGAGACCGCGAAATCGCACCCCAAATCTGCTATTTCTTCAACAGCCTGCTAAGCATCTGAGTGGGGCAATTCCGGAGCGCACGTCAACGGGTATAAGATTTATGGACCTCACAAGGCCGAGCTAACGCCTTGCTTCATTGGTGCATTTGGCTTGTTGTACACTATTGCCCGTCAACACCGGAACGGTGGCAATAGCAATAGCTCTGAACTCGTTTGGCGCTGGACGCACGCATTTGCCGAAACGAGGTCTGTTCTCGTTTGACCGCACTATCACAAGGCTCGGATCAAATAACGGCCGCGACACCGCGAAAGCATTAGCGGCGACGAAATTTGCGCGGTTTAAGAAGTGCCGACATCCGCGGTGCAGATCGTCAGAAGTCGAATAAGCCCGCTCTGTCGCGTCACACCAGTTTTATGAAAGATGTGCGCAAGATGGGTCCGTGCGGTATTGAAGCTAATACCGGACAGTCTCGATGCGGTTCTCAAATCCATTCCATTCAGCAATTGTGCCGCGAGGCGGCCTTCGGCTGCTGTGAGACCGAACAACCGCCGCAGGCGTTGGTCGCACGCGCGCGGCTGCTTTTCTGGGTCGTTGACGCAGACCAGCACTGTGGATCGATGGCCGAAAAGTGGACCACTTTCTTTGAGCAACGGACTTGCCATCACCGAAAGCGGCCGTTTGCCGAGCCGCTCAAGCAACATCGCGCCGCTAGAGCGTTCGCCGCTTCCTGCCGCAGCCTTGGCAATGATAGCGCGAAGCTGCCGTGCAGCCTCATCGGTTGAGGCTCTTAGTGCGCCGCGCTTGAGCGACAATCCCGAACCGGTGGTTAACAATGCCTCTGCGGCGGCATTTGCGTATTGGACTCGTGCTGCGGCATCGACAAGCATCGTCGCGGACGATGCATGTTCCACCACCTGTCTTAACCCCGCGTCGACAGCACGCATTCCGGTGAGCCGGTTCGCAAGCTGGTACGCACGCATGAGATGGGGATGAAAACGGTTGGCAATTTCTACTTCCCGCTGGCCGAAGGTGTCCCGTCCTGCCGCCCGCCCGACACTGAGGACAACGCTTGTGTCGTCCCCGACGATCAATCGCGCCATAAGCAACGAATGCATTCCGTTGCGCCGAAGAAAGTCATTGTAGTACTCGGTTCGAACCAGTTCGGATTTCGGAAGCTTCTCCTCGTCCGTCAACACACGCGGGCGCGCCGGCAGATCGGTGATTTTCAGCAATGGATTTCGTTTGGCGAAATACCCCCAGACGCGGTCAAGCTCGGACCGGCAAATGCGTGATGCGATGCCTGCTCCCTCTCCCGTCGCATGGTTGCGGAACGTGAGCGTCGCGACGCCTCCACCCATAACGTCCGCGAAGCGTTCACACACAGCCGGCCAGCGGTCTGGCTCGACCGCCGCCTCATAGATCAGATCGAGCAACTGCTCTTCCATGCCCTTCCCCCCGATACCCCCTGGCCGGACGGCAAAATAACACGAAATCTCATCCATATGCATGAGGCGGCCAGGAGAAGGATTTGCAAACCTCATGCGGTCTGCAACGACCACCGACCGTCACCGCGCATGGAGACTGAGATGCTCTTGTTCACGAAAAGCCGCGGAGCGGCGCATATTACCGGGCTGTTGGGCGCAACCGCGGCAGCGATGATCATGGTCTCGGCGGCCTGCGCGCACCCCAGTCACGGCGTGAAGGTGAAGTATCTGTTTGATTTCGCGGTTTCCCAAAACGCTCCGGGCGGCGCACTGGTGCAGGGCCAGGATGGCAACATGTACGGGGTGGAAAACTATAACGATTCAGAGATTTTCGAGATCTCGCCGGGGGGCAACGAAGCGGTGCTCTGGAATAGCCAATTGCAAACGGAAGCGGGAGCCGAGTGCTACAGCGGCATGGCACTTGGTACGGACGGTCTGCTGTACGGCACCTGTTGGATTTGGAACGGCAACGAAAATGCAAGCGGGATCGTTTTCCGGTTCGATCCGAGCCAGCAGCAGAATGGATTCACGATCCTTTATACTTGGCCGGCGTTCGGCAACGGCAACTCAGAAAAGCCGAGCGGCCTCACTCTGGGGACCGACGGCAATTTCTACGGCACCACGAGAGCCGACAACGCCAACCCCTTCGGCACCGTGTTCAAGGTCACTCCGGCCGGCAATTACACAACCATTCACGTTTTTGCGGGCGGGGTACATGATGGCGCCCTTCCTTCGATCGGAGGCACCGAGGAAGGTTATCCCGAGCCGTTGACGCTGGGCAGCGACGGCAATTTCTATGGAACAACAGACGGTGGCGGCAGCAGCAAAAGCTCCGGAACTGTCTATCGAGTTACCCCCGCCGGCGCTGTCACCATTCTTCACAGCTTCCAGCAGCGTTACGGCACCTACACGGGCGTGGTCGAATTGGACGGCGATTTATATGGGCAGACGACACTGGGCGGACCGCACAACAACGGCACGATCTACAAGCTTGCGTCCGACGGGACGCTTAGCACGCTTCACAACTTCGCAAAGAAGACCGACAAAGCTGCGTTCCCCGATTTTCCGTTCACGATCGGAAGCGATGGAAATCTCTATGATGTATCCACAGACTATATCGGGGGCGGCTTCGGTCCGGAGAGCCTTTATGCGATCACGCCGGCAGGGATCTACAGCGACCTCTACAGCAAGTTCGGCGTTCCAACCGGCTGCGAGCCAGAACCGATAAAGAACGGGTGCGAGGCGAACTCACCTTTGCTTCTGCACACGAACGGCATCTTTTACGGGCTAACCATGAAAGGTCCGGACAATAATGAAGGCGGCGGCGCTTTTTATGTTGCCGAGCTGAACCAGGCACCATTCGTACGACCGCTTCTTCCTGCGGCAAAGCCAGGCCAATGGATGGGCATTCTTGGCCAACACTTCAGCCATGCAAAAGAGGTCTCGTTCGGCCGAACGAAAACAGTGTTCCGCGTTGTGTCGGATACCTACATGGAGGCGCGCTTGCCGCCTCTCGCCGCCAAGGGAAAAATCTCGGTTACAACAGCAGGAGGCGAGCTGAGCAGCAACATCGAGGTTACACCATTGCGCTGACACTCTCCCGATTTCCACAGGTGTTTTGCGGTATGATACAGCGTTGTCTACACGCAATCTCATTCTGCGCCGGACAGCCATGCAGCGGATGCGTCGTTCGGCGCTTGACCTGACTGGCTCTTTTTGCACCAGGCAGAATGTTAGAAACCGTTTTGGGAAAGGAGTTTTTGTCGTGCCGAAGAAGAAGTTCAGTCCCTAGCAGATCGAAACTTTGCTGCGTCAGATCGATGTTGCGACGGCGCAGGGTAATGACCGATATTCACCTATAGCTGGCTCGCCAGAATGAATGTGTCGACCGGTGAATATTGTTCCAAGCATCCCATTATTCTTGTCCGCCCGTATCCAATTGGTCCTTAGAGCGTTTCAAGTTTTGGTGGAAGCATAGCCAGCGTTTGCGATGTAGTTGGCACATTCGTCAGCGCCGATTGTGTCGATGAGCTTTCCGATGTGGCGCCAAGTGTCGGCGACGGTGCGCCGTTGAGCAGCTCGCATCCAATGCTTGATCTTGGCGAAGGCCTGCTCGATGGGATTGAGATCGGGCGAGTAAGGCGGCAGGAACCAGAGCCTTGCGCCGGCGGCTCTGATGAACTGGCGGACCGCGGCCGACTTATGGCTGCCGAGGTTGTCCATGATGACGATGTCGCCCGGCTTCAAGGTCGGTACGAGTTGCTGTTCGACATAAGCGCGGAAGTACTGGCCATTGATCGGTCCGTCGAAGACGCAAGGCGCGGCGAGCCGGTCACAGCGTAGCGCGCCGAGGAAGGTCAGGGTGCGCCAATGGCCAAACGGAGCAAAGCCGCGCAGGCGCTTGCCTTTTGGTCCCCAGCCGCGCAGCGGCGCCATGTTGGTCTTGATCCAGGTCTCGTCGATGAAGACGAGCTTCTGCGGATCGAGCCGATCCTGCCATGATCGCCAGCGCCGGCGCCGATGCGCAACGTCGGTGCGTGTCTGCTCAAGAGCGAACAGCGTTTTTTTTGAAGCTGAGCCCCTCGCGCCGCAGGAACAGCCAAACCGCATTGTGCGAGACCTTGACCCCGCGCGCCGCCAGTTCGTCCTTCAGCCCGTGCAGCGTCAGATGCGCAGTTCGCTCAAGCCGCTCCACGATAAAGGCCCGATGGGGTTCAAGGACGGGCTTGCGATGACCGCCCATCTTGGCCGGCGATACCGAGCCGGTCGCGCGCTGCCGCTGCGACCACTTCACGACAGACGACACCGCAACCTCGTACCGCAAAGCTACCGATCGGCAACTCTCGCCGCCCAAAACGGCGGCAACGACGCGTTCGCGAAGATCATTCGAAAGAGGTCCTGCCATCAGATGCCAGCCTCCTAACCAGCCAGCATCTTGAATCAGACTCGCTCAATCCTGGGAATCCCATATCGATTCAACCAAGACGTGGAACGCTCTAGGGGATGGATTGCCGATGAAAAAGCTCTTGGTTCTGGCCTGTGTGACGGGTGGCATGTTGGCGGGCATGAACGCCGCCAGTGCCGACATGTGCAACAGCGACGCGAGCTACCGGAACGCGAATTACAGCCAGAACGGGATTTGCGACACTGGAATGGGCGGTCCTGCCGGGTGGGCGCCGACTGCATTCGGCGGGGGCGCCGGGAAGTCGCCCATGGAGTTGCCCGGGGCTGTGGAATGGACCCTCCAGAACGTGACTTTGAAAGGCGGCGGGACGGTCTCCGGCACATTCACTTATGATGTCGATCATGACTATATCTCAGCGATGAGCATAACAACAACCGGAGCTGAGGCGGCAAATTTTACGTTTTCCGGGCTGCGCCAGTATTATAGCACCGGTTTCGACGTATCAAACGGTACTTACCTGCTTCAGATTGCCTTGAACTCGCCACTCACTGATTCTGGCGGTACAATTTCAATATTTACTGCCGCAAGTGAAGAAGTTCGGTGTATTGATTCGTGCGACGACCACAAGTACGACGACCTCATCCCTGTAACAGGCGGAGATATCACTACTACTCCTTCTCCGGTTCCCGAACCTGCTTCGTTGGCGCTTTTGGGCACCGGTCTTTCGGGCCTTTTCGGCTTCATGGCGCGCCGCCGCCGCAGGAAGCCTGCCGCTTAGAAACCTTCGCGGTTCTCAAGCCTGCAAATAGCGGCGCGGGCGCTGGCTCGGATCACTTGCGGCTTAAGGGTTGATAACAATCGAGCTTGCTGGGCGAATATCCTGTTAGGACACGACCCAGAACTCAAACTGTACGACCACGCGCGTAGCGCATGAGTTGACAGAATCGGGCCGCGGGCGTAGCACCCGCTGCAATCCGTGGGCATGGGCTCACGGCAGACCAGGCGAGATGTTGATGCAAAGCAGTTCTTGCAACACGCGTATGTCGGCCCCGCCGAACACCCTTCCGGGTGTCGGCAATGCCGCATCGGCTCGCGAGGAGAACAAGGCGTAACCAGTCGCGTGTTCTGAAAGTCTCCCTCCCGAGCCCGGACAGGTGCTTCGGAGGGATTTTTTGTCTCCCGAATGAATTGTCCGGGCCGGGCTTTGAAGAAAAGACCCGTATCATGTCCGATATTGCCGAATTCGATCTTACCCAGGCTGGCCCGCGCGTGGTCGGCCATGGTCTCGATGCGTGGATCGCCGAGATCCGCGCGCTGTCGAAACTCGCCTTCCCGCTCGTGTTCACCCAGCTCGCGCAGATGGCGATCATGACGACCGACGTCGTGATGCTGGGCCGCGTCGGCAAGACGGCGCTGGCGTCTGCGGCGCTCGGCAACACGGTGTTCTTCTTCACCTGGCTGATCGCCTATGGACCGGTCTCGGCGCTCGCGCCGATGATCGCGCATATCCGCGGCGCACGTCCCTGGGACCGCGCCGGCGTGCGCGCCGTGGTGCGCATGGGTTTCTGGTCGATCGGGCTTCTCTGCATTCCGCTGATCGCCCTGCTCCTGTGCACGCAGCCGATCCTGCTGTTGCTCGGACAAAGGCCGGAGCTCGCAGCGGGTGCCGCGCGCTTCACGGCGATGCTGTGCTGGGGCCTGCCCTTCACGCTCGGCTACCAGCTGCTGCGCAATTTCTCGACGGCGCTGTCGCATCCGAAAGCTTCGTTGTGGGTTATGGTGGCCGGCATCGTCTTCAATGCCACCGCCGACTATGCGCTCATCTTCGGTCATTTCGGTCTGCCGAGACTCGAGCTCACCGGTTCGGGCATCGCGACGGCAAGCACCTTCGTGTTCAGCTTCACGGCCATGCTGGCGGTGATCCGGCTCACGCCGGAACTGCGCCGCGTGCGCATCTTCCGCCGCCTCCACCGGCCGCATTGGGCGAACCTCGCCGAGATCTTCAGGCTCGGCATGCCGATCGGTCTCACCATGATGTTCGAGGCGATGCTCTTCAACGCCGCCACGCTCATCATGGGCACGTTCGGCACCGTGACGGTGGCGGCGCATCAAATCGCGATCAACGTGCCGTCGATCACCTTCATGGTGCCGCTCGGCGTCGGCATGGCGGCCACGGTGCGCGTCGGTCTCGCCGCCGGTGCTGGCGACAGCGAAGCGGTGCGGCGCGCGGGCTATGCCGCGATGGTGCTGGGCGCTGGCTTCATGAGCCTGACCGCGATCCTGCTCTTCGTGTGGCCGTCCCAAATCGCGAGCCTCTACTTTGCCGACGACAAGGCGAATGCCGATGTGATCGCGCTGGCCGTGCTGTTCCTGCATGTCGCGGCAGCGTTCCAGATCTTCGACGGTCTGCAGGTGGTGGCGGCACTCAGTCTGCGCGGGCTGAAGGATGCGCATATGCCGATGTGGATTGCGGGCCTGAGTTACTGGCTCGCGGGCTTTCCCGTCTGTCTCTGGCTCGCGTTCGGCCTGCACATGAAAGGCTTTGGCATCTGGATCGGCTTGGCCTTCGCGCTGCTTGTCGCTGCGGTGCTGATGTGCGGCCGCTTCTGGTACCTGTCGCGCGCGCCGCGGCAGGCCGCGGCATAGCAGGGAGATGATCAGGGTGTTTTTTTTCGTCGAAAAGACAACACCCTGATTTTGCTGCGCGTTTTGAAGTCACTGCACCGGGAACAGGGAATAACAGGGAGTTATCAGGGAGATTTGCCGTCTGGCATCCCCCGTCCCTGCCTTCCGGCAAGCGGACCATTGCGGTTCTTCCCGGCCCCAAATTCGGCGGACCCGCTTCGGTCATCGCGCCGCGCGGCCCAGGTGCAACCCGCCCTTGACGTCGCACCCTCTTTCCCTGCTGCCAGGCAGTGAAATTCATTTAAGTCCTGTTTTCATTGACGTTTTGCAATCGACACGGGGCATTTTTTTGTTTTTCCCTGCTTTTTTCCCTGAAGCAGGGAAAACCGTCGCCCGAACGTTCCGCCCTGCCGTCCGCGCATGGCTGCAATATAACCATTTCGGTAACCATGTCAAGGGAAAACGCGCGGGCGATAGGAAGCGGTGTAGAGTGCTACTGTGACCCAATTCCTGCGCGGCCCTCTGGTCCAGTGGCATAAGCACCATGCTACAAGCTTTTGCAGACGTGTTGGAGCTGGCGCGCTCGTTACGTCGAACCAGGCCAATGTGCAAAAGATGAGATACAATCGCGGCAATGCTTTCTGACGCAGAAATGGAAAAACTTTATGTTACCGCTCTTGACCAATATGAGGGCGGGGGTAAGACGCGTCCCTTCAGGACCCTCCTCGACCTTGCAAAGCGCGGGTATCTTCCCGCCATGTGCGCTGTCGGAATTTTGTACTCCGTCGGGATAGGCACACCAGAGAACAAGATGATTGCGATCAGCTGGTGGCGAAAGGCCGCGCGCACGGGTGATCCCGTACCTATGCTAAATATTGGCACCGAATATCGCGATCACCTCGGCAATTTTCGCCAGGCACGGCACTGGCTTGTAAAGGCAGCAACAGCTGGGGACGCTTCAGCATACCTCGAACTGGCCAGGCTTTGGTATGGCCGCGATAGAACTCGTCACTGCGCAAAGGTAAAGTGTTACCTCGATAAGGCTCTCGCGGAAGGCAGTATACTCTCCGAGGCTGAGCGTGAGGACGCCGAAGCTTTTCGGGAGCGCCTGAAAAACGCCGGTACATAGAACACCGGTTCGAATCGTGACGGCTTTCGTATTGCGATCCGAATGCGGCCCCGATGATCACGACATGTTTAACCGTACCTTGAATACAGCGAACAATGAATGGGCCGCGATGGAAGGCTCAAAATCCCCTGATACCATTCGGGGAACCCACCCCGCTTGCCCCATCGTATCCGCGCTTCGCCTTTCTGAAATAACTGGGGCGGATCCAGAATTGGAATATTGAGGAGCGGGGGCGAGCGAAGGGCGAATAGATGCCAAAAAATTTGCAACGGTTCTCATGGTTATATTGGTCGGCGGCCTTGAGTGCCCTAGTTGGAGGGCCGCCAGCGTGGCTCATGGAATCGCCCAACCATGAGATATCCGTCGCATTGCAAGGGGTAATTTTTACTGTGTTGATATGTGCAGGCGTTCTTTTCCCGCTTTTCAGGCTTGCCGTTTGGAAGCGGCGCAATTGGGCGCGATGGGTATTGCTCCTGTTGTTTGTGGTTTCAGTGCCAGCTGGGGGTTACCCGCTATTCCAGTCATCGTTGCCGATGGCCTCGGTTGGAGTATTCCTGGTCTCTAATCTGGTGGAAGCGTTGGGCTTTTATTTCCTATTCACCGGAGATGCGCGGACTTGGTTCAAATGAGTTCCGCCAGCACGGAAGATCGGGGTCGGAGTGGGATCTGTCACAGCGGGCAAATTTGGGGGGTATTGCGTGCGGTGGCGGGCCTGGGTCTACGCGCGAACTTCGGCATTTATAATCCCCCGCGCGGCACCGTTCGGGATACCGCGCTCATTCGAAAGATGGCTGAAAACGCTCTGGCGCTTGCTGTAGACGCTTATGATCAGGATGGACTTCTAATCTGGCAGGGTCCGCAACTCCCGCAGCGGGATCAGTTTGCTTCGCTCCCAACCTCTTGACCACTCTCGCCACGCATCGACGGATGCCATCGTTGAAGAAGATCGCTTTGCGGTCGTTGCCCCGCTGGGTCACATGCAAGGCGTGGCCTTCTATGAAATACCGTCCGAGCAGCGCCATGCCACCCAAAATCCGCTGCGACGCACCACGATGCCCGCGCCAGTTCCCACTCTGACGCCGAACGCGCCACTCTGACCCAACGAGTTTGTTCGCGTTGCCAAGAGCCAACACCCCCGCTACAGCGTAGCAGGGCGGCCATACTGATTTCCCTTGTACTCCATGTATTTCGGCGTCGTCGAAATTGCAGGGTGATTTGCGTCAGGGTGCTGCCGAATCAAGGAACAAATCTTGTCATATAGCCCGCCAAGGCGCTCCACGTTGAGCATGTCCTGTGCGATATTCCGGAAAACGCGGGAAAAGGGTCTGCTTTTATAAGACCGGAAAAGCTGATTGAGTTTCACGCTTGCGCTCAAATTTAACCCCGTCAGCCCCAGCGATAGGGAAAACTGCGGGCCGCTTTCCGTCGATATGGAGTATTTCTTCATGAGGTTGGCGCACGACTGATCTAAGTATTTCAAAATCCCATTGATTTCTTGCACCCTATCCGCTGCCGACAGATGATCGAGGTTGTGAAAAATAGTCCGGCAATCCTGAAATTCGCTTGCGTTGCGCATTGAAAGAGCAAGATCAATGCACTGCCGTGAATTATCGGTCCTCGAAATCATATAGCTCGTAAAAAAGGGTAAGCGCACTACAAACCTTGCCTGCCCGCCAGGCTCAAGAATGGACGATAGCGTCTCCTTCGCGTTCGCCTTTAGCGTTTCGAGCAAGCCGATCACCTGCGAGCGGTAATCGATCCGACAACAGCTTTCGCAAAAGGCGTCGCGAAGGGGCGCCAAATAGGCGTCAGCTGCTTCCATGTGCGCGACTGCATTATAGAAATGTGCCCGCTCGGCAGCCCAGCCATAACCGAATGTCATGCGGTCCAGAGCGCTTTTCCCATCGACACCCGCGTATTGCGCGTTGTTCGACGAGAACGCGCGCACGAGATCCTTGACATCCTTGATTTCCGGACGCCCTGCGACGCTTAAGGCCGGTTGGTGATCCGTTCCCGCGGCAACGAGCTTGCGATCAACGTTCTCATTGCGGAAAACGCTATCAATGGACCTCTCATAGAGTGCGGACTTTGGGTCTTCGACCAAGAAGGAAAGCGTTAGATATTCGCTTGAGACCCAAGCGTCCCATCGCAACTGTGGATCGATCCGGAGGGCCTCGAAAAAACTGACGACATCTCCAGCCGGTTTTGAGTTTTCGAATGAAAAGGCCATGCTCCGCGCAAACGCGGCTGCGTCTGTTGCGAGCGCCGCGTAGGTAGGTTCGTCGATCTTCGAGAATTTTATGAAGTCGAAGTCTTTTAGCCTTGCCGAGCGAAAGTCATCCTTGTAGTCATCGATGCCGATCAGTTCGTCGCTGAACAAAATCGCGGTGATCAGCTTTTCGAGGCAGAGAATATCGTTATCAATATTGTTCAGATTTAACGTCTGGGAGACGCCGATTATGCGTTCAACGCCGCTCAATGTTGCGTTGTCAATTAAAATTCGGCGATTGGTGCTCATGCAAAAACCCTTCTGTGCCGCCCGAACAGTCGGCCAGAGTAATAAACGACGAGTGACTTGTGTTTATCACAATCTAACCAAATTTGGAAGATCGGGGTCGGGAAGATCGGGGTCGGAGTGGGATCTGTCACAGCAGGCGGATTTCCGTCCTGGCCAACACGTCGCTATGGATTTCGACGTCGAGCTCTTCTGCAAAAAGCCGTTCGAAGGTGTTGTTCGAGAAATTCACTACATAGCCAGTGCGATGGTCGAATAGGTCATCGCCAAACATCATATCGATGCCGCTAAGGCGGGTCATTGCAGAATCTCCGCGTGCGAATAGCTCGTGCTACGCCCACCCGCGGCGTCTTTGACCAGCACGTTCTTTCTGAGAAGATCATCAAGATCGGGGTCGGAGTGATATCTCTGTCATAGCAGATGCACGTGGTTCGTCATGAGCACAGTGGCATGGACCTTGAGCCCGTTTCGGCCGGCAACCTCCGCGAGCCAGTCGCGGTAGCGCACATGGTCGTCGTCGCTGAAGAAGATCGCCTTGCGGTCGTTGCCCCGCTGGATCGCATGCAAGGCCTGGCCTTCAATGAAATACCGTCCAAGCCGCGCCATGCCACCGCCAAATCCGTCGCGACACTACACGATGCCCGCGCCGGTTCCCGCTCTGGCCACGAACTTACTCCCGAATCCGCAGCCTTGAATCAAGTCTCGACTCACGCGTCAATCATTTTGTCCACGCAGCCTAATACGGATTGCTGGTCTCGCTAACCTTTACCCAAGTCTGCGACGTGATCTTCCAGACATGATCGATACGAGACAGTGTGAACGTGAGCGAGCCCGCGGAATTGTAGGGCTTGCCGCGGAGGGTGGCCGTCTCAGTCAATGGTTCGCTGATGTAAGCTTGATTGCCCGCAACATAAATATATGTCGGGCGGCCGACATTCATCTTCACGTTGCCATGATGCGTTTCCTGGTACATTCGGGCGGCGCTAGCGAAATACGCGTCGAGCGCCTTCGGGCCAGACCAGCGAAAGGGTGCGAACTCATCAACAAAAACACAGTCGGACGCGTACTGATTGCGCAAGGTCTTTATATCGCCCGACTGCGCTGCGTTGAGTGCCACTTGAACGGTGGCTTCCACTTCCGGATCCCGACCGCTTTTCTGAACTGCGCTTGCGTGGCTGGTCAATGACACCAATGTTGCCACGACGACCGGGGCAAAGCGCATTTTTATCATCAAATAATCTCGACAAACGACGCTGCCGCGCATTGAAGAAACAGGCATTGTTCGTATGGCCCTCCATGGTTCCACCAATTTCATCCACGTTACCGTCTGTGGCAAGCGTTTGCAGATATGTCCTGGGACTTTCGGCCATTCCAGGTCAGCTCGGGCTTCTAAACCGCACCAATGATGGAATCTCGTGCTGATGTGTTGCGCCCCGGGGCGACCTCTGCGCATTGCTTTGCGCCAACGCAGGCACGGGCGTAGGCAGAGGCCACGGCTGTGAGCGAAGAGGTGTGGTAACATTGCGGCCAGCCACATCATTCGCCCTTTGCGACGGTACATAATGCATGGCCGACCCAACCCCAATGAGGAACGATCATGACAGCCGCCAACCAGTGCAAGCAGCGGCTTGCTGCTTTCATCCGGCAAGTTTGGGACGAAGGCGATGCGGACGCGGCTGATGTCTATATCGCGGAGACCTACACGATCCGCCACGATCCGGGCGACCCCTGGGAGGGCAAAACCCTCGATCGCGCCGGGTTCAAGGATCGGGTCTGGAAGTCGAGGGCGGCCTTTCCCGACCAGCGGTTCAATATCCAGGGCTTGTTCGCCGATGGCGACAGTGTCGTGATGACATGGCTTTGGAACGGCACGCATCGGGGCGACCTGCCAGGCTTCCCGGCAACCAACCGGGCAATCCGCATGTCGGGGGCCACGGTCTATACGTTCGACAGCGAGGGTCGTCTGACCGGACATTGGCAGATCACGGATCGGCTCGGAGTATTTCAGCAATTCCAGCGCAACGGTCAGGAATGATTAAGTCGGGGAAGATTGTGGTCGGAGTGGGATCTGTCACAGCAGACGGATTTGGTGGGTATCGCTTGCGGCGGCGGGCAAGGGTCCCCGCGGAAGTGGCGCCGGAGGAGAGGACATAAATTCACGTCCCGGAAATTCCAGAACAAAAAAAGACATGGACCGCGCGGCTTATGGATCAATTCCGTATAAGACGGAGCATCTCGATATCGTTTTCCTGGGCGAATATCGTCGCATAAATTATTGACCCCGATGTAGGGTCAATGGCGAAGCCAGCACCTGAAAAATAGCCGGGAACTCGTGCCATTACCCGAACAGGGCCGCCGTGAATCGATTGGGCCAGGATTTGTCGATTGTCGCCAAGCGAGTCGTCCACATAGGCGATCTCATCTCCTGTGACAGCCCATTGGTAGGGCACGTCGGGGCTGGGCTTCGGCGTAATCCTTCGCGGAGAGCCATCAATGCGCCAGACACCGGCTTCGTCGTCCCTGACACCATAGAGCTCGTTGTTCCGTGTACGGACATACTGCCACCCAGCCCCCGAGATCGGCTTCATAACGCTCGGCTTTGAGAGATCGACGCGCCAGAGTCGCCACCCCTGCGCATCGCGCCCCGGA
The DNA here is from genome assembly GCA_036490345.1 of Rhizomicrobium sp. Lineage (GTDB taxonomy): Bacteria > Pseudomonadota > Alphaproteobacteria > Micropepsales > Micropepsaceae > Rhizomicrobium. Next base: position 59,660 of record DASXEA010000063.1, on the reverse strand, counting down.
AAGATGAGGGAGCGGCCGTCGGTGCTCCATGCTGGCGGATTGATCGAGCTGCCGTGAAAAACGATGGGGGCGATTTCGTAGCCTTCCGACGTAACAATGCGGATTGCGAAAGTGTGGCCGATTGGAGCGCCGAAGGCGATGCGCGAGCCATCGGGAGACCAGCGCGGCTCGCTATAGGGCGCGGACTGGGCGTCGATCGTCGCGAGTTTTCGAAAGTTGCCGCCTCTCGGCATCACCCACAGTCCGACACCCCCAGGCCGATCGGCCACCATCGCTATCGCTCCGTCGCGTGCAATGTCGGGCGAATAATCTTGTCCACGGGTGGGGACGAGCAGCTGGGGGCCGCCTTGCGCGGCTGGCGCCCGAGCAAGGGTGTCATAGAACTGATGAAGTTCAACGGCCAGCAAACCATGGACGCCAGAGGAAAGGCGCCCCATCTCTTCCGGACTGGACAGGATTCGACTTGGTTGGCCGCCATTGATAGGACGCGCCCAAAGTGCGAAATCCTTTCCAAATTCGGCGCCGAAGAAAAGCGTCCGCGAATCTTCAGACCATGCCTTTCCGTAATCGTCAGCATTGCGGATCATGACGCGTTCGGCGCCCGTGCGAAGATCGAGAAGGATCTGATGGTTGACGAGATCGCTGATCTGGCGCTGGAAACTGATCCAGCGGCCGTCGGGAGAAAGCGAGAAATCCCCGTCGCCCAGGCTGGTCGCGGGCGGATAGGTCAATTGTCCACGGCCAGCGCTTGCCAGATAGAACCGCATGATCCGATCTGGACTTCTCAGATTCGGTTTGTCGATGAAGAACAGCTCGGTGCCGGACCGGGACCACGACACACTCGTTTTTTCGTCCATCTGACAACGGCCCACTTCACGCGGCGAGCCGGCAGGAACGGGAGTTATGAACAGCCTACAAGGCTCTCCTTTCCTAAAGGCGGCGTAAACGATCTGGGTACCATCTGGGGACCAGCTTGGAGAGGTATCATCATAGGCATCGTCGGTTAGCCGCAGCGGATCGCTGCCGGCGATCCGGCGCAAGTAGATCTGCCGGGTGAGCTTATTTGTTCCCGCCGACCACGCAATCATCGCCCCGTCAGGCGAAATCGCCGGGTACATGTCGATCAGCGAGTCTGCGATAAGCACTTCTGAACGGGCCACGGTCCAGTGCTCGGGTGCCGCTGACTGGAAGACCCAGACGGCGGCAACGATTGCTCCTCCTGCGAGCAGCGCTGCAAGTCCGCGACCTGTAGTGGTCCAACGCAGAGACTTCGAAGGCTGAACGCGAATATCCGCCGATGGGGCGAGGTGGGATTGGAGGTCTGGGTCTGCCGTGGACCAATCAGACGACCGCTCCAAAAGCAGTTGCTTAAGCCGATAGCCGACGCGCGGTATCGTCTCTACTTCGAACAACCGCGCGCTCCCGTTTTCCGCAAGCAGACGGACCTTCGCGATGCAGCGGTTGATGGAGTCGTCGCCCACGATCCGGCCGCCCCAGCATTGCTCGATCAGCTGGTCGCGCGAAACCACAGCTCCTTCTGCGCGCGCCAGTGCCACCAGGACTTGCATGACCCTGGGCTGAAGGACTTCCTCCTGTCCATTTGCGATGACCCGGCACAGCGACGGGCGCACCGTGATCGCTCCGAACGCAAAATCGGATTGTCGCGCCAGATCAATCGGTGCCCCCGCCGGAGAGGAATTCCGGTCGAAATTCATCGGCCAGCCCTCGAGATCGGCGAAAAATCGGCAATCGATCGGTCCCCAACCCTTTCGACACCAGGCATGCGCGCGCCAAATCGATGCGCGAAGAGGCACGGCTCGCGCAAGAGGGCAACGGATCCAAACAAAGCTGGAATCATCAATAGCGCCCCCGCAGGCAGGCACGCCCGCGCCGCTACACTCTAGGCGATGGGCTCTGCGGATGGAAATCCCAGGTCACTAAAGGATCCCGTATCGCTCGGCGCGAAAAATGCCGCTCGCGAAAGGCGCCGATGGTCGGCGTTGGCCAATAAGGAGTATACACATGATACGTTTAGCTGCCGCCGCGGTGGGATTCATTGCGCTCGCGGCGAGTACAATTTCAGCCCAGGCCTGCAATCCCCTGCTTGGCAAGAACTTCGGAAAGCACGTCCAACCCATGGCTCTTCCCGCCGCGATGCTCGCGCGCAACTCCGCCCATGGGGCATCGCGAGCGTCGATCGTCGGTCTCTGGCATGTCGTTCATACTGCAAGCGACGGCACGCTGTTTCTTGAAAGCTTCGATCAGTGGGATACGGACGGCGCAGAGACGGAACTCGGCAACCTGCCGCCCGCTACCGGCCCAATTTGCATTGGCACCTGGAAACTGACAGGCAAAACAGTCGACCTCGAAACACATGTGACGTGGCTTTACGACCTGAACAATAACTGGCAGGGCACACTCAACATGACCCAGACCAACAAGGTCAGCAAAGACGGCAACAGCTATTCGGGAAATTTCGACGCCAAATTCTACGATACGTCGGGAAATCAGTTCATGGAAATAGCCGGCACATCAGCGGCAGACCGCCTGGTATCACAGTAGACGATGCCGATCCTGGCCGCCCTTTTCTGCGGCCAGGATCACCATCCTGGCCCGGAACTCGCGGCCGATTCGTAATCGCGATTGCGAGACGGCGAATTCCTCTATTCCAGATCGACAAGCCGCCAGCACAGCACGCCAGAATTCGCGGGAATTCGACCGAGGCGATCTCCACGAAAATCTCTCCGGACAAACACCAGACCCCTGAATGACAGGGGCCTGGCCGGAGGTTCTGTTGCGAGAAAATCTATTCTTTCAGCTTGAAGACGACACCGTAATTCTTCGTGCCGCCGGTCCACGTCGCACCGTAAAGCTCGCCCTTCCCGTCGTCGACGACGTTTGCGTTCGGCCAGTACCCGTCCCCGATCGAGTTTTCGCCGGTGAAGGCATAAAGGACCGTTTCAGTGCCGTCCGGCGCAAGCTTGTAGACGATGCCGCAACCGGGGCCGTTGCAGCCGGTCCCGTGACCAAACATGGCCATGCCATATAGATTGCCGGCACGGTCGATGGCCAGCTTGCCAAACTGCGCATTGCAGCCGTCTGATGCGCCGCCGGCGAAGGTATGGAAGACGGTTTCGGTCCCATCGGGAGCAAGCTTGTAGACGATTCCGCAGTTGGCGCTTCCCCCGGTATAGGTGGTGCCATAGAAATTTCCCGCGGCATCCGCCACCGGGCCGCTGTCAGGCGCATAACCGTCGTCTCCACCCTGGAAACTGTACAGGGTCGATTCTTTGCCTCTGGCCGATATCTCGAAGACGACGCCCTTGTCGGCCGCGCCACCATTGTGCGTGGTACCGATCAGATCGCCTGCCTTGTCGCGGAAAAGATCGCCATTCGGATTCTCGCCGTCGGCGCCCGTGAAGGTATGAAGGATGGTTTCCGTCCCATCGGGCGCGAGCTTGAAAATGCTCTGGTCGTCGGCCCCATAGAGATTGCCTTTCCCATCCCTTATCAACCCGGTCAGTCCGGCATTGCCGTTGTTGAGTTCGGTATAGGCAAAAAGCGTTGTCTCCGCGCCGCCGGGAGCAACCTTGAAGATGGTGCCATACCCATAGGCTCCGCCTCCGATGGTCCTGCCGTACAGGTTGCCGTCCTTGTCCGCGATCATGGCCGCTTCCGGATAGGCACCGTCGCTTCCGCCGGTAAAGTTATAGAGGACGGTTTGGGTTCCTTTGGGTGTGACCTGGAACAGCACACCTTTGTCCGACGTGCCGCCAAAAGCGGCATTGCCATAAATTTTTCCGGAGTCCACGAGCAGATTGGCCTCGGGGAAGGCGCCATCGTTTCCGTCCGTGAATGTGTGAAGCACCTTGAATCCCCCGGTGCCGGCATGAGCGGCGCAAAGGGAAACGGACATGGAAATCGCGAGATAGCAGGTGGTACGCAGCATTCCTTTCGGCCGCTTCGTAAGCGAAACCCTGAGCGCACTCTCGAAAGCTGGCATCGGTGCCATGGGAAGTCCCCCTGTTGCTGTTGCAAGCGCGAGCCCCACCGTGGAACCCGGCCGGAAACGGATTCATGATGTAGACACCGATGTCAATAACAATTTTTGCAGGTCATCCCGGCTTTGGCGCTTGCGGCCTCGGCCGCGAGGTAAAAACGTTCGGCAACGGGAATGTGCCTCGCGGCGGTGCGCTATGTGGCGCTCAATCCCGCGCGGGCGCGTGTGGTCGCCCGTGCCGATGACTGGAAATGGTCATGCGTGCGCGCGCTCATCGGGGGCCGGGACGATGGACTGGTCAGCGTGGCCCCGTGCTCGCGCGCCTGAAAACTTTCGCGGCTTTCGTTGCCGGTCCGAAATGCGCTTGCGGGTTCGCGGCCATCCGGCGGCGGCGCAGCAGACCGTATTCAGGCTCGCACCTTCTTCTCGGGCACCTGCATCGCAGCAACCACCATCTTCTGGATCGATCAATGAGTCCTGAGCCTGGAGATGTAACGCCAAATTGGCATTCCCGCGATTACAAGGGCAAGAATTAGGCCGCCTGTCGCAAGAAAAAGTGACGCCCTTGAACTTGAAGGCACTGTTGTGGGCACATTCAAAGAAACCTTGGTAATTAGCCAATAAAGTGAAAATGCGGCCCCTGATAAGCCCGTCGATACAAACCATGCAGGATGGTCGCTGACTGCGGTATCCACCAGTGGCACGCGGATCGAAACCAACGCGAGAAAAATGAGCCCCGTTAGTTGAATGGAAAACACGGCATCTGGGCCTGCTACTTCCAGACGCACCACAAAAAGCAGGATTGCTGCCGCGACCAGGAGCAGACAGACACCTAACACAATTCGCAGGTGCTTTGGCATTTTTTCAGCTAGCAGATTTTATCTTGAGGCGCAGGCCCCGAGGCATCCACTACTCCAGAGGCAACGTCGAGTGCTGGCCTGACGGATATTTTGTACCAGATTGATTGAGAGTACATGTTTGGGTGACAGAACCAATGCCCCTGCCCGTGCTCGCGCGCGTCCCGGACTTCGCCGCCTTCATCACCGATCGGACATGCGATTCCGGCGGCGATCCGGCCGCGGCGCAGACGGTAAGAGCTTTGGGCACGGCGGATTTCATCAAGGGATGTTATTCCCGTCCGCGACGCGGATGGGGGCGCCCTTTACGGCACGACCGATGGCGGCGGCTGGAACCCGGGCGCGTGCGGCCGGCGCGCTTCGGGGAGCAGCGTGCGGATGCGGCGGCAGAAGGCACGCAGCGCCACTTCGCGTTCGCTGAGCGGACCGGCTGTAAAGCTTTCCGAGGCCATGCCCTGCTGCACGCGGGCGATGAGCGTGGTGTCTTCCCGGTTCACCTGGCGGTTGATGCGCCAGTTCAGATAGCGCGCGGCTTTCATCGCGCGGCGCTCGTCAGGCAGGGCATAGGCGATCTCGCGGATCAGCGTTTCGGTGGGCGAGACCGGCAGCCACTGCATGAAATCGACTTGGTCGGGATAGATGTCGAAAGCGATGTTGGGCCACAGTTTGAAATAGGTCCACAGCCGCTGGCGTTCGGGCGGCAGATGCGCGACGGCCGGCAGGAAACGCTGATAGGCGCGCTCGGACCAATTGGCGGAGGAATGATCGACCAGCGGCCCCCACAATTTGTCGACGAAGCCGGTCGTCTCCATGCCGTAGCCGTCTTCGAACAGGCGCTTCAGGCCGGGATGGGCGACCACGATGTGCAGCCCGTCGGAATAATTGTCGCCGACATTCTTCCAGTTCACCTTGCGGGGCCGGAGCGTTACGCGGCCGATGGCACGCAGATCGGTGAAGCGGTAGGCCTCGAATTCATGCGCATAGGGCGCCATCATTTCGGCGACCGACGGGCCGCCGCCTTTCAGCCGCACGAAGACGAAGCTCTGGAAGAGTTCGAGCTCGACGGGCGCAAGGCCGAGCTTCGCCGGATCGAGTTCGCCATAGGTCTCGCGCAGCGGCAGCCCGCGCAAGGATCCGTCGAGATTGTAGGTCCAGGCGTGATAGGGGCAGACGATCAGCCGCGCGCAGCCGCTGGCTCCGTCGAGCAGGCGCGAGCCGCGATGGCGGCAGACATTGGTGAAGGCGCGCAGCTTCGCATCCTGTCCGCGAAGGACGACGACGCTCTCGCCCAGATAATCGAGCGTGTGCCAATGGCCGGGCTTCGCGACATCGCTTTCATGGCAGACGATCTGCCACGACGGCCGGATCACCCGCTCCATCTCGGCCGCAAAGAAACCGGGATCGGAATAGGTCCACGCCGGAAGCCCAAAGCCTTCGTCGGGATCGACATTGCTCAAGCGATGGACCGACATGCGCGTTCTTAGCCTCCGTCACAATCCGATTAATGCCGCGAGTTTTGCGCGCACATCGGCGAGAATATCTGACGGCGCGGCCGCGCCCGCAAATGCGATGGGACGCGCCCCTGTATCGATACTGCGCACGTGACTCGTCAGGATTTCGCCGGACACCGGCAGGCCGTCCGGCAATACGACGCTGGTTCCAAATGGGCGGATCTTCGAAGTTACAGGACAGACAATCAGGAAGCCGCTTGCCTGCCAAAATGCTGATGGCGAGATGACAAGTGCCGGGCGCCTTCCGCTTTGTTCCCGGCCAACGCGCGGATCGAAATCGGTCCAGACGAGGTCCCCGGCTTCCGGCCGATAGCTCATTCTTCGATCACTTCGCGGCCCTTTTCAGGACCCCAGTCGAACGCCGTCCGCATGGCACGCGGCGTCATGCCCGAGAGCAGATCATCCAGCCTATAGCGGGGCTTTGCCCGCGACAGAACGATCCGGTCGTTCCTGGCTTCAATTTCGACGCTGGAGCCCTCCGACAAGCCGACGCGACCCGCGATATCGCGCGGAATGCGTACGCCCAGACTGTTTCCCCAACGGGCAATCTTCGCTTTCACGGTCATCGGCTCCAGAGCAGCCAGAAACCATCGCACGATATCCGCCGGATATCCAGCTGAGCCTTACCGACATGCTGTGCTTTGTACTGCGGTGGCGCTAGAGTGTCGGGCGCGGCCGCACAAGGCGGGCGCTTTGCACGGGGGATCAAGATGGTTCGGATCAAAAGCTCTTTCCTGTCCGCGGCCTGCGCCATGGGCTGTCTGTTCGTGGCAGCATCCGCCCAGGCCGGAGGGAAGATCACCACTTTCGATCCGCCGGGTTCGCTCGACACATACGCGTGGACCATCAGCGACCAGGGCGCGATCACGGGCTTCTGGTATGACCCCACAACCCAGACCAATGATGTGTTCGTCCGCGCCGCCGACGGCACGATCGCGACCTTTGCGCATCACAATTCCCAGGTGACCGCCGCCTACGGCCTGAACAGCAAGGGCATCGTCGCGGGCTATTGGAGCAATCTGGCCGGCAATTTCCCGGGCTTCACCCGGACGGCCAAGGGGAAGATCAAGACCTTCCGCGTCGAAGGCGCTTCCAACGGCACCTATCCCGGAAGCATCAGCGCCGCCGGCGACATCGCCGGTGCATGGTATGACGATGTCGACGTGCCGCACGGCTTCCTGCGCGTGGCCACCGGCAAGATCACCAGTTTCGACGTGACGGGCGAGGTCTATGGCACGTTCCCGACTGGCGGCAACGCCTCCGATGTGATCGCTGGACGCTATGGCGACGGCGGCGGCATCTGGCATGGCTTCGTGCGCGCGACCGACGGCACGATCACGCCCTTCGATGCGCCGGGCGATGCCAACGGCACCTTCGCGCAGGGCATCAATGTGGCCGGCACGATCGCAGGCTATTACGGCGACGCGTCCGGCAAGAACCACGGCTTTGTCCGCAGCGCGGGCGGCACGCTCACGAGCTTCGATCCGCAAGGCTCCGTGTACACCGTGGCGCAGACCATCAACGACAAGGGCTACATCGCCGGCTACTACGATGACTCAAGCGGCGTTGCGCATGGCTTCGTGCGCACGGCCGACGGTACGGTCACGAGCTTCGACGTGTCAGGCGCCAGCGGCACCTACGCCAACAGCATCAACCGCAAGGGCGACATCGCCGGCTGGTACACCGACTCGGACGGCAATTATCACGGCTTCGTCCGAAGCAGGTGAGGCGGCCCCGGGTCGACGTTGCGCCAAATAGGGTTACGCGCAGCTTCACGATCGCGTGAAAGATACGATCGCTCCGGGCATCCGGGGGAAAATTATCGGCTCCAGGAGGGGTCGCTTTTGGCAGTGTCGCTGCCGGCGCCCTGCCCCTGTGATGCGCGCGCTGAGGGGGCACAGGCAGTGATTGTTGAGAGAAACCGGGGGATCCTGCTTCGCCCGACAGGATCGCGGCCTCCCGGCGCGGAGCGATGCCGGCTGCGCGGCTACCCCGATCCGCAGCAGGCATGGCAAGCACCCTGCCCCGCTCCGGGGCAAGACCCTGCCGCAGGCACCGCGCCAACCCTATTGGGAAGCGCTGTCAAGGCGCGTAAGGTGTCGGGCGAGTCCAGGCACAACCGCAGCACGCGGTAGGAGCAGGAGGATGGGAAGGCTTACAGGTTATACCGCTCTTCTGGCGCTGGCCGCGGTTTCACCGGCCTGTGCGAACACGGGCCTTTTGTCCAACAGCATCACGCCCTATCTGTCGAGCGGCGATGAAGTGGTGCCCAATGTTACCCCGGGCGACCAGATCGCGATCGCCTGCGATGCCGTGCAGCACCGCCCTGCCGATTCCGACGTGCGCGTCGTCCTCACGATTTCCGCCATGCCGGGCGAGACAAGCACCGGCTATGCCAAGGTGCTGGCGACCGACGAACAGATTCTGAAAGACTCGGTGCGCGTGCGCATTCCCACCGTGCCGGATCTCAACGACCACACGGTCGATGTCAGCGTCTATGTGGTGGGCGACGGCAGCGAACATCGCTGTAGCGCCGGCCACATGAAGATTTCCCTCCTGAAACCGTAACTGTCTCCTTCCTGCCCGTTCCTCCTGCCCCGCGCGGAACGCGTGGGGAAGGTGGCACGCAACGCAGCAGCGTTGCGTGACGGAAGGGGCCTCTTGCCGGCAACACTGCCCCCACCGTCTCGCACGGACTGCAGTCCGTGCGATCCACCTCCCGCCATCCACTTCGTGGACGGGGGAGGAGGCGCACCAATACGCAATCGCTTCTCTTCCTGCCCCGCGCGGTACGCGTGGGGAAGGTGGCGCGCAACGCGGCAGCGTTGCGTGACGGAAGGGGCCTTCCGCGGGCAAAGGGCCCCCACCGTCTCGCACGGACTGATGTCCGTGCGATCCACCTCCCGCCATCCACTTCGTGGACGGGGGAGGAAGATTTCCGTCGTCCTCCTGCCCCGCGCGGGACGCGTGGGGAAGGAAGACGATGGTGTTCTTACGCTGACGCTTCCGATGCGGCGTTGGCGCTTTCTTCGGTGGTCCCGCGCATGATTTCGGCGACGCGTGTCGTCTGTTCGCTGTAGTCGCGCGCGAAATCGAGCAGCCACGTATTCTGCACCGCCATGAGTCCGGTGACGCTGCGGCAATCGCGTGTGCTCTCGAGCGCCCGGCCGGTACGTTCGAGGCGGCGATTGACGAAGCGCAGCGATTCTTCCTGCATCGCCTGCATCATCTTCTGAAACAGCGTGCGGTTGTGATCGAGCAGCCTTACCATCGGCGCACCGAACAGATCGAAAGCTTCGAGCGCCGCACCGGCCGCACGATGCGTGACACGCAGCGCCTCGTCGCCCGCTTCTTCGACACCGTCCTGCATCTCGTCCATCGTCTCGTCGATCTCGTCAATCGCATCGTGGGCGTGATTCGTTGTCCTGCGCTTGGTTCTGGCCATGATTGCACTCCGATCGTTGAAATTGGTCCGACACAATTGCCCAATGCTGCAACGCAGCGATCCAAACGCTGTTCCATGTCACGGCGATGAAGTTTCTGTATGGCAACGGCGACGATGCGCGCGGAACTTACAGCAGCGCGAAAGCCAGCACGCCGAGCGCGCCGGCCGCGATCCACAGCGCCACGCGCACATGGCGCGTGCGCGCAACCTGGGCTTGCGCGATGTCGAGCACCGTATCGGGATGCAGGCGCAAGCCGCCATTGGCGAGCATGCTGGAAATCGTTTCCGCATTCTGCAGGATTTGCGGCAGATCGCGCGCCAGGCGGCCGAGTGCGCCCATGCCTTCGGCGGCATCGCGCAACCGCGCTTCCGGTCCCATCTGTGCGACCATCCAGTGTTCGATCACCGGACGCGACGCCTCCCAGATGTCGAAATCCGGATCGAGCGCGCGCGCCACGCCTTCGACGACCACCATCGTCTTTTGCAACAGTACAAGCTGCGGCTGCAGTTCCATGTCGAAACGGCGCGTGGTGTCGAACAATTGCTGCAGCAGGCGCGCCATCGATACGGAACGCGCGCGCCGGCCGAACACCGGCTCGCCGATGGCGCGCAGAGCCTGGGCGAAAAGCTCGGTCGGATGGCGGCGCGACACGAAGCCCGCTTCGTAATGCACATTGGCGACGCGCTGATAATCGCGTGCCAGAAAGCCGGCCAACGTCTCCGCCATGAAGCGGCGCATCGCGGGATCGAGCCGGCCCATGATTCCGAAATCGACCGCCACAAGCCGACCCTCGGCATCCACGAACAGATTGCCGGGATGCATGTCGGCGTGAAAGAAGCCGTCGCGCAGCGCCTGGGTGAGAAACTGGCGCACGACGAGTGTCGCCACACGCTTCGGATCGTGGCCTGCAGCTTCCAGCGCCGCCACATCGCGCACGGGCGTGCCTTCGATCCACTCCATGGTGAGCACGCGCGCGCCGGTGCGCTCCCAATCGACAAAGGGCGCGCGAAATTCCGAATCGTCGCGCGTGCGTTCCGCCAGTTCCGACGCGGCGGCGGCTTCCATGCGCAGATCGAGTTCGAGCGCAACCGACGCAGCAAACGTATCGACCAGCGCCTTCAGCCGCAGCCTGCGCCCCTCACGCGACAGACGCTCGCCCCAGCGCGCGGCGAACGCGAAGGCGGAGAGATCGCGCGCGAATTCGGCTTCGACACCCGGCCGCAATACTTTCACCGCGACGGATTGCGGCGGATCGTCCACCGTCTCGGCGCGATGCACCTGCGCGATCGAAGCCGCCGCCACCGGTTGGCCGAACGGTTTGAACAGCGCATCGATCGGAAGGCCGAAGGCTGATTCGACCTCGGCGATCGCAATGTCGGTGGAAAAGGGCGGCAGGCGATCCTGCAGCGACGTCAAAGCGCCCGCGATATCGTCGCCGATCAGATCGGGCCGCGTCGCCAGCACCTGACCCAGCTTCACATAGGCGGGGCCAAGCTGTTCCAGTGCGCGCGCCAGCCTTTCACCCGCCGACAAACCGGCCGGGGCCGCGGCGCCTCGTGCCAGGAGCCAGCGCGCCACGCGCAACGCATAAGGCGCCGCGCGCAGATATTCGACGGGGACCAGCGCATCGTGCCGCGCCAGCACGCGCGCGGCGCGCAACAGACGGGAGAGATCGCGCAATCCCTGAAACATCTCAGAGCCGCCACGCGGAATGCATCGCCGCGATCCCACCGGAAAGATTGCGGACTTTCACCCGCGACAGCCCGGCCTGTTCGATCATGCGGGCGAATTGCGCCTGGGGCGGAAAGCGGCGAATACTTTCGGCCAGATAGCGATAGGCCTCGCCATCCTTCGCCACCCATTCGCCGAGCCGCGGCAGCACCTCGAATGAGTAATGGTCGTAAAGCGTGTCGAGGATCGGCGCTTCGACGCGCGAAAATTCGAGGCAGAGGAATCGCCCGCCCGGCTTCAGCACGCGACGCATCTCCGCCAGCGCCTTGTCGATATGGGTGAAATTGCGGATGCCGAAGGCAATGGTGCAGGCGTCGAATGCGCCATCCCGCACCGGCAGTCGCTCGCCATCGGCGCAGCACCAGCGCACGGCCGTCTCGCCCCGCGCTTCGGCACGGCGGACACCCTCGCCCAGCATGTCGGCATTGATGTCGCAGGCCAGAATCTCGGCCTCACCACCCCGCCCGCGCGCGCCATCGGCGATGCGGAAAGCGATGTCGCCCGTGCCGCCGGCGACATCGAGGACAATCTGGCCAGGCCTTGGATGGAGCCATTCGACCAGCGCGTCTTTCCACAGCCGGTGGACGCCGGCCGACATCAGGTCGTTCATCACATCGTAGCGATGGGCGACGGAGGAGAAGACGCGCCCCACCAGGGCGGCTTTCTCGTCTTCCGCCACCTCGCTATAGCCGAAACTGGTCACATTTTCTGTCATGCGCTCTGTCATGGGCGATCCCGGTGCCTGATCCAGTATAGAATGCCCGCGTTGCCACTGCATGAACCCTTTTTCAGGCGCCCCCATGCCCGAATTGCCCGAAGTGGAGACCGTGAGGAGCGGGCTTGCCCCCGTACTCGAACAGCGCAAGCTGGTGCGCGTCGAAACACGGCGCGGCGATCTGCGCGTGCCGTTTCCGCCACATTTCGCCGAAAGGCTGACGGGACGCACCGTCACCGAACTCACCCGGCGCGCCAAATATCTCCTGGCCGCGCTCGATGGCGGCGAGACGCTCGTCATCCATCTGGGCATGAGCGGGCGGCTGGATGTGTTCGCGCAAGGCAGGACGCGGCGGCTCGGGGAATATGTGTATGACGCCGCTCCCGCCGGCGCCGGACGAGGCAAACACGATCATGTGGTGATCGACACCGACGCGCCGGCCCGCATCGTGTTCAACGATCACCGACGCTTCGGCCTGATGCTGCTGATCGACACGGAAACGCTTTCGCATCATCCGCTGTTTGCGCGGATGGGCATCGAGCCTCTGTCGCGCGGATTCACGGCGGCCTTTCTCGACCGCGCGCTGGAAGGCAAGCGCACGCCGATCAAATCCGCGCTGCTCGACCAGCGCATCGTGGCCGGCCTCGGCAACATCTATGTCTGCGAAGCCTTGTTCCGCGCCGGCATTTCGCCGAAACGCTTAGCCCGCACCATTCCGGGCGAACGCGCCCGCGCGCTGGTGCCTGCGATCCGCGCCGTGTTGCGCGACGCGATCAAGGCCGGCGGTTCCAGCCTGCGCGACTATGCGCAAACCGATGGCGCGCTGGGCGAATTCCAGCACCGCTTCGCCGTCTACGACCGCGAGGGCGAACCCTGCCCCGGCAAAGCCTGCCACGGCGCGATCGTTCGCATCGTCCAGGCCGGCCGCTCGACCTTCTATTGCCCTTCGTGCCAGCGATAGGAAGGCCCCGCCGCTTCGCCCCTTCCGTCTCGCCGCCGTGCCCCTCCGTCTCGTCGCTCCGCGACGAGACACCTCCCCAACGAAGTTGGGGAGGAGACGCACGTCGTTCCTCCCCACGCAGTGGGGAGGCGCCCGAAGGGCGGAGGGGTTGTTCCGCTCAAAGCAGCGCCGCGCAGAAGCAGGTTGTGTCCTGCAGGTTCGCGCCGCTCGCCTGTGACGCCTGCACGACAGTCTCTGTCTGCCGCGCGAGCGTGTTCCAGTCGCTTGCCATGCGCAGATAACAAAGTGAGCGGAGTTCCCCGGCAAGGCTCAGGGTATTTCTCATCCCTCGAGCGCTGCGCGGCGTCGCGCCAGGCTCGCCGCAGGCCAAAGGCTCTGCATGTCGTAATAGATCTCGTAAGCGGGAACATCTGCCGGCAATTCAACCCAGGGCAATCTGGAGCGCGTGAAGATGTGCGCGTCCGGCGGGAGCAGGCCAGGCTCGTCCAGCGTGCCGACACGCACGAAGCGGAATTGCGGCCGTCCCCCATAATCGCTCCAGACGGCGATGCGGCACGCCGGGCAGCGATGAATGTGATGCGGCCGGCCGCTATCCGTCGGCATGGTGACGGCTTCGGTCTCACCGGTCAGGCGTGCGATGCGGTCTGTCTCGATCAGCGCGTTGATCACGAAGGCGCTGCCCGTCTGCCGCTGACAATCGCGGCAATGACAGCAATTCACGAACATCGGCGCGGATTCCAGGCGATAGCGCACCGCGCCACACGAACAGCCACCTTCGAATGTCTCCATTTTGCGCTCCCTGAAACGGACGATACGGGACCACACAACTCTGTCATGGCCTGCGTCTGCAGGCCACCCAGGTGAGCTGAGAACATCGCATGATCTTGAGACGCTTTGCCTGCTTCAACTGGGTAGCCCGCAGATGCGGGCCATGACATGTGTTATTGAGGCATTGACGGCAGGCGCCACAACTCTCGCGAAAGGTGCGGGTTTGATCCTGCGCGGCGGGGCGTGCAAAAAGCGGCGATGGCGCACCTTGTTGTCACCGACGGGATTTCCATCGACGAGAGCGAACTCGTCGAGGCGTTCGTGCTCGCTTCGGGTCCGGGCGGCCAGAACGTCAACAAGGTGGCGAGCGCGGTACAGCTGCGCTTCGATCTGCGCCATTCGCCGTCCCTGCCCGAGGATCTGCGCCAGCGCGCGGAACGTCTGGCCGGAAGCCGGCTGACGAAGACGGGCGAGATCGTGATCATCGGGCGGCGCTTCCGCAGCCAGGAACGCAATCGCATGGACGCGCGCGAGCGGCTCATCGAGCTTTTGAAGCGCGCCGCCGAGCCGCCTGCCAAACGCTGGGCGACCGCTCCCCCACGCGCCAGCCGCCGTAAGCGCCTCGACGACAAGGGTTCGCGCGGTGTTCTCAAGAAACTTCGCGGCCGGCCGCGTGACGAATGAGGCTCTTGCCTTCCAGGCCCCGCCGCGCGAGGGATGCGCGCGCGCCCGGAGACGCCCTGCCATGGACTATCGCAACATTCTCGTGACGGCCGACGACAAGGTCTGCGTCATCACGCTCAACCGCCCCCAGGCGCTGAATGCGCTCAATTCGGAGCTGCTCGACGAGCTGGTGCGGACGCTGGAGGCCGTCGATGCCGACGACACTCTCCGGGTCACGGTGCTGACCGGCTCGGAACGGGCTTTCGCGGCCGGCGCCGACATCAAGGAAATGGCGCCGCGCACCTATATGGAGATGTTCAAGACCAATTTCTTCGCGGCCGCCGCCGACCGAATCAGCGCCGTGCGCAAACCCATCGTCGCCGCCGTGGCGGGCTATGCGCTGGGTGGAGGGTGCGAACTTGCCATGCTTTGCGACTTCATCTTGGCGGCCGACAACGCCAAATTCGGCCAGCCGGAGATCAATCTGGGCGTCATGCCCGGCATCGGCGGCACGCAGCGGCTGACGCGCTTCGTGGGCAAGTCCAAGGCGATGGAAATGTGCCTCACCGGGCGAAACATGGATGCCGCGGAAGCCGAGCGCTCAGGCCTTGTCAGCCGGGTGGTGCCGCTGGCCGAGCTCCTGCCGGAAGCGATGAAAGCCGCCCGCAAGATCGCCGAACAGTCGACGCCGATCGTCATGATGACGAAAGAGACCATCAACCGGGCCTATGAGACCACGCTGGCCGAGGGCGTGCGGTTCGAACGGCGGCTGTTCCACGCCATGTTCGCCACCGAGGATCAGAAAGAAGGCATGGCGGCGTTCGCGGAGAAGCGAAAACCCGCTTTCCGCGACCGTTGAACGCCGCCAGGCCATTCGCGTGATTGACCCCGGCGGAGGCGCGGGGTAAAAGCCCCGCCTTTCGCCCATTCAGGACCAACGATGCCCAATATCGACTCCGCCAAGAAACGCGTCCGCAAGACTGCCAAGCGGACCGCCATCAACCATGCCCGCAAGACAAGGGTGCGAACCTTTACCCGCAAGGTGGAGGAAGCTCTGGCGAAGGGCGACAAGACCGCAGCCGTCTCCGCCCTCAAGGCGGCGGAGCCGGAGATCATGCGCGGCGTCTCCAAGGGCGTCATTCACCACAACACCGGCAGCCGCAAGGTCGCCCGGCTGACCAAGCGCGTCGCCCGCCTCGAAGGCTGAAGCCGTCCCCTTGTGACAAAATTGTCTGTTGCATCTAACCTTGTGCAGCAGACCGTTTTTGTTGGTCCGTGGACTGAGTATTCACCCGAAATCAAGACTGAAAAAAATTCTTCGCAAGCCTCGCGCGCCTAACGTCCTGATTCCTCAAGAGTTCTCATTTTCCGTATACGGCAAATGCACTTAAGGACTGTCACGAAAGTGACCTATTGCGGGAATGTTGGCGATTCGTTCTTCTTGCGCAAGGTTAACACCTTCGGTATCTTTTTCGCGTTGGGTGTGGGGCGCAAGAAATGCTCAAGCAAGCAATAAGCAAGAATAAGTCAAACAAAGTATTGAGCATTAAAATCAGCCAAAGTCCGGCTAACCAGTCCTAGTTCCAATTCCGTTGTTACTCGACTGTCACGAGGCGTCGTTCGCCTCGGAGGCGAAGCTTTCTCTGGTGGAAAAGGACCCATGGCCGAACCCAACGCCTTCCCGGACTACGCCGGCGACCTCAGCGTCAAGGATGGCTGGGCGCTGCTCGAGAACGAGCCCGGCGCGCAGCTGGTGGATGTGCGCACCACGGCCGAGTGGGCCTTCGTGGGCCTTCCCGACCTTTCGTCCCTGCGCCGTGCCGCCCACTGTACCGAATGGCAGGTCTTTCCCGGCATGGCGGTCAATCCGGATTTCACCGCACGGGTGGCGGCGCAGCTGCGCGCCGCAGGCGCCACGGACGATACGGCCGTGCTGTTCCTGTGCCGCTCGGGCGCCCGGTCGCGCGCGGCGGCGATCGCCCTGACGGAGGCAGGATTTCGGCGCGCCTACAATCTGGCAGGCGGCTTCGAGGGCGATGTGGATTCCGAAGGACATCGCAGCCGGAGAAACGGCTGGAAGGCAGCGGGCCTGCCCTGGCGCCAGACCTGAGAACGACATCAAAAAAAGAAAAACAGCAAGAAAGCGTGGGCGTAGCGGTGGGAGCCGCGAACGAGTTGGGTAGTGAAAAAGATAACACGAAATAAGGGGCGGTCGCGACCCGAGAGGGCCGGCGACACAAAAAAGGGACGCAGCCAATGACACAACAGGTTGTCGCAAAGACACCGGACTGGCCGAACATCTGGATGAAGGCGCGCGAAAGATTGCGCAGAGAACTCGGCGATCCCGTTTTCACGGCGTGGATCGGCAAGCTTTCGCTTTTGGATTCGTCAAACAACGAAATCAGGCTCGGAGCGCCGCGTCCATTCGTGCGCAACTGGGTCGCCAACAACTATCTTTCCCGCATCGAAAAGGCGCTGCGCGCCGAAGGTGGCGAACCTGCATCGGTGACGGTCGTGCTCTGCGAAGCCGAGGCGCCGCGCGTCGCTGCTCCGGCGGAAAAAGAACAGTTAGTCACGCCCGCGCGTCAGGAAGCCTCGCTGTCCTATCTGCCGACGCAATCGTCGGTCACGGCGCGGGCCGGCGAAAAAGGCCGCGGTCTTTCGATCCGCGTGCTCGATCCGACGCAGACCTTCGAATCCTTCGTCGCCGGTCCTGCCAATGCGATCGCGCTGCGCGCCGCACAGTCATTCGCGCATGACGAGGCCGAGGACGTGGCGCTGCTCTTCGTTCACGGCAGTTTCGGTTTTGGCAAGACGCATCTGCTGAACGCGACCGCACTCGAGGCGCGCAGACGCGGAAGGCGGGCCTTGCTGCTCAGCGCCGAAGATTTCATGCGCCAGTTCCTGGGCGCGCTCAATCGCAAGGAAACGCTGGGCTTCAAGGAAGAACTGCGCGCCGCCGACATGCTGCTGATCGACGATCTCCAGCATCTGTGCCGTAGCACCTATACGATCTCGGAGTTCCTGCACACGCTGAACGCCTATGCGGATCTGCGCCGCAAGCTCGTGATCGCAGCCGATCGCGCGCCCGCCGCGCTGGAAGGTCTCGGACCCGATGTCCGTTCACGTCTCTCCGGCGGCATCGTCACGGCGCTCGAGCGCCCCGACCGCGCCACGCGGCTCGGAATCCTCAAGGCCAAAGCCGAGGAATATGCCCGCAAGCGTGCGCAGACCATCATCCCCGACGAGGCGCTGGGACGCATCGCCGATCTCGAAGACGCCACGCCGCGCGACCTGATGGGCTTTTTCAACAATCTCGCGCTGCATGCCGAACTCGCGAAGACTCCGGTCGCCATCACGGCGGCGGCGGAATCCATCGTGCGCCGCGGCGCTGTGGTCAAGAAAACCTCGATCGAGGACATCCAGCGCAAGATCGCCGATTTCTACAAACTCGAACTGCGTGATTTCCAGTCATCCCAGCGCAGCCGGCGCGTGGCGCGCCCGCGTCAGGTCGCCATGTTCCTGGCGCGCGAGATCACCGCACGGTCCCTGCCCGAGATCGGGCGCCGCTTCGGTGGCCGGGACCACACGACTGTGCTGCACGCCTGCCGGCGCATTGCAGCGCTTTGCAACGAAGATCCCGCGTTCAAGCAGGAGGTCGATTTCCTCAAACAGGTTCTCGACAAGGGCAATTAGCCCGCAGTTCCGGATAATGGGTGGTGGTGCGGGAGGGGCCAGGGTGACTTGGCCCCTCCCGGCGTTTGGGACCCGCCGGTGCAGGGTCATGCCGAGGCTCCGAACCGGCCGGGTGCTATGCTCCGCGAAACAGCCCTGATATAGTGCAGGACGTGAGTCTCGAAGTCGTGCAACTCAAGCAAATCAAAGGCTTCCCGGCTGTTTTGGGCTTTCCGGCCCGTTCCGTCCGCAACCCGTCGAAATCGACAGAAATCGCAAGCGTCAGGTCATGAAAATCACGGTCGAACGCGGTGCCTTCCTGAAGGCCCTCAGCCACGTCCAGAGCGTCGTCGAGCGAAGGAATACGATCCCCATCCTGTCCAATGTGATGATGGAGGCCGCGAAGGGGCGGCTGAAGCTCACCGCGACCGATCTGGATATCGAGATCGTCGAATCCCTGCCGGCCGATGTGTTGCGCAACGGCGCGGCCACGGCGCCGGCGCACATGCTTTACGACATCGTGCGCAAGCTGCCGGAAGGCGCCCAGGTGCAGGCGGAGCTTCTGACGTCCGAGGGTGGCCGCCTGGCGGTCTCGGCCGGCAGCGTCCGCTTCGAGCTCGCCTGCCTGCCCAAGGAGGATTTCCCGCAAATGACGGCGGGCGCCCTCCCCTTCCGCTTCCGCCTGCAAAGTGCCGATCTGAAGCGGCTCGTCGACAAGACGCGCTTTGCCATTTCGACGGAGGAAACGCGGTTCTATCTGAACGGCATCTATCTGCACGCGCACAAGGAAGGCAAAGCCGGCGGCGAGTTGCGCGCCGCCGCGACCGATGGCCACCGGCTGGCGCGGTTCCAGATCGAAATTCCGGAAGGCGCCGCGGAGATGCCTGGCGTGATCGTGCCGCGCAAGACGGTGACCGAATTGCGCCGGTTGCTCGACGATGTGGAAGGCGCCATCGACATCTCGCTCTCCGACACCAAGATCCAGTTCGTGACCGAAGGCGTGGAACTGACGTCGAAGCTGATCGACGGCACCTTCCCCGACTATCAGCGTGTCATCCCGGCGGCGAACGACAAATCGCTCGTCCTCGATGCGCACGAGTTTTCCAAGGCCGTCGACCGCGTGTCGACGATTTCCGCCGACAAGACGCGTGCCGTGAAACTGGCGCTCGCCCATGACAAGCTGACGCTGTCAGTCGTCAATCCGGATTCCGGCACGGCGACGGAGGAAGTCGCCGCGACCTATAGCGCCTCGCCGCTCGAGATCGGCTTCAACGCCCGCTATCTGCTCGACATCACCGGCCAGATCGGTGGCAAGGAAATC
Organism: Rhizomicrobium sp.; assembly: GCA_036490345.1. Taxonomy (GTDB): domain Bacteria; phylum Pseudomonadota; class Alphaproteobacteria; order Micropepsales; family Micropepsaceae; genus Rhizomicrobium. Next base: position 40,012 of record DASXEA010000063.1, on the reverse strand, counting down.
CGTTTCCTTCTGTCGGATGCGGGCTCGCCGACGGTCATCGAAGATTCCGAGGACGCAGGCACACTCTACGTCCTCATGCCCATGCGGGTGTGAGTTTGACGCAGGTGCTTTGCCAGACGCGCGAGACCGCATTGCCGGTTCGCCGCCGCCTTGCGGTGACGGAACTCACGCTCACCAGTTTCCGATCCTATGCGCATGCCGAATTGCGCACGGGAAATGGCCCTGTTGTGCTCACCGGTCCCAATGGTGCGGGCAAGACCAATATTCTCGATGCGATTTCGCTGCTTTCGCCGGGTCGCGGCCTTAGAGGCGCGAAGCTTTCCGAACATATCCGCAAGGCACCGCAGGCGGCGGTGCGTGATGTCCTCTGGACGGTGCGTGCGCAGATCAGCCGCGACGGCGAAACTTATGAGATCGGCACCGGCCTCGCCGCCGGCGTGGATGGCGGCGAGAAGCGGCTGGTCCACCTGAACGGAGCGCCGGCGCAAAGTTCGACCGATCTCGCCGACATCATTCAGATGGTCTGGCTCACGCCATCGATGGACCGGCTCTTCAGCGAGAGCGCCAGCGGCCGGCGGCGTTTTCTCGATCGTTTGGTGCTCGGCATGGATCCGGCCCATGCCAGACGCACGCTGCGCTACGAACACGCGATGCGCGAACGCGCGCGACTGCTGAAATCGGGTCCACGCGACCCGGGCTGGCTCGACGGGCTCGAAAAGGAAATGGCGGAAGCCGGGATAGAGATTGCCAGAGCCCGGGCTGAGACCGTTGCGCGGCTCAACGAAGCACTGGCGGGGCGCGGACAGGCCGGGGCATTTCCTTGCGCCCAGCTCGCGCTGGCGGGCGATACGGACACGCTTCTTGCAGAACACGGCGATGACGCGACACGTATGCTGGCGCAGGCCTTCGCCCGCGCGCGGCTGCGCGATGCCGAGGCTCGGCGAACCACGCTCGGCCCGCATCTGAGCGATCTGACTGCCCGCCACGCCGAAAAGCGCATGGATGCGCGCGACTGTTCGACGGGCGAGCAGAAGGCGCTGCTGATCTCGATCGTACTCGCCGACGCCTGGGAATTGGCGCGGATGCGCGGAGGCCACGCACCCGTCCTGCTGTTCGACGAAATTGCCGCCCATCTGGATGCCAGGCGGCGGGCCGCGCTGTGCGACGAAATCGTCGCGCTCGAAACCCAGGCGTGGCTGACGGGAACCGATCTCGCCCTGTTTGAAAGTCTGAGCGGGCGTGCCGATATATTCACCATCGATGCGGGCCAGTTTGTCCGCCAGGAATAGCACCATGCTGATCAAAACCCGTCCGGGCGTGCGCCCGGCAAGAGCAGTGCGCTGATGGCGCCATCGTCCGAGCTTCCGCCGTCCGACGACTATGGCGCCGACTCGATCAAGGTCCTCAAGGGCCTCGATGCCGTGCGCAAGCGGCCCGGCATGTATATCGGCGACACCGATGACGGCTCCGGCCTGCATCATATGGTCTACGAGGTGGTCGACAATGCCATCGACGAGGCGCTGGGTGGCCATGCGACCCGGATCGACGTGATCCTCAACGCCGACGGGTCCTGTACCGTTCGCGACAATGGCCGCGGCGTGCCAACCGACATCCACACGTCGGAAGGCGTATCCGCTGCCGAAGTGATCATGACCCAGCTCCATGCCGGCGGAAAATTCGAGCAGAGCGCCTACAAGGTTTCCGGCGGTCTGCATGGAGTCGGGGTGAGCGTCGTCAATGCGCTCTCCGAACGGCTCGATCTCAGGATCTGGCGCGACGGTCGCGAACATTTCATTCGCTTCCGCGACGGCGTTCCCGAGGAACCGCTCAAGATCGTCGGCGAGGCCCACGGCCACCGCGGTACCGAAGTCACTTTCCTGCCGAGCACGCAGACCTTCACAAAAACAGAATTCGACTGCGCCACCCTCGAACACCGCTTGCGCGAACTCGCCTTCCTCAACTCGGGCGTGACGATTCTGCTTTCGGATCTGCGCGGCGTCGAGAAGAAGGAAATTCCGCTACACTATGACGGCGGCCTCGAGGAGTTTGTGAAATATCTCGACCGCGCCAAGACGCCGCTCATTCCAAGGGCCGTGATGATACGGGCCGAGCGCGAAACGGTGGTGGTCGAGGCTGCGCTGCTCTGGAACGACTCCTATCACGAGAGCATGTTCTGCTTCACCAACAACATCCCGCAGCGCGACGGAGGAACCCATCTTGCCGGATTCCGCGCCGCGCTGACGCGGGTGGTGACGAAATATGCCGAGGAAAAAAGCCCCGCGAAGAAGGACAAGGTCGCGCTTTCCGGCGACGATTGCCGTGAGGGCCTGACCTGCGTTCTTTCCGTCAAGGTTCCCGATCCGAAATTCAGTTCGCAAACCAAGGACAAGCTCGTGTCTTCGGAAGTGCGGCCGATCGTGGAAGGTGTCGTTCTCGATCAGCTTGGCGCCTGGTTCGAAGAACACCCCACCGAGGCGCGCGCCATTGTCGGCAAAGTGGTGGAAGCGGCATCGGCGCGCGAAGCCGCACGCCGCGCCCGCGAGCTGTCACGGCGCAAGGGTGCGCTCGACGGCAATTCGCTGCCCGGCAAGCTGGCCGACTGCCAGGAACGCGATCCGTCGAAATGCGAAATCTTCATCGTCGAAGGCAATTCGGCAGGCGGCAGCGCCAAACAGGGCCGCAATCGTGAAAACCAGGCCGTGCTGCCCCTGCGCGGCAAGGTGCTGAATGTCGAACGCGCGCGCTTCGACAAGATGCTGACGAATGTCGAGATCGCCACCCTCATCACGGCGCTCGGCACGGGCATCGGCCACGAGGAATTCAACGTCGACAAACTGCGCTATCACAAGATCATCATCATGACGGACGCCGATGTCGACGGCGCCCATATCCGCACGCTGCTTCTGACATTCTTCTATCGGCAGATGCCCGAGCTGATCGAACGCGGCCACATCTACATTGCCCAGCCGCCTCTCTATAAGGCGACGCGCGGCAAGTCGGAACGCTACCTGAAAGACGAGCGGGAACTGCGGGACCATTTGATCGCCGAGGGATCTGCGGGGACCACGTTCCAGCTGCATTCGGGAGAAACCGTGATCGGCGCCGACCTCGACGCGCTGATCGAAAAGGCGCGTGGCGTTGCGGCCGCCCTGGAAGGCTTTCCCCGTCACTACCCGCGTTTCCTGCTCGAGCAGGCTGCCATTGCTGGCGCGCTCAATCCGGATGTGCTGCACGACACCACGCGCGCAAGCGAAACTGCGGATTATATCGCCCGCCGGCTCGATCAGCTTTCCGACGAGACCGAACAGGGCTGGCACGGCGAACCGACACCGGATGGTGGCTTGAAATTCTGGCGCGAAGTCCGCGGCGTGCGCGAGGCAGTAGCGATCGATGGTGCGCTGATCTCCAGCGCCGATGCGCGCAAGCTCGACAAAATGACCGCCGAACTGCAGGCTTCCTACAATGGCGTGGGCCTGCTCACCCGAAAGGACGATACGCGGGAAATCCGCGCCCCCAGTCAGATGCTCGAAGCTATCTACGAATGGGCGCGCAAGGGGCTCGCACTTCAGCGCTACAAGGGGCTGGGCGAGATGAATGCGCAACAGCTGTGGGAGACCACGCTGGACGAAAACGTCCGCACCCTCCTGCTGGTGCGGGTCGAGCATGCCGACGACGCCGATGACATCTTCGCCAAGCTGATGGGTGATATCGTCGAGCCCCGCCGCGAATTCATCCAGGACAACGCACTCTACGCGGCCCTGGACGTGTAGGCCACATGGGCACGCCCAGGCGATTTGACCGCGAACGCTTTCTGCAGCGGCCGTTTTTTCCGGCGGACTTGAACCGTTGAAGGCGACACTGCCCGTCGAATCACTACCGGCGTTTCACAGGCGGCCGACCTTCATCAGCCGTGATCCACTGTCCCGCGCCGATCGAGCGACTGCCATTTCGAACAATGCGAAGGGAATACGGCCGTGAAATTGTCCATTGTGCGCATTGCGACGGCTCTTTTTTGTGGTCTTTGCATCGTCTCCGCGGCCCGCGCCGCAGATCTTGATGGCGTGCTCGCCACGGCAATGAGCGGGACGAAGGTGCCGGCGCTTTCCATCCTGACGATGCGGGATGGGAAGATCATCGGCATGGCCGTTCGTGGCGTAAGGCGAAACGATTCCACGGTGCCGGTCCGTCCCGACGATGTGTGGCTGATCGGCTCCGATGCCAAACCCATGACGGCCGCCCTGGTCGCGAAACTCGTAGACCGACATCTGCTTCATTGGGACATGCCGCTTTCGGCGATGCTGCCCGAACTTGCTGCAAAGATGCGTCCGGAATATCGCACCGTCACTCTGGTGCAGCTGCTGTCGCATCGCTCCGGCCTGCCGCACGACGATCATGATTTGAGCTATTTCAACACGTTCTTCGCCGACAGGCGCCCGGCCCAGCGACAGCGGTACGACTACGTTGCGCACGCTTTGACCGATAAGCCGGTTGCTCCGCCCGGCACAAAATTCAGCTACAGCAATACAGGTTTCCTCATCGCCGCCGTGATCGCCGAACGGGCGGCCGGTATGCCCTACGAGGAATTGATCCGGCGCGAAATCTTTGCCCCGCTCGGCATGACCAGCGTGGGTTTCGGCGTTACGTCTGCCGGACAGCCTCAGGGCCATCACGCGGGTAAAGTGGCAAGCCTGAAGGACGCCAATCCGGAAATGTTCGCGCCTGCCGGCAATCTCCATATGAGCCTTCGCGACTGGGCGGCATTCTGTCTCGATCAGATGGCGGGCTATCACGGCCACGGAAAGCTTCTGACGGCAGCGAGCTACCGCATGATGGAAACGCGGCTGCCCGGCGCCGAAACAGGTCTGGCCTGGGGCATTCAGGATTCGCTTGCCGGTCGGCAGGGTCCGGTGTTGACGCATGCTGGCTCCGACGGCAACTGGATGGCTCTGGTCGCGCTCTTCCCGCAATCGCAAAGTGGCGTGCTGACGGCCGCGAATGCGGGCGACGACATGGGTGGCGAAAAAGCTGCCAAAGCCGCCTTGAAAGCCGTGCTGCCGGAGCTGGCGCCCTCGCTGAAGGCTCCGTCCAAACCCTAGCGTCGAACGCGGCCATAGGCGGAATGCAGACCATGACAGATCAAAGTGCAGGAGAAGGATGATGGAGGTACGCGCCGCAGTGGCCTGGGAAGCAGGCAAGCCGCTTTCGGTCGAAACCGTCGATCTCGAGGGCCCGAAACAGGGCGAGGTGCTGGTCGAGATCAAGGCGACGGGGATCTGTCACACGGACAAATACACATTGTCCGGTGCCGATCCCGAAGGCCTGTTTCCAAGCATTCTGGGACATGAGGGTGCCGGTGTCGTCGTCGACGTCGGGCCCGGGGTGCGCACGCTCAGGAAGGGCGATCACGTCATCCCGCTCTACACGCCGGAATGCCGCGAATGCAAATCCTGCACGAGCCACAAGACCAATCTCTGCACATCCATTCGCGCGACGCAGGGCAAAGGTCTTATGCCCGACGGCACCAGCCGCTTCTCGAAGAACGGCAAACCCATCTTTCACTACATGGGCTGTTCGACATTTGCGAATTACACGGTGCTGCCCGAGATCGCGCTGGCCAGAGTGCGCGACGACGCGCCGTTCGAGAAGATCTGTTACATCGGCTGCGGCGTGACGACAGGCATTGGCGCTGTGATCTTCACGGCAAAGGTCGAGCCTGGCGCGAACGTCGTGGTATTCGGCCTTGGCGGAATAGGCCTCAATGTGGTGCAGGGTGCGCGCATGGCGGGCGCCGACATGATTGTAGGTGTGGACCTCAATCCCGCACGCGAGGCGCTGGCCCGCGATTTCGGCCTCACCCATTTCGTCAATCCGGCGGACATCAAAGGCGATCTGGTCGCACATCTGGTCGAGCTGACCAAAGGTGGCGCCGATTACAGCTTCGAATGCATCGGCAACACGGACGTGATGCGCCAGGCACTGGAGTGCTGCCATCGCGGCTGGGGCACATCGATCATCATCGGCGTAGCGCAGGCGGGCAAGGAAATAGCCACCCGCCCCTTCCAGCTCGTCACCGGCCGCGTCTGGAAGGGCACGGCGTTTGGCGGGGCGCGCGGCCGCACCGACGTGCCGCGGATCGTAGACTGGTACATGGACCGGAAAATCGCGATCGACGAACTGATCACCCACACCATGCCACTGGAGAAGATCAACGACGCCTTCGACCTGATGACGCGTGGGGAGTCGATCCGGAGTGTGGTGATCTATTGATCCATTCCGGGCTGTCGCGCCACTTGTACCCTCTACCAGGACTGTGGCACGTCTCTGGAAAATCCATTTGCTTCAGGGGACAGGGACCATGAACATTGTTGCTGATCGATCGCGCCTGGGGCGCGCAGCCATACTCGCCGCGATCACGACGCTGTGCGGGCTTGCAACCGCGCAGGGTGCAGGTACGACGGCGCCAGCACCGGCGATTTCCAATCGCGGTCCGCAGCTGCTCTTTGTAGACCGTCATGCCATCATGAACGAGTCGAAGCTGGGGACCGGTATTCGCGCGCAGATCATGGCCGACGAAAACAAGATCCAGGACGATCTGGGACCCGAAGATGTCGCGATTCGGAAGGAAATGGACGCCTTTCAGACCCAATCGTCGTCGCTTCCCGCAGATGTACGGGCCAAAAAAGACCTGGCGCTGCAACAGAAACAGGCGGCCCACCAACAAAAAATGCAGGCCCGGGAGAACCTCGTTCATGGCGGCGAGATCGTTGCCGGGCATGCCTACTTCGCCGCTGTCAAATCGATAGTGCATGCGATCATGCTCGAGCGCGGCGCCAGCGCCGTGATCGACAAATCGGCGATGGCCGACAGCATCGACGGACTTGATATAACGCCGGAAGTCATTCGGCGTCTGGATCGTCAGATGCCGAATTATAAGGTTCCCCTCGTGGCGCCACCGGCGGACCAGCAGATCTTGGCGACGACCGTGTCGCATGGCAGCCATCGCTGATATGCGGTTGCGATGTGATCGGCAGATGATGCGACGACTGACTCGGACGGTTGCACGGGCGCTTTGACCCGACAGTCGCCAGTCCAACGCATCGGACCCCTTTAAAAGGCGCGTAACGACCAAAGCCGACAGCTGGCCCGCGCCTTGAAACAACACGATTTGCTTGAAGGGATCGTGGCCGGCGCGCGCCGGCCACGATAAGATGTTCGAGCCCATTCCCGCCGCCACCGCCGCCCCGTTTCCCAAGGCAGCGATGATTATCGAAAGGCGATGCTTCGGGCTCCCGTCAGAACGGCAGGACTATTTCTTCACCTTGCCCATGAGAGTCACGGCACCGGCCGTGGCGCTCCCTTCATTGATCCATCCGGAACCTTGGTTCGATGCGAGCGGCGCGTCGGTCGTGTTCGACTGGTTCCACGCATCCCAAGTGTCAGACGAGTTGGAGTCTGTTTGCACCGCAACCCAGATCGGTTTGTTTGCCTTCAGTTTCACTCTCTTCACCTTGCCACCGACGGTCCCCGTGCTGGTTTGGCCGAAGACTGGAAGGTTCGATTCGTCGCCCGACCAGAGCATTTTGCCAGGAACGCCGCTTGAGTCGGCGTAGATGGCGAGCTCCACAGAGTTCGTGCCCGTCACATAGCCCACGCCCGCGGCGATACTTGTCACCTTGCCATTCCCGGTCGGCGTGACTTGGTCGGCAACCCAGAACTGTTCGCCGATCGCGCTGGATGGGGCAGAGATGGTCCAGCCGTTGCAGCAATTGTACCCCGACCCGATCGAGTCGAAGATCACCGTGCCGCCTTTCGGAGCATGCGAGACGTAAACACCGATTGACTGCTGCCCACGCGTGACGTTGGTCACTGCGAGACCATTCGACAATTTCGAGTTCACGGGCGCAGCTGACGCAGCCGTGACAGCCAGCGCAAGCGCGGCCGTCGAGAGAAGTACTGTTCGAAGCATGAGAACCCCCTTATTGGATTGATACGTTTGATAACGGGGAACCCTCCCCCGCGGCAAAAGGTTAGCGAACGAGACATGCTCATGCAACGGCGGATCGAGCGCGCAGCAACATTTCTCTCAAGTCTCTCAAAGGAATATGTTGCACCTGCGTTGGAGGCGGCTGTGCGTGTAGGACAGCGTCTCAGGTCTGAGCTCTCACGCACCAGCATGCTGCAGGCGCGAATACGCCTTGTGGCGTTGCATATTTCGCAAAAGCAGCCTCTACAGCCTTGCAAATGGCAATGCGTGCCTCGTCATCAAGTTCAGCTGCAGCGCGCGCCAAGGGCCCGATACTGAGCGTTTCGGATGCTGCATCTGCGAGCACATTTCCCATGTGCATGACGCCGTCGAACCGCTCGATTGTAATGCTGGCATAGCCGGCATGTTCCAGTATGCCGCGAAGGCGATCGCCATCCGCGAATGCGAAAGGTCCAGGCGCCATGGATTCTTCAGGGTGCTGCGGAGGTATCAAATGCCTTGCCGCTGCCAAAGGCTCCGATGCCCAGAGATTCTCTGCCATGCTGCGCCAGCAGACGAACACCAGGCGCCCGTTCGCAGCGAGCGCGGTTCGGATATTGGCGAACGCCCGAACGGGATCAGCGAAAAACATGATTCCGAAACGTGAAAACACGAGATCGTAATCGGGAGCGAAGGGATATTCCGACGCGTCGCCTTCCAGAAACTCGACTTCGGCTTTCTGCGATGCAGAACGCGCGCGTGCGACTTTCAGCATCGGTTTGGAAATATCGAGTCCTGTGACGGCGCGCACCTGGCGCGAAAGGAGGAAGCTCGTCGTGCCGCACCCGCACCCGATGTCCAAGACATTTTCCCCCGGTTGCGCTTGCGCGAAGCGAAGCGCCGCCTGAGTGATATCCGCCATATGAAGATCGATGCGCTCCTGCAGGCGCGCCCAGCGCTCTCCGGCCACGCCGTTCCAGTATTCGCTCTGCTGCGCATTGGCGGATAGTGTCACGACCGTTTCTTCCTGTTTCGCATGGCAAGCGTTCGCAAACGCAACGCATTGAGCTTGATGAATCCTCTGGCGTCCTTCTGATCGTAGGCGCCCTGATCGTCTTCGAATGTCACGAGATCCTTTGCATAAAGCGATTGCGGCGAGCGGCGACCCGTAATGCTCACATTGCCCTTGTAGAGTTTCAGCGTGACCGTTCCCGCGACATGCTCCTGACTCCTGTCGATCAAGGCCTGCAGCATATCGCGCTCCGGGGAGAACCAGAATCCGTTATAGATAAGCTCGGCGTAACGCGGCATGAGTTCGTCCTTCAGATGCGCCGCGCCGCGATCGAGCGTGATCGATTCGATGGCGCGGTGCGCTGCGAGCAGGATGGTGCCGCCCGGCGTTTCATAGATGCCGCGCGATTTCATCCCGACAAAACGGTTTTCCACCAGATCGATGCGCCCGATGCCGTTGGCCCGGCCCAGTTCGTTCAATCTGGCCAGGAGCGCCGCGGGCGACAATTTCTGCCCGTCGATTGCGGCGGCGTCGCCGCCTTCAAACTCGATTTCGATGCCTGTCGCCTTGTCCGGTGCTTCCTCGGGGCTCAGCGTGCGCTGATAGACCGCCGCGTCGGGTTCGATCGCGGGATCCTCCAGCACTTTGCCCTCGGATGACGAGTGCAGAAGATTGGCGTCGACCGAGAACGGCGCTTCGCCCCTTTTGTCCTTTGCGATCGGAATCTGATGCGCTTCGGCAAATTCGAGCAGACGCGTCCGGCTGGTCAAATCCCATTCCCGCCAGGGCGCAATGATTTTGATGTCGGGCTTCAACGCATAATAGGCGAGTTCGAACCGCACCTGGTCGTTTCCCTTGCCCGTGGCGCCGTGCGCCACAGCGTCGGCACCTATCCTGTTGGCAATGTCGATCTGCCACTTGGCGATCAGGGGCCGCGCGATGGAGGTGCCCAGCAGATAGACGCCCTCGTACAGAGCGTTGGCGCGAAACATCGGAAAAACGTAGTCGCGGACAAACTCTTCGCGCAGATCCTCGACGAAAATGTTCTCCGGCTTTACGCCCAACAGTTCCGCCTTCCGGCGCGCCGGGCCGAGTTCCTCGCCCTGGCCGAGATCGGCCGTGAATGTGACGACCTCCGCGCCATAGGCCGTCTGAAGCCACTTCAGGATAACGGATGTGTCCAGTCCGCCAGAATAGGCCAGCACGACTTTCTTCACTGTTGGCGAAGCCACGGCCATCTCCGGAAAGTTTGGTCTGGAATATATCGGCTGGTTTGGGCCTCGCAAGCACGCGTCAAATTCGAAGACGCATCGGCCGGACGCCTGTCGTTCTATTCCCGCTTGCCCTCGACCGCGCCGGCGGCGTAAGCGGGTCGCTGTTTCGACCGTCAAGCCGGAGCTTTTCAATGACTTCGTCTGCTGGCCAGAAAGGCTCCGCGCCCCCGGCCGTCCCTGCCGATTTCGATCTGCTTGCCGCAGCCGCGACGGCGCTGCGCGCTGCCCGCCCCTTGCGCAACCCGAAACTGCGGGACGCGGCAGAACTCCTCCGCCAGAAACAGCCGGAGGAATGCGAAAGACTCCTGACGAAATTTCTCGAGAAACATCCGGAAGATGCGACCGCCATTCATCTGATGGCAAAGACGGTCCTTAACAGAGGGCAAAGGGAAAAGGCCGAAAAGCTGTTCGCACAAAGCCTCGCCATCGCACCCGATTTTGCGGGAGCGCGCTTCGACTACGCCAATTCCCTGTTGCAGCAGAACAAACCGGCCGACGCGTTGCTGCAACTCGACGATTTCCTGGCGCGCGATCCGGCCAATGCTCTCGGACTCGATCTCAAAGCCGTCGTGCTTTCCGCGATGGGCAGACACGCCGACTCGATGGAGTATCGTCGGCGTTTGGTGGAAAACCACCCGCTGTCGCCCGAGCTCTGGATCAAATATGGCTGGGCGTTGCGCAGCATTGGGGATCGCGAGCAATCCGAGGCGGCTTTGCGCCGGGCGGTCGAACTTCGCGCCGCCAATGGCGAGGCCTGGTGGAACCTTGCGGAGCTGAAAGACCTTCGTTTCACGGACGAAGAAATTGCAACGATACAGACACAGCTCGCCGATCCGGACGTTGCAGGCGAGTCACGGATGTATCTTCATTTCACGCTTGGCAAGATCTATGGCGACGCAAAGGAGTTCGACAAGTCCTTTGAGAACTACGCACGCGGGAATGCGATCAAGCGGCTCACCCTCGAATACGACCCGGACTGGCTGACACGACAGGTCAAGAAATGCAGGGCCTTATTCACGCCGGAAGTCATGAAGGCTCGACGTGGCTGGGGGTCGGCGGCGTCAGGACCGATCTTCATCGTCGGCATGCAACGCGCTGGATCGACCCTGCTTGAACAGATTCTGGCAAGCCATTCGCAAGTCGAAGCGGCCGCAGAATTGCCGGACATCACGTTGCTTGCCGAGCATATCGGCGAACGGATCGCGCCAGACTATCGATCGGACTACCCCGGAGTCCTGGCATTGCTCGACGAGCCGACCATAAATCAGTTCGGCGAAAGTTATATGGAGACGACCCGATTCCGCAGGCCTCTTGCACGCGCCTTCTTCACCGACAAGATGCCCTTCAACTTCCTTCATATCGGGCTTATCCATCTTGCGTTGCCTCACGCCAAAATCATTGATATCCGGCGTCATCCGCTGGGTTGCTGCTTTTCCAATTTCTCGCTGAACTTCAAGTTTGGCGCGCTGTTTGCCTACAGGCTTGCGGAGCTGGGGCGGGCCTATGCCGACTATATCGAGTTGCTCGCGCATTTCGATGCCGTGTTGCCCGGGCGCATTTTGCGGGTCTTCTATGAGGATCTGGTCCGCCATCCGGAACGGGAAATTCGTCGCGTGCTCGATCATGTTGGCCTGCCGTTCGAAGACGCATGCCTGCGTTTTCACGAGAACGCACGCACCATGGACTCGATCAGTGCGGTGCAGGTGCGAAGGCCGCTCTCGGACAACGCCGTGGACTTCTGGCGCAATTACGATCCATGGCTCGGCCCGCTCAAAGCCGCGCTCGGCCCGGTCTTGACCGCCTATCCCGATGCCCCGCCGTTCAATTTCTGAAAAGAGGTCAGCCCGGCATTCGTGCGAGTTCGGCGGAACGCATTTCTGCAAGACGGGCGCTGGCCCTCAACTTGACGCTCTCACTCCTGAGCTGACCGCACGCCGCCATGATGTCGCGACCGCGCGGCGTGCGGACCGGTGAGGCATAGCCCGCGCGGTTGACGATCTCGGCGAAAGCTTCGATCTGCTCCCAGGACGAACATTCATACGGGGCATCGGGCCACGGATTGAACGGGATGAGATTGATCTTGGCCGGGATACCGCGAATGAGACGCACAAGCTCGCGCGCCTCGGCCAGGCTGTCATTGACGTCCTTCAGCATCACATATTCGAAGGTGATGCGGCGCGCGTTCGAAAGGCCGGGATAGGCACGGCATGCCGCCAGGAGTTCCGCCAATGGGTATTTCTTGTTAATGGGCACGAGGATGTCGCGAACATCATCGCGAACGGCGTGAAGCGAGATCGCGAGCGCCGAACCGATTTCGGCGCCTGCGCGCGGTATCATGGGGACCACGCCTGCCGTCGATAGCGTGATCCGGCGCCTCGAAAGCGCCAGCCCGTCGCCATCGGCGACAATCGCCAGCGCGGCTTTCACATTGTCGAAATTGTAGAGCGGTTCCCCCATCCCCATCATGACGACATTGGTGAGTTTGCGCGGCTCCGCCGTGGACGGCCAATCCACCAGCGCATCACGGGCGACCATCACCTGGCCTACGATTTCACCCGGCGTAAGATTGCGCACGAGCCTCTGGGTGCCGGTATGGCAGAAGCGGCAATTCAACGTGCAGCCGACCTGCGAGGACACGCACAAAGTCCCGCGACCGGACTCCGGAATGAACACCGTCTCGAATTCAATTCCGGGCCCGGTCCGCAACAGCCATTTGCGCGTTCCGTCGCTCGACACCTGCTGGCTGACGATCTCCGGGCGGTCCAGAACATACCGCTCGGACAGAAAGGTGCGGAAATCCTTGGCCAGATTGGAAAGATCGGCAAACTCCCGCGCCCCGTGAACGTAGAGCCAATTGTAGAGCTGCCGCGCCCGCATCGTGGCCGGCTTTGGATCGACACCGGTCTCGATCAGCGTAGCTCTGAGAGCTGCCTGGTCGAGACCGATCAGCGATGTCCGTTCCGTCACGCGCTCTCACATGCTGCAGGATTGATGAATTTTGTCGAGCGCCTCTGACAGGCCGACAAGCGAATAGGTGTCATGGGTCATCGTTCCGCGCTTGGAGATTCCCGTCACGATCACCTGTGCCCCGCCCTTCATCGCCGTGATCAGCCGCTCCTCATCGGCCTGCGCCATGACCCACGCCCCGCCGGCGCCGCCGTCGTTTTTCGTGAACAGGCTGAATTTGTCGGCGCCGATCTCCGCGGTGACGTCGCTGCCATCCTTATATTGATAACCCGGCACGATTTCGGGTTCGCCTTTGGCCTTGCGGCCCGGCCAGTCATTGATCAGGAAGTAGGCCGGATCCCGTTTGAGCTTGCGCGGATCCGATACGGTCGGCCGCGACAGTGCGTAGCAGACTTTGCCCGAGCCCGTTCCCGTCTGATAGGCGGACCAGTTCTTGAATGTGCCCAGGACCTGCGGGGGATCCGCAAGCGCAGCCGAGGGGACGGACAGGATGGCACTCGCGCCCAACAGGGCCGCGAAAAGAATGCGAGGGGAATGCATGGGCGTTCCTCTGAGCTGGTAATTTGGCAAGGGAAACGGTTTCGCGCCCCATTTGGGCGATTGCGTGACCGTCGGCAACACGTGGCGCGAGTTTTTCGGCTTCTCCACCCCGCAATGCGATTCAATCCTCAGCCGCGCCACGCCGGGCGGCTTCCGCGGCGATGGTTGCCACGACGGCGCTGCGATCATTCAAGGAAGGCTTCGCATGGTTGCAACGGGCCGAAACGGTCGGAGAAACTAGAATGTCCTAGGCGGTGCGGACTGCCCGCTTGCGCTTGGGTTTGGCCACGGGTTCACCGCTCTTGGCACGTTCTGCGGCCGCACGTTCGGCCTCCTGCTTTTCCGCCGCTTCCTTGGCAAGGCGAAGATTGCGCAGCCGCGCCGTCTTTGCGTCTACCGCAGTGCGCTCCTTCTCGATTTCCTGTCGCACGAGTTCGTCGCGACGCTCGCTGTGCGTGAAATGGCTCTGGGCATTTCGGCGCGCGGCATCGCGCCGGTCATTGGGGTCGGGCACGGCACGTCCTTTCGTTCAGGGCCAAACCATAGCACGCGCCGTGGCCCGACGTTGGAAATTCTCTAAGTATTTGATCAAAAAGACTTTATTCGGTAAATCAGGCCGCCTGATAACCAAGGACGGCTTTGACCTCCAGAAACTCCTCGAACCCGAATTCGCCCCATTCGCGCCCATTGCCAGACTGCTTATAGCCGCCGAACGGCGCCGTGAAGTCGGTCCCGGCACCGTTCAGATGGATATTGCCGGCGCGCAGCTGGCTCGCGACCTGGCGCGCATGCGCGATGTCGCCCGACTGCACATAGCCGGACAGGCCATAGACCGTGTCGTTCGCCATGCGAATGGCGTCACTCTCGGTTTCATACGGCAAAATGGAAAGCACCGGCCCGAATATCTCTTCGCGGGCGATCGTCATGTCGTTTGTCACATTGGCAAAGACCGTCGGGCGCACGTAGTAGCCCTTGTTGAATCCCTCCGGACGCCCGAGTCCGCCCGTGACCAGCGTTGCACCTTCGTCGATGCCCTTCTTGATCAGGGCCTGGATCTTGTCGAACTGCACATCGCTGACCACGGGGCCGATCGTCGTGCCGTCGCCAAACGGATCGCCGACCTTCACCTTGACGGCGGCCGCCTTGGCGATTTCTATCGCCTGATCCTGCTTGGCGGCCGGTACGAACATGCGCGTCGGCGCATTGCAGGACTGGCCGGAATTCATGAAGCAGCTGCTGACTCCCTGAGAGACCGCTCTTTGGAGGTCGGCATCGTCGAGAACGATATTGGCGGATTTGCCGCCGAGTTCCTGGGAAACCCGCTTCACGGAATCGGCGGCCGCCTTGGCGACGGCAATCCCGGCGCGAGTCGAGCCCGTGAATGACATCATGTCGATGCCGGGATGCGCGGACATCGCTTCGCCGACCGTCGGTCCATCGCCATTGACGAGATTGAAGACGCCAGCGGGAACGCCCGCCTCGTCCGCGATTTCTGCAAACAGCAGCGCGCTCATCGGCGCAATCTCGCTCGGCTTCAAGATCATGGTGCATCCCGCCGCAAGAGCGGGCGCGACCTTGCAGGTGATCTGGTTGATGGGCCAGTTCCAGGGCGTGATCATGCCAACGACTCCCACCGGTTCATGCACGATGGCGATGGACCCGCGGGTCTCCTCGAATTTGTACTCCTTGAGGATGCGCATGGTCTCGCTCAGATGGCCAAGCGCCGTCGCGGCCTGGGCGGCCTTGGAAAGCCACAGGGGCGCGCCCATCTCACGCGAAATGGCTTCGACCACCTCGGCGTAGCGGCGCTGATAGACTTCCATGATGCGTCCAAGCACCGCGAGCCGCTCTTCCCGTGTCGTGCGCGACCAGGTTTCAAAGGCACGGCGCGCGGCCGCCACGGCCCGATCGACGTCCCCCTTCGAGCCGAGACTGATGCGGGCAAACGGCTCTTCGTTCGCGGGGTTGATGACTTCATGCGGTTTGGGAGCAATCGGCGCTACCCATTTGCCATCAATGTAGAAATCGAGCTTGTCGAGCATTTTTGCAGTCCTTGGGGAATTTCGCTTTCCGCATTAAAGCATGCCGCCGCCGTGCAAAAAAGGGCGTCAAGCACGGGCCCCTTGCGAGTTGCAAAGAAAGCCTGCCCCGCCTAGCCTGCCGCTTCGCATACACAGCCGACGGGACAAGGTGGATGGACAACCGGACACATCCGCCTACGGACGATATTGCGGGCTGTAGCGTCGCCCTGAATAGATGGCTGAACGAGGCGGCATTGCCCCTGTGGTGGGAGGAAGGCGCCGATCATGTGTCCGGCGGGTTTCACGAATTGCTGGATCTCGACGGCCGTCCACTCCCGGTGGCCAGACGTGCGCGCGTCCAGGCGCGACAGGTCTTTGTCTATGCCCGCGCCGCGGCGGCAGGCTGGGAGGGGCCGGGGCACGCTGCAGCCGAACACGGCATCCGCTATTTCCGTTCCCGCTACCGGCGATCGGACGGGCTGTTTCGCCGGCTGGTTGGCGCCGACGGCCATACGCTCGATGATAGCGTCACCCTTTACGATCAGGCGTTCGCACTGCTGGCCATGGCGTCCCTGCACGCGATCAATGGCGACATCTCGTTGTGCGACGATTCACAGACGCTCTTTGACGTCATGGCGGCGACAATGCGCCATGAGGCCGGCGGCTTTCGTGAAACCGCGGAGAATGTCTTTCAGTCGAACCCGCATATGCATCTGCTCGAGGCGGCGCTCGCCTGGGCCGAGGCTGGTGGCGGTGCGGTCTGGGAACGACTGGCCGACGAGATCGTGGAACTCTGCCTGTCGCATTTTATCGACAGAGAGGGCGGCTTTCTGCGCGAATACTTCGGACCGGACTGGACGCCCGCCCCGGGCGACGCGGGCCGGATCGTCGAGCCTGGCCATCAATTCGAATGGGCGTGGCTGCTGGAGCGTTGGGGCAAGCGCCGCGGCTTCGAGGCCGCGCAGCGCGTCGCCGATAGCCTGTTCGTGGCAGGCAGCTATGGCGTCGACGCGCGCGGCATCGCGGTAGACGAAATGGACGACAGCCTGTCCATCCGCAGTGGCCGGGCGCGGCTCTGGCCGCAAACGGAGCGCCTGAAAGCCGCCATGCTGCTGCGCGAGCGCGCCGATGGGGAGACGCGCATTGCCCTTGAACGGCACGCCCTCGATGCTGCGAAAGCGCTCGCCCGCTATCTGGAAATGCCGACCAAAGGGCTTTGGCGCGACAAGCTCCATCCCAATGGTGAATTCACGATCGAACCCGCGCCCGCGAGTTCGTTCTACCACATCGTCTGCGCCGTCGAGGCGTTGCAGGAACAGACACCGCAATCCTGAGCGCAATCACGGAGACGCGGCGATGACCGTGGCAGAACAGGACGCACGAATTCCGCGGGATATTGCGACAGCCCTCGTCGACCCCACCGCCTATGCCGATCGGCGCCTTCACGATTCCCTGACATGGCTCCGCGCCAACAATCCGCTGGGGCGCGCCGAGCCGGAGGGTTTCGATCCCTTCTGGGCCGTGACCAAACATGCCGATATTCTCTACGTCAGCCGTCAGAACGATCTCTTCCACAATGGCGACCGCCCCACCGTGGTCACCAACCAGGTCGGCGATAAACGCACACGGGAGATCACCGGCGGCAGCCCGCATCTGGTCTATTCGCTTGTTCAAATGGACCCGCCCGACCATCCGAAATACCGAGCCCTGACCCAGGCATGGTTCATGCCGCCCAATCTGAAGCGACTCGAAGAGCGCATTCGCGTGATTGCGCGACGCGCCGCGGATGCGATGTGCGCCAAGCCCGGGCGCTGCGAATTCGTCAAAGACCTGGCCGCCGGTTACCCGCTGCATGTGATCATGGAGATCATGGGCGTCCCGGAGGAAGACGAACCGCGCATGCTGCGGCTCACCCAGGAAATCTTCGGCCCGCAGGACCCCGACACGATGCGGGCGCTTGCAACGCTTTCCGCGGCACAGATCACCGATCTGGTGAGCGCGACCGTGGAGGATTTCAACGCCTATTTCCGCAAGCTGAGCGCCGAACGCCGCGCCAGCCCGCGCGAAGACCTGGCCACGGTCATTGCCAATGCGACGATCGACGGTCAGCCGATCTCCGATGTCGGCGCGATGGGCTACTACATCATCGTCGCAGCGGCGGGGCACGACACCACTTCGTCGTCTACGGCCGGGGCCATATGGGCGCTGGCGGAAAATCCTGACGAGTTCGCCAAGGTGAAGGCCGATCCATCGCTTATTCCCGGTCTTGTGGATGAAGCGATTCGCTGGACGACACCGGTCAAGCATTTCATGCGTTCGGCCACCGCCGACACCGTACTCGGCGGCCGCCCGATCGCCAAAGGCGACTGGCTGATGCTCTGCTATGCGTCCGGCAATCGCGACGAAGAAGTGTTCGAGGATCCATTCGTGTTTCGCGTGGACAGGAAACCCAACAAACACCTTTCCTTCGGTTATGGTGCGCATCTCTGCCTCGGCCAGCATCTGGCGAAGATGGAAATGCGTATCCTGTTCGAGGAATTGCTGCCGCGCCTGAAATCGCTGCAGCTCGATGGCGAACCCAGACTGACCCAGGCGTCCTTCGTTAACGGCCCCAAATCCGTGCCGATCCGTTTCGAGCTCGCCTGAGGCGCGCCGGGCATGTATCCCCGCGACTTCGCGCAATCGCATCCGGAACGCGCCGCCTGGGTGATGGCAGGCACCGGCGAGACCGTCACTTATGGCGAACTTGAAGCCCGCGCCAATCAGGGAGCGCAGCTGTTTCGCAGTCTTGGCCTCCAGACAGGCGACGTAATCGCCATTCTCCTCGAAAACCACCCGCGCTTTTTCGAAATCGTTTGGGCCGCGCAACGCGCCGGGCTTTATTTCACCTGCATATCCTCGCGGCTCATGGCGCGCGAAGCGGAATACATCCTGAAGGATTGCGGCGCGAAATTGCTCATCACCTCGCCGGCACTGATCGATTTGGCGGAGGAGCTTGCGCCGCTCATTCCCGGCGTGACGCTGTTCATGGTTGGGAACGCCCGCAGGCCCTACGCGCCTTTCGAAGCCGTGCGCGCGACAATGCCGGCGCATCCCATCGCCGACGAAAGCACGGGCGCCGACATGCTCTACTCGTCGGGCACAACCGGCCGACCCAAAGGCGTCAAACGTCCGCTGACGGGCGAGCCGATCGGCACGGCTGACATGCTGACTCTCATGACGCAACACATCTTCGGTTTTCCCGAAGCGTGCATCTATCTTTCGCCGACGCCGCTTTATCACGCAGCACCCCTGCGCTGGTCGATGGCCGTCCACAAGACGGGCGGTACCGTGGTGGTGATGGAGAAATTCGACGCCGAAAGCGTCCTCGCCACGATCGAAAAATATCGCGTGGATTGCGCCCAGTTCGTGCCGACGCATTTTGTCCGCATGCTCAAACTGCCCGAAGACGCGCGGGTACGTCATGACGTCAGCTCGTTGCGATCGGTGGTCCACGCTGCAGCGCCCTGCCCCATGCCCGTAAAGGAAGCGATGATCGCGTGGTGGGGGCCCATCATTGACGAATATTACGCCGGCACGGAAGGCAACGGCTTCTGCTATATCAACTCAGCAGACTGGATGACCCACAAGGGCTCCGTCGGCCGCGCATTGCTGGGCGAACTGCACATCTGCGACGATGCCGGCGAGCCTTTGCCAGTGCGCTCCGAAGGCGTGGTCTATTTCGCCAACGGACCCCCCGTCCAGTATCACAATGATCCGGAGAAGACCGCGGAGAGCTACAACCGCCATGGCTGGACGACTCTGGGCGATGTGGGCTGGGTCGACGAAGAAGGCTTTCTCTACCTCACCGACCGCAAGAGCTTCATGATCATCTCGGGCGGCGTGAATATCTATCCGCAGGAGATCGAGAACCTGCTCGTAACGCATCCCAAGGTTGCCGACGCAGCGGTGATCGGTGCGCCGGACGAAGAGATGGGCGAGAAAGTCGTCGCAATCGTACAGCCGATAGAATGGTCCGAAGCAGGAGAGGATCTGGCGGCGGAGCTTCTCGCTTTCGCACGCGCTAACCTCAGCCATGTGAAGGCGCCGCGCGCGATCGACTTCATGGCCGAGCTCCCGCGCCATCCCACCGGCAAACTCTACAAACGCCTTATCCGGGACGCCTATTGGGGCAAGACGCGGCCGACGATCGTGTGATGGTTTGCTGCGGTCAGCCGCCGCCGGTTGCGAGGCTGTAGGCGATCCTGCCAAGCGCGCCGAGCAGCAGTGCCCCGCCGGCCACGAACTGAATGAGAAAACCCGTGCTGCGCTTGGCGGGATCGGCCATGTAACCGACCGAATAGAGCAGCCGCCCGACGATCCAGACAACGCCAAGACCGGCGGCCACCAGTTCGTTCCAGTACAGAGCGAAAAGCCACAAACTCACCAGAAAGATCGGCAGCCATTCGAGCGTGTTGGTCTGCACCCGCACCGCGCGTTCCAGCTGCGGATCGCCGGTCATGGCCGGCGGCTGGATGCCACATTTGCTACGCGTCCGCGCGACCTGAAGGCCCATCCAGAAATAGACCAGCAACGAACGAGCGAGACCTCGGCGGTCCAGCGGTGTGCCATCAGCACGCGCGTTCTTCCCAGCGACGATAGAGGATCATGCCACCGACGGGTGGGGACAGCGAGGGCTTGTTGGGCGGCATGGACCGTATCAATCGCCGCGCTTGAGGGTACCTGTCGCGATAGGTAGAAAAGCCGGCTGCCCGGGCGGCTTCATCGAAAATGACACGCCGAGAATCTCCGGCGCTTGCAGCTCATAGGAAAGGCGGAACACCGACCCCGGTCCGTCCGCGCTCGAGAACACCACCGACTTTCCCGGTGTGACCGCAGCGCTCGTGTAGTGGATGACATGCTGGCCGTCGATGTAGTCGGCATGCAGCGTGCCGCTTTCAGGATAGATCAGCATAATTTGATCGAAGCTGCCGGCTGGCTTGCCTTTGGCGTCGAACAGATCGGTGTGATCGCGCCGCAGAACCGCAGCTCCGCCTGCTTCCAGAGAAAAGGCCGATGCACCCTTCGACGTGCCACCCGTATCGGACACGACACCCGACCCATTCGACCACGGCCCAACGAGGAAGCCAATTCCTGATAGCGGTGCGGCAAGAGTCTGAGCCGAGGCTGGAGACGCCAACGCGAGAAGACACGCTACCATGGCGATGCGACGATTCATGTTCGATTGTGTCCCTTGCTCAAACGGCGAAACACTATCGGACAGTTCTCGGCGTATCGAGGCCTATCGGCAAAATACGAAGCTTTCCCGTTGCAAACATTTCGCCCCCTCGTCCACCATGGATGGGCTCACCCCAGCCATCCGGCTGCGCGTCTACCAGCAGAGGTCCGATTGGTCCGCTATCGGACATCCGCAGAGATTTACTTAGCCGAACGGCTTATTGTCATTGACTGATCGATCAATCCTATATAGTTAGCCATATGGCTCAGCTTGATCGCGTCTTTCATTCCTTGGCAGACGGCACAAGGCGCGCCGTCATCGCGCAGCTCGCGCGCGGCCCGGCAAGCGTCGGCGATCTGGCGCGGCGCCACGACATGGCGCTGCCCAGTTTCATGAAACACCTCCGCGTCCTGGAGGCGAGCAAACTGGTCGTCTCCAGGAAGAAGGGCCGCGTCCGAATGTGCGAATTGCGCCCCGGTGCCCTCGCCTCCGCGCAAGGCTGGATCGAGAAGGAACGCCACATCTGGGAAACCCGCCTCAGCCAGCTCGATGCCTTCGTTGAATCACTCGCCAAAAAGGAATGCGCAGATGGAAATGGATAGCGAACTCGATCTTCTTCTCGAACGGGTGGTAAAAGCCAGCCCGGCCCAGCTCTGGCGGGCATGGACAACACCCGATCTTCTCCGGCAGTGGTTTGCACCACGCCCGTATGGCGTCGCGAAGGTGGAAATCGACCTCGTGCCGGGCGGTGCGTTCAATGTCGTGATGCAAACACCGGAGGGAAAGGCGTTTCCGGAAAAGGCAGGCTGCATTCTGGTTGTCGAGCCCGAAAAGCGCCTGGTATGGACCGATGGACTTGGGCCGCTGTTTCGGCCGCAAGTGGAGGCATTCATGACGGCTGACATCAGGATGGAACCGGTCGCGGGCGGCACACGCTATCGCGCGCTGGTACGCCACAAGAACCCAGAGGATCGCGCAAAGCATGAAGCGATGGGCTTCCATCAGGGATGGGGAACCTGCCTCACCCAATTGGAGGAATTGGCCGGGACGCTGGATTGAGAAAAATTGATGGGCACGAAGACCTGCCACGATGCATGGCGTGCGGTATGGAATGGCGACTGCAAGAACGGGGCGACGCCGGTGGGGAGAGCATGGGGACATTGAAGAGAACCAGGTAGGAATTCGGTGCCCGTTCGCCGCCGGCTCTTGACGACGCAACCGGAGTAGGTTCCGCTCCATGGTCGCGCGGGGGCAGCGGCGGATCATTCCTTCGCCACCAAGCTGGGCACCGGAATCGGGGGAGTTTTGGTCGTGGTGCCCGTTTTCGCTTGCCCCTGAGCGCGGCAAGGGAGGCTGTAATGTCACTTGTGCGACGCCATTTAACCCGTCTCGCCCCGCTATGTGCATCCATTCTGCTGCTCTGGGCTGCATCCGCGTCGGCACAAACAGACAATTACAAGGTTCTCCACGGCTTTTGCGGACCGGCGTGCGGCGATGGCAGTTTGCCCAATCCCGTCATCGGCGATTCAGCAGGCAATCTGTTCGGCTCGACCGTGGGAGGCGTCAATTATCGGGGCGAAGTGTTCGAATTGCGCCACCGTCCCGATGGCAGCTACAAATATGAGATCCTCTATCATTTCGGCCAGCTGATCGATCCCATCGGCGGCCTCGTGATGGACACCGCGGGCAATTTGTACGGTGTTGCGGAAGGCCTCGATTCGGTCAGCAACCCCGGACTTGTTTTCGAGCTTTCGCCGTCCAAAAGCGGATGGACCGAGAAGACTCTCTATCTTTTCTGTCGGCAGATTGAATGCGTCGACGGGATTTTTCCGCTGGCGGGCCTCGCCTATGCCAATCAGCGGTCAGGCGTGCCCTATGACGGCAAATCGCCGCTGTTCGGCACGACCGGGCTCGGCGGGACCACGAACGTCGGGACGCTGTTCAAGCTGCAGCCCGGCAAGGATGGCTGGAAACATACCAAGCTGCATGATTTTTGTCTCTCCGGCACCGGCGGCAGCTGCGCCGACGGCGCTTATCCGCAATCGCAACTGCTCCTCGATGCGTCGGGAAATATTTTCGGCACGACCACGTATGGCGGCGCCCATGGCGGCTATGGCTATCTGAGCGGTACCGTCTTCGAACTGAGTCCGACCGGAAAGAAGTGGCGCCACACGGTCCTCTACTCATTCTGCGGCGGGGTCAAATGCGCAGATGGAGCATTCCCGGAAAGCCCGCTGAGTTTCGACGCGTCCGGCGCCCTCTACGGATTCGCGGTCGATGGCGGCGGGACATGCGTTCTTCCCCAGCGGCCGGAAGGCTGCGGCGTTGCATTCAGGATCGTTCCCGACGGCGAGAACTCGCAGGAGACAGTGCTCTATGACTTCTGCATCACGACCGGCTGCCACGATGGAGCACATCCCCGCGGCACGCCCTTTCTCGATGGCAATGGCAATCTCCTGGGGGTCGCCATCCAGGGCGGCGAACTTCGCGACTCCTACAATCAGGACGGTGGTGGAACAGTGTTCGAATTTTCTCTCGCGGATCCCGAAAGCACCTATCAGGTTCTCCATCGCTTCTGCCAGAAGCAGCAATGCGATGACGGAGCGTGGCCGGAAGATTTCGTCATCGACCCAAGCGGGGCGATTGTCGGTTCGGCTGCCGTGGGCGGCCGAAATGCGGGCCAGGAGAACGGTGGTGCCGTGTTCCGCCTCGTGCCCTGACAGCCAGGACGACCATGTCCGAAAATGGCCAGACACAGGCCGGCCTCGCGGTGCATAGTGGCGCCCATGAGCACATCCCTCCCCTCGCATGACATCTGCTATCGCGCGCTTGGCGTGCGCGACCGGCGCTTCGATGGCCGCCTGTTCGTCGCGGTGCGGACGACCGGCATCTATTGCCGGCCGATCTGCCCCGCGCGGACACCGAAGAAGGAGAATTGCACCTTCTATCCGAGTGCCGCGGCGGCGCAGGCAGCGGGGTTTCGGCCCTGTCTGCGTTGTCGGCCCGAGATCTCGCCCGATGCCGCCGCATGGCGCGGCACATCCAACACCGTGTCGCGGGCGCTGTCTCTGATCGCGGAAGGCGCGCTGGACGAAGGCGATATCGCAGGCCTTGGCGACCGGCTCGGCATGGGCGAACGGCAATTGCGCCGTCTCTTCGAGCAGCATCTGGGTGTGCCGCCGATCGCAGTGGCGCAGACGCGGCGTGTGCTGTTCGCCAAACAGCTGATCCAGGAGACGTCGCTGCCGATGGTCGAGATCGCGCAAGCCGCGGGCTTCGGCAGCGTGCGCCGCTTCAACGATGCGTTCCGCAAGCTCTATGGCCGCGCGCCCAGCGATCTGCGCATCCGCAAGACGGCGGCCGATACGTCGAGCGTGACGCTGCGGCTCGGCTACCGCCCGCCCTATGACTGGGATGCGATGCTGGCTTTCCTTGCGGGCCGCGCCATTGCCGGCGTCGAGCTGGTCGAGGGCGACCGCTACCGCCGCACGATCGCGATCGACGGCGCGGTTGGCAGCGTCGAAGTCGCGCCCGGCGACAATTATCTCGTCGCGACGATCCGGCTGCCCCAGGTGGGCGGCCTTCTCTCCGTCGTCGCGCGTTTGCGCCGCCTGTTCGATCTCGATGCCGATGTCGAAGCGATCGGCGCGCATCTGGCGGGCGATCTCGCCTTGGCGCCGCTCATCGCGCGGCGTCCGGGCCTGCGTTCGCCCGGCGCATGGGACCCGTTCGAACTGGCGATCCGCGCCGTGCTCGGCCAGCAGATCACGGTGACGGGCGCGCGCACGCTGGCGGGCCGGCTCGTGCATCTCGCGGGCACGCCCATCGCGCCGGACACAAGCGGCCATCCCGCGCTCACCCATGTGTTCCCGACGCCTTCGCAAGTGGCGGCCGCCGATTTCACCGGCTTCGGCATGCCGCAGGCCCGCATCGCCACGCTACAGGCGCTGGCGCATGCCGCCGCCGCGGACGAAGAGCTGTTCGAATCGCACGGCGCGCCGGATGCGGTGATCGCGCGTCTTCTGGGCTTGCCGGGCTTCGGCGCCTGGACGGTGCAATATTGGGCGCTGCGGGCGCTGCGCGACAGCGACGCGTTTCCGGCCGGCGATGTCGGCCTGCAGCGAAGTCCGGCGGTCGCGAGCGAGGGCGCGCGGCTTTCGGCGAAATCGCTGCTCGAACGCGCCGAAGCGTGGCGGCCGTGGCGCGCCTATGCGGCGCAGCATCTGTGGACGGCCGAAGGCGACCAGCGGAGTGCGGCTCATGGCTGAGCCGCGCACCTTCTTTGTCGACCGGGTGAAGACACCCATCGACGGTCTCCTGATCGTCGCCGATGAAGCCGGCGCCTTGCGCGTGCTGGCATTCGACGATGGCGACGAACGCTGGCGGCCATTCTTCGAACGCAGCCACCCCAAAGCCAAACTTGTGTCGCGCCACGATCCATTCGGCCTCTCCAAGCAGCTTGCCGCCTATTTCGACGGCGACATGGAGGCATTGGCGCGCATCCCCGTCGCGTTCGACGGCACAGCGTTCCAGACCTGCGTGTGGCACGCGCTGCAGACCATTCCTTCCGGTACGACCACCAGCTATGGCGCGCTGGCGCAACGGATCGGCAAGCCCAGGGCGGTTCGCGCGGTCGGCCTGGCCAATGGTTCCAATCCCATCGCCGTTGTGGTTCCCTGCCACCGCGTGATCGGCAGCGACGGGTCGCTCACCGGCTATGGCGGCGGCCTGCCGCGCAAGCGCTGGCTGCTCGCCCACGAGGCGCGGCACGCAACGAAATCGTTCCAACTGGAGAACAGGACATGAGCAAGGCGGCGGCGTTTCACGCCCTTCATCAAAGCGGACTCCTCGTCCTTCCCAATGCATGGGATGCCGGGAGCGCGCGCATCGCCGAACTCGCGGGCGCGAAAGCCATCGCGACATCGAGCGCTGCGGTCGCCTGGGCGCATGGTTATCCCGATGGCGAGGCGCTGCCGGCCGCGCGTCTCCTCGAAACCGTGCGCGAGATTGCACGCGTGGTGAGCGTGCCCGTGTCGGCCGATATCGAGGCCGGCTATGGCCGCGATGCGGAACGTGCCGCGGCCTTCGCGGCCCAGGCGATCGATGCGGGCGCGGTCGGAATCAATATCGAAGACGGCACCGAGCCGCCCGATCTGCTCTGCGCCAAGATCGAGAGCGTGAGAACCGCCGCATCGCGTGCAGGCGTCGATCTCTGGATCAATGCACGGGTCGATGTCTATCTGCGCAAGCTGGCCGAGGGCGACGCGGCCTATGACGAGACGGTCGCGCGGGCGCGGCGTTATGCAAGTGCGGGCGCGAATTCCATCTTCGCGCCGGGTGTCATCGAAGACGCGACCATCGCGAAGCTCGTAAAGGATGCGGGATTGCCGCTCAATCTGCTCGCGTGGCCGAAACTGCCCGACGGCAGGCGTCTGGCCGAACTCGGCGTGCGCCGGCTCAGCGCGGGCAGCGGGTTTGCCAAGGTCACGCTCGTCCGGATGCAGGCCTTTGCGCAGGCGTTTCTGGAGAGCGGCGATTCGGCGCTGATCGACGAAGGCTGGAAGTCGACGCTCAACGTCAACGCGGTGATGAAGGCCTAGGCGGCCTTGATGACGCGCTTGATCAGCGCCTGCGCCGCGGCGGGCGCGCGCTCCTTGGCGCCCGAAATGAAATAGACGAAGGCATCGCCGCGTTCGGCCCATTCGCCGGCACGCTTGGCCCAGCGCGTGATGTCGCGCGTTTCGTAGCCGGTGGCGATGTCGGCCTCACAGCGCATCAGCCGCGCATAGGCGAAATCCGCCGTCGCTTCGTCGATGGCCGGATAGGTTTCATGATCGGCGAACACGATGGCGACGTTGTGACGTCGCGCGAGGTCGGTGAAGGCCTCGCAGCGGAAACTCTCATGCCGCACTTCGAGCGCGTGGCGCAACGGCAGGCGCCGAACCTCGCGCGGCAAAAGCCTGAAGAACGCCTCGATATCGGCCGCGTCGAATTTCTTCGTGCCCGCCAGCTGCCAGTTGATGGGACCGAGGCGGTCCTTCAATTCGTACAGCCCCTGCCCCACGAAACGCTCGACCGATTCGCCGGCTTCGGCCAGCACCTTGCGATTGGTGCAATAGCGCGAACCCTTGATCGCAAAGACGAAGCCCTCCGGCGTCTCGTCGTGCCACTTGGCCCAGCTGGCCGGCTTGAAGGTCGAATAGAATGTCCCGTTGATCTCGATGCTGGTGAGCTTGCGGCTGGCATATTCGAGCTCGCGCTTCTGGGTGAGTCCCTCGGGATAGAACGCCCCCCGCCAGGGCTCATAGGTCCAGCCCCCGATGCCGATGCGAACAGTCCCGTGCATGAAATCTCTCCTGCGTCGCGGAGCTTATCCCACCTTTTGGCGGCCCGCGACGAGGGAAGATTGCAGCATGGAAAGCTGCGCGATGCCCAATCACTTAAGGGAGAGCCCTCCATCATAGGGCAGACGCGAATGTCCTGGCAAAACGTACCTCTTGCGCCTTTGGCGTTCTGCACGGGCCGCCGACATCACCCTGTCATTCTGCCGTCTTCTTCTTGAGGGTCAGCTTGAAGACGACACCATTGCCCTTTGCGCCGCCACCATAGGTCGTGCCGTACAAATTGCCGGCACCGTCCGCGACGAGGGGACCACTCGGGGTGAAGCCATCCTGGCCGCCAAAGGCATGAAGGGTCGTCATGGCACCATTTGGGGCGATCTTGAATATCGTGCCGGAATTGCTTCTTCCTCCAATGATCGCAACGCCGTAGAGGTTGTCTCCGACCAGGGTGAGCCCCAAGGGCTCCCCTCCGTCGGCTCCGTTGAACACATGAAGAATGGTCTCCACTCCGTTCGCGTCGATCTTGTACACGATTCCGACATTGGCGCTGCCGCCGCCATATTGCGTCGTGCCATACATGTTGTCATGCTTGTCGACCACGATCCAGCCCTGGGGATACGACCCGTCGGATCCCGCGCCAAACTGGTGCAATATTGTTTCGGTTCCCCCTGCAGTCATCCGAAATGCGACACCTCCGCCGTTTGCACCGCCCGCGCTTGCGGCACCGTAAAAGACCCCGCTCCTGTCGACTGCAAGGCCACCCAGAACCGGGTGAGCGCCATCGGTGCCGGCAAAGGCGTGGATGACGCTTTCCGTGCCATCGGACATAATCCGGTAGACCGCACCCAGATCGCTGCTGCTGCCGCCATTCATTGTCATGCCGTACATGGCACCCTGCCCATCGGCGACCAGCGAGGAATAGGCAAAGCTCCCGTCGCTATTCCCGCAGCATATCCCCTGGAACGTGTGGAGGACCGTTTCGCTGCCATTGGGCGCGACCTCGAACACGATTCCAAGCCCGTTGATGCCGCCGCCGGAGGTCGCGCCATAGAGATTGCCCGATGCGTCCGCGATCACGCCCCCGAAAGGCTCCGAGCCTTCGCCGCCCGTGCCTGTGAACACATGCAGGACCGTTTCCTTGCCGCGCTGCGAAATCCGGAAAACGGTTCCGTCATCGGCGCTGCCGCCGTTGGACGTTACGCCATAGAGCGATCCGCGCCCATCCGTCAGCAGCGGACCGGCGGGACCCGCTCCGTCGCCCGTACCGCCGGCAAAGTCGTAGACGATCTGGAACTTTGCTCCGGCAAGAGCGCCCGTTGCAGAGGCAATTGCCACGACCGCGCCGATGACGATGCGACGCAAGCAGTCCGACGGCACGGCAACCCGCATTGGCATTCGTTCGCGCATTTTGACCATCCTGCTTTTCGTGATTTGGAGCCACGCGCACCGCCTCCCGGCGCTGCGTCCTTCGGCCTTAGGTTTTCAGTTCGAACACCACACCCAGATTGTTCGTGCCGCCCTGTAGTGTCGTGCCATAGACCCTGCCCTTCGCGTCGATGTAAAGGCCGGCGTAGGGATGC
This sequence comes from Rhizomicrobium sp., assembly GCA_036490345.1. GTDB lineage: Bacteria > Pseudomonadota > Alphaproteobacteria > Micropepsales > Micropepsaceae > Rhizomicrobium. The sequence continues at coordinate 11,096 of DASXEA010000063.1, read as the reverse complement.
GCCCCGTCGCCGCCGCGAAATGCATGAACAACCGTCTCGCCGCCGGTGCTTGGGTCGATTTTGAAGATCGTGCCGCTGTCGCTCGCATTTCCGCCGTTGATGGTGACGCCGTAGAGCATCTTGTCCTTCGGGTTCATCGTCAGCCCGGCCGCCGGAAAGCTGCCGTCGGAATAACCACAACAGATGCCCTGAAACGTGTGCAGAATCGCGTAGTTGCCCCCGGAGACGTCCATCCGGAACACGGTCCCCAGGTTGTTCGCGCCACCTAAGCGTGTTGTGCCGTACAGGAAGAAATCATTGTTGGACCAAAGCGCTCCAAACGGGGTGGCGCCGTCATTTCCCCCGGCGAAATTGTGAAGAACGCGCGAATTGCAGCTGCTGTCGAACAGGGTGATCGTGCCCAGATTGGAGGAACCTCCCGTTGATGCCGCGATGTAGTAGTCGTATTCGCTGTCCAGCTGGATTTCCACGACGCCGCCATAGGGTTGCGAGCCATCGCTGCCGTGAAACTGACAGATCGGTTCCTCGACTCCGTGATAGAGATAGTAGAAGCCCCCATCGTCCCCACTGGTCCCGCTGTTGCCATTGGTGGCGGTGCCGATGATGCCGAACTGGGCGCTGGGCGTTTGCGCGGCGAAGGGAAAGGCGAGATCACCGTTGCTGGCGCAGGCAAAATCGTTCTGCTTTCGATAGCCGCCGACGCGAGCATATCGGTAAATTGTGCCGCATCCGAAAGTGCCGCCGAAACGGGTCGCCCCAAAGGCGAGGCCGTCCGAGCCCACAAACAGCGCGCCGTCCGCGTTCTGACCATCGCTGTTTCCCGTGAATCCGTGCAGAATCGTCTCTGCGCCCTTGCTCGAAATGCGTGCCAGCACGCCGTCGTTCTGCGGACCGCCCTGATCCGTCGCGACGTAGAAATTGCCGTGACCATCGGGCGCGACTCCGCCATACGGATTCGCGCCATCGCCATCGCCGCCGGCGAAATTGTGAAGCACCGTGAACTTGCCCTTGGCCTGCACGCCCCCGGCGCACAGCCCGAGGGCAAACGCCGCCATCGGCAGCATCGTCAGATAGCGGGATGGCGACATCGTGATTCTCCTCGATATGTCGGGCGCGGTGCCTGCCCGGCATGTCGACCATGCGGCCCCAAAATGTGGCGCGCATGACCCAAATGCACTATTGGTGCGCCATGCCGTCGAGACAGCACGAAGATGCCCGGCGGATCGAGTGACGCGGCGATGTCGTCGCATTCCATTTCCGGGTACAAGAGCGGACCATCATGCTGAAACAGATCGTCGAGAATTTCGTCACGCTGTTCGTCGTGCTCGATCCGGTGGGCGCGATCCCGATCTTCCTGATCGCGACGGCCGGGTTATCCGCGCCCAATCGCAGCCGCGTGGCGCTGACCGGTGTCCTCGTCGCCTTTGTCGTGCTCATGGCGTTTCTCTGGGGGGCGCAATTCATCCTCGAGGCGATGCATATCGGCGTGCCGGCCTTCAAGATCGCGGGCGGGGTGATCCTCTTCATTTTCGCGCTGCAGATGATTCTGCGCGGCCATCACCAGAGCGGGCCGCAGGAACCGACGCGCACCAATCTCGAGATCGCGGTCTTTCCCATCGCCATGCCGGCGATCGCCGGGCCCGGGGCGCTGCTCGCCGTCGTGCTCCTGACCGACAACGACCAGTTCTCCCTCCTGGAGCAGACGATCACGGCCGGGCTGACCGTGGCCGTGCTGCTGGTCGTGCTTGGCGCCATGCTGCTGGCCGGCAAGATTCAGCGCTATCTCGGCGCCGCAGGCATCATGGTGATGACGCAGATCATGGGCCTGCTGCTGGCCGCCTTCGCTGCCCAGCAGATCCTCAACGGAATCACGGAACAGTTTCTCCGCACGAGCGCGTGAGGGCCGGGACCGGCCTAGACGGCCGGGCGATTGATCATCTCGTGAATCTTGGTCGCGAGCGCTTCCATCTGAAATGGCTTTGCCATCAGTTCCGCGCCGGGGATCAAAAATTCCGCCCTGTGCTTTGCGGCTTCGGCATAGCCGGTGATGAAAAGAACGCGCACATGGGGCCATACCCGCCGGGCAATTTCGGCGACCTGGCGTCCGTTCATTCCGGGCAAGCCGACATCGGTAATCAGCAGGTCGATTTTTTGCCCCCGTTTGATCACTTCGACGGCTTCCGCGCCGTCCGCAACCATGATGGGGTCGAATTTCATCTCCCGGAGCAGATCGGAGATTACCGTGCGCACGCCGGAATTGTCTTCCGCAACAAGCACGGTTTCGCCCGAACCCGAAGACAGTTCCCGCGCCCGGTCCGAATCGGCTGGATTGGCCTGAGGGACGGAGCGCGGAAGATAAATCCGCACCGAAGTCCCCTTGCCCACCTCACTTTCGATCTCGACGTGTCCCCGCGCCTGTTTCACGAAGCCGTAGATCATCGACAGGCCCAACCCCGTTCCCTGGCCCACGGGTTTGGTCGTGAAGAACGGATCGAACGCCTTGTCGATCACATCTTGCGGCATCCCCGTCCCGTTATCGGAGACAGACAGGCAGACATAGGCCCCCGGCGAAACGCCTTGCGGCGCCTCCGATGCGGAGAATTCGTGGGTATTCGCTGCGATCGTGATCGTTCCCCCATCCGGCATGGCGTCTCTGGCATTGATGACGAGATTGAGGATTGCGGTCTCGAGCTGGTTTGCATCGGTGGCCGCTGATCCTGCAGACGGATCGATTCGAAATTGCAGCTCGATGTTCTCGTCCACCGACCGCCGCAACAGGCTGTCGAGGGATGCGATCATCTCATTGATATCGACGGGCTTCATATCGAGAGACTGTTGCCGCGAGAACGCCAGCAAGCGCTGGATCAGACTCGCCGCACCATGCGCGGACTTGACCACCTCATCCATGATCGGGTCGAGATCGCGTGTGTCGCCGCGCTGGATCCGGCGGCGCACCACTTCGATGCCGCCGATGATTCCTGTCAGGAGATTGTTGAAATCATGCGCCAGACCGCCGGTGAGCTGCCCCACCGCTTCCATCTTCTGGGATTGGCGCAACTGGGCCTCCGCCCCCATGAGTTCGCGTGTGCGCTCGGCGATTTTCTCTTCGAGAGTGGCATTGAGTGCGCGGAGCTCCTGATTGGCGCGCGCGCGGAGGACCGCGTCCCAGGCGAGCTTTCCCACTTCCTCGGCCAGGGTTACCTCGTCGACGGACCACTCGCGACCGAGGGCGGCATGAATGTAGAGCGTCGAATGCCATTGCCTGCCACGCAACAGCGGCATGCCAATGACCGAATAGGATTCGCCGTTTGCGGGAGCGACGTCCCGTGCATCGCTGGCCACGATTGTGCGCCCGGCCAGATATTCGGCCGCGAGCCGTTCCCCTATCCGATTGATCGACAGCTCTTCGGCGAGCGGCAACAATTCGCCGCTTTCCCATTTTGCCAGGACCCGAAGATTGCCGTCCGGCGTGAAATCACAGAATCCGGTCCGCGCCGCAGCCAGCTTTTCTCCAAGGGCGTCGGCGGCGCACTGCATGATGTCGGCATCGTTCTCTGTCGCACGCAGCCTTTCGACCAGATTGAATATGCACTCGCGGCGGGCGTTTGCCGTGCGCAATTCATTTTCAGATTCCTTGAGCCTCAGAAGGGCGCGAACCGAAGCAACCAGTTCTTCAGGCTCGACGGGCTCGGTCAGATATGAATCGGCGCCGCGATCAAGACCGGCGGCGCGATCGCGCGCCGTCACGAACGAAGCCGAGACCTGGAGAACCATGGTACCCGGGAATCTCTCCTTGATGATCCTGCAGACCTCAAGGCCGTTCATGTCCGGCATCTTGACATCGCAGAGGACGAGAGCCGGACGATATTTTTCAACGCATTCGAGACCTTCCGTGCCGCATGTGGCTTCCATGACATTGAAGCCGGCACGCTGCAGCGCGCGCGACTTTGCGTAGCGGATGGCCTGCTGGTCGTCGATGTTGAGGATCAACCAGTCTGCGTTTTTCACTGGCCCGGCTCCTGGCCAAGCACGTCGGACAAAACGGTCGAGATCAGCTCCGACGACAGGGTCGTCTTGGACAGGATCATCCGGCTGTGCGCGAGCCGCTCGCGGTCGCGGTCGCTGAGAACGAGCGAGGTCGAAACGATCACGGGAATCCTTCTGGTGCGTTCGTTTTTCGCCATTTCGTCCAGCACCGAATAGCCGTCGCGCTTCGGCATGTTGATGTCCAGAAACACCAGATCGGGCGTGGATGCCAGGATGGAAGCCAGAGCCGCCTCGCCGTCCGACGCCTCGGCGACATCGTATTTCTGTGCATCGATCATCCGCCGCATGACATAACGGAACGCCTCTTCGTCATCCGCCACGAAAACCAGGGGGCGGTCGGATTTCTTCTCCCATCCCGTGAGCACGGGCCCCGCTCCACTTGCGGTCCATCTGGCGGGAATGTCGAGAAAGAACGTCGATCCCCTGCCCGCTTTACTGTCGAGGCCAACCGAACCGTAAAGCAATTCGGCGAGCCGTCTGGAAAGCGGCAGCCCGAGACCTGTGCCCTTCACCAGTGTCTGATGAACACCGGGAACCTGCTCGAATTCTTCGAAAATCCTGTCGTGAAATTCCTTCGGGATGCCGATGCCGGTATCATGAACCGCGAACACAATATGGTCCGGCTCCTTGAACACCGCCGAGACCGTAACTGCCCCGCTCTCCGTGTATTTCAGGGCATTCGAGATGAAGTTGCGGAGAATCTGCGTAACCTTCGCTTCATCCGTGTAGAGGATCGGCACGCCGGATGGTTCCTCGAATATCAGCTCGACGTTTTCGTTCGTCCTGAGCGGACGCAACAGCCCACGAAGCGCGCCGAACAGTTCGAAGACCGAGAATTTCGAGGGCCGGACATCGATCTTGCCGGCTTCAACCTTTGCGATGTCGAGCAGATCGTTCACGAGATCGGTCAAGCCGGTTGCCGCATCACTTATGTAGCGGACCTGCTTTTCCTGTTCCGTACTCAGAGGGCCGTCAGTGCGGCCGAGCAGCAGGCGCGCCAGCGCCATGATCGAATTCAGCGGCGTCCGGAACTCGTGACTGATGTTGGAAAGAAAGCGCGTCTTGAGTTCGCTTGCCTTCCGCAGTTCCTGTGCGGTGGCTTCCAGTTCTGTATGGAGAGCCACGACGCCGCGATTGGTATTTTCGAGCTCGGTTGTCAGCTCCTGCAGTTCGTCCGATTTCGCATTGATCTCGGCCAGGCTGTTGAGGAGCTCGCGATTCTGCTCGCGGAGCTCGTGCAGGGTGCCGATCTTGTCGTTCGCCAAGGATGCCGGAATCGCAGCAAGGTCTTTCTGGCTGAGCGCCCGCGCCGTCCTGGGGCGAAGCTTGCTCAGAACCGCAACCGTGCCGTTGCGGTCGCTGGCGATGTCGAACCTGTCCATCAGCCGGCGCGTGCCGAGGATGCCTTTTCCCATTCCCGTGGGCGATACGTAGGTTCCGCCCATGACGGATTTCAGGTCGCCGATGCCGGGCCCATGATCCCTGATCGTTATACGGAAGGTCTGCGGCTTCGTGCCTTCATCGAGAGCGAATTCGGCCTGCCCACCCTTGCCATAGGACACAGCGTTTCGGGCGATCTCCGACACGGCTGTCGCGATCCGTGTCTGGTCCTGGGTATCGAAGCCGATTGCCGCCGCGATCTGCCGCGCCCGCTGCCGCGCAGCGACAACGTCTTCCTCGCTTTCAAGCGTGACGGTCACGATCCGCCAGGTCATGACACCATCCTTGCGACCAGGATGGAAGCATCGTCGCGGGCTCTTCCGAAGTCCCGGTAGAGTACCGCTGCGATCAGCGTCGGCGCCTTCTGGGCAAGACCGGGATATTTTTCCAGATTCCAGCTCGACGACAGGCCATCCGAATGCAGGATCAGCAGCGTGTCGTTCTCATAGGGGTATTGAAACCCCTGAACGCGGCGCGCCACCAGTCCGGCCGTTCCATTCAGGCTTGTCAGCCGCTTGGTCTGACCGAGAGATATGAGACTTCCGCTGATATTCCCGATTCCGCAAAACGTGGCGAGGCGTTTGGCGACATTCATGTTGGCCACGGCGATCGCGGCGCCGCGCGTAGCGCGCAGCGAGGCATGAATGGATTCGACCAATTCCTCTGCATCGGCAGAGACAGACTGCTGAAAGGTGTCGGCGGCATGGTGGGCCGCGTCGGCAGCGAATGGTCCGTGGCCGAGACCGTCCGCCACCAGCGCGACAAAATCCTCTCCGCTCTCCCGCACTGCGACAGCGTCTCCGCTGACGTCCTCGCCGGCCAGCGCGCGGACGACGGCGCCCCAGGGAATTGTTTGCTTCGATCTGTATGGCGTGCGGCCAGAACAGACACGGATATGGATGGCGGTGCCGAATCCGCTGGCCGTATAGGCATCAAAGGTCGTCGCCTGACGACGACAGGCGCCGAGGCCAGTACCTTGCGAGCCGGCGGTCGAATAGCCGTCGGCAAGGCAAGCCTCGATGTCCATGCCGGGGCCCTTGTCGATGGCAAGGATTTCGACACAGGGTGTCTGGCTGTCGAGGGAAGCGCCGACAAGAATCTCTCCGCCTCCGGCATGTTTGGAAAGATTGGTGGCAAGTTCTGTCGTGATCAGACTGGCGCGGCCGATATCTTCCTCCGGCAATCCGAGAGACTTGCCGCAGGCATCCGCTTCCTGCCGAGGCCCGACGATCTGTGTATGATCGGCAATCTGGAAGGCGCGCATCTATTTCCACCTGGCGATGGTTATGCGCGTTCCCTCACCGGGTCTTGATTCGATCTGAAATTCGTTGGAGAGGCGTCGCGCGCCGCTGAGGCCAAGCCCGAGGCCGCCCCCGGTGCTGTAGCCATCCTGAAGCGCGCGCTCGATATCGGCGATGCCGGGCCCCTGATCCTCGAAGACGAGCCGCACGCCTTTTCGGCCCGTCATCTCGAAGGAACTCACATACACCTGGCCGCCGCCCCCGTGCAGGAGCGTGTTGCGGGCAAGTTCGCTCGCCGCGGTGATAAACTTTGTCTGATCGACCAGGCTGAATCCGGCGGCAACGGTCAGCGCCCGAACTTCCTGACGCACGCGCACCACGTCTTCTCCCGATTGAATGGGAAAAGTGTCAGTCATCGTCGTCTTCGTCGTCGTCCATGCGGAGACGCTTCGAAATGAGCGCCATACCGCGTTCGACATTGAGGGCCGTTTTCACGCCGGAAAGGGTCAGGCCAAGTTCGACCAGCGTGATCGCAACCGCGGGCTGCATTCCCACCAGCACCGTCTCGGCGTCGAGAATGCGCGAAACGCCGGCGATGTTGTCGAGCATGCGGCCGATGAAACTGTCGACGATCTCCAGCGCGGAAATGTCGATCAGGACGCCGCGTGCGCCCGTTTCGACGATCCTGGTCGTGAGATCTTCTTCGAGCGTCGTGGCCAGCCGGTCATGCATATCGACCTGAATCGTCACGAGCAGCGCGCGCCCGAGCTTGAGGATCGGAATCCGCTCCATCTCGTCAGACTTTTCTCTTGGTGCTGACGACGGTACGGTCCATGCGTTCCAGCGCGAGCGCGAAAGCATCGGCAAGCGTCGCCTTGGACACCACGTTCAGTTCGACGCCCAGATGCACCATCGTCTGCGCAATCTGGGGCCGGATTCCGCTGATGATGCAGTCGGCGCCCATGAGACGGGCGGCGGAGATCGTCTTCAGCAGGTGCTGGGCAACCTGGGTGTCCACGGTCGGAACGCCGGTGATGTCGATGATGGCGATCTCGGCTCCGGTCTCGACCAGACTGCGGAGCAGATTTTCCATCACCACCTGGGTCCGCTCGCTGTCGAGCGTGCCGATCAGCGGGAGCGCGAGCACGCCCTTCCAGAGGCGCACCACCGGCGTCGACAGCTCGGCCAGCGCCTGCTGCTGGCGCACGATGACCTCTTCACGGCTTTTCTGGAAAATGTCGGTGGTATAGAGCCCGAGCCGGTCAATCAGTTTGGTGAGAGTCCAGACTTCCTGCGCAAGCGCCGGCGCGTCCGAAATCGACTTGCCGAGCCGCGTGAGGAATGGCTCTTTCAGGGAGAAGACAAAGGTGGCGGTTTCGGAAGGCGTGAAGGACTGCAGCGCACGCGAACGGGAAATATTGGTGAGAAGATCGCGGACCTTCGCAAACTCCGGCGCATCGACATTGTCGACATTGCCGCTGTGGATCGCCTCTTTCAGCCCTTTCAGGACATCGCGCGCCTGTGTTTCAAGTTCGCCCTCCTTCAGACGCCCGGTTTTGCCGGACCCGCTTCTGAGCAGTTCGAGCCATTCGGCGAGCACTTCCGCTTCATGCTGATCAAGGATCGCCGGAATCTGAGATTTCTTCGCCACAACATCCTCTCGCTTTGCAGGGGAATGAAGGAAACTCGCAAACGCGAGCCTTGGACGCGATGCAACCACAGGAATGCATCAGCAATCCTGTGAGTTCCCAAATAAAACTGTAGGAGAAGAGCCGAATTTTTCCAAGACACGCAAGCGCGGCCAAGAATATAAAAATATTGCAAGAATAACCCGGCATGCGGGGAACTTTCCACGATCAGGTGCGTTGTTCGCACCCCTCGGCAGAGCCTGACCGCAAAATTCGGGATATCTCGGCGCCGCCGGCATCATGGTGATGACGCAGCTCATGGGCCCGCTGCTGGCCGCCTTGGCAGCTCAGCAGATCCTCAATGGCGTGACGGAGCAGTTCCTCCGCACGAGTCCGTGACGCGCGAGGTGTCCAAACCTGGCCTTTCATGCAACGGCGTGATGCCACCTTATCCAGGTGCAGGGGAATATCTAATATCGACGCGATGATCGAAGAGAGAACCGCAGAATGACGCAAATGGTAGGCGGACTGAAAACCGTTGTCGTGAAGGAAGGCCACGAAAAGGAATTCGAAGCGCTGTTCACCGCGCTCCGTGCGGAGATTGCAGCGCATGAGCCGGGGTGCGTGTACTATTCGCTGCTCAGATCGCGCACGAACCCCCGGGCCTATATTGTCGAAGAGCAGTATCGCGACGAAGCGGCATGGAATGCGCACCAGTCTTCCTCGCATGGGAAAACCTATTTTCCCAAAATGCGGGAGATCATCGACATCACGGTAGAATATTTCGACGTGATCGTTCCCTAGAGAGTTTCGGGCTGGCGACAACCGCCCGCGCGAAGCTTGGGGCGTACAAGAAGGCGGCCTGTTGCCAGGAACGCCTTTCCAAGCCGAGCCGCCGCCAAATTCACACCGATCCACAAGCCTCAGTTCCCCAGCATGGACAGGGCTGGGGGGCTCTGCTATAGGCGCGGTTCCTCGCAGTCCGGGGGCGCATAGCTCAGGTGGTAGAGCAGCTGACTCTTAATCAGCGGGTCGCAGGTTCGAGTCCTGCTGCGCCCACCATCGCTGGAATGGACATCACAAAATTGGCGGCCACTCTTGACGAGAGTGGCATTGTCCATCAAGGGACGAGACTATCCGGGTATTCATCGGAGGACACCAGAACTGTCGCGTCCTCTGTTCCGATAATTTCCAGATATTGATGGCCGGGATGGCCCGATCTCAAGAGCACATCGACCTTATCGGCAAAATCCAGCGCCCATTCGTGATCCAATCCCCAGTCGAAAAATAGTTCGGACGACGTTCTTAGCAATCCGTTACTCCGTCCGACCGCCTTCAGCGAGAGCTTTGAGCCGTCGACGGACTTAACACCCGGCAGATTGCTGACAAAGACGCTTAATTCCTCGTTTGCGATACGAGCCAACGCATCTTGCAAAATTGCCATATCAGCTCGCGTTCCCCACAAGAGGAACGTGGGTTGGCCTTTGAATGCGGAGAAAAAGGCATGCCTCAACATGGTGGGATCAAGCCTCTTAGGATAGGATATGCAAACACTATAGTACCGACGAGCCTAATCGTGTTGCCTTCGGACCGAGCGCGCCCGTTTTGGCAACGCAACGACCAGAACCCAGTGCCCACTTTGACCCCAATTGGCCCACCATCGCTGGAATGTACACGACAACTTTTGCCAATCTAGAATGGCCGGATGAAACCCGCTCCCGCCGTCCGCGTACTGCCGCCCGACCTCCTCGCCCGTGCCTCACTTGTGGGCAACGAGTACGCTTGGGCCATATCTGACATTCCTGGGGTCATTGAAGCCACACGAGCGGCGAATTTGGTCAGTGTCGGCGGTCAACTGCAGTTTCGACTGCCAGATGGCGGGACTTGCGAATGTTATTGGGTGGAAGTGGACACCTATAAGTCAGTGGACAAGGCGATGCCGTGGAACGAGCGCGTGATCGCCACCGCTGAGGCGGCATCGAGAGATTTCGGCGCACTCCAAAAGCGGTTTGATTTCATGGGAGAAGGTCGCAAGGCCTTTCCAGGCTATTTGGACAAGCTTCTCGCCGATGGACGTGATCCTGCGGACGCAATGTGTTTCGTTTGGGACGTCCTCTGCGAAGACCAAGCATCAGCGAAGGGCCGCCTTTGAGTTTTTCCTGGGTGCGGGAATGCTGATTTCCCAGTGCCCGGTTTGATCCTGGTTGGTCGACCATCGGCAATGGCCGCTGGCGTGGACTCCCGCCTTTGGGAAGCCTCGGATATGGTGGCAATGATCGAAGAATGGGAAGCGGCGGAAGCGGAGCGCGCCTAATGCCCCCTACCTTTGCCCTTATTTTGATTGCTGTTATTGCCCTTCCGGCGTTTGCGGCTGGCGCGATCATGGGCGCCGGTGCCGCGCTCGCCTACTTCTACCGTCGCGAACTTTTGGCCCTGCTTAAGCGTGACCATTCAAGCCCCAGAATTTCAAACTGACCCACTACCCGACCATCGCTGGAATGTACATTACAGTTCGGGTCTGCAAGTCAGGGGAATTGCAGGTTGCCCCATGACACACGAACGCCCGGCTTTAGTTGCAGCACGAAGTCGTCAAGCCTGCGCTGCGCTGCAAATGTCACCACCAGCGCTTCTCGATGGTTATCGGTGATGATCCGGAAGCCTTCAGCCTCTCTCAGTGCGAACTGTGCCAGCTCGTGGCCAGCCAGCAGTACGCTCACCGTCATTTCACTGTACGAAGGTG
>DASXEA010000036.1:0-285383 GCA_036490345.1 Rhizomicrobium sp. | reverse complement strand
TAGACCTCAGGGTCGGAATCGAGGACGATCGTGATATCTAGCTCGCCAAGTTCAATCATGCGGCGTGACAGGGCACTAGCAACTGCTTGTGTCAGCGCGGGAGCGACGACAATCAGTCGATCGCGCGCGCTCTCAATCATTTCAACGATTGTGTCGTCGCTGGCGACTATGAATGTGCGACCGTTCACTTGAACCCGCCACGTTCGAGGTCGCCAACAAGACAGCACGCGTACCCACGCCAGAGCACGCGAGTGACGTCGAATTTGACAGAGGGACCGACTATCGCGAATTTTCGAAGTCCGCGCGAGTCAATGGTGACCGTCATGGCATATCCTCACCGCTTTGTCCGCAGCATCTCTCGATCAATGCCTTAAAGGCCGCATCTGCCGCGTCCTTGTAGAACCCGATATTTGTCTTTGTCCAAAGCTCGGCGGGCAAATCAATGAGCTGCCGCCCGGCCGAAACCGGCATGAACAACGTCTGCGCTTGCTTCTCGATGGCCAGCTCCGCAACAGCCACGGCGTTGGGACCATGGGGTGAAATAACGTGACAGGAGCAACATTCCCCGTTCCGTAGCAACACGAGGCCGATGCGCGCTACGTCGACATCTGGCGCAGGCGCGCCGCAACGGCGGAGTCGAACCTGACGTTGAAATTGCTGATCAGCCATTGGCCGCTGCGCTTCAGAAGCCCGATGCGAATGGTGGCGTCGCCGTTCTGGAATGAGGCTTTCGCGACATAGGATGCGGAAATGGTTTTGCCGGTGCCGGCGACATAGGACATCAGCGACTGGCCGGACGAGCCCTTGTACACGACCAGATGCCCGACCCGGCTGAACGTCTGGAAGAGCTGGTCGACTTCTTCGGGCGATGTGCTGGCGCGCAATTCCGGAGTCGCGCGGTTCATCAACTCCGCTTCGCTCCAATTGCTGGTGATCGCCGGAATGGCGGCATCGACATAGGCCTTGCTTTCGGCGTCGAGCGCCTGGCCGTTCCACGCGGCATAGCCGATCGCCAGCGCGCCGATCGCGATGATCGCCAGAAACAGCGATCCCAGAACATAGAGAACGCGACGCATCGTCCTGTGCCTCCGCCGTTGGCCGGCTCGCCCCTCCCAACCCCTCCACCGCCTTCGGCGGTCCCCCTCCCCAACTGCGTTGGGGAGGAAATCGGAGCCTTGTCCGGGTTCGAGGGCCAGTCCTGGCTCACCCGTACCATGCGAGGCGTTTCCCAAGGCTTACGCGGCCTTGCCGGCCTCTCGCGGCGCTGCGGGCCCGCTCAAGGTCGATGGCGTGGGAATTTGGCTGGTGTGGAATTGATGGTGCCGCCTGGGTGACTCGAACACCCGACCCCCGCATTACGAATGCGGTGCTCTACCGGCTGAGCTAAGGCGGCCCACGGCGGCTGCAATATCCGGGCGGCGGGGACTTGGCAAGGCTGGGCCCCCCGTCACGCCCGCTCCGCGTGCGCGCCACCTCCCCCCGCAGTTGGGGAGGGGGATCGCCGAAGGCGGTGGAGGGGTCTAGCCCAGATAGGTCTCGCGGAAATCCAGCAGCACCTTGTCCATCTGGTATTGCAGGTCCGGGATGAAGGTCAGGAGGAAATTTTCCAGCTTTTCCTCGTCCTGGCCGTCCTGCACATGGAGGAAGGCGTCCTTGGCCCCGTCGGGCAGGCGGCCGAGGATCATGGCGTCGATCTGCTCGTCGATCTCGTCGAGAAGCTCGGTCTTCTGGCCGTCATAATCGGCCTGGCCGGGTTTGGAGAGGCCTTTGGCCTGCAGCAAATCGTCGGCGAACGCGTCCATGTCGGCCATGCGAAATCCTCCTGCGCCAGCCCCCGCTGGCCCCGCGCCCGTACCCTAGCGCCGAAGCGGCAAAAGCATCGTAAACGCCGCGGCCCGATTTCGCCGCGTCCTGCCACACCCTAACGAATCTCCGTCATGGCCGGGTGCAACGAAGCGAAGCGGGCTTCGTCTTGTGTTTGAAGCGGCAGAGATCGCGTTCGATGCACACGGGACATTTGGGCGTGCGCGCCACGCAGACATAGCGTCCGTGCAGGATCAGCCAGTGATGGGCGTGTTCCAGATAGGCTTTGGGCACGATCTTCAGGAGTTTCAGTTCCACCGCCAGCGGCGTCTTGCCGGGCGCCAGGCCCGTGCGGTTGGCGACGCGGAAAATATGCGTGTCGACGGCGATGGTTGGTTCGTCGAACGCGACGTTCAACACGACATTCGCCGTCTTGCGGCCGACGCCGGGCAAGGCTTCCAGCGCCTCGCGATCATGCGGCACCTGACCAGCATGTTCCGCTATCAGCACCTGCGACAGCGCGATCACATTCTTCGCCTTGGTGCGGAAGAGTCCGATGGTCTTGATATGCGCAATGAGGCGCGCTTCTCCGAGATGCACCATTTTCTCCGGCGTATCGGCAATGCGGAACAGCGCGTTCGTCGCCTTGTTCACGCCCTTGTCGGTGGCCTGCGCGGACAGCACCACGGCGACCAGCAGCGTGTAAGGGTTGCTGTAGACGAGTTCCGTTTTCGGATTTGGCGATTGTTCCTTCAGCCGCGCAAAAAATATCTCCGCTTCCTTTTTGGTGAATGACACCGAATCGCCCTCTTCGCCCCGATATTGTCTCTTGCTTACGCTACCGCTGGTTGGAACGATCCCGCGCAATCGCCCGTTATCCGCTCACTGCACAGGTTATGGAGAATGCAATGAGTTGGAAATGGACCGGCCTGGCGCTGGCATCTGCACTGGCGTTGGCGAGTTGTGGCACCGATCCGGGCGATCGCGCGGCATCGGGTGGATTGATCGGCGCTGGTGCCGGCGCAGTCGTCGGCGCGGCTGTCGGCAACCCGGCTGCGGGCGCGGCAATCGGCGCTGCCAGTGGCGCGGTCATCGGCGCGGCAACGGATCCGTGTACGCTTGACCTTGGAAATCCCATCTGGCGCGATCATGGCGGCCGGGCCGCCTATGAGCGGCGCTGCGGCCATCCCCCTCCGGGCTAAAGGTTTCATGATCCGGGGCTCGCGCGTTGCGGGCCCCGTCTTGCATCTGCCGCGCGGCGAAACCATTGTTGGACGATGCGCGCCCCATCCGACGCGATTCTGTTCGAAGCAACCTTGCGGCCCAATCCGCCGCTTCCGCCTGTTGCGCTCAAGGCCATTGTCGCCGTCGCCGCGACGTTCAACCTCGCCTTCGGAATCTATTTCGTCTGGCGTGGCGCCTGGCCGGTCACGCCGTTCATGGGCGCGGATGTGGTGCTGCTTGCCTGGGCGCTGAACGCCACGCGACAGGCGGCGAAATTGTGGGAGCGTCTGACTCTCACACCCGAGTCTCTCGCCATTGAGCGTCACCCGCCGAAAGGACTGCAGGAAAATCTTGCGTTCAACCCCTATTGGTTGCGCGTCGATCTCGAAGAGCCGATGGGACGTCGCAGCCGTCTGACGCTGCATAGCCATGGGCGCGCTGTCGAAGTGGGGGCGTTTCTGGCGCCCTGCGCGCGGCTCACGCTGGCCGAGGCGCTTCGTTCGGCGCTGCGCCGTGCGCGCGAAACCCCTCTTCGCTAGTATTCCTCCGCAAGAATCGGGTCGCGGCCCTCCACGCTTCCCTCCATGTTTCGGAGATGACGATCCACATGCCCTCCCCCGACGCGCCGCGCGGTTCGCACTTCGCCCAGATGGCGCGTGCCATCCGCTTTCTCTCCGATCACTATCGCGACCAGCCGTCGCTCGACGACGCGGCGCAGGCGGCGGGACTGTCGCCCTATCATTTCCAGCGTCTCTTCACGCAGCATGTCGGCATCAGTCCGAAAGCCTTCATCGGCCATTTGACGCTGGCGCATGCCAAAGAGTCGCTCGTGCGGGGCAACAGCGTGCTTGAAGCCGCGCTCGGCGCCGGCCTTTCGGGATCGTCGCGGCTGCATGATCTGGCCCTCAAGATCGAAGCGATGACGCCCGGCGAATTCGCCCGCGGTGGCGAAGGGCTTGCGATTGTTCACGGCTTTCACGATTCGCCGTTCGGCCGCGCGCTGGTGATGATGACCGACAAGGGTGTCTGCGGCCTCGCTTTCGCCGACGAAGGCGATGAGGATGAAACCCTCGCCGACGTGCGGGCCCGCTGGCCGCAAGCCTGCTATCGCGAAGATCGCGGACACACGCGTCTGGTTGCGGAGCAGATCTTTGCGCCGGAACGCGAAGGCCGGCTCACGCTGCATCTCGCCGGCACGCCGTGGCAGATCAAGGTGTGGGAAGCGCTGCTCGCCATCCCGCCCGGCCAGGTCGTGTCATATGGCGCGCTGGCGGCGCGGCTCAGCGATGCGAAGGCATCGCGCGCGGTGGGCGCCGCGGTGGGGCGTAATCCGATTTCGTTTCTGATCCCGTGCCACCGCGTGCTTGCCCAGACCGGTGCGCTCCACGGCTATCACTGGGGCGTCTCGCGCAAGCGCGCGATGCTGGCGGTGGAAGCGGCCAGGGCAGCGTAACGCCGGCGTCGTTTCCCGAAGAAAGGGCACGGGCGCCCAACGAGGGCGCCCGCATGTGATGTCAGCCGAAAGGCCGCATCAGTTGCTGGCAGTCGTCGCGCCAACGCCGCCACTGCAGTCTTTGGATGCCTGCAGCTGGTGCACGGCGACCAGACGTCCCTTGAGATCGGCGATCTCGGCGGGGATCTGGGCGTGGCGCTGCGAGCCAAGCGGCTGCTGCAGGAGCACATAGCCGAGCGCGTCTTCGCTGCGCGCATCGCTTTCCTGATCGGCGGCGAGCTTGTAGGTTGCGTTCAGTTTCGTGCCATAGTCGGAAAGCTGATTGCAGTCCATATAGGCGTATGCATCGGGATTGACGTTGGTTGCCTTGATATCGTCGGAAGAAGATGCACAGGCGGAAAGCGCCATGGCGAGCGCCGCCGCCGGAAGGCAGCGAGTGATCGTATTCATCGAATAGGCCCCGTTGATAGACGCGCGAAATACTCTCGCGCGGTTGCAGGGCCATTAGCGCCGCCGGGCGCGGTGCGGACAATCGAATCTCCGCCACACCGCTAGCAATTAATGGCAAGAGCGAAATGCTTTTGCCGAAAATCTTATTAATCAGTCGACGGATGAACGCCGCGCCCGCGGCGTCCATCGTCTGGCGTCTGCCGTCGGCAGGACGCGGGGCTTATTGCCCCAGTCCGAACACCGTCACTGTCTTGTAGGCCGGCACATAGACGCGGCCATTGGCCTCCATTGCCGTCAGGAAGGAATTGCCGGCATTCGGGTTGGACCAGGTTCCGGCATTGGCCGCGAACAGCGGCGTCCCGAGGGCCATCGCGTCATAGGCTTCGAGCTGTACCGTGGAACCCCGGCGGATCAGCCAGACCACGCCCGTCGAAGCGGTTGCGCCGTTCGACGAGACGATCGGAAGCGAGCCGCCATAGCCGGCGCTGGTGGATCCGGCCGCGACCTGCGTCAGTGCCGGTTTCTTGCCGGTGGCGACGCTGAAGCCCTTCAGCGTGCCGTTGTTGATCTGGGCATAGACCATGCCGCCCGTGGGACTGCCGTAATAGGCCGGTCCGCCCCACAAGCCGCCGCCGGACGATCCCAGCCGCTGAGCCTGCAACGCGCCCGTGTCGCCTGTCTTGAGCCCACCCAGTTTCGTCTGGTCGAGAAGATAGAGCGTCGCGTCCTTGCCCATGGCCACGGCCATCGGCGGCGCTTTCTGACCCGACACTTCCGGCAACAGCATCACGCCGCCGGAGCCGAAGTCGGTGTCGCCATTGTTCAGCTGCTTGTAGGCGGCGGGGGTGAAATGGTCTTCCACCTTTTCCAGACCGGGCGGCAGCTGCAGCACGCTCTCGCCCCAGTCGCGCTCACCCGTTTCGAAGTCGCCATTGCCGGTCACGACGAACACATTGCCGCTCGCATCGATCGCGGGCGCGAAGCCCGTCATCCACACGCTGGAAAGTTCGTAGCCATTGGGCGTTTCGATGGTGTGGAAGTGATGGATCAGTTTCAGCTTGGCTGCGTCGTAGTTCAGAACCCAGCCGGAAATCGCATCGGCATTGTTGTCGCAATGCGAGCCGATGCCGACATAGATGTTGCCGTTGTTGTAGGCGAGGCTGGCACGGTTCCACTGATTCTGCGGATCGAAATTGACCGTGTTGCCGTTCTTCAGCTTGGCCTGGGGCGCGATCTCGACCGGCGTGTGGATGTCGGTGCCGGTGCCCAGATCGAGCGCATGCAGCTGGGTGTGGAACGAGAAAGACGACGGCTCGGTTGCGGCCACCAGATAGATCGTGGCGGAATTCACGGCATTGCGCACGATTACCGGCGTGCTCGAAATGCCGTATTCGGGATGCACGTCGCCGCAGCCGACATCGTTGGTCGCCTGCGATTTGCCGAGATTGACCTGCCACAGAATGGCGTAGGTCTGTGCGTCGAAGGCATAGACGGAATTGTGCCCCGTCGCCACGATCAGCACGTCATGGGTCGTGCCGTCCGGCATCACGAAGCCTGAAACCTGCAACGGCTGGGCGAACACATTGCCGTCCACATTCAGGGTGGTGAGCTGGCCGAAATTGCTGGAGCCGACGGCGGCGGGCGTGAGATCGGTTTCGCTCTGGTTCCAGCCCGTGCGGTTCAGATCGTAGTGGTAGGTCAAAACGTCGATCGGCGTGCCGGAATAGCGGCGCTTCAGGCCCGCGGCAGCATTCTTGAGCAGGCCCTTGTCGGGGAGGGCGGCGGGCGGCGCGCCATGCGGCACGCGGTTGCGTTCCAGCGTCTGGGGCGTGCCGTTGCGCTCAAGGCTGTCGGCCGGCAGCGGACGGTGCAACGTGGCGGCCGCGGCCAGACCCGCGGGCAAAGTGATGGCAAGCGCCAGTCCGAGACGCCACGACAAACCAGACATGCAAGGATCTCCCCATTGTGCAAAGGCCCGGCCGGAGGGCGGGCGGCTAGGCAAGACGATAGCGGAAGTCCGCGCCCGCATACAGGACGCGTGGGCCGCGGGCGTTATTCCCGGCTGGCGCCTCCTTTTTGAAGATGCGACCCGCTGGACTCTCCCCCAATCCCCTCCGTCATGGCGGGCCTTGAGCCCGCCATCCATCGCCCACGCGTCGGTGCGGGGAAGAGGCGGCAAACGCCGCATCGGATTTAAGTGTGTGTGAAGCCCATTGTCGCGGTGCGCCGACGCGCACCGGATGGATGGCCGGATGAACCCGGCCATGACGGGGGAGGGCGCTGCACTGCGCGAAGGCGGCGGTTGGCGTCTCCGCCTCAGCCCGCGCGGGCGAGAGGGATGTCTTCGGCCGGCGGCCGCAGCCGTTCGGGGGGAAAGCGCACGGTGACACAGGTGCCCTTGCCGGGCTCGCTTTCCAGCATAACCGAACCGCCATGGGCCTCGATAAGGCCCTTGACGATCGGCAAGCCCAGGCCGGTGCCGCGGTCGCCGGTGACGACGTCATGGCTCGCCTGGCCGAAACGCTCGAACACGCGCGGCTGATCGGCGCGAGAAATGCCGACGCCGGTATCGCGCACGCCGAAGGTCAGGCCGCTCTCGGCGGTGAAATGGGCGAATATGGTGACCTTGCCACCCTCGGGCGTGAATTTGAGCGCGTTCGACAGAAGGTTGAACAGGATTTGCCGCAGGGCGCGCTCGTCGGCAAAGAGGATGGGCGAGGTCGGCGGCAGTTCGCGCACCAGCGCGACGCCGTGTTTCTGGGCGCGCGCTTCCATCAGCATTGCGCAG
The DNA here is from genome assembly GCA_036490345.1 of Rhizomicrobium sp. Lineage (GTDB taxonomy): Bacteria > Pseudomonadota > Alphaproteobacteria > Micropepsales > Micropepsaceae > Rhizomicrobium. Next base: position 277,665 of record DASXEA010000036.1, on the reverse strand, counting down.
TCGGACGCCAGCGCGCCGAAATCGACTGTGCCTTCGTGCAGCGACATGGCGCCGGCTTCGATCTTGGAGAGATCGAGCACGTCGGTGATCAGGCTCAACAGATGATTGCCGCTGATATGGATGCTGTCGGCGTATTCGGCATAGCGATCGAGGGCGGCATCGCCGAACACCTTGTCGCGAATGACCTCAGAGAATCCCAGAATGGCGTTAAGCGGCGTTCTGAGCTCGTGGCTCATATTGGCGAGGAAACGCGATTTGGCGCGATTGGCTTCGACCGCCTCCACCCGCGCCCGGTCGGATTCCGCCTGCGATTTCGCGAGCGCGCCAATCAGCCGGTTCTTGTCGTCGAGCAGCCGGCTCTTGTCGAAGCGCAGCCGCAGCATGCTGGCTGCCGTCTCGTAGATGTTCTTCGACATCATCGCGAGATAGGCGACGTAGAGAAACCCCAGCAGTGCCACCGCATGATGCGTCGAACCGACGGCGTTCCACGTCGCGACGATGAAGGCCGTGCCGTGAACGATATAGCCGTTCAGGGTCAGCGGCAGGCTCGAGCCGGCCAGTGCCATGTTGCCGGCCAGCGTGCAGGCAAGGATCATCGTCACCAGCATGCGCGCTGCGTCGTCCTGGTCAGGCACGCGCAAGAAATAGACGAGTGACGCCCAGCAGACCGCGAAGAGAAGGTGCGTGGCCGCCGCGCCATATTGCCAGCGCGGCGCGCTGACATTGCGCAGATCGGCCTGCAGGTAGCGCTGGATCACCAGCCCGAACGGCGCGCCGCCGACCGTCACCAGCAGCCACCACGTCACCAGATTTGTCGCGCTGACCCAGGCCGAGAAGATCACGCAGACGATCAGCGCGAAAATCGGCATGAGCCAGTAGTTGGGGCGCAGATTGTTAAGCGCGAGCCGCAACTGCTCCGCGGCGAGCTCCCGCCGCTCACGGTTGGTCAAGCTGGCCGGTGCCGAAGCCGTGATCTGCATACGCCTCTCCGAACGCGCATTCTGGCTTATGACGGTTAATGTTCTGCGTGGAAACAACGTGAAGGAACGCTTAAAGCCCTGCGATCAGCGGAAGCCGGTCAGTGGGCTTCGCGTACCATTCTCTGGCCAATGAATTCGACCGCGATGCCGTCGGAGGTGTGACGCACGACGCGTCCCGCGGTCTGGCCGAAGGCGAGCACTTCCCCCAGCGGCGGCTTGGTCTCGGTCTTGAGGGAGGCGCCCCCAAGCGCAATGTTGACCACCTCGCACGCAACCTGGCTTCCGTCGGCTACGGTGAAATGTTTGAGAAGCGGAACGTCGGAAACGCGTATGCCGCCGCGGGCGGGCTGGGGCCGCGTGACACCGCTTGTGACATATTCCTCGATCTGGCGGGCGGTTCGCTGGCGTTTGGCGCCGCTGGGCTGGAAGGCGATTCCGAGCCGGATGCGGTTGCGGCGCGCCACCTTGCCTTCGAACCGGCCGAAGCATTCGAGATACAGCACGACATTGGTGCCGATCGGTGCCAGGGCAGCCGTCTTCAGTCCCGCCCCTTCGGTCGAGAAATCAAGCACAACGCAATCATCCTCGGCCCCTGTCTTGGGATTGAAAATCTTTCCCTTCAGGCCGATTGCGGTCCGGGTTTCCCGGCGTTTTTCCATAGTTCGCAGCGTTAGCGGGTTGGTCTGACGCAATCGTCGCGCCCTACGATTGCATCTGCCGCCAGCTTGCCCAATTTGTGTTAAGGTGCCCTTACTTTCGTAGGGGCAAGTCTGACGCGATGGGCGAATGTCCAATAAACCAACCGCGGAGGGTCTAAGTCCGCGTTTCGGCGAATGTCGCCCGAACGTCATGGGGTGGGAGTGCGTTCCGTGTTAGGATCAGGACCGGATAGCGGGGAATGAGGCGGTGCCAGCCTATGCGTCGTCGCCCGGCCAGACCGACAGGATGAGTCTCATGGGTGCTCGGGTGTTTCGCAATGCCGCTCTCGCCGCGGTCGTTCTTTGCTGGTCCGGCGCTGCCGGCGCGACGTCGCTGGTCGAGGAGGCCGCGCACGCGCTGATGACGCGCAGCGAGCCTGTGACCTGGATAGAAGGCCGGCATACCGGCTCCGCTTGGAAGAGTGTAATCCAGGCTCCCAACTACCAGACCGATCGCGATGTCGGCGCTGCAGGAATTGGCATGGGCCTGATCGCGGCCTATGACGTGACGGCCAATCCGAAATATCTGGACGCTGCCGCGGGCGCGGGAGACTTTCTCCTCGCCGCGCAGGTGCCCGCGGAAAGCGGCCGCTGGCCCGATTACTACAATCCCGGCGGCCCCGCCGGGTACGGATTTACGTCCTTCGATGATGGCGCGCCCGGTATCGCCGATTTCCTGTGGCGTCTGTACGAGCGCACCGGCAACGATCGCTACGAAGCCACGGCGCTTTCGGCTCTCGATTGGGAGATGGCCAAGGCCGAGGCGCCCCAGGGCATGGCGTGCCCGAACGCCTGTTTCTGGCACTGGCAGGATCCGCAGACGAAGCAGGTCTATACCGGCATGGGCGAAGGCGTGGCAGGCATCGCCTGGACATTCGATGCTTTCGCCCATCGGCGTGCAAAGCTCGACCCGATGCGCGGCGCGCGCTATGCAAATTATGCACGGGGCGCCGCGGCGTGGCTCGAAAAACAAATGGTGCGCGTCAAGCTGCCCGATGGCAGCGAGGGCGCGGCGATGCCGGAAGAGCCCGGATCGCCTACCTTCGACACCGGCTTTGTTTCGGGATCGGCAGGCGATGCGTTCCTGTTCTATCAGCTCTATCTGAGCACGGGTGAAGCGCGCTATCGCCGCGACGGCGACCTGCTGTTCGCATGGGTGCGTGCCCAGGCCGTGTCCGGCGGGACATGCGCCGGCCTGAAATGGCCGATCCAGACCACCGGCCTCGGTCACAAGGTTTTTGCGACAGGCGTGGAAGAAGGCAATGCCGGAATCGGCTGGGTCGCGCTCCAGGCCTACAAATTATTGCTGACGCGTGAGCCGGCGCTGGCGATCAAGGATTTGCAGCTTGCCCGGGCAGCGGGCGACTGGCTGCTTTCCAGTTGCGCTTCGCATCCGCACGGCGACTCGGCGTTCTGGCCCGAGGATGAAGGGCGGCATCTCGTGCACACCAGCCTCGACAACGGCGCGCCCGGCATCGGCGTCTTTCTCTACGATCTCTATCGCGCGACAGGCGCTCCCTCTTATCATGAGGGCGCTCTCAACGCGCAAAAATGGGTCGAGTCCGTCGTCTTCCGCGGCCATGGCGATCCCTATTGGTGCGAGCACATCCGCGACGGCGTGTGGCATCTGTGCGGCGAACCGTCATGGCATTGGGGAGACGCCGGCATCATCGACATGGCCGCGCGTCTCGACGACTGGCCGCTCGACATTCCCGGAGAAGAACCGGGCTTCGCGTTGCGCCGATAGGCAACACGAGAGGCTTTCGTCAGTGCCTGCTTTTCCTATGCAAGGCGGCGCGCATGCCGGTATGCTGGTCGAGAAGGAATGGCCTGGCATCGGGGTGGGCGAAATCGAACATGCCATCCAGCGATCCCGCCAGCGCATCCATCGATTGGTTGCCGATACGGCCCAGCGCCCAATTGTCTTCGACAAAGCGGATGATGGAGGTCTGGTCCGTCAGGGCGTGATCGACGAAGTTCCGGCGCGCAAAGGGTGACAGGATCAGCAGGGGAAGCCGCGGTCCATAGCCGCAGCGATCGGGATACGCGCCGGTCTGCGCATTGCCGCATCTGCCCTCGCCGTTCAGCGCGTCGAGGCCGGTGGTGTTCGATCCATTGAGAATCGGCGGCATGGCGTGATCGTACCAGCCGTCGGAATCGTCATAGGCGATGATGATGGCAGTCGAGCGCCATGCGGGCGCGCGTTGCATCGCATTGACGATCTCGACCAGCCACGCCTGCTCGTCGGTCGGATCGGAATAGCCCGCATGACCGTCCTGGAAGCGCCTGGCCTTCACGAAGCTGACGGCCGGCAGGCGGCCTGCATGCAATGCGGTGAAAAAATCGTCCAGATCGTATTGATGATTGGCCTGGTCGGATTGGCCGATCGCCGCAGGTGACGATGGCGGCAGATGGTGCGGGTTGGCGATGTCTTCATAGTATTGGAACGGCTCATGATGGGCGCTGTAGTCGGGGACCGGTTTGCCCGCGATGTTCACGGATTTGCGGCCGCACACCACTTTGCCGTCACGCATTTCCGTTGGCCGGAAACCGCCCTCGAACCAGCCCCAGCTCACATGGGCTGCATTCAGCAAATGGCCAATCGTTGTGCCTCGCATGGCGGCGAGACCGGCCTTGGGATTGGAACAATCGTCGAATTGCGGGTCGGGATCACCGATCATGGTGCCGGCTATGGCGACGGCTTCACCGTTCACGGTGAGATCGCCGGCAGTTACGCCATGGGTGTTGCCCGAGATCAGATTGAGTGCGCCAGGCGTCGAGGGGCCAAATCCGGTTCCGAACGAATTGTCGCTGAGCGCGAAACGTTGCGCGTAATTCCACAGCGCGGTCACCGTGTTGCCGTCGAAATAGGCCATCACACCCTTGGCCGCGCAGCCACTGCCTTCCGACGAGGTGTGTTCGACGAAGCCATCCATCAGGCCGCCATCGAAGGCCTGCTGTTCGGCGCGATAGTCATGATCCATGTCGCAGGTCATGGCCTGGGCTGGCGCAAGGCGAAAGGGATTGTCCTTGTTGGGATTGTGCGCCAGCAACGCCGGCGTCAGTCCGTTCACGGTCGGCGTTTGCGGCGCGGCCAGGAAACGCGGTTCGCCGGCCAGGTTTTGCGCGTGAGGATAGGTTCCGAAATAATGGTCGAAGGAAATGTTCTCCTGGAAGAGAACCACCACATGTTCGATCGGCGTCGCTGCCGCTGTTGCGGCAACGGGATGCGCCAGCAGCGCCGCCGTCATGACGGTCAGGCCGCGCAGCGCCCGGTGTGGGACGAATTTGTCGGACATGCGATGGCCTCCCCGCGCAAACGCCGATTGGCGTTCCAGAGAGGGAGACTACAGGTTTCGCATCGGCGCGTCAGAATTGTCGTGAACGACAATCCGCGCGGAGCGCGACCTCAAATTCGCGCGTGCTTTACGATTCCGTGCTGGTGGCGCCACGCCGCAGCCTTCGGACGCGTCCAATGCGGCGGCCACTTCACGCTGGTGCCGTCCGCCAGGATCACCGGCTGGGCGTTCGAGTGAAGCGGCGAAAAGAAGTCGGCATAACCGAACGCAATGTCGTCGGGAATGCGTGCGGGCCCGACATAGAGCGGCATCGGGTCGGGTGTGGTCGATCTCGACAGATCGGTCTGCGCGATGGCTTCATCCAGCATGATGGCTTCCGGTTTCGACAGGCCTGACGCAAGCGGTGACCAAAACGGCACAACACCCGGCGCCAGGGAGCTACGGGCGAAACCTATTCAAACTATGTGCCGGTTTTGTTGCGTTCCGGGCGCGGGAGGGATTCAGGTCCGGGGCAGGCCGGCAGACGGCTTGAAGAAGGCACATTGCCACGCGAGCAAGATGCCATCGGCGTCGCGGATCTCGGCGGGATCTTCGCTCGCCAGCCCATGGTTTTCCAGCGCAGCCTTGAAAACCTGGATGCCGTCGCGATCGCGGGCCGCAGCAATTTGGGCCTGTTGTCGCAATGCCCAGGCTGCAATGCGTTCGCGCGCTTCGGCCAGCCGCCGGAGGGCATCGAGCGGGTCGACCAGCCGGGCGGTGCGCGCAAGGTCGAACAGAAACGATACGATATCGGCCACATTCGTGTCCGCGACCGGGCGCGCCGACAGCGCATTGTGCAAGTCCTGCACGCTTTGTCCGAATTGCGCCGACGCCGCAGCCACGTCGCCCTGAGGCGCGCGCCGCGCCATGAGTTCGAACAGCCGCGCCCCCAACTCAAAGGCGCGGCCGCCACCCACGACCTCGCTGAAGGCCGCGATGCGTTCACGCGCGGCCAACGTGATCGCACTCCCCGCGTGATGCATGATGAACAGCCCCCGGCCGCCGGGCCGGAGCACGCGCGCAATTTCCGGAAGAGTTTCGGTCGCCTTCGCATATTCGACGCCAAACTGCGAAACCGCGCAGTCGAAGGTTGCGCAAGGAAACGGCAAACGCGCCAGATCGACCCCTCCGGCGAGGCGAAGAATGGAATTCGCGTCGGATATGCTGGCGTCGGGCTCGATCAATGCCAGATCGACGCCCACGATCTGCAGATTGCGCCTGGCGTCATTGCCGATCTGCCATGCCAGGCGCGCCACATCGCCCGATCCCGTGGCGCAATCCAACAGAGCCGTCGCCGGCGGCAGGTCCGCGAACCAGGTGCGCCAGAGCGCTTCGAGGTGCTGCCGCGACGCGACCGGCATCTCGTCGAGACAGCTTTGCCGGCCGCCCCGCCAATATTCCGTCCACATCCAACCGGGCGACCGCATGGGGCCTCGTGTGATTTCCCGCCATGCGACGCACGGCTCCGCGCCCGCAAATCTGCGCGTTGCCCTTTTCCCCCGCAAGCGTTTGCGGCATGGGTAAGCGGTCGTGGCGCGGGCGGAGCGCGCGTGCAAGCACGGGAAGAGAGGGCTGACCGGGATGATCACAGTCTATGGCGGATGGCCCACGCGTGCCTTGCGCGTGATCTGGCTTCTCGAAGAGCTGGACCTGCCCTATGCACTTCGCGCCGTCGATCTGCGAAACCGCCTGTCCGACGCGGAATTCCTTGCCGTCAATCCGGCCGGCTTCCTCCCGGCGATGCGCGATGGCGACCTCGTGATGGTCGAATCGGTGGCGATGATGGAATATCTGATCGCGCGTTATGGTCCGCCGGGATTTTCGCCGGCGCCGGCCGACGCGGCCTTCGGCCCCTACCAGCAATTCCTCCATCTCGGCGAGGCGGGGCTCGCGGCCTATCTCAACATTGTGGTGGGAAGCCGCTTCTTCGCGCCGGAAGCCGAGCGCGACAATTGGGGGGCCAAGGTCGCCGTGCGGATGTTCCTCAACCGGCTCGGCCTTGTGTCGCGGCGCCTTGAGTCATTTCCGCATATGGCGGGCGATCAATTCACCGCCGCGGACATCTCGGTCACCTACGCGCTGGAGCTGGGTGCCCGGGTGGGCCTGGCCGAGCAATACGAGCCCGCGATCACGGCCTATATGGGCCGCATGGCTGCCCGGGACGGCTATAGGCGCGCCTCCGCAAAATCACCGCCCCCACCCGCCGCCGGCTGACCGCGGCGGGATGCCGTCGGCCCATGTTCCACAAGGTCGGATTGTTGTAGGCTGACAACCGACATTGGGGGATACGATGGGCAATTCGGAAAAATTTCGCAGGCTTGGCGGGACGGTCTGGCTGCTCGGAGGACTGATCGCCCTTGTGTCGGCCGCGAGCGCGTCTGCGGCCACGCTCGCGACGCTGCACGCGTTTTGTTCGTTCACCAATTGCAACGACGGCCGCAATCCTTCGGGCGGTCTGTTGCGGGATGCGTCGGGCAATCTGTACGGGACGGCGGAAGGCGAGGGCGCGCATGGCGACGTGTCCAATGGCGGCACGGTGTTCGAGCTTGTGCCCAACGGCACGACCGGCAAATACAAGGACTATGTTCTGCATGCTTTCTGTGCCCAGACGAATTGCGCCGACGGCAACCAGCCCGACGAAAGCGGCGTCATCATGGATGTCGACGGCAATCTCTACGGCGTGACCTTCTTCGGCGGCAAATTCAATCATGGCGGCGTGTTCAAGCTGACGCACGGCACGAATGGCTGGGGATTGAAAGTCCTGCACAATTTCTGCGGCACGACAGGCTGCCCCGATGGCGACGGGCCGGGGACCGGGCTGTCCTATGCGGGACAGGCGTCCGGCGCGTTGTGGGACAAGGTCTCGCCACTGTTCGGCGTCACCGTCAACGGCGGCAGCCACAATCATGGCACCGTCTTCGAGTTGACGCAGAACGGAACGCACTGGATCGAGACCGTGGTCCACAGTTTCGATACGTCGGCCGATCCCGCTGGCCTGCTGGTCACCACCGCGGGCGACATTTACGGGACGGCCGTTACCGGCGGAAAATATGGCGGCGGCCTGATGTACACGCTTGCCAACCGCACCTGGAAAGAAACCGTGCTGCACAATTTCTGCAATGTGACGAACTGCACTGACGGCAGGTTTCCCGAAGGCCACCTTGTTATGGATGGCTCGGGCGACCTATTCGGCGTGACCGCATTCGGCGGCACCAACACCACGGTTTGCAACCAGAGCACGGGATGCGGCGTCGCCTTCGAATATGCGGCGGGCGGAACGTTTAGCGTCCTCTATAATTTCTGTTCGCTCGCCGCCTGCAGCGACGGCACGGGACCCGATGGCGGGCTTACTCTCGACGGCAGCGGGACACTCTTCGGTGTCACGCTGGTGGGCGGGGCCGCCAATATGGGCACGGTCTACAATCTCAAACCGAACGGCGGCAGCTGGGCGGAATCAGTGCTCTACTCCTTCTGCCAACTCGCGAATTGCAAGGATGGCGCCGAGCCCACCGACCAACTGATCCTTGACAGTTCGGGCGACATTTTCGGCGACGCCTATAGCGGCGGAAACAGCACCGGCCCGGGCACGGTGTTCGAGCTGAAACCGTAGAGACGGAATCGGGGCAAAAGGAGAAGACTGCGCGAACGTGGCGCGTTCTCCGTCGGTTTCGATCCGACAATTTCAGCGCGTTTGTGAGGCGGGATAACCGGATGGAAAAACGGCTCCCGCAAATCGCTTTTCGCAGTCGTTCCTGAGTGTCGCAGCGGCCGTGATCGCGACAATTTGCGACAAGCCGTGACGCGCGCTTTCGCCATTTGGTGTTTCATCGCATCACCTGCGGGTGGTGTCGGCGCATGGGCTTCAACCTCGACGAAATTGCCGTCCGCGCGGCGTTCTCGCAGCCCGATCCCGACGGGACGTTCAGCGGCGCGTTCGGCGCCTATCTGCGTGAGATGTCGGCGCGGCGCCCGGCGGTGATCTTCGCCTTTCCACCCAAGGCCGCGGGAACATTTTTGCGCAGCGCCGCCATCGAGGCGACCGATGGCCAGCTCGCGCGCATCAGCCACGCGCAGGGCGGACGCGATGCGCAGCCCTACTTGCCGCTCTTCATTGCCTATTACGCAGGCCTGTTCGGCGACAAGACGATGGTCACGCACGGGCACATGCAGGCGCTGCCCGCCAATTGCCACTTTCTTGAAGCATTCGATCTCAGGCCGATCATCATGGTCAGGCCGATTGCGGACATGCTCACCTCCTACTGGGACATGCTCGAGCATGACGATCTGGCCCTGGCCGAAGGGCTGAACTGCAGCATTCCCCCCGCATTCCGTGCCCTGTCGCGCGAGCACAAGGCGCAATATCTCATCGACATCGTGGCGCCGTGGTATGCTGGCTATTATGCCACCTGGTTCGCCTATGCAGAGCACGATCCGCGCCGCGTCTGCATGCTCGTCTACGACGATTTCAGGCACGCTCCCGCAGAGGCGCTCGCCACCGCCCTGTCGCATGCGCGCGTGCCGCGGTCCCGGGAGGTCTGCGCCGCGGCCGTGCAGGCTGTGTGGGCGGAGCGTGTGCAATGGCGCTTCAATCGCGGCATCGGTGGGCGCGGCAAAGACTATTTCAACGGGAGCCAGATCGCGCAGATCGGCCAGATGCTGTCCTACTATGCGATCCGCGGTGCGCGGCTTGAAAGCCTGATCGGCTAGTCGGCGCCGATGCGCCGCGGGCGTGGCAGCAATTCACCGCCGCAATTGGGACAGCGTCCACTCATAGCGTCGGAGCATTCTGCGCAGAAGGTGCATTCGTAGGAACAGATGCGTGCATCGGTGGTGTCTTTCGCGAGCGGCCCATGACAGCGCTCGCAGCCTTGCCGCATTTCCAGGGCCATCGTTGCTTCTCCCTGTCGGGACGGGTTCGCGCCTGGATGTTCCAGGGATCAACTCGGGCGGCGCCCCGCCTGCGGCCAGACAGTGCCTCATGCCGGCAGCGCCGCGCAACCGAGGGGCTGCTGAGACTGCCGGCTCAGGTGAGGCCAAGGCCCTTCGCGAGACTTACGAGTTCGGCGAGACTTCGCGCACCGAGCTTCTCGCGGGTGCGCGTGCATGTATTGGCGACCGTCTTGTAGGCGACGCCGAACGATTGCGCGATTTCGCTGAGCGTTCGGCCGCTGGCGAGAAGGCGAAGGATTTCGAGGTCGCGGCCTGTCAGATGCCGCAGATAGTCGCCGCTGTTCGACGTGCCCGTGCTGATCTCGCGCGCGATTTCCTTTTCCACATAGGTTTCGCCCAGCAGCAGCGTGTCGATGGCAAGCAGAATCTCGGTGGGAGGCGCGCTCTTGCTTACATAGCCTTTCGCGCCGCATTCGAGGGCCCGCACTGCATAAACCGGCTCGCTATGCATGCTGAAGACCAGGATGGGCGCGCCGGGCGCTGCGGGCCGGAAGCGGCGCAGGGCTTCGAAGCCGCTGATGCCGGGAAGATTCATGTCCAGAACGATGAGCTCCGGCGTTATCGTCTTAAGGGCGGCGAGACCTTCTTCCGCCGTTGCCATGCCGTGAATGACGATATCGGGCCGGGCGGAGAGAAGGCGGCTCACGCCGGCGCGTACGATCGCATGATCCTCGATGAGGAGAAGCACCGTCATGTCGTCTCTTCCGCTCCAGGCTCCGGATCCGTGGCAAACGGCAGAACCGCAGTGACTCTCGCGCCGGAGCCTGTTTCACGATTTTCTACCATGAGCGTGCCTTCCACGCTGCGCAGACGCTCGGCCATGCCCGTCAAACCGGTGCCGCGCACGAATGCCGGCGAAGGCAATCCGCAGCCATCGTCTTCGATCGAAACGACCAGGCTGTTCTCGCCATTCGTCGCCATGCACACGGTGATGGAATCCGGTCGGCCGTGGCGAACGGCGTTGCTCAGGCTTTCCTGCACGACCCGATAGACGACTTCCTCCTGGGCGCGTGTGAGAGCCGTCTCTGCCAACGCGTTGCGAAAAGTCAGGTGCAATTCCGGCGTGCGTGCCTGCCAGAAGGAAAACAATTCGCGGATGGCAACCTCCAGGCCAAAATCGAGCACGTCGATCGGCCGCAATTGCCGCAGAATGCTTTTCACCCGCTGCTGGATATGGCCGGCAGCCTCGCCGATTCGATCGGCCCGCTCCTTCGCGTCCGCCAGGCTGCGCGCCGCAGCAAGCTCTCCAATCGCCGCGGCATCGACATTGATCGAAAACACGAAAGGTCCCACCTCGTCGTGCAGGTCGCGGGCGATTTCCGCGCGCTCTTCGTCCTGAACCTTCTGGATATGACGCTGCAACCGGTCGGTCTCCCGCTCGTATTGCGAAAGGCGGATCGCCATCTGGTTATAGCCGCGTGCCAGGCGCGCGAATTCCGGAGGCCCGCTTTCGCGGACCGCCACGTCGTAGTGTCCATCGCCGACACGACCGAGCGCCTGTCCGAAATCGGCAAGAAAGCCCAGTGAGCGGATGGCAAGAAGATAGACCAGCGCGCCGGCGCTCAGACAGAATACGATCATGGCCGCGAACGCATCGCGCGTCTGGCCCCACACTTCGGCGATCTCGTTGCGCGGATCGGTGGTCAGGGTCAGGACCCAGCCGGTCGGCAGCGGCGGCGCCGTCAGGCGCAGCAAGGACGGCGCCGGCGCGATCGGCCGTTCGAACCATGGCGGCGCCTGATTGGCGGACTGCGCCGGCACGGCCGCGGCGACCGTCCGGCCACTCCCGTCTTTCAGAGTCGCGCGCAGATGGCGCAGCCCGTTGAGGCTGCGCACCATGCGCTCCAGGTCGGATGGCCGCGCCGTCGATTCGTCGGCGGCGATGTCTGCGCCGGCCTCGAGTGCGGCCCGCATTTCGGTCCGGACGGATTGCCGTGCCTGCCACATGGCGAGCGAACCGCCGGAGAGCAAAGCCAGAACAAAGCCGATGGCTATCGAAAGAACGAGGCGAAGTTTCAGACTCATGGCGGTTCGTCGCGCGGCGGCCGGCATCATAGCGTGGCCGCGGGAAAAGCGTACGAAGCGTCCGGATCGGGAAAAAGTCCCATAGACGTCCGTCCTTCGGTCTCGGCACAGTCGCTCCGCGATGTTCGCGCGGGGGCGGGTCAGCTTGATCCGGCGGCATTCTGCAGGCGGGAGACGCACGCGTGCCATTCGACAGCAAAGTTTGCGCTCTTCTTGCTCTTGCCTGCGCCATCCCGGCCGCGTCCGCTGCTGCGCAGACGGGCGGTTCCGGCGATGTCGAAACCGTGGTCGTGACGGCCAACGCGCCGCTTCCGGGCAGCGGAATCGATGCCGACAAGATCGCCGGCGAAATCGAGACGCTCTCGGTCGGGGATGTGACGCGCGACCGGCAGACGGACGTGCTGCCCAATGCAGTCGCCACCCAGCTTTCCAGCGTCAGCGTGAATGACGAGCAGGGAAGCCAGTTCCAGCCCGATTTCGTCTATCGCGGCTTCGAGGCGTCCCCCATCTCGGGCGTCGCGGAGGGCGTTGCCGTCTATCAGGACGGCGTTCGCCTGAACGAATCCTTCGGCGACAACGTCAATTGGGACCTGATCCCGGAATTCGCCGTCGACACCTTCACCCTGCAGAGCAACAACCCGGTCTTCGGGTTGAACACGCTTGGGGGTGCGGTCACGCTCGCGATGAAAAGCGGCCTCACCTTTGATGGTACGGAGGCGGAACTGTCCGGCGGGTCGTTTGGCGATCTTACCGGCAACGCGGAATTCGGCGCGCGCCTGGGAAAGTTTGCGCTCTATGCCGGCATAGGCGGCCTGACGGATGACGGCTTTCGCTATCATTCCAAAACGTCGCTGCGTCAGGGCTATGGCGATCTCGCCTATGAAGACGGGCCTTTGACACTGCACCTGTCGGCATCCGGGGCATCGAACCAGATCGGCGCCGTCGGGCCGACGCCGGTCGAGATGCTGGCAGCCGATCCCCGTTCGGTCTTCACCTATCCCCAGGCCATGAAAAACGACATGGCGCTCACGCAATTCCGCGGGACATGGAATCAGGGTGACGCGCTGACGTTCAGCTTCAGCGCCTATTGGCGCCACTTCCATCAGGACCTGGTCGACGGCAACACGACCGATGTCGATACCTGCGAAAACAATGCGGCGTGGTTCTGCCTTGGAGGCAATGACGACTATCCCAATGACGTCCTGTTCGACGAATCCGGCAAGCCCGTCCCCACCAGCGTTCTGCCCGCTGGCGCAACGCCGGGGGAAACCGATTTTTCCCGAACCGATACCAACACGTTCGGCGGCGCAACCCAGTTCGCCTGGACCGCTCCGCTTGCCGGACACGGCAACAATCTCGTGGTCGGCGGATCGCTCGACCGGGGAGAAACCGATTACAGCGCCTATGGAGAATTCGGCACGCTGCTCGCGAGCCTCGAAGTCGCGGGCTCGGGCGTGATCATCGACGAGGCGCAGAATCCCGACGCCTCGCCGCCGATCGAAACCCCGGTTCATGTCAGCGGCCGCAACACCTATGGCGGATTGTACGCCATCGATGTCTTCGACATTACGCCTGCCTTGTCCTGGACGCTGAGCGGCCGTCTCAACACCGCCGCCATCACGCTGACGGATCTGCGCGGCTCGACGCTGAACGGGAGCCACGATTTCTCGCGCTTCAATCCCGGAACCGGGCTCGCCTACAAGATCACGCCAGGAATGACGGCCTATGCAGGCTATTCGGAATCGAACCGCGCGCCGACGGCCGGAGAGCTGTCCTGCGCCGATCCCGCGTCTCCCTGTCTGCTCGATGCGTTTCTGGTCTCCGATCCGCCGCTGAAGCAGGTGACCTCCCGCACCTATGAACTCGGGCTGCGGGGCCATTTCACGCTTCCTCAAATGGACGGGCAATTCGGCTGGAATGTCAGCGCCTATCGCACGGACGCGGCCAACGACATCCTTCTCCTCGCGACCGACATCAACGGGTTCGGCTATTTCTCGAACGCCGGCATCACGCAGCACCAGGGGGTTGATGCGCATCTCGGATATCGCAATGAGCGCTGGAAGTTCACGGCGAACTATTCCTATCTGGACGCCACGTTTCAAAATGCCCTGACGCTGTCGTCCAACAGCCCGGCCGCCGACGCCGACGGCCTGATTCACGTTCAGCCCGGCGATCGCATTCCGCTCAATCCAACCCATCGCCTGACGCTTTCGGGGGACTTCGCGGCGACGCCTGCCTGGAGCGTGGGCGCCGATCTTCGTTTGCAGAGTAGCGCGTTTCTTGTGGGCGACGAATCCAACCAGGAGCCCACGCTGCCGGGTTTCGCAACGGTAAACCTGCGCAGCGCCTATGCGATCGACGATCGTTTCACGCTGTTCGGCGAAATCCAGAACCTTCTGGACACGCGCTACTACACCTACGGCGCGTTCACCGAACTCGACGGATTGCCGCCCAACTTCAATCTGACGAACCCGCGGACCTACAGCCCGGCTCCGGGCCGGCTGGTGTTTGCGGGCCTGCGCGCCACGTTCGACTGACACGCCCCGCGACAAAGCGGCTCCGGCCGTCGCGCGCCGGAGCGCGGATGCGTTATCATGTCTGCGGTGCTCTGATCGGCGGATGCAATGCCCGAAACCACAAAATTACCGGCGCTGCTGGAGCGCATCTTTCACAAGCGCGGGGCAGATATCGGGATTGCGCTTGCCGCGCTCTTTGTGTCCGCCGTGTCGCTCTGGGTCGGAGTTCGCACCGAGAACGCCAACGAGCAGCTTGTCGCCGCGAGTACCTGGCCGTTCCTTCAGGTCCAGATCAGCAATGCCGACGAAGCCGATGCCAAACTCGACCTGCAATTCCAGGTGGTGAATACGGGCGTGGGGCCGGCGAAAATCGAGAGTTTTGAAGTGTTCTGGAAAGGCCGCCCCTTTCGCTCCGCCATCGAATTGCTGACGCGATGTTGCGGCTACAAATTCGTGAAGGCGACCTCACCGGATGCGAAGAACCACACGCCGCTTACAACGGGCACCGTGCAGGGGATCGTGCTGCGCGCCGGCGAGCCTGAGCTTTTCATCCACTACCGGCTCGGCGCCGACAATCTCGCCGTGTGGTCGGCGCTCGACAAGGCGCGCGAGCAAATGACCTATCGCATCTGCTATTGTTCGGTGCTGGACGAATGCTGGCGCAGTGCGTTGCGGTCCGAACTTTATTTCCCCGGCCAGCTGCATCCCGAACGTGTCACGACCTGCCCGACGCCTGCCGTCGCATATACCAAGTAGAAATCATACCGGCCGTCCGGTCATTCCGATCAAAGAGCTGAAGCCGTCAGCGCAAATCGTGTGCAAGGCGTATTCGATCGGGTCCACGCAATGATCACGGATTGACTTTGTCAGCCTTGGCCCACTACCGTCCCGCCCTGCGATCGTGGGGGTTTTGCAATGAAGAAATTGTTCCTGATCCTATCAGGCGCGTGCCTGCTTTGTGCGTCGGCAGAGGCGGCAACCACGCTGTCGGGAAATTATGCCGTGCAGTATATCCAGAGCTGCCAGGTGGTCGTGAACATCGACAAGACGACCGGAACCGTCGCGTTCGACAAGCAGAGCACCGATGGGTTCAACAATTCGAGCCCGGGCGTCATCGCGTTCGATCAGGCCGATGGCACGTTTACATGGAATGGCACAACCGACGCCGTTTCCGTCGTGCTGGAACAGTTTTCCGATGGGACGAAGAAGGGCAAGGAAGGCCAATCGGCTCCCTTTGGTGAATCCGGTGCATGGTCCAATACCGATACAACGCTCACCATCGATGGCTCCGTTTACGATGTGGTGTACAGCGGCATTGATGGAGGCGGCGTTGCACACGGATTCATGGCAGCGCTTCACCTTCCCCTGAAGCATCTCCCCGCCAATCACTGCGTGGTCACGCTGCAGGGCCAGGCGCAGTAGCCCGTATCATCCGCGCGTAATGGAGAACGTTTGCACTCGGGGGCATCCGAACCCGGAGGGAACGTGCCCATCATGAAGCGTTCCATTCATTGGGCGTTGCTGTTCGCGATGTCGCCCGTCATGGCGCAGGCGCATGGCCCCATGCACATCGTTGCCCTGCATCCGGGCGGAGCGGTGACGAGCGGCAACTGGAGCGGCTATGCCGTGACCGGACTTGCCGGTTCGGTCACGGCCGTATCGGGATCATGGGTCGTGCCGGAAGCCGAATGCGATGATGCGCGCCACAGGAACACGGGCGCATCCTTCTGGGTTGGAATTGACGGCTACAAATCCCCGACCGTGGAACAGACGGGAACAGATTCGGATTGCACGAAGGGACGCGGGCGCTATTACGCCTGGTACGAATTTTTTCCCAGACGGGGCATCACGATCAAATCCATGCCGGTAAACGCAGGCGATACCATGTCGGCGTCCGTCACCTATGACGGATCGAAATTCACTGCCACGATTGCCGACGTGACGCAGAACACGAGATTCTCCGTCTCCAGAGCTGTCTCCAAAGCCCGACGCAATTCGGCGGAATGGATCGCGGAAGACAATTCGCGTGTGTTCACCGAATTCAGAGACGTCCAGTTCGGTCAGGATGCCACGTCAGTCGCAAACACGTGCACGGCGACCGTCGACGGCACGACAGGCGCGATCGGCGATTTCGCCACGGATCATGCGATCGACATGGTGGAGAAGAATGGCCGTCTGTTGGCGCTCCCCTCGCCACTGTCGGCGGACAATACGAGCTTTGAGGTCCAGCGACCCTAGACGCTGTCAGCGGCGGGCTTAAGGAGCGAAGCGGTTCCCCTCGGCAATCTCGGCCGGCGTGAGATCGAGACTTCGCGCAAGGGCGAATTGTTTTCGCGCTTCGTCTTTCTGTTGCGCATAGAAGAGCGCCTCCCCCCATTTCATGTGCAGCCTGCCCCCATCTGGTCGGCGAAACGGCGCCAGCGCAGATGCGAAAGCTCGAAGGCATTCTGCTCGATCAGACTCTGGCTTTGCAGATCGGCGAGCCGTCCCTGTTTGTCGAGATAGGCTGCGGCGCGCGGATCGAGGCGGCCTTCGGCGGCGGCATCGCTCAACGCAACGCCGGTTGCGGCGGATGCTCCATCCGGCGCGGCGGCAGACGCGGCATTGTGTTCGGTCTCTTTCAATTGTTCCCCATCGACCGCAGAATAGCGCGAAGGGGCGCAGTCTTGCCAAGCGGCTGTGCCGGGGCGACTCTGCACCCGACCCGAACGCTGTGAGGCCTGAATGTCGCGTGTGCAGAAGATCGTCGACGCCATCCATCAGAACGGGGCGCGGATCGGTCTGGAACTTCTGGTCAATTTCGCCCTGCCCTATCTCGTCTTCAGCCTGGCGCAGCCGCGCTGGGGCGACGTCGATGCGCTGATGGCGTCGTCTGTGCCGCCGATCCTGTGGAGCGTGGTCGAGTTTGCCCGCCACCGCCGTGTCGACGCTCTGTCGGTGCTCGTTCTGGGAGGCATAGCGCTCTCGTTGCTCGCCTTTGTCGGCACAGGGTCGGCGCGCGTGCTGCAGCTGCGCGAGAAACTGGTCACGGTGATTATCGGCGCCCTGTTTCTGGGCTCCGTCGCCATCGGCCGGCCCCTGATCTACGAACTTGCCAAGGCCGGCATGGCGCGCGCCAACGACAAGGAGGAAATGGATCGTTTCGTCGCGCTGCGCGACAACGCCTATTTTCGCAGCAGCATGAACATCATGACGCTCGCCTGGGGTGCGGGCCTGCTGGCCGACGCGCTTGTCTCGATGGTGCTCGTCTTCGTGCTTTCAATCCGTTCCTATCTGCTCGTGGGCCCCATCATCGGCTATGCGACGACGGGCGGTCTTTCGCTGTGGACCTTCTGGTTTGCCAGGCGGCGAAAACGCGAAGGCGAGATGAGACGCAAGGCCGCTGTTGCAGAGGCCGCGGCGGTGCAGGCCCCGATGTCTGCCCCGCCGCACGCGGGGTGAGATGCGGCGGCGCCGATTCGAGGGGCGTGCCGCCACGCTCGCCGACAGTTGCGAGGCGGATTATGTTGTCGTCGTGACCTGCGGCCAGTGCGGTGCGAAACGGCAGATGCATCCCTACCGGCTGATCCACGCGCGGCGGAGTCTCGAAACCGCACGGCTCGATACCGAACTCTCCGGCTTTTTCTGCCGAACCTGCCGGCGCAGCGTCAGCGTGACGATCGCCTGCACCTTCCAGCATCCCGGAGGCTGGTGATGTGCGGCAAGTTCACCGCAATGGCTTCGTGGCGACAGGTGCATGATTTCTCGCAGCCGCTGACGATCGCGCCCGGCGAAGCGCCGGCGGAAGCGGCCGGCGAGGTGCCGAAAGGTTCAAACGACGCCGTCGTCACCTATCGCCCCATGAGCAATCTGCCGGTGATCGTCTTCGACCGGCAGACCGGCTGCCGACGAATCGTGCCCATGCGCTGGGGCTTTCCCCATCGCAAGGATCCGCGAATCCCGCAGCCCATTCACGCGCGATCGGAATCCATCCAGACCACGGCCGCCTTCTGCGATGCTTTCGCCGAGGGCCAGCGCGGCATCGTGGTCATGCGAACGTTCAACGAAGGCCGCGAAATCGCTTCCGGCAAGACCGAGCAATGGACCATCGATCCCGGCGACGGTTGCCCACGCGGCTTTGCCTTTGTCTGGCGCAGATTCGATCTCGAGGGCCTGCCCATGCCGCTCCTCGCCTGCGTGATGGTGACCGTGCCGGCCAACGCGCTGATCACGCGCACCATCATGGCCGACATCGACGACCCGCGCATGCCCGCCATTCTCGAAGACGCCGACTGGTCCGCCTGGCTCGGCGAAACCGCCGCCACGCCCGAAGCCGCCCGGGCAACGCTCAAGACCATGGAAGGCCTTCACTGGCAGATGCAGCAGGAACCGAAAAAACCAAAACCCGAAAAACCACCCAGACCCGCACCGCCGCCATCCTCCGATCCGCAGAGCGAGCTGTTTTGAGCCTACATTCGCCGCGAAGGATTTGGACCACACGACGCTCGGAGCGCCTGTCTGGCATCCGGCAAAAGGACACTTACGGGCCATTTGGGCTTGCGCGACACGCGATCGAAACAGGGGTGTGGCCATGTCCGGCCGGAAATCCGCCATCCCAGTATGAGTCCTGCGATCCGCATGACTGCCACAGGACCGACATGGGCCATGCCATTCGGAATGCCACCGATGGCAAATTTGCCCCATGCGGCTCCGCGCGTCGTCCCAAACATGTTGTCGAGAATGGCGGCGCCATGCGCAAACACGCAGGTGTTTATTCCCACAAATGGAGTGGTGGGGCCGAGCGTATTGCCAAGCGGAGTTCTGCAGCAGCGCGAATACCAGCGATAGAGCCCGCTGCCTGTCAGCCGAAGCCCCGCCAACTCGTGAGTGCCCTGCAGAAATGAAATGGAGGCAGGAGCTACCAGAACAATATCGCTACCACCGAGAGCGTCCAGAAGATCTGCCCGCTGGAGTTGATGCAGAAACGCCTGGCAATCGTCGCAATAGCAGGTAACACGACTGACGCGGCCAGGCGCTACGTCAGCGACACATCCGCGTACCCGCCCGCAATGGCATTGAAATTCAGCGTCCATGGGCAACCGGCAACAAAGGCTGTGGATAAGTTATCGAGGAATAGATCAGGCTTGAAGTCTATGCTCTCCAGTCCGAATCCTCTGTCAAATCGGTGCTTGCGCCGACAGAGCTTCACCCTGTGATCAAGGGAGGCCTTCCTCACTAATTTGAGAAGGGCAGCCATGGAAAGATGCTGACGGCGCTTGCCACCGCCCGAAATCGCACGTCGACAGCATCGTCCTTCCCCAGCCGGGTGGCCCGCAGACGCGGAGCGTTTCAAACGGATCGATCGTATCGCCATGCGATGGACTGGACGGGGCGCGCGTGCACCGCCCTATTCCGCCAGTCCCAGGACGTCGGCGATGCCATAGAGGCCGGGCTTTTTGCCCTGGCCCCATAGAGCGGCTGTGAGCGCGCCGCGGGCGAAGATGCTGCGGTCTTCGGCGACATGGCCGAGCACGATGCGCTCATGCGGTCCGGCCAGGATCACTTCATGTTCGCCCACCACCGTGCCGCCGCGCAGCGACGCGAAGCCGATCGCGCCATTGCCGCGCGCGCCGGTGTTGCCATGGCGGGCCGGTGTCATGCTGTTTTCGAAGGCGATGTCGCGTCCCTCCGCCGCCGCGCGGCCGAGCAGCAGCGCGGTGCCGGAGGGCGAATCCACCTTCATGCGATGATGCATCTCGACGATCTCGACATCGAAATCGGGAAGGATCGCCGCGGCGCGGCGCACGAGGCTCGCAAGCAGCGTCACGCCCAGACTCATGTTGCCGGACTTGACGATGACCGCATGGCGCGCGGCGGCCGCGAGACGCGCCTCCTCGGTGAACGAAAACCCCGTCGTGCCGATCACATGCACGATGCGCGCCTGGGCAGCGAGCGCAGCCAGTTCCATCGAGGCCGCGGGCGTGGAGAAATCGATCAGCGCGTCGGCCGCGGCGAGCGGCGGCAGGGGATCGCAGGTGAGCACCACGTCTGCCGGCGCGCAGCCCGCCAGCGCGCCGGCATCCTGGCCGAGTCCTGCGCTGCCCGGTGCATCGAGCGCGCCAATGAGCTTGAAGCGCGGATCCTCCAGCACCGCACGCAAAAGCACGCGCCCCATGCGCCCATGGGCGCCGGCAATCACGGTGCGGATCGGCTGGGTCATGCTTCTTTCACTTGCTCTTGCTTCGCCGATCCGGGCCGGGATTGGCGCGACTTACTTGCCGAACACATATCCGTGCCAGATGTTGCTGACGTCTGCGTAATCGCCGGCAATCGTGTTCTTGCTGTTGATGCCGGTTGCCACCGTGTCGTGGGAACCGTTGGGATCGAGGCTTTTGATCTTGCCGCCGGTCATGCGTTCGAAGCCGTACTGCCTGTTCTTGCGTGCCAGATAGCGCCCGACGATCACGCCCTTGTCGTTGATGGCGTTGGCGGCGGTGCCGTCGGTATCGAGAGGATCGAACGTCGTGATGGTGCCGTCGGCCGCGCGGACGAAACCCAGAATCGCCTGGGCGCCCTGCGGATAGTAATTGCCCGCAATGACACCGTCGGCATTGATGGAAGTGGGCAACGTATTCGTAGAGCCTGGCACATCGAAGCTCGTGATCGTGCCGTTCGAGGCGCGAATGAAGCCATGAAACGCATTGGCGCTCGCGTAGACACCCGCGATCGTGCCGGCGCTGTTGATCGCGACGGCGTTGGTGATGCCCGATCCTTGCGGGTCGAAAGTGATGATGTTTCCGCTGGAATCCCGCACGAAGCCGTGAAAGACCTCGCTCAGATCTTCATAGGATCCCGCGATGGTTCCGCTGTCGTTGATGGACACCGGATAAACCGCCTGTCCACCCGAAACGTCGAAACTCGTGATCGCGCCGCTGGCCGATCGCACAAAGCCATGACTGAGTTCGGTGCCGTCGACAAAATCGCCCGTGATCGTGCCGGAGCTGTTGATGCTTTCGGGGGCGGTATAGAACGAACCCGCAGGATCGAAGCTCGTGATGGCACCGTTCGCGGCGCGGACAAAGCCGTGATAGTTGCCGCTGTTGTAGAATCCGGTGACGGCGCCCGACGCGTTGATGCCGCTTGTAAATGTTCCGGTCGATCCCGGCGGATCGAAGGTCGTGAATGTGGCCTTTGCGTTGGCAGCGCCGCTCGCGCCCGCGAGGCAAAGCGCTGCACCCAGCATGGGTGCGCAGAATGTTGTCGCAACGCGTGAACACAGTGTGCCGATGTCGCGCATGATGCTCCCCATTCGTGTCTGATGGTGGCGTCCGGTTCACCGGACCCTGCAAGCTTGAACGCAGCCACGCTGTTACGCAAGCGCCGGCGCCCCGGCAGACGATTCATTTGCCGAAAACGAAGCCGTGCCACATCTGCGCTTCATCTTCGAACGCGCCCGCGATCGTTAATTTTGTGTTGATGCCGGTCGCCATCGTTGCAACGGCGCCGCCCGGATCGATGCTCGCGAACGTGCCGCTCGAAACCGTGTTGCACGTTCCTGCTGCTGAACCATCCGACGATCACGTTTTTGGCGTCGATGGCGGCGAGCATCCGCGCGATGGATTCTGTTGCAGGGTGTGCAAATACCGGCCCGATGCCGCGCACGATGCGTTCCGTTCTGCTTGAGGATGCGGCAGCGGGAAAACCGGTGCGCGCCGGACGCCACACGGGACGGCGAACGCGTGCTTGCGGACCCGGCGGAAACGGGAGGGATTTTGGTCGCGGTTTGCAGGCGAGCGGCCTGTTCTCGCGGCCGGATTTCCTGTTCCGGCGCAGCGCGCGCATGGCCAAGGTCTTGTGAAAGAAGGGGATTCGGCCGCAGTGGGACGCCCGCGAAAATCCCCCTGTATTTTGCCCTGTTATTGCGCCTGTTCGGCGCGGTATCAGGCCTGGGTGTCGACCGCATTGCCGGGCACGCTGCCTGAGCCCTGGTCGCCGCGCGCCACCGTTACCATGGCGGGGCGAAGGAGGCGGTCGGCGATGACATAACCCGTCTGCACCACATTCACGATGGTACCGGCCGGCTTTCCGTCCGCCGGTACTTCGGCAATCGCCTGATGCAGATGCGGATCGAAGCGCGCTTCGGCCGTGTCGATCACGCGCACGCCATGGCTCTCGAGCGTGCCCACGAGCTGACGCTCCGTCGCTTCCACGCCCTCCAGCACGGCCTTGATCTGCGGCGCGGCGTCGGCGCGGGCTTCGGCCGGAAACGCATCGAGCGCGCGGCGCAGATTGTCGCTCACAGTCAGCATGTCGCGCGCGAAGCGCGTCACGGCATATTGCGTCGCGTCGTGGCGATCGCGTTCGGCGCGGCGGCGGGTGTTTTCTGCTTCGGCGAGCGCCCGCAACAGGCGATCCTTCAGCTCGGCGACTTCCGCCTGCAGCGTCGCGACTTCGCCGGCTGCAGCATCATGGGCCGCCTGCGGCTCGGATTCGAATTCATTCTCGGCCATGGCAATTCCTGCTGGTCAGGCGAGCAACCGTCCGACGGCTTTGGCGGTGTGATCCACCATCGGAATGATGCGCGCATAGTTGAGACGGGTCGGCCCAAGCACGCCGATCACCCCCACCACGCGCCCCTGCGTGTTGGCGTAGGGTGCAGCAATGATCGATGAGCCGGACAGGCTGAACAGCCTGTTCTCGGAGCCGATGAAAATCCGCACGCCGTCGCCCTGGGCGGCGAGTTCGAGGAGGCGGATCAGATCGTTTTTGCGTTCGATGTCATCGAACAGCGTGCGCACGCGGTCCAGATCGCCCTGCGCATCCACACGGTCGAGAAGGTGCGACGTGCCGCGCACGATCAGCACCTTCTCCTCAGCCGCGCGCGCCGCGCCCGACGGTTCCGCAAGCGTGGCCAATCCTTCTTCGACGATCTTGGCGGTGAGCGCGTCGAGTTCCACGCGTTCGTTTTCGAGTTCGGCGATGATCTCGCCGCGTGCCGCTTCAAGGGTGCGGCCGCGCAGCCGCGCGTTCAGATAGTTCGACGCTTCGCTCAGGGCGGAAACTGGCAGACCCATCGGCGTATCAATCAGACGGTTTTCGACCTGGCCATCTTCGGACACGATAACGACCAGCGCGCGGCCGGGTGCCACCGCCACGAACTCCACATGCTTGAGCGTCGTCTCCTGTTTGGGCGCAATGACAAGGCCCGCGCACCGCGACAGCCCCGAAAGCATCATCGTGGCCTGGGTCAGCACGTCTTCGAGTCCGCGCCCGGTGCCGATCACGCGCGCCTCGATGGCGCTGCGCTCGTCCGGCGAAAGCTGCCCGATCTCCAGCAGGCCATCGACGAACAGCCTGAGGCCCTTTTCCGTGGGGACGCGGCCCGCGCTGGTGTGGGGCGCATAAAGCAGGCCCATGGCCTCGAGATCGGCCATCACATTGCGGATCGACGCAGGCGACAGCGAGTGCGGCAGGCGCTGCGAGAGCGTGCGCGAGCCGACAGGCTCGCCCGCGGTCAGGAAGGCTTCGACCAGATGGCGGAACACCTCGCGCGGCCGCTCGCCGAGATCGGCCGCCAGCATCTGTGCCTGTGCGGTGTCGAGCGGGTGGGGGACCACGGTCAAGCTCTTGCCAACCTTTCCTTTTTTCAGCTCATGGATCGGGCCCGGCGCCCTCGCGTTGCGCCATGCGGTCCGGGAAGGCTAGGTAACGGCCGCAACCTCAAACTTCAAGGCATCCATGCGCCACAGCAAGCGCGCCGCCGACGAGCTGCGCCAGGTGAGTCTCGTGCCCGGGGTGGCCCGGCACGCGGAAGGCTCCTGCCTCGTCAAATTCGGCGATACGCATGTGCTGGTCACGGCCAGCCTCGCCGAGAACGTTCCTCCCTTCCTGAAGGGCGGCGGCAAGGGCTGGGTTACGGCGGAATATGGCATGCTCCCCCGCTCGACCCATGAGCGGATGCGCCGGGAGGCGGCCCAGGGCAAACAGTCGGGCCGTACCCAGGAAATCCAGCGCCTGGTCGGCCGATCGCTCCGCGCCGTCACCGATCTGGCCGCCCTGGGCGAGCGCCAGATCGTCATCGATTGCGACGTTTTGCAGGCCGATGGCGGTACGCGGACGGCTTCCGTTACGGGCGGCTTCGTGGCGCTCAGCCAATGCGGCAATTTCATGCGCCAGACGGGCCTGATCACGCGGCCGCTTCTCAAGGATCACGTCGCGGCCGTTTCCTGTGGCATCTGGCAGGGCACGCCCTTGCTCGATCTCGACTATGGCGAGGATTCGACCGCCGAGACGGACGCGAATTTCGTCATCACGGGCCAGGGCGGTCTGGTGGAAATCCAGGGCACGGCGGAAGGCGCGCCCTTTTCCGACGAGGAATTCGCGGCGCTGTTGCGGCTGGCGCGCAAGGGCATCGCCGAGCTCGTCGTGCTGCAAAAGCAGGCGCTGGTGTGATGGCGCTGCAGGAACTGGTCGTCGCCAGCCACAACGCCGGCAAAGTCCGGGAAATCGCCGAATTGCTCTACAGCCTGGACATCCATGCGCTGGGCGCGGCCGAGCTCGGCCTGGCGGAGCCTGAAGAAACCGGCGCGACCTTCGCGGAGAACGCGCTCCTCAAGGCCGAGGCGGCACTCGAAGCGACCGGCCTTCCCTCGCTGGCCGACGATTCAGGTCTGGTCGTGCGCGCGCTTGACGATGCCCCGGGCATTTACTCCGCGCGCTGGGCCGGTCCGGAAAGAGACTTCGAATCGGCCATGGCGCGCGTCGAGCGCGAACTGATCGCATGCAACGCACCGGATCTGTCGGCACGCTTTGTCTGTGCGCTGGCGCTCGCTTTGCCCGGCCAGGAGCCGCGTGTGTTCGAAGGCGAAGTGGCAGGCACGCTGTCCTTTCCGCCGCGCGGTACCAAAGGCTTCGGCTACGATCCGATCTTTGTCGCCTATGGCATGACCGAAACGTTCGGCGAACTCGAACCGGCGCTGAAACATGCGATCAGCCATCGCGCGCGGGCGTTCGCCAAACTCGTCGATCATCTGCGTGCGGCCACGCCGGCGTGACAGCGATGCCGGCCTTTGGCGTCTATGTCCATTGGCCATTCTGCGCGGCCAAATGCCCCTATTGCGACTTCAATTCACATGTCCGCACCCGCATCGACGAAACGGCGTGGATGGATGCGATCGCGCGCGAACTTGCTTTTGTGGCGTCGCTGCAAGGCGAGACGCGGCCGCAGGTGACTTCTGTTTTTTTCGGCGGCGGCACGCCTTCGCTCATGAGCGGTGCGGCCGTGGGGCATGCGCTCGATTCCATCTCCCGCAACTGGAGCATCGCGCCCGATGCGGAGATCACGCTCGAATCCAATCCGGCAAGTGCGGATGCCGCGCGGTTCCGCGACTATCGCGCCGCCGGCGTCAATCGCCTATCGCTCGGTGTGCAGTCGTTGGATTCCGCCGCGCTGAAATTTCTCGGACGTTTGCACAGCGCCGACGAAGCCATTGCCGCCGTGCAACTCGCCAATGCCGTATTCGATCACGTTTCCATCGATCTCATTTATGCACGCCCGCAGCAAAACATCGCCTCCTGGCGCGCGGAACTGGCGCGGGCGCTGGCGTTCGGATGCGAGCATTGTTCACTTTATCAGTTGACGATCGAGGCCGGCACGCCGTTCGCCACACTCGCGCGCACCGGCGCCCTGACGACGCTGGATGAAGACAGTAGCGCCGACCTCTACGACGCCACGCAGGAGGCGATGGAGAAGGCGGGTCTACCCGCCTATGAAATCTCCAATCACGCGCGGCGCGGCCGGGAATGCCGTCACAATCTGGTCTATTGGCGTTATGGCGACTATGCGGGTGTCGGCCCGGGGGCGCATGGGCGCCTTGCCGCCCATGGTGCGCGGCTTGCCACTGTCAGCGAGAAATTGCCGGAGCGATGGGCGGAACGAGTCTCGCGCGACGGGCACGGTTTCGCGGAGATGACAGAAGTCGATTCATCTGAAGGCGCGCGGGAGCATCTGTTGATGAATCTCCGACTCGCCGAAGGAATTGATCTCGACTCTTATGGCGCCCGCTGGGGCAGGACTGTCGATCCAGATCGCATTGCGACCCTCGCACAGTCGGATCTGGTCACGCTGAATGGTGCGCGACTGGCCGCCACGCGAAAAGGCCGCCTCGTCCTCAACGCGGTGATCGCTGCGCTTGCGGATTAGACTTTTGTCGTGGCGCCACGAAGTGCCTTACGACGGGGTGCCCTGGAATGTCGTGGGGGCGGGGCTGATCAGTTTGAAGCCTTCATCGGGATCGACGCCGAGAATCGCAAGGCCGCGTTCGCAGGTGCCGTCCGAATTGAAGCGGAAGATGCCATCGGCGCCCGAAAAGCCATTGGGATCCGTCAGCGTCTGCGGCGTAAAACGATGATAGGCAGGGCCCGACGCCAGGAGCGCCACAAGCGAGACCGCATCGTAACCTAGCGCTGCAAGCTGGGCCGGGTTGGTGCCGAATGTCGCGTGATAGCGGGCCTCGAAGGCGCGCTCGGCTTCCGGATCGGGCGCCGCAAACCAGCCTCCGGCAAGATTGGGTTCGCGCGAGATCGCCGGATCGTCCCAGAGGCCGGTGCCAAGATATTGCACCTGATGGCTACCCGCCCCACTGGTGGAAAGGGTGGGTGCAATGTCGCTGAGCAGCGATCCGCCCTGGGCGATGAGAATGGAATCGGGCTTGGCCTTGGCCACCTGCTGCGCAGGGGTCACGATGTCGCCGGCCGCGGGCGTGAATTTCTCGACATCGGCGATCTGCGCGCCGGCGGCCTTCACACTGCTGCGAAACGCGGCTTCGACACGTTCGCCATAGACGGTTGCCGGAATGAGAGCGGCGAAATTCGAATGGCCCTGCGTCGCGGCATACTTCACCACACGGCGAACTTCGTTGCCGGGCTGGAAGCTCAGCAGATAGACACCGTCTCCCGCCACCGAAATGTCGGTCGAAAACGAGATCAAGGGCACACCGTGATCGCGGGTGATGGGCGCCACGGCCGAAACCGATTGCGCGAAGAGCGGGCCGATTATCACTTCGGCACCTTGCGCCAGAAGATTGCGCGCGCCGGACGCCGCCGTCTCGCGGCCATAGCCCTCGTCGGCGGAGATCAGCATCAGGTCGCGGTTCTTCGACTCGAACAGCGCGAGCTCGGCCGCCTTCATCAGGCTGTTGGCCAGCGCGCGGGTTGCCGGGGAGCCATTGCCGAATGGCAAAAGCACTCCAATCCGGATCGGTGTGTGCCCGGCGGGGATGTTCCCCAGCCGCGCGAATCCGCCCTCTTCGCCGGTCAGCGGATGCGTCGCCACTGTGGAAGGGGGCGGCGCCGGCACAGCCACGGGCGGCTTGGCGATCTTGACCGGCTGCGGCTCCGCACAACCCGATACCACGCCTATCGCAAGGAAGGCCGTGATCGCGCACACTCGTCGCAGAACACGAGACGGACGCGGGCGGGGCGGCAGCGGTGAAGTCATGAAGGAACACCAGTCGCGGAAAAAAACCGCATGCGAAGCGGTGTCGGAGCCTAATGCGTCGCGCGCCGAATCGCAAAAGCCTCTTGCGCCGGGGCTCTATCTCACCGCGACCCCCATCGGCAACGCGGGCGATGTCACGCTGCGCGCGCTTGAGGTGCTCCGGGGCTGCGACGCGATCGCCGCCGAGGATACCCGCGTTACCTCGCGCCTGCTGGCGATCTACGCCATTTCGCGACCGCTCTTGCCCTATAACGACCACAACGCCGCAGGTACGCGCCCCAAACTGCTTGCCCGCCTGCGTCAGGGAGAGCGGATCGCCCTGGTCAGCGATGCCGGCACACCTCTCGTCTCCGATCCGGGGTTCAAACTGGTGCGCGAGGCGGTGAGCGAAGGCCTTTCAGTCTGGGCCATTCCCGGTGCCTCGGCCGTGCTGGCGGCGTTGACGCTGTCGGGTTTGCCCAGTGACCGATTTTTGTTCGCCGGCTTTCTGCCCCCGCGCGCAGGCGAGCGACGCACGGTGCTTGAGGAGTTGAAGCCCGTGCGCGCCAGCCTGGTCTTTTTCGAATCGGCGCCACGGCTGGTGGACAGTCTGGCCGATATGCTGACGGTCCTTGGGCCGCGGCCGGCCACGATCGCGCGCGAATTGACCAAGCTGCATGAAGAGATACGGCGGAGCACTTTGGCAGAGCTTGCCTCCCACTACGCGCAGGCAGGGCCGCCCCGCGGCGAAATCGTCATCGTCATCGGGGCAGATACCAGGGCCGAACCCGATTTTGCCTGCGCCGATTCCCTTCTCGATCAGGCCCTCGCCTTCATGCCGGTGCGGGCGGCCTCCGACCTCGTGGCCGAAGCCCTTGGCTTGCCTCGGCGCGCCTTGTACGCCCGCGCGCTGGCGCGAAAGGATGGCGCCCTGGATGACTGACAGGCTGACCCGCAAACGCGAGGCTGAACGCAGGGGGCGGGCGAGCGAGTTTTTTGCGGCGCTCGCACTCATGCTCAAGGGCTACCGAATCCTGGGCCGCAGGGTGCGCACGCATATGGGAGAAATCGATCTCGTCGCCAGGACGCCCGGCGGCATCGTCTGCTTTGTCGAGGTGAAAGCGCGCGATGCGATACGCGATGCCCAGGAATCCCTTGGACTCCGCCAGCAGGCCCGGATTGCACGCGCCGCCGAACTTTATCTGGCACAATGGCCGGGATTGCGGCGCGGGGGCGTGCGCTTCGATCTGATCACGGTCTCGCGCCGCAGCTGGCCCGTTCATGTTCGCGACGCTTGGCGCGGCGCCTCGGACTAGGGCAAAATCCGCAGTTCATGACCAGCGCCACCACCGATCCCGCCGAATATCTGCGCCAACTCGGCGAGACGGGCGAGGCGGTTGTCGATATTGCCGGCGCAGCGCTCATGCTGTCCGCCCTCGACCATTCCGGCCATTCCCTGATGCCGTATTTCGATCATCTTGGCGAGGTCGCAGAACAGGCGCGCGGCGAAGCACACATGGCGGTGACGGCCGAGGCCGGCGCGAGGGCCATCGCTACGATGCTGACGGGACGATTTGGCTATGACGGCGACAGGCTGTCCTATGACGATCCGCAAAATGCCGACTTCATGGCGGTGATCGATCGCCGGCGCGGCCTGCCCGTATCTCTCGGCATTCTCTATATCCACGCAGCGCGCGCGGCCGGCTTCGATGCTGCAGGGCTTTCGTCCCCGGGGCATTTTCTCCTGCGAATTGGCCGGCGCGGCAGCGAGGTGCTGCTCGATCCGTTCAATGGCGGTGCAGCGATCGAGCATGAATCGTTGGGCGCGCCACCATCGCTTCAGCCGACGGTGGACGCGTTCGAAGCGGAACTGCAGCCGGTTTGCGATATCGATGTGCTGTTGCGCCTGCAAAACAATATCAAGCTGCGCGCCTTGCAAAGCGGCGAGCGCACCCGCGCGCTTGACGTCGCCAAGCGCATGGTGCTCATCGCGCCGTCCCAGCCGGAACTCTGGATCGATCTTGCGCGGCTGAACGAGTCCTCGGGCGCGCTCAGTGCCGCGCAAAAAGCCTATGATGCCTGCCTGGCGCTCGCCGGAGCCGGCTCCGCACTGCACAACGAAGCCACACTCGGCCTGCACGCGCTGAAGCGCCAGTTGAACTAGGAGATACACGCTTGCGCCTGTCCGTCGCCATTCAAATGGATCCGATCGAACGAATCGACATCACGGGCGATTCGACGTTTGCGCTCGCGCTCGAGGCGCAGGAGCGCGGCCATGCGCTTTCCTACTATGGTCCGCGCGCCCTCTCGTTCCGCGACGGCGTGGTGACGGCCCGCGTCCGGCCACTCAGTGTGCGCAACGAGCGCGGCGATCATTTCACCCTCGGCCCCGCCGCGGTGACCGATCTCGCGCGCTTCGATGTGGTGCTGATGCGGCAGGATCCGCCGTTCGACATGGCCTATATCACCGCGACCCACGTGCTCGAGCGGCTTCAGCCCGGCACGCTCGTCGTCAACGATCCCTTTCACGTGCGAAATGCGCCGGAAAAGCTGTTCGTCACGCAGTTCGCAGCCTTCATGCCGCCAACTCTGATCACCAGCGATCGCGAAGAGATCAATCGCTTCCGTGCCGAACATCGCGACGTCATCCTGAAGCCGCTTTATGGCAATGGTGGAGCGGGCGTCTTTCGTGTGAGGGAGGAAGATGAAAATCTTGGGGCGCTCCTCGAGATGTTTACCCAGCTCTATCGCGAGCCGGTGATCGTGCAGCGTTACCTGCCCGAGGTGCGAAAGGGCGACAAGCGCATCCTGCTGGTCGACGGCGCGTTCGCGGGCGCAGTCAATCGCGTTCCCGCCGCAGGCGAAGCGCGTTCCAACATGCATGTGGGCGGAAGGCCCGAACCAACCACGCTTACCCGCCGCGAGGAAGAGATCTGCGCCTCGCTGGCGCCCGAACTGCGCAAACGCGGCCTGATCTTCACCGGGATCGATGTGATCGGCGGCTATCTCACCGAGATCAACGTGACCTCGCCAACCGGCATCCAGGAAGTCAGGCGCTTCGGCGGTCCCGACGCTGCCAAAATGATCTGGGATGCCGTCGAAAGGCGACGGGCAGGCTGACGCAATTCTTCGCTACGGCAGCGCAAATCAACGCGCCATGCCGAAGCGATTGCGATAGCGCGGATCCATCTTCGCGACGGGCAGGTGGATGAAGACGTCGGTGGTGCAGAATTGCCGGTCGACAACAGCGCCGTCTCCAATTTCGGCGCCGGCTCGCAGATAGCCTTTGACGAGCGGCGGCAGCGTGCGCAACGCTTCGCGCCGATCGATGTCCTGCTCCGAAATCCGATCCATTTCGACATAGAGCTCCGGCCGGGCGCGCACGCGTACCGGCCCCGCCATGGGGTGGAAATGGTGCAGGTAGGAAAGCTGAAGCGCCAGCGCATCGGGATTGGTGCCGTGCAGGCTGGCACAGCCGAACATCGTGTCGATGGAGAAGCGTGCGACATAAGCCATGACACCGCGCCACAGAAGCTGCATCGTCACGGGTTTGACGCGATAGGTGTCGAGCACGCAGGAGCGTCCGAGCTCGACCAATCTGGCCCCGTGGGGGGTCGCGGCAAGCAGGCCTTCGACGTCGTATTCTCCGGAACTGTAAAAGCCGCCTGCGCGCCGGGCGTCGGCGTCACGCATCAAACGATAGGTCCCGACGACCGCGGGCTGGCCGTCGTCTTCGAGGGCCGCGCGATCGACCACCAGCATGTGATCGCAAAATCCGTCGAAGAGGTCGAAATCGCGCCGGTGTTCGCGCATCTCGGGGCTGGGGACCGCTGACATCTCTTCGTAGAAAACGCGATAGCGCAGGCGCTGCGCCGCCTCGACTTCGGACTCTGTCTCGGCGAGGCGCACTTCCAGCGCGCCAGCGGTGGCAAGCACCGGCCAGCGAGGAAGGACTCCTTCGAAGGCGCCAGGTTCGTGTACGTTGACCACTCGGGCGCTTCCTGTCGCAGCAGAGGGCGCAAATGCCAGCCAAACGGGCCTGCTCGGCCCTCCCAGCCCAAGGCATAATCCTACAGGAGCGGGTGCTGTCGCGCAAACGCGCGCCGGTTCACGTTTTCATGTCGCGCCCGATCGCGGCGGCCGGATGCTGCGCCGCCAGCAGGATGAAGAGAATGACGGCCGGGATACCAATCGCGCCTGCGCCGACAAAAAAGATTGCATAGGCAGTCATCAAACCATGCCCTGCGCTCAGCCATTCCACAATTGCGCCAGAGAATCCTTTCAGGATTTTGCCAGCCCAGGCGTAAGTCGACGACAGAAGCGCGTATTGGGTGGCCGTATAGCCGAGGCTCGTCAGACTCGACATGTAGGAGACGAGCGCCACACCTGCGAAACTCGTGCTGAAATTGTCCGCTGCCATAACGCTTGCAAACAGGGCCGTGGGAGGATTGGCGCGGGCAAGCAGAGCAAACGCCGCGATGGCCAGCGCCTGCAGGATGCCGCCGGCGATGAGCGCACGCATATAGCCAAATCGCAGGGCGCATGCTCCGCCTGCGGCAATGCCAAGCAGAGCCGCGACAACACCGATCGTGCCGCGCACGGCGCCGACGTAATCCTTCGTCAGACCGATGTCGTGATAGAAGGGATTGGCCATCGGGCCCATGACGAAATCGGGAAGCCTGTAAAGACTGATCGCTGCGAGCATAAGCAACGCCAGCACGCCATAGTGGCGGAAGAATTCGATGAAGGGTCCTGCGATGGCGTCGGCAAGCCCGCGACCCGTCAGCAGCGGCGCCGTCCGTTCCTTTTCTTCCATGACGCGGTCGGCGCGTGCGGGTTCGCTTGCCAACAGTGTCGCACCGATCCCGATGCACATGGCGATGGCGCATGCACAGTAGGACAGGCTCCAGCCGAAATGTTCCGCCGCAATCAGAATCAGCGCATCGGTCGCAAGCAGCGCCATGCGATAGCCGAACTGATAGGCGGACGTCAGAAGCCCGAGTTCCTCACCGCTTGCCGCACTCTCGATGCGCCATGCGTCGATGACGATGTCCTGGGTCGCCGACGAAAAGGCCACCACGAGGGCGAATGCGCCGAGCACGGCCAGCCCTGATGCGGGCCCGAGAATCCCCATCGCAAGCAGGCCTGCGCCGACCAGCATCTGGGCGAGCAGCATCCATCCGCGCCGGCGGCCAAGCCGGCCCAGCAGAGGCGCATTCACTCGGTCGATGAGCGGCGCCCAGAGAAATTTCA
The DNA here is from genome assembly GCA_036490345.1 of Rhizomicrobium sp. Lineage (GTDB taxonomy): Bacteria > Pseudomonadota > Alphaproteobacteria > Micropepsales > Micropepsaceae > Rhizomicrobium. Next base: position 244,449 of record DASXEA010000036.1, on the reverse strand, counting down.
TGGAGTAGGCGATGCCTACCCAGGAGATGAAGCCGATCGCCGTCAGCGATGTGCCCGAGTCGCGCAGCCAGTAGCCGAAGGTATTGCCGGTTAGCAGGAAAGGCAGGCCCGACGAGAAGCCGAGCGCCAGCATGACGAGCACGCGAGGCTGAAGGTAGTCGGTGAAACTCGCGCCTGTGCGCGAGGCGGGGGTCACGCGGCGGCTTCTTGCGCCCTGTCGGGATCGGGAAACAGCTCGGCAAGCATGGTGTCGATCTCCGAAGGCGCAATAGGCTTCGTGAGAAAACCATTCATGCCGGCATCTTTGCAAGCCTGACGGCCCGTTTCCAGCGCGTCTGCGGTCACAGCAATGATGGGCGTGCGAACCTTGCCATTCGCGTCTTCGTGGGCGCGGATGCGGCGCGCGGCCTCGATGCCGTCAAGGCCGGGCATATGAATGTCGGTGAGAAAAAGATCGAAACGCTCGTCGCGCATCGCTGCGATGGCGCCTTCGCCCGATTCGACCTGCCTGATCTCATGGCCCCGCCGCCGCAACAATTCCCTTGTAAGCAGGCCGTTGATGGGATTGTCCTCGGCGAGAAGAATGCGCAACGAGCGTTTGCCCGCACCCTTGCCCGAAGGAAGGGCGCCGCCACGCGAGCGAAACTCGCGCTCCGCCATGTCGTCGCCGGTCTGCCGCAGAAAACGGTCCACGAGCGAGGTCAGCCGCACGGGCTTTACCAGATAGGCATCGAACCCGACGTCCTTCATCTCCCTGAGCTTGCCGCGTGCGCCGGGCGTCAGCATGACGATGGAGCGGGTCTGGCGGTTCGGCCATGCAGGCAGGTCGATTTCGGCCGCCGTGCCCGCATCGATGAGAACCGCATCGATGGAAGACAATGCGTGCGACTCCGCAGACCCGGGAAGCCAAAGCGGCACAACCTCGCCGCCCAGTGCGCGGATCTGGGCCACGATCCCTTCGCGCAACACGCCATTGCGAGTCACGATCGCGACACGCGTGCCGGCCAGCCGCTCCATGGGCTCCGCTTCCTTCAGCACCCGCACCGGAACGGTGAACCAGAAAAGGCTGCCGCCGCCCGGCGCCGACTGGACGCCGATATCACCCTCCATGGCCTCGACGAGCCGCTTCGAAATCGCCAGCCCGAGACCCGAACCACCGAAGCGGCGCGCATGCGTCGAGTCGGCCTGCACGAATTCCCGGAAGATGTCCTGCTGCTTTTCCGCCGGAACACCGACGCCGGTGTCGCGCACATCGAAACGAAGAACGCGCCTTCCGTCCGAAGGGATGGAATTCAGATCGATTCGCACGCCGCCGCGTTCGGTAAATTTGATGGCGTTGCCGACGAGATTGGTCAGGATTTGGCGAAGACGGACACCATCGGCGTGAACCTGCGCGGGCACGTCGGGCGCGATCACCGTAACAAGCTCGATGCCTTTGGCATGGGCGCGTGGCGCCAGCAATTCGGCCACGCCGCCGACGATCGACCGTATGTCGGTGTCTTCCTCCTCGAGCTGCAACGTGCCGGATTCGATCTTGGAAAAATCGAGAATTTCCTCGATGAGCGTAAGCAGGGCCTCGCCGGATTGTTCGATGGCATGCGCATAGGTGCGCTGCGCCGGAAGGAGCTTGGTTTCCTGCAGCAGGCGCGCCATGCCGAGCACGCCGTTCATTGGTGTGCGAATCTCATGACTCATGGTCGCGAGGAAGTGTGATTTGGCGCGACTGGCTCCCTCGGCCCTGTCGCGCGCTTCGGTGAGCGCATCCTCGAGTGCCTTGCGCTCGGTAATGTCGCGTCCCACGCTCTGGACCTCGATCAGCCGGCCGAGCTCGTCACGAATCGCATAGTCCTCCCATGCGATCCAACGCCAGCCATAGGCTGTGCGCACATTCTGATCGTAACGCATGCGCGCCTGTCCCGCCTCGAGCTCCGCGAAACTGCTGAAGATCGGCGAACGACAATCGGGATGCGGTTCGGGGGCGAAAGCGTGACCGATCGCTTCCGGCGGCGTAAGACGAAAGAGGCGATAAAAGGCGTCGTTGGCATAGGTAAGCCGGCTGTCCGGGCCGCGGCGGAAGATGGCGTCGCCTTGTGCGTCGACCAGTCCCTTGTAGCGAACTTCGCTTTCGTTGAGGCGGCCGTTGACCGACGAGACGTTATCAAGCGACTCCTCAAGTCTGGTTGTAAGCGACTGAAGTTGCGCGGCGTTGGCTTCCAGCACCCGCGTTCGCCGGTGCGCCTCCACCAGCGCCACGAAGAGAATCAGAACGCCCAAAATCCCCGTGGTTCCCCAGAGGAAGGGCGGCGGAAGCGCCAGAGTCCCGTTCATCCAGAAACTTTCCAGCGCTACGCCAATCACGGCCAAACAGCCAACGATCAGCAGGGCGATCATGATCCGCGCAAACGACAAGAGGGACCTCCCGGGAGCAAGCCAGTCAACACCGAGCGGCATTTCCAAATGATTAACTAACGCCAGCATCGCGTATCAGCGCTGGTGGCGCTCCGCGCCCGACCGGCTGTCATAAAAGCTTCGTAAAAATGTGATGCACGTTGCACCCAAGCACGCGCTTATCGGCGCGTGCGCAGCAGGGGGGCAGGGCGCGGCCCGGGGACGCGCTATTGACGCACCGTTTTTGCGATCGCCATTTCCAGGAGGTTTTCATGAGGCCTTTATTCGACCGTTTGCTCGGCGCTGTGGCCGGTACGGTGCTTGCCAGCGCCGCCACGGCGGCCTTCGCCGCAGACATTTCCGGGGCCGGAGCGACCTTCCCCTATCCGATTTATGCCAAATGGGCCGAGGCCTATAAGGCCAAGACGGGCATCGGCCTCAACTATCAGTCGATCGGTTCGGGTGGCGGTATCGCTCAGATCAAGGCAAAAACGGTCGATTTCGGCGCATCCGACAAGCCGCTCGCACCGGGCGAACTCGAAGGCGCGGGGCTGACCCAGTTTCCCACGGTGATTGGCGGCGTGGTGCCGGTGGTGAACATTGCCGGCATCAAGGCCGGTGAGCTGGTGCTGGACGGAAAAACCCTGGCGCAGATTTGCCTGGGCAACATCACGTCGTGGGACGATGCGGCGATCAAGAAGCTCAACCCCTCGATCCACCTGCCGCACCAGGCGATCGCTACCGTTCATCGTTCCGACGGCTCCGGCACCAACTTCATTTTCACCAACTACCTCTCGAAGATGAGCCCGGAATGGGCGCAAAAGGTGGGTGCGGCTACCTCCGTCGAGTGGCCCAGCGGTCTTGGCGCCAAGGGCAATGAGGGCGTCGCCAACAACGTGAAGCAAACGGGCGGTTCGCTGGGCTATGTCGAGTTTGCCTATGCCAAGGAAAATAACATTCCCTATGTGCGCCTGATCAATCACGACGGCGTTGCGGTATCACCGACGGCGGCCAGCTTCCAGGCGGCGGCCGCAAAGACGGATTGGGCCCATTCCAGGGATTTCTATGTCATTCTGACCGATCAGGCCGGTCACGACGCATGGCCGATCGCCGGAGCGACGTTCATTCTTGTCTACAAGCATCCCCAGGATGCTTCGCGGCTGAAGCAGGTTCTGACGTTCTACAAATGGGCTTACGCCAATGGCGGTCAGCTCGCGCAAAGCCTCGACTACGTCCCGCTGCCGCCCAGCACGGTCGAAGACGTCACGAAGAGCTGGCACAACGATATCGATGCGGCGGCTGTTCCCTGACGGCCCGCCGACGGTCATCGCAAGGTCCTGAAATCGGGGAAAGGTGCCGCATCTCTCCCGATGCGGCTGGAGTGCGAGCAGCGACCCCATGGCCGACGTTTCGTTGACCAATCCCGCACCCTCGCTGACGGCAGCGAGGCAACGCTTCGGGCGCAGCGATGCGCGTTTCCGCTTGCTGACCATGGCGGCCGCGACGGTGGTCCTGCTGATCTTCGCGGGTCTCATCGCCACACTGGCCGAAGGCGCCTGGCCGGCCTTCAAAACCTTCGGATTCGGGTTCTTCAGCACGGCTGTGTGGAACCCCGTGACCGAACATTTCGGCGCACTTCCCACCATTTACGGGACGCTTATCACATCGGCGCTCGCAATGCTTGTGGCGGTGCCCGTAGGCATCGGGATCGCCATCTTTCTGACCGAACTCTGTCCGCGACCGCTGCGCCGGCCGGTAGGCATTGCGATCGAATTGCTCGCAGGCATACCTTCCATAATCTACGGTATCTGGGGTCTGTTCGTCTTCGCGCCGTTTTTTCAGCAGCACGTGCAGCCCGTGCTGATCGATTTTTTTGGCAATCTGCCCCTCCTGCAGACCATTTTTGCCGGGCCGCCTTACGGCATCGGCATGTTCACGGCGTCGTTCATCCTGTCGATCATGATTCTTCCCTTCATCTCGGCCGTGGCCCGCGATGTCTTTGAAACCGTGCCGACGATGCTGAAGGAAGCTGCCTACGGCCTTGGCTGCACGACCTGGGAAGTGATGTGGAACGTTGTGCTGCCTTTTGCGCGCAGCGGCGTAGTGGGAGGCTCCATGCTGGCGCTCGGTCGTGCGCTGGGCGAGACCATGGCCGTTACCTTCGTGATCGGCAACGCACATAAGATCGGAGCCTCGCTCTTTGCGCCCGGCACAACGATCTCGGCGACCATCGCCAACGAGTTTGCCGAAGCGCTGGGCGATTTGTATGTCTCCTCGCTGATCGCGATTGGCCTCATCCTTTTTCTCATCACCTTCCTGGTGCTTGCCGCAGCACAAATGTTGCTGCGCAGCCTTGAGGCCCGGGCAGGCGGGCGATCCCAATGAGTCGCGGGATCTACCAACTGCGGAAATTGCGCAATCGTCTGTTTCTCGCGCTCTCGGTGGGCGCGGCGGCATTCGGCATCGGCTGGCTTGGATTGATTCTGGGCTCGCTTCTTGTTCAGGGATCCGGCGCGATGTCCGTGATCGTGTTCACGATGAACACGCCCGCCCCGGGCTCCGCGGGCGGCCTCGCCAATGCGATCGTTGGCAGCCTGATCATGAGCGCGCTCGCGGTCCTGGTCGGGACGCCGACCGGAATCCTGGCGGGCACCTATCTCGCCGAATATGGCCGTCATGGCCGTTTCGCCATGGTCGTCCGCTTCGTGAACGACATTCTCTTGAGCGCACCCTCGATTCTCGTCGGCCTGTTCGTCTACGAACTGTTCGTCACCCATATGGGCCACTACTCCGCCATCGCCGGCGCTGCGGCACTCGCGATGCTCGTAATCCCGGTTGTCGTGCGCACGACGGAAAACATGCTGCTGCTGGTGCCGAACACGCTGCGCGAGGCAGCAGCGGCGCTTGGCACACCGCGCAACCATGTTATCCGAACCGTCACATGGCGCGCGGCGCGGGCCGGAATCATGACCGGCATTCTTCTTGCGATCGCGCGCATTTCCGGTGAGACGGCCCCCCTGTTGTTTACATCGCTCGGGAACCAGTTCTGGAGTGTCGATCTGAATGCGCCGATGGCCAGCTTGCCCAAGGTCATCTACGACTTCGCAATGGGGCCATATGAGGATCTGCACCGCTTGGCATGGGCGGGCGCACTTCTGATCACGCTCGCCGTTCTTTCGCTGAGCGTTCTGGCTCGCGTTTTCGAATCCAAACGGACGTCGCAATGAATGAGATGAAGCCCGTCGAAGCTCCGGTGCGGATCGATATTCGCGATCTCTGCTTCTATTACGGCGACAAACAGGCCCTGATCAACGTTTCGGTGCCGCTGTACGATCGAAAGGTTACGGCCTTTATCGGCCCCTCGGGCTGCGGCAAGTCCACGCTTCTTCGCGTGCTCAACCGAATCTACGAACTTTACCCGCGACAGCGGGCGACGGGCGAGGTCATCTTCGACGGCGAAAACATCCTGGCCGGCAAGCAGGATCTCAATCTGCTTCGCGCCAAGGTCGGTATGGTGTTTCAGAGGCCCACGCCGTTTCCGATGACGATCTACGAAAACATCGCCTATGGCATCCGGTTGTTCGAACGGATCAAGAAATCGGAACTCGATGACCGCGTAGAACACGCGCTCAGGCGAGCGGCACTTTGGACCGAGGTCAAGGATAAGCTCAAGGATTCTGGCCTCAGCCTGTCGGGCGGTCAGCAACAGCGTCTTTGCATTGCGCGCTCGGTGGCGACAAGACCGGAAGTTATTCTGCTCGACGAGCCGTGCTCGGCTCTCGATCCCATGTCCACCGCGAAAATCGAAGAGCTGATCGACGAGCTTGCCAAGGAGTATACGATCGTCATCGTGACCCACAATATGCAGCAGGCGTCGCGCGTATCCGATTTCACGGCCTTCATGTTTCTGGGTGAGCTGGTGGAATTTGGAATCACGAACAAGATGTTTACCAGCCCGACCAGCAGACGAACCGAGGAATACATCACAGGCCGCTTCGGCTAGCACGGTGTGTTAAGCCCAGTGTCACCCGGCCGCGGCCATTTCTCCAGTGACCGGTCTCGCCCAGAGCGCATTGAAAATGACACTCAACACCACGCTTATGCCAACGTTCAAGATGACGGAACTCAACGCCGCATAGCACGGCAGCGTCCAGCCAAAGGCATGCAGCGCGTAGATCGAACTTTTGAAGCCCAGACTCGCGGCCATATGCGATCCGGCCGCCAGTCCTGCCGCCCAGCCCGCGAGCAGCGCATAGGGATGCAGCCATCTCGTGTAGAGGCCGATGAACACCGCCGGCAAAGTTTGAATGATCCAGATTCCGCCCAGAAGCTGAAGCTGGATCGCATATTGCTGCGGAACCAGCAGGATGAAGAACAGGGCGCCCAGCTTGACCACCAGCGAGACAAACTTGGCCACGTCGCTCTCGCGTTTCAGACCGCAATCCTTGTGAAGAAATTCCCTGTAGATGTTGCGTGTAAAAAGATTGGCGCAGGCGATCGACATGATCGCCGCAGGTACCAGCGCGCCGATCGCGATGGCGGCGAAAGCCACACCGACAAACCATGATGGGAACATTTGCAGAAACAGGGCAGGCACGGCGAAATTGGGCCCGAACGCTTTGAAACCTGCGGCATAAGCCGGCATGGCCTTCACATTGGCCGCAACGGCCATGAAGCCCAGTAGGGCGATCAAACCAAGCGCAAAGGAATAAGCGGGAAGTACCACCGCATTGCGGCGAATGACGCGTGCGTTCGAGGCGCTGAGCACGCCCGTCATGGCATGCGGATAGAGCAGGAGTGCAAGCGCCGAGCCCAGCGCCTGGGTGACGTAGGCGCTTTCCTGACCGAAATTGCGCGCCGTGCCCTGGGAGAGAATGAGCTTGGCCGGGCTGACGCTCGCAAAAATCTTTGCATAGCCGCCGAGTTCGGATGGAATGACGATCACGGCTGCGATCACCGTGACATAGATGAGCAGATCCTTCACCACCGCGATCATCGCCGGCGCACGCAGGCCGCTCGTGTATGTAAAAGCGGCGAGCAAAGCGAAGGCAATAATGAGCGGCCACTCGCCGCCGATGCCAAGGCCCGCGAGCACAACTTCCATGCCGACGAGTTGCAGCGCGATATAGGGCATCGTCGCCACGATTCCGGTGGCAGCGATCGCCAGAGCCAGTATGCCGCTGCCCGTTTGTACGCGCACCAGATCTGCGGCCGTCACGCAACCCCTGGCATGCGCTGCCGCCCACATGCGCGGAAACACGGCGAAAAGTATGGGATAGACCAGGATCGTGTATGGAACGGCGAAGAATCCCAGAGCCCCGGCACCGAACATGGCAGCCGGGACGGCGACGAATGTGTAGGCCGTGTAGAGGTCGCCGCCCAGCAGAAACCAGGTGATGAGCGTTCCAAACCGGCGCCCGCCCAATCCCCATTCCGCGATGTCGCTCAAATCGCCTTTGCGCCATCTGGATGCGACAAAACCCAAAATCGTGACGCCGCCGAACAGCGCTACGAAAATACCGAGCGTCAGAGGATCAAGACGTGCGCCCATGAGCGGTTACAGCTCGCCTCGTCCCGACCGGTAGACGGGATAGAGCAATGCCGCGCCGAGCGGGATCCATAAAAGCTGGTACCAATAGAAGAACGGAATTCCGAGAAGTTCGGGGCCCACGCGGTTGTAGAACGGCACGCAGATCACTGCGATGAATGGAAGTCCGAGAAGCAGTTGAATGGGGCGAAACGCCCTGCGCCTGCGTTGCTCGGCCATCGGCAGTCCCACCCATACCCAGGGCGATTGTTATGCCATCGCCCTGCCTTCGCCAAGGCGCTGCCCGCTTGTGGCAGCGCACAATCGGGTGTGCTTGGGCCTCGGCAGGCAATTTGATAGGGTCGGCTGTTTCGCGCGAAGGGGGATAACATGCGCATCATCATCGCCGGCATTGCAGGTGGCGTGGCAATGTTCATCTGGTCCACGATTGCCCACGTTGTGCTGCCACTCGGTCAAATCGGCTTCGGCCAGATTCCACAGGAATCGCAGGTCCTCACGGCCATGCAAAATTCGATCGGCGACAAGCCCGGTCTCTATTTTTATCCATGGACCGACATGAAGAGTCCCAACGCCATGGCAGACGAAGCCGCCAAGATGAAAGTCCATCCCTCGGGGCTCCTTCTCTACAAGCCCGCAGGCGCATCGTCCGATATGACGAAGCCGATGATCGTCGAATTCGCGAAGGAAGCCCTGATATCGTTGATCGCAGCATTTTTGCTGGCGCAGACGATGCTTGCGGGATATGCCGCCCGTGTCGGTTTCGTGGCGCTTACCGGTGTCGCGGCGGGGATAACCACCAGTGTGTCCTACTGGAACTGGTACGGATTTCCGACTGACTACACGCTTGCCTATATGTCGATCGACATCGTCGGTTATGTCGCGGCAGGCTTTGCCATTGCTGCCATCCTGAAGCCGCGCCGCATCTAGCGCCGTCTTACGGGGTGCCGGTCCTGGTGTGAGACGCCATAAGGGTGCAGGCCATGGCGGCGAAGCGGCCGCCTGGCCCGCATCGTCCAACGCTCTGCACATTCACGCGCGCGCCTTCCAGCAGCAGGAAGATTTCATCGGCGAGTTGGGCAGGATGTTCGAAGCCCGCTTTGCCGCATAAATGCACGAGATGGTCGCGCTGCGCCGTCTTGTGTTGCTCGATGACGGTACGGGCGGGATGCTCCTTGTCGGGCAATTCGACCGCGGCATTGGCAAGCGGACAACCACGGTCATCCGACTGGGCGAGATGTGAGGCGACCAGCGCGATCCAGGCCTTGATCTGACCGGCAGGGTCACCGGGATGGGCCAGGGTAATGGCCTCCCATTCCCGATCTGCCTCAGCCGCCAATTCCCGCAAATAGGCGGCAACCAGCAAATCCTTGGATTCGAAATGCCGGTAGAGCGTCATCTTGTTGGTCTGCGCCATTTCGGCGACTTCATCGACGCTGACGCCCTTGATGCCGCGCGTGGAAAAAAGCTCGCGGGCCGCTGAAAGCAACCTCTGCCGGGGGCTGGCGCTTTGCCTGTCTCTTGTTTGAACGCTTGCCCTTGACATGGGTGTGACCGGTAAGTACCTACGTGATGTTACTAACCAGTACCATGCAGTCCGGCGAAAGTCACCCCCCTAGCCGGGCCTGGTCGAGCGGGAGCGAGCAATCCATGTCCCAACTGCTTTTCGTGACCTCGAGCATTTTCGGCCAGGCCTCGAAATCCCGGCAGGTCGCGGCCGAATTCGTCGAGAAATGGCGCGAACGCCATCCGGAAGCGAACATCGTCGAGCGCGATCTGGGCGCCGGATCGCTGCCGCATTTCGCCGGCGAACACATGGCGGCGATCGGCACAAAGGCCGAGGACAGGACTGAAGCTCAACAGGCGCTCGTCAGCGCGGCAGACCATCTCCTGGAAGAGGTCGAAGCCGCCGATACGCTCGTCATTGCGGCACCCATGTACAATTTCTCCATTCCCTCGACGCTGAAGGCGTGGATCGATCACATCACGCGCGCGGGGCGCACGTTCCAATACACCGCGCAAGGTCCCGAGGGTCTTCTCAATAACAAGAAGGTTTTTGTGATCGCCGCTCGCGGCGGTGTTTATTCCGGCGAGAGCCCGATGCGCGACTTCGACTTTCAGGAACCCTATTTGCGAAAGATCTTCGGCTTCCTTGGCATGACAGACGTCACCTTCATTCGCGTGGAAGGGATGCAGATGGGCTCCGAAGCGGCGTCTGCCGGCGTGGCCCGCGCTCGCGCGCAGTTGCAGGAACTCCAGCCCCTGGCGGCTAACGCCGCCTGAGCGGCGGGCCGGGAACGTGCGCAACCCCCTCCTCCACGCCGTTTCCGGCCCGTTTGCATTGTCGCTGTGCAGTGAATGCATTGCGGGCATGCCTATGTTACGGCTGCTCTTTTTCTACTTTCCGCCCATATCTGAAGCGGAGTTGAAAGCCCCTTCCTGATGCAGACCGCAATTTTCCTTCTCGAGCGCTATGGGCTTCTGGCGATCTTCGTCAACGTGCTGCTGTCCACCGGTGGCTTGCCGCTTCCATACTACCCAATGGTTATCCTCGCGGCGGCGCTCGCTGGCGGCCAAAGCGGGCGCCTGACCGAGATCGTGCTGACTGGGACGCTGGCCGCAGTGATGGCCGATCTGGGCTGGTTCTGGAGTGGCCGCCGTTTCGGGCGAAGAGTTCTCAGACTGTTATGCAGAATCTCGCTGTCGCCGGATTCCTGCGTGCGTCAGACGGAAAATGCGTTTGCCCGGATGGGGCCGATTGCCCTTCCGGTATCGAAATTCGTTCCGGGCCTGTCCAGCGTGTCGGTCGTGCTCTCGGGCGGCAGCGATATGCCGCTCGTCACATTCCTGGCCTTCGATGGGATCGGCGCTTTCGCCTATATCGGCACGGCCGCCGCGCTCGGCGTGATGTTCCGGCATGCGATCTCCGGCGTGCTGGCCGATCTTGCGGCTTTCGGAACCTTCGGTCTCGCAGGCCTGGTCGGTGGGTTGAGCGCCTATCTCGTCTGGAAGTGGGGTCGTCGGCAATTCGCGCTGCGCGAGCTGGATATGGAACGGGTAGGCGTAGAAGAGACCCATAGGCTCATGGCCAGCGGCACGGACCCTCTCATCTTGGACGTTCGCTCCACGGAGGCCCGCAGGCAGGACGGATATATCCCGGGTTCGATAGGCGCTGATGCCGCCTTTCTGGAGCGGCTCGATGCGGGCTTTCCGGATCGCGAGATTGTCACCTATTGCGCCTGCCCCGCCGATGCGTCTGCGGCGGCGGCAGCGCGCCGTCTTCAGGCAAGGGGGTTTCTAAGGGTGCGTCCTCTGCGCGGTGGTATCGACGCCTGGCGGGACGCGGGTCATCCCATAGCAGGCCCCTTCACGCAGGACAGGTGTGAACAGGACGATCTGCCGTGTATGGAGTCCCACACCGCAAGTGCCGCGGCCTGACAGCCAACCGATCCTCGGAAGCGTCACATCCCTGCGGCATGCTTGATGCCGACATCCGGAGTCCAGGTCATGAATGAATCAGAGGTTCGTGCGAAAGCCTTTGCGATGCCGCTCACAAGTCCCGCCTATCCGCCGGGCCCCTACCGGTTCATCAATCGCGAATTCCTGATCATCACCTACCGGACGGACCCTGACAAGTTGCGGCAACTCGTGCCGGGGCCCCTGGAGGTCGACGAACCCCTCGTCCGCTACGAGTTTATCCGTATGCCGGATTCCACGGGCTTTGGCGATTACACGGAGTCCGGCCAGGTCATTCCGGTGACCTATCAGGGTCGCAAGGGCGGCTACACCCATTGCATGTTTCTCAACGATCACCCGCCGATTGCCGGTGGCCGCGAGCTGTGGGGTTTTCCCAAGAAGCTGGCGAACCCGACTTTGCAAGCCGACATCGATACGCTCGTGGGGACGCTTGACTATGGTCCGGTCCGCGTTGCGACCGGCACGATGGGTTACAAGCACAAAGCGCTCGATGCGGCGACCATCAAAACGGCACTCTCGGCGCCCAATTTTCTTCTGAAAATCATCCCGCATGTCGATGGCACGCCGCGGATCTGCGAACTGGTCGAATACTACCTTGAAGACATCGACGTGAAAGGGGCATGGACCGGCCCAGCGGCTCTTTCCCTTTCGCCGCACGCGCTGGCGCCTGTCGCCGAATTGCCCGTGCTGGAAATCATGTCCGCATCACATATCATCGCGGACATCACCCTCGGCCTGGGCAAAGTCGCGCATGACTATCTGAAGACGTGAACGGGACTATTTTCCAGCCTTGAGTTCCTGCACCAGCGTCCTGTCGCCATAAACCTTCTCGAGCGCTTCAGTGATCGCCGCCGTCGAGACCGCGACGGCGCGATTGACAGTATCGTCGAACGCGAACGCGCCACCCAAACTCTCGATGTTGCCGTCGAAAATGGCGCCGATTACTTGGCCCTTGCCGTCAATTGCGGGCGAACCGGAATTGCCGCCGATAATGTCATTGTCGCTGGTAAAGTCGAAGACGGTGTCATCGCTCAGCTTCCCTTTTGCCGCCACCCATTTCGGCGCAAGATCAAACGGGAAGTGTCCGGTTGCCCGCTCCCAAAGTCCGGGAAAATAGGTAAACGGCTTCACAGTCGCGCCGTTGTCCGTCCAGCCCTCGACGTGGCCGTAGGAAATGCGCGGGGAAAATGTCGCGTCGGGATAGGTGCTCGTGCCGTAGATGGCAAAGCGAGCCTTGGCGATCTGTGCGGCAGCGCGATCGGTCGGCCCGCTCACACGTTCCTCGTATTGCTTGCGGACTGCGCGGGATGCCCCGTCGGTTGCGAGCACAAAGCGAATAAGGGGATCGTCGGAGGACTTGATGGCCGCGAGGTCGCCGTCCCAGAGGCGTTTCCGCAACGCCGGGTCTCCGAGTTTCGACGTCGCCAGATTGGCCGCGAGTTCCTCCGGAGAATTCTTGCCGAGAAATGTCTTCGTACCCGATGCGTCCGCGGTCAGGTTTTCGCGCAGCTTGGACAGCCAGAAGTCGAGCATGACCTCTTCCAGTTCCGGATAGACTGGCCGTGCATCGAGCACGCGCTTTTTCAGAAGCGGCAACTGGCTGTCGGTATATTCTGGCAATCTGTCGGAATTGGCCTTCGCGCGTTCTTCCGCGGCGCGGACGAGCGCACGGGCATAGCCGAACAGATCGGAAAACAGTCCGGCACGCGCTTCCATGTAACTATAGGACAGGTTCAGGGCTTTGCGATCAGCCTGGACCCGGGCGATGTCGGCCCATGGATCGCCAATCGTTTGCGCAAGTTTGGCGTCAGCGGCGACGCGCGTGCGCAATTCGGTATCGGCGCGTCGTTTCGCCTCGATGAAGGGCGGATCCGAAAGCGTCTTTTCTTCTCCATGCAATGCTTTGAAGCTGTTTTCGATGCCGAACAGCCGATCGTCGGCGATACGGGCGTGTTCGGCACTTTCGGCGCTGAAGCGAATGAGACGGCCACGCAATTCCGAAAACTGCAACAGCGTTTCCGGCAGCAGGAAGTCCCGCAGGGACTCAAGTTGGTCCGCCGTCAGAAGTCGCTGGGTCGAGCCGGGGTTGCCGACGACAAATACGGGCTCGCCATCTTTGGGCGACACGGAGCTCCAGCTCAGATGGGCCGGCGTCGCGACGGGAACGCCGTCCTCATAGAGGCGCACAAACGAACAATCGAGATCGTAACGCGGGAAATTGAAATTGTCCGGATCGCCACCGAAGAAAGCGGTCTGCAATTCCGGCGCGAATACGAGGCGGACGTCCGAGTATTTCCGGAACGTATACAGCTTGTACTGGCCGCCCTCGTAGAGACTTACGATCTGGCAACGGAACTGCGCTTCCCGACCGGCGCAAGCCGCTTTTTCCGCCTCGGCGATCGCCCCGTCGCGCGCCTTGACGAATTCCTGTCCCGTCTTGCCAGCCGATGCGGCCGAAATCTTCGGAGTGTCGTCGGAAATGCCGGTAAGCACCTCCGCCTGCATCCCCGGACAAAGCCGCTCTTCACTTCGGGCCGCGGCGGCAAATCCATCCTTGATATAGTCGACATTGGCGGTCGACAGGCTTTGGGCACAGTCGCGAACGCAATGATGGTTGGTGAGAACCAACCCGTTGGCGGTGACGATGGAGGCGGAGCAGCCGCTCGAAAGACGCACGGCCGCGCCTTGTACACGGTCGAGCCATGCCTGATCGATGGCGACGCCATATTTTGTCTTCACCGCGGCGGCAGGGAAATTGTCGAAGGTCCACATGCCCTCGTCGGCACGGGCCCCGGCGGCAATGGCAAAGCTGAAGGCAAGTGCCGTCGTGGCCAACAAGGCTGTTCGCATGATCAATCCTCCCCTGCGGCCGGCAGGCGATCAGCCCGCGGTCCGATTGTCTCGTCAGCCTTCGGGAAATGGTGCCAACGCTACACAGCGCTGTCCCGCGGCGGCTAACCAGCTTTCGCCGTACGGGCGTAGATCATCCACAGATGGGCGATCATAGCGTCGTTGGCATTGTCTTTCGAAACGGCTTCAAAGGCGTGGATGGCTGCATCTTTTTGACCGGCTCCGAGGTAAGCCAGTCCCAGGCGAAGCTGGGCATTGTCCTTGTCGGTGACACCCTTCTGAATGCCTTGCTGGATCTCGGTGAGCGCATCCTGCGCCTTGCCTTCGCCCCAAAGCTCCTCGCCCAGTTTCACGGCATCTTCGCCCGTCCGCGCCTTGGCGGCAGCAGCCTGATTTTTTGCAAAATTCGCGGTGTCTGCTGCGGCCTGCGCCTTGGCGGTGTTGAGGAGTTTGACCGGGCGGTCGCCGGTCAGAACTTTTGCATCCATGCCCTTTTGCACGAAGTCCGCGGCTTCGCCGGCAGATCCGAGCTCGAGCGCCATCTCCGCGGCCGTCGAATAATCGTCGGCGGTCTTCATGGATCCGGTGCGCAGCCGCAGGCGATAAAGGTCCAGCGTCTGGTGGTCCTTCAATCCCTTCGCGGACTCGGAGACCTGCAGCAGATTCGCCCAGTATTCCGGCTTGTTGTACTGCGAGACGAGCGCAAAGAGCGCGGTGCGCATCGCATCGGAATCGCCACCTTTGTAGGCCGCGCTGTAGAGCAGCTTCAGCGCGGATTCGGAAGGATGCGAACCGGCCGTCAGGCTTTTCAGGAGCGTGATCGCCTGTGCGGTGCGGCCGGAAAGATAGTAAGCCTGCGCCACGATGATCTGGTCGTCATAGCCGAAGACGCCATATTTCTTCAGCAGATCGACGTCTTCGCCCGTGACGGCAGAATACCGGTTGGCATTATAGTCGGCGGCGAATTTCGCGCGGGCTGCAGTAGCACTGCCGCCGCCGCCGCTGAAATTGCCGGTCTTGGCGGCAATGAACTGCTTGGTCTGGGCGATGGCGCTTTGTTCGCTCGAGGAGAGGCCCCCGACCGATTCCGCTTCTCTCACTTTCGCGAGCGCCGCACTCGCATTGCCGCTATTGGCCTCCGAAATAGCGGCCTGGAGGGGTTTGCCGACCTGGGGCCGAACGCCGGCCGCTTCCGCTGTGACGGGCATCGAGATCGCGACGGCGCCGACGGCGCCGGTTGCCAGCAGAATTGCTGTGGCGAGTGAGCGAAACATAGGCGTGTTCATCCGAGACCTCTTCGATCGTCAAAATACCGGGCGCGGCTTCTCGGACGCATGCGACCGCATGATTCCGTAGCCGCGGTCGCCCCTCACTTTATTGCATATATTGTTCTTCGCCGGTGAAACCAATCTTCTTCACACCAATTCGTGATGCGTCGGCAAGCACCTTGGCTACGGTGTCGTACTTGGCGAGCCGGTTGGGGCTCACATGGATTTCGTCCTGGTCTTCCTGGTTGGCGACTTCGGTGAAATGCTGGTCCAGGGCAGCCATTGTCGGCACGGCCTGATTGTCCCAGGTGATCGACCCGTCGAAATCGATTGCCAGCGTATGCTCGACAGGTTGCACAGTCGGAGGCGGTGCGTTCGGGTTGGGCATGTTGAGCTTCACGGCGTGCGTCTGGATCGGGATTGTGATGATGAGCATCACGAGGAGGACGAGCATGACGTCAATCAGCGGCGTGGTGTTGATGTCCACCATCACTTCATTTTCGCCGCCGCCCTGGCCGACATTCATTGCCATCGTGAATTTCCTTGCTGAGCTTTGAAACGACTATTCGGTATCGTTACGCGGTTCGGTAATGAAGCCGACTTTCTGAATGCCGGCCTGCTGGCAGGCCAGGATCACCCGGCCGATGCCCTGGAAACGGGCATCCTTGTCGCCGCGGATATGGACTTCCGGGAGTTGCCCGCCCTTGGCGATCGCGACGCGGAGCGCATTGGCAAAGCGATCCTTCAACTCGCTCGCATCCACCGGCTGATTGTTCCAGTAGAGGTTGTCGTCCTTGTCGACCGCTATGGTGATGTTTTCCGGCTTCGTGATCGTGGGAATGTTATGCGCGTTCGGAAGGTTCACCGGCACCTGTTTGAGAACGACAGGGACGGTGATCAGAAAGATGATCAGGAGCACGAGCATCACGTCCACGAGCGGCGTCGTGTTGATCGTGGTGTTCAGATCCGGATCGTCCGAGTCTGACGAGTGTACTGTTACAGCCATGACAAACTCCTTCGCGAACGCGCCCTAACTCACTTCTTGTTGGTGATGAGGTAGGTCTGCAGATCGCTTGCAAAGCTGCGCAGGCGCTCGTTGATGACCTTGTTGCGGCGAACGAGGAAGTTATAGCAAAGCACTGCAGGTACGGCCACGACGAGGCCGATGGCGGTGGCGATCAGCGCCTGGCCGACCGGGCCAGCCACCTTGTCGATAGAAGCCTGGCCGGCGACGCCGATGGCGATCAACGCGTTCAGGATGCCCCAGACGGTGCCGAACAATCCGACGAACGGTGCAACCGAGCCGACCGAGGCCAGAAAGGCGATACCGCCCTGCAGCCGCGAATTCGCTTCTTCAAGCTGGCGGTTCAGCGACATCGCAATCCAGTCGTTGAGGTTCACCAGTCCCGTTGCCTGACCGGACGAGGAACGCACACCGCTCTCGGCGACGCTGCGGAAGAGGCTGTTCTTCGGCAGCTTGTCGATGCCCTCATTGAGGTTGGCCGAACTCCAGAAGCGGCGTTCCACCACCTTCGAGTGGCTGATGACGCGCGACTGTTCCCAGAACTTCATGAAGAAGATGTACCAGGTGCCGGCCGACATGATGCCCAGGATCACGAGCACGGTGCGAAGCACCCAGTCACCCTTCGCCCACATCGCGCCGAGGCCGTAGGGGCTGTCCTTGCTGGCGGTGGCGGAAGCCGGTGTCGTGGGCGGCGAGACGGAGGCAGCGGTGTCGGGTGCTGGCGGGGGAGCGGCGGCATCCGGCGCAGGGGTAGCAGGCGCTGCTCCAGGAGCACCGGCGGGCGCAGCCGCGGTATTCGAATTGGCCGCGGGAGTCCCGGCATCAGGTGCAGCCGCCGGCGCTGTTGCAGCCGGCTGATTGTTTTGCTGCGCGAAGGCGTGTCCGGCATTTGCGCCGGACAGGAAAGCGATGGCGGCTGCAATCGCCAGATATTTCGAGATCATGTTTGCGTCACTCCGTTGTCTCAGCAAAAAACCGTTGTGCAGGAATTCGCATGCACGTGCGTACAATCTCACTGCAAGACCCATTTGATGGCGTATTCCTTGCTCACCGGTACGGGCTGTCCATTTTGCATCGCGGGCTTATAGCGCCAGCGTGAGGTGATGCACTTGATAGAGGCCTGATCCAGCGCATCGTGGCCACTTGAACCCGCAATATCCACGCTCTGCACGGTTCCATCCGTGCCGATGTGGACGGTCACCAGCGTCGTGCCTGCCTGGTTCAGACGGATCGCGATCGGTGGATAATAGTTGCTGTTGCAGACGGCGCCGCCTCCGGCGATCTGAACCGGAGCCGTAATGCCGGCGGGCTTGGGCGGGGCCGCAACCACGGGCGGCGGGGTCGGTGTCGAGACCTTTGACTGCACCGTTATCGTGTTCGGCGAAGCCTCCGACTGGATGCTGATCTCGGGCGGCGGCACGAAGGGCGGCGGGGGCTTTTGCAGCTCAGGCGGCGGCGGCGGCGGTGGCTTGACCTGCTCCTGCTTGGGCGGGATGACCTCCGCCTTGAATTCTTGCGGAAGCTTCATGATCAAATTCTGGGCAAGCCCGGTTGCAAGGGCGTAGATAAACACCAGATGAAGTGCTGCCACCAGCCCGAAACTGATGATGCGATGGCCTGGCGCGCGGCCCGGCTGAAACGGTCTCAAATCGTGAGCAGGTTGGTCCATGGCGTTAACCTAACCACATATGGGTAAGCCGGCACCCCTGCGAGGGGCGGCACAGCGGGTTACAAAGTTCACGCGTTATCCTCCGCGCGCCACATGATGGCGCGTCCCCCATCCATCTTTTGGTGGATGGTAATCATGCTTGCGCGCGCGGTCTAGCCTCTCTGTTCGTAAAGGGGCCAAACGCTCCGCGTATCCGCAAAGGTTCTCTCGGCACGCCAGATTTCACCGTGCCAAGGACAATCCGACGCGCAACGCAAAGGCATAGCGCGAAATCGCCGCCCGGCCATGAAGCGCGACAAGCCGCTTTCGACTAAGCATTTCGCTTGTGTTTACGGGCAGTTAGACATGCGGCGAATTGTCCACCCATGCGCGCCGCAGAAAATCGGGGCTTGGCTACCGGACGCAGCAGCGCCCCGCCGGATCGACGAAGCAAAACTTTCCGTGTGTGGAAAACCGCCCGCCTAGGCTGCCATTGGAAGTTGATTTGACGACCGCGACACCAGCACTCTACTCTACACATGAGCGTGAGGTTCCCGGAAGGGATTCAAGGGAACGCGGTGTGACGCCGCGGCTGCCCCCGCAACTGTGACCGGATAGGATCCGCCCAAAGGCCACTGGAACTTCGGTTCTGGGAAGGCGGGCGGAGCCGAAGACCCGGGAGCCAGGAGACCTGCCTCGCGTGTCGTCCTGTTTCCGGCCGGGGTGCGCCGGGGGCTGCGGGTCGACCGTCGCGACGACGACGTTGGGAGTCGTTGCCGCGGGGGTCTGCCGTGAAAATTGCGATATACGGTCACGCTCAAGCGCGCCGGCTCCTGGAACATTCATCCAGGAGAAATCTGATGCACAATACCAAGTGGAAAGCGGCTTGCGGCTCCCTGCCCCAATCCCGCGATGGACGCGTTCCTTCGAGGCCCATGTCGTCATCACCAGGGACGATTCGGGTCCCTGGCGGCCCAACTCTGGCGATTGTCGCCGCCCTCATCACGATGCCGGTTGCTTCGGCCTTTGCAGACGACACCAATCCGGAGACGGTCGTCGTTAGCGCCACGCGCATCCCCGAAGAACGGGAGCGCACAGGCTCCTCAGTGTCGGTCGTTACGGCTCAGGATCTCGCCGATCAGCAGATCCTGGTCGCGTCCGATGCGCTGGCCGAGTTGCCGGGACTGACTGTCGTTCGCAATGGCGGCGTGGGGCAACCGAGTTCGCTCCTGCTCCGCGGCGCGGAAGCAGGGCAGACACTCATCCTCATGGATGGTGTGCGCATCAACGATCCCAGCGCGGTCGACGATAGCGCCATTCTCGGGGACTTGCTGGTGAACAACGTCGATCGCATCGAAGTCTTGCGCGGACCGCAAAGCACGCTGTATGGCAGCGACGCCATCGGCGGCGTGGTCGATGTGATCACCCGCCGTGGCGGCGATAGTCCTTTTGCCCTTGATACCGACGCCGAAGGCGGCAGCTTCGACACCTACCGTCTGAATGCGGCCGCGCACGGATCCATAGAAGGCCTGGATTACGGCTCGGGCTTCAATTTCTATCACACCAACGGCATCTCTGCAGCCGACGTCCGCAATGGCAATTCCGAAACGGACGGCTACACGCATTTCGACGGAAGCGCCAATCTGCGCTATCGCGTGAGCGAGTCCGTCAGCATCGACCTGCGAACCTACGACGTCGCGGTGCGTGACGACTTTGACGACAACTTCGCTTCCTTGCCGACACCTCCCTTCTTTCGCGTGGCGGACTCCGAAGCATACGGCACCGACAAACTGTTTGTGGGCTATGTGGGAATCAACGTCGATGTTGCGGGCCTGTCCAACCGCATCGCCGCGATCGGCACGAGCAGTGACCGCGACACGTTTTCGGCACCCGGGACGCCCGACAATTTCACGGCCCGGGGCGGCCAGAACCGTCTCGAATATCAGGGCACCATTTCTCCGTTCGCAGACAATGAGGTGACGTTCGGCGCCGAATACCAGCGCACGACCCTGACTACGCACAGCATCTTCGACATCAGCCCGCTGCCGACACGCGGCGACGACGCGATACAAGGATATTATGGTCAATGGCAGTCGACATTGTTTGATGCGCTGACCCTGACTGGCGGAGTTCGCTACGATCGCGACGACGCCTTCGGCGGGCATGTTTCCGAAAAAGCCGCCGGCGCGTGGGCGCTTCCCGATGGCACCACAGTCCTGCGCGGAAACTATGGCAACGGCTTCAAAGCGCCGTCGCTTTACGAGCTCTTCTCAGAGTACTCCAATCCCGTGACCGAGTTGAAACCCGAAGTGGCACAAGGCTGGGAAGTAGGGGCCGACCAATATTTTTTCTCAAACCGCCTGCGCGTCGCTGTCACCTGGTTCGATCGCCACACCCAGGATCAGATCGATTTCTTCGATTGCTTTGGTCCGACGTCACCAGCCTGCGACCAGCGCTACCTTGTTGGCGGATACTACTACAATGTCGACCGTTCGCGGGCCCAGGGGCTCGAAAGCGAAGCCAGCTTCGCCCTCAGCGACACGCTGAAAGCTTCGCTTAGCTATACCAACATGACCGATACCGATCTGGCGACCGCAGATGATCTTGCGCGCGTGCCACACGTCACCACCAATGCGGCGCTGACCTGGTGGCCCGTTCCTGCAATTTCACTTGGTGGAAGCGTGGGGTATGTCGGATCGCGGTTCGACGATCAGGCCAACACGATACGGCTGAGCAGCAATACGGTGATCAGTCTCTACGGTTCCTATGCTTTGACATCCTGGCTGCAAGTGTTCGGCCGAATGGAAAATGCGTTCGACGCCCACTATGAGCCGGTCTACGGCTACGGCGCGCCAGGCCGCGCAGTCTTTGCAGGAATTCGCGCGACCTACTGAAGGCGTGATCTGCTACTGGCGCTCGCCGAGCAAACCCGCTTCGGCGAGCGCTGCTGCCAGGCTGTCGCGATCAAATGGCTTCATCACGTATTCGTTCGCGCCAGCGCTCAGGGCTTCGCCGATTTGCGTTGGATCGTTCTCGATGGTGCAAAACACGACCACGGGGTCTTTGCCCTTCTTGTCGCGGCGCAGGCTGCGAAGAAATTCTGCGCCGGTCATGTCGGGCATCTGGGCATCAAGAAGAATGACATCGGGCATCCGCGTCCGGCATGCGTGCAACGCGGTGGCGCCGTCCGGGGCCTCCTCCGTCTCGAAGGAGAACGTTTCCAGGATTTGACATGCGACCTTGCGAACGACGCGGCTGTCGTCGACGACGAGACAATGTTTCATCCAGGAAGCTCCGGGGCAGCAACCGCAGAGTAGCTGGCGCCGGTAAACGCCGTCTGAAGCCGCGTGGCCTTGCTAACCCGCTTCGAACGCCACAGCACCTTCGCGAATCGTCAGGGTCAGGCCTGCATTGAGCAAGCGGGCCAGCTTGTAAGTGAGGTAAGGCTGAATGCTGCGACCGTCCAGCTGCCCCTGAGGCTCTCCGTGGAGAGCTTTCTCCATTTCGTCCATCATGCGCGCCCCAACGCCGGTGGCTTCGATGTGGAAGTGCGGCGCTGCGGGGTCGGTGCCGGTCTTGACGTGGACACGCCCTCCCCGGGGAAGGCAGTCTGCCCCGAGCAAGGCTGCGTTCATCAGGAGTTTCGCCCAGTCTTTCGGCCAGTTGTCGCTTGCCGCGTCCCAGTTCATCTCGACTTTGCTGCCTTTGAGAAGGCCACATACGATTCTGCCGACCTCGCTCAGATCGAGTTCGGCCCCCGCGGAACCGGCAGCCCCGAACGCGATGCGAGCGAACTGAAGGCGCGCCGCAGCCATCTCGGCACTGGATGTCACAAGCTTCAGGGCATCCGCCCGCATCGTCGCGTCGCGCTCGTCTTCGAGGACTTCAAGCCCGTTGACCACAGCGCCAACAGGGCTCACAAGGTCGTGGCACACGCGCGACACGAGGAGAGCCGCGAAATCGAGATCGCTCATGGGGGCCAATTCTCCCACCCGCCTTTTCTGGTTGCTGTTTTGTGACCATCCCGCGTCGTGCTTAAGGAATGCTTAAAATCGGACGTCTCGCGAAAGGTCGGCTGCGGCCCTACGCGACCACAGGAAAGACCGCGATGACAAAACCCTCCGCACAAATACTGGCTTTGGTGATGACCGCCTGGCGCGCCGGCGAGATCATTCTGCGCCACTACAACAACGAAGCCGTCGCCACGCGGAGCAAAGAGGATCAGTCACCGGTCACCGATGCGGATGTGGAGGCAGAAGGTCTTATCCTGTCCGAGTTGCGGGCGGCCACGCCTCACGTCGCAATCATAGCCGAGGAAGAGGTGGCCGCAGGGCGTGTGCAGGCGATCGAGAACCGCTTCTATCTCGTGGACCCGCTTGACGGGACGAAGGAATTTCTCAATCGCAACGGCGAGTTCACGGTCAATATCGCCGAAATTGTCGATGGCAGGCCAGTGCGCGGCGTCGTCTTTGCTCCGGCCAAGGAGCGGCTGTTTCTCGGCGAACAGGAGAGTGGCGCCTATGAGCTTGCCACCCGACCAGGGGAATCGCCGGATTTTGCGCAGCTTCGCGCAATAGCCGCCCGTCACCCTGCGGCGGATGGTCTTGTCGCAGTCGCCAGCCGCTCTCATCGTGACGCCAAGACCGACGAATATCTGGCGGCCTATCCAATAAAGGAGTTTGTCAGTGCGGGCTCGTCACTGAAATTCTGCCTCGTCGCGGCGGGAGAGGCCGACATTTATCCGCGGCTCGGCCGCACGATGGAATGGGATACGGCGGCGGGCCATGCCGTCCTTTCTGCTGCCGGGGGGGACGTCAAGACGATCGACGGCCGGCCCTTTCTGTACGGCAAGACCGAGGAGAAATTCGCCAATACGTTCTTCGTGGCGCGCGGCAAAACCTGACGCGGGTCAGAAATCCCGGCCGTGCCGGCTGGAATAGAAGACAAGCCCCATCAATCCCGCGCCCACTGCGATCGTCACGAGGACGCCGAGCGACAGGAAGAACCAGCCTAGCGGAGAAATCCCTACGCTGCCGAGCTGCGACCAGGCCTTGATGGCATACCAGGCAGCGCCGGCCAGGAGCGCGAAAAGCACAATCAGCGTGATCCAGCCCGCCGGTCCCAGACGCCGCATCCCCTCTTGAACCTGCTTCCCGAAACTGCGCATCGCCTTGTTTCCGTCACCAAGCCGCGTTCCACTTCCGAATCACGCGGGCCGGGACGTGGTGCGCATTTTTATGCGCCTTATGCCGCTCGCCCGGGAACGCGCAAAACGCCTCAGGAGGATCAGATGATGCTATCGCGTTTCGTGCCCGCCCTTGCTGCGGCGGCCGCGATCCTGTTTGGAACCATCGCGCCTGCGGGGGCGGAATCGGACACCGACAAATTCAGCGAAAATGAAATCGTACAGGCCGCTTCCGGCTTTTTCGGTACCACGACCGCTGCGGTTGCCAAGGCGGTCGAACGTGTGTTCGCTCAAGAGGGCCTGCCAGACGCTTACATCAAGGGCGATGAGGGTTCGGGCGCGGTCGTCGTCGGTCTGCGCTACGGCTCGGGCTGGCTGATACGCAAGAATCACGAGCCGACGAAAGTGTATTGGCAGGGTCCGTCAGTCGGGTTCGATCTGGGTGCCAACGCTTCCAAGAATTTCACGCTGGTCTACAATTTGCGTCGCGGTGACCGGCTGTTCCAGAAATTCCCCGGCGTCGAGGGGAGTTACTATTTCGTGGCCGGCATAGGGGTGAACTATCAGCGGGCCGACGACATCACGCTTGCCCCCATGCGCACCGGCGTAGGCCTGCGCGCCGGCGTAAATGCCGGCTATCTCAGCTACACCAGGGAACGCAGCTGGAATCCGTTCTGATCTTATCCCTTCGCCGCCGCGCCGGCCGGAACTTCGGCCGTGCCGGCGAGCGGCGGAAGGTAGAGGAGAAGGGCAGCGGCGACATAGGTGGAGGAGAAGGTTCCCACCAGAATTCCGAACAGGATCGCCGCGGTAAAGTCGAACAGGCTTGGTCCGCCGAACAGCAGCAGGGGAAAGATCGAAATCGCAGTGGCGCCGCTCGTCAGGATCGTTCGCACCAGCATCTGGTTGGTCGAAAGGTTGATGAGTTCGGTCAGCGGCGTGCGCTTGTATTTGCGACGGTTCTCGCGAATTCGATCGAACACCACCACCGTGTCGTTGATCGAATAGCCGGCCAGGGTCAGCAGCGCGGCGACCGAGGGCAACGTAAATTCCATGTGGGTGACGGAATAGAGACCGGCGGTAACGAATACGTCGTGGCCTGTGGCGACGATTGCGCCGATGCCGTATTGCCATTCGAACCGCACGGCCACCCAGGCAGCGATCAGCACAATGGCGAGTACCGTGGCGATGATACCGTCGCGGAGCAACTCCTGTGAAACCTTGGGGCCCACCACTTCGGCGCGGCGGTAATTGTAAGCGGTTCCAAGCTTGTCGCGGATCGTCGCGGCCGCGTCCTCGCCGGATTGCGCTGCTTTCGGCTGTACCCGGATCAAGACACAGCTGTTGACGGGCGTGTTGCACTCGCCACCACCGAAATATTGCAATTGGGACTCGCCAAAGCCCAACCCGGCAATCTGCGTGCGCATCGGCCCGATATCGATGACGCGAGGCGATTTGACCTCGAGCAGCACCCCTCCGGTGAAATCGATGCCGAGATTGAACCCCTGGATCGCGATGGAAATAACCGAAATCAGCACCAGCAATCCGTCCAGCGCGAACGCGTAATAGCGCGCGCCGACGAAATTGATTTTGGTGTTTTCGGGCAGAAAGCTCAAAAGCGGCATCGGGAAGCTGATCCGGAAGGGCGGGGTGAGACATAGCCGCAAGGGGGCGGCGCGACAAGCGAGGGCAGGCCCGCGGGGCCTGGCGCGGCTCGTGGCCCTCCGACCGGTGGCGGCCGCGATTTCCAGGGTGTTTTAGGAAATGGGCCCAAAGCTGCGGCAATATTGGCCCCAGAGCGGCTGGGCGCTATCCTTGGAGAGAGCGCAGACCCGACACAGTCGTGGGTGTGCTCCGGATAACAGCGGAGGGACGATCGTGGCGATTTTTGATACAATCCCCATGCGTGGGGAATCTCGCGGTGGCGCGCTGTTTTTCGGCATGGTGCTGGCCGCAATCATGTCCACGGCCCCCGCGGCGGCAAAATCGAAAATCACGGTCTTCGACCCGAAGGGTTCCGTCAGCACCTATGCCCTCGCCATCAACGCAGAAGGCGATGTCACGGGATATTATCGCGATTCCGCGGGCGACTATCACGGCTATATCCGGGTCGCAAACGGGACGATCACGACGTTCGACGTCTCATCGGCCACGAACACCAACCCGCGCGGCATTAACGACCAGGGCACAATCTCCGGCTTCTACAAGGACAGCAGTGGCAAGCAGCACGGGTTTGTCCGGACTTCGAATGGAACGATCACGACGTTCGATGCCTCGAATGCGATGAACACCCAGGGTGTGAGCGTCGACGACAAGGGCACCGTGGTGGGATACTACGAGGATAGCGGGGGCGCCTGGCATGGATTCACCCGGACCTCGGCTGGAAAGATTAAGCCATTCTCCGTATCGGGCGCTGCCTCGACCTACGCGATCGGAATCAACTCCAAAAGTACCACCGCAGGATACTGGTCAGACACAGCGGGTGTCATTCACGGGTTCACCAGCTCCAGCAAGGGAAAGATCACAAGTTTCGACGTGAGCGGAGCGGCGTTCACGGCGGGCGAAAGCATCAATGCCAAAGGAGCGATCACCGGCTTTTACGAAGATGCGGACGATGCGCTGCATGGCTTCGTGCGGGACGCGAGCGGAACCATCACGAGCTTCGACCCGAAAGGGTCGACGATCGAGACCATGGCCGAACATATCAGCGACAAGGGCACCATCGTCGGCTACTACACCGATCCTTCCAAAAACCAGGATCTGGCTTTTCTTCGATCCGCGAGCGGCAAGATCACCACATTCGGAGTGTCGAAGGCTGCGGGGACGTTTGCGTTGAGCATCAACAGCAAAGGCGTAATCGCAGGATATTACGAAGACGACAGCAGCCATCTCCACGGTTTTGTGCGCGGCAAGTAGCGGATTGCACGGACTGGTCAGCTGTTGGTTCGAAAATGGAACACCCGTCGCGGTCGTCAGTCCGTTCGCGCCAAAACCTCCTCCAGTTTTGCAAGGAACCGCTGCCATCCGAATTGCGCGCCGCGATAATTCTGCTGCTGATCCGGCCGGAAGCCGGTCTGCTCCATGCGCAGATGCGTTCCGGTGTTTGTCGGCGTGAGGGTCAGGGTAACTACCGATGCAACGCTCTTGACGGCGTCGCCGGCCAGCGCTCCCCATGTGAATGAGAGCGTTTTCTGGGGCTCGATTTCAAGCACCTGACAATCGACGATACCGCTCCAGTGTGGATTGGGCTCGGCGCGAAACTGGAACACGTGGCCAACGACCGGCCTGAAGTCATTCTTCATGAGCCACTCCTCGATCAGGTGCGGTTGCGTGAGCGCGCGCCAGAGCTTTTCCGGTGGGAACGGAATCTCGCGTTCGACAACGACCGAAAGCGTCTCACCCGTGTGTTCGTTCATCGGCACACTCCCTGAAGCAATGTCGCGCGTTCGGTCGAAGCCGAACAGCGCGACCTTCTGATTCGCGCCTACCAGCGTGCCAGTTGCGTGATTTGAATGAGGTTGCCGCAGGTGTCGTTCACGCGGGCGATTGTGGAACCTGTGACTTCTGTCGGGGGCATGACGAACTCTGCGCCGCGCGCCTTGATGCGCTCATAGTCGCCTTTCACATCGTCGCTGAAAAAATTGGCTGCAGGCTGGTGCTGTTCGAACATGGCATGCTGGAAGGTTCTGGCGGCCGGATTGTCGTGACGGGCCAATTGGAGTTGCGTTCCATCCGGCTCTTCGGACGAGGCCACTGTAAGCCAGCGAAACGGCCCCTGACTGAAATCGGCCTTCTTGGTAAAGCCCAATACGTCCGTGTAGAAGCGCAGAGCTTTGTCCTGATCGTCTACATAAACGCTGGTCAATTTGATTTTCATGGCGGAAATCCTCCGTTTGGTTGGTTCATCGCGTGCGACGCTGCACGCACTGACGATTACTGGTCCATTCTCCTGAGCAGATCCTCGAGACGGTCGAATCTGCTTTGCCAGAAGCCGGTCATCTGGCTTGTCCAGCCGATCAAGGGCGCCAGTGCACCAGGATGTGCGCTGTAATGGGTCAGGCGGCCATCGGGGCGATCTCGAACCAGGCCCGCTTGCTTGAGGACGCCCAAATGCTTTGAGACGGCAGGCTGCGAGACGCCAGCCTCGGCTGTCAGCGCTCCGACGGTTTGCTCGCCCTCGCGGCACAATCGCTCGAAAATGGCGCGCCTGGTCGGATCGGCCAGCGTTCGAAAGAGAATGTCATGTGCGATCGGCATGTGATCAATAACCCGTTGGCTATTGATCATCGTATAACCCGCTGGATATGCGTCAGTCAAGCACGAATTTGTGGGTGTGCCACGATTCTCGTCACGACCAATTTTGTGTCATCCGGAAACGTCGCGCCGGCTAACGCCGCTATTGGCCGGCCTCACCAGCGGATGGCACGAAAGATGTTCGAGAAATCATCCGTCCAGGGCTTCGCGTTGCGCTGTAGCGTGACGGCGCGCCACCGCTGATCGGCCGCAAGGAACTGCAAATCGGAAGGCTTTGCGGCGATTGCCATCCACTCGCTGGCGAATGCACCCATCGCAGTCTGAGCGGCTGTAGGGAAATGCATCTCATCCAATGCCGCAATGCCTGCGTCGCCGACCGCGGTCGCAAGGACAGGCTCAAGCCGCAGGTAGCGATTGCTGATGTTGACGAGGATGACGCCATGAGGCTTCAGCTTGCGCAGATAGAGGGCAAGTGCCTCGCGCGTGAGGAGATGCGCAGGAACCGAATCCGAACTGAAGGCATCGACGATAAGCAGGTCATAAGTGCGATCCGGCACCGCCTTCAACGAAAGGCGGCCATCGCCCAACACGGTCTTCACACCGGCACCGCAGTCCGAGAGGTAGTGGAAATAGCGCGCGTCCCTGGCGATGCGCACCACGGCGTCGTCGATTTCAAAGAACGTCCAGTTTTCTCCCGGCGTCCGGTAACAGGCGAGCGCTCCCGTCCCCAAGCCTATCGCACCGACGTTGCGTCTCAAGCCTGCGTGCGCGAAGACCTGTCCGACGGGACCTGAGCGGGAATAATAGGCCAGCGGTTCGCGTTGCAATTTGGGATCGTTGAACTCGATTCCATGCAGTGTGGTGCCGTGAATCAAGGCCGTTTGCCGGCCACCGTCAAAAAGCCTGATCTTGTTGATTCCGAAGAAGCTGCGCTCGGTGTGCAGCACGTTCACCGAATTCTCGACCAGTGCAGCGCTGCCGATCATCGCGGCCACTCCGAGTGCGAGGCGCCAGGGCCGGTCTGTGAAGCTGAAGATCGCAAGGGCGGCGACGACGAAAAAAACAGTCTGGCCGATCATGCCGCCCAACTTTCCGCCGCCGCTTACGTGCAAGGCTAC
The DNA here is from genome assembly GCA_036490345.1 of Rhizomicrobium sp. Classification (GTDB taxonomy): domain Bacteria; phylum Pseudomonadota; class Alphaproteobacteria; order Micropepsales; family Micropepsaceae; genus Rhizomicrobium. Next base: position 215,692 of record DASXEA010000036.1, on the reverse strand, counting down.
GGCTGCAGTCGCCAATCCCACGATCGCAGGATAGAGCATGTCGCGCGCGATGAGCCGCCGCGGCTGCGAGCCTACGAGGGCGCGCAGGGCGCAGGCGCCCGCCAAGGCCAGATAATATTCGTAGTCAGAGGAAAAGATCACTGGCGCGATCAGCGCATTGAATATCCCACCGATGGCGCCGCCGATCGACATGCAGAAATAGAAGGAGGTCAGTCCCTCCACTGCCGGCCTTCGCCTGGCCAATTCCGAGTGGCAAAGCACGGCTGTCACGAAGAATGTCAGGAGATGCACGCTGGCGAAAAGCAGGACGGAATAGCCGCAATCGAAGATCAGGGTCACCGCCAAGGTCGTTGCGAAAACGATGCCGATCGCCTGCGCCTTCAGGATGACAGTGGGTTTTGCAGCGGAGGTTCGGGCGAAGCCGACGACAAAAGATAGAAGATAGAGTGCCAGCGGCACGACCCAGAGCAGCGGTGCCGATGCGATGTCTGCGGAAATGTATGTCGTAACGCCCAAAAGCAGGCTCGAGGGAACAGCGGCCAACCCGATCCAGATGGCGCGCTGGCGCCAATTTGATATCTGTCCTGCCGCCGCTTTTTCAGGAGCGACGCCGGCCGAGGTCCCCGAATCTTGCCGCAGCACAAGCAGCGCCGACGCTGCGAGCAGCGCGAGCAGCAAGGCATAGCCTCCAGACCAGTATCGCGCCTGTCCCGCGAGCGTCAGCTGCGGTTCGAGCAGGACGGGAAAGGCCAGCAAGGCCAGGAGGCTTCCGGCGTTGCTCGCGGCATAGAGGAAATAGGGATCGTCACTCAGCCGGTGTCCGCTGCGGGCGAACCAGGATTGCAACAGCGGTGCCGACGCCGACAGGGCAAAAAACGGCCAGCCGACCGACGAGGCGAGGAGACCAATCAGCCAGAAAATGGGCGTGACACCGACAGGCGGAGTCAGATTTGGCGAAACGGCAAAGGGCAGAAAGGCAAATCCCGACGCAACTATAATCACGTGAACCAGCACCTGTGTGCGCATCCGGCGAATGCCGTGGGTCAGAAGGTGCGCGTAGGCATATCCCAGCAGCAGCGTCAGCTGGAAAAACATCATTGCCGTGTTCCAGACCGCCGGCGATCCGCCTAGCAGAGGCAGGACCATTTTGGCGAAGAGCGGCTGCATCCAGAACAGCAGGAAGGCGCTGGCGAAGATTGCGGCGGTAAAGGCAGCGGCCGTGGGGGCCATCGCGGGCGAGGTTGTCCGGCCCCGCGCCACAACCGTGTCCGACGCCGAGCCGTTGGCAATGCCGCAATCAGCGAGTTCTCCGGCGATGGCGTCCGCCGCTGGCAACGGCCAGCCAGCGGACCCTGCGATTCCGTCCATTTTAGAGGCTTTCGAGTTCCCGCTTTGCGAAACTCAGACTAAGGGGGCGGGTTTAAGGACCGCTTACATTGCCGGGCCAACTGTCTGGCAGAGCGCCGTCTGGCGGCGAGCGATCGACGGATCGGGACACAGATTTGGAGCAATCAAGAAGGAAATCTGGCGCTCCCACGGGGAATCGAACCCCGGTTTCAGCCTTGAGAGGGCCGCGTCCTAACCGCTAGACGATGGGAGCCCGTCGCGGCGGGCGTTCTTATAGCGGCGGCCGAGCAGCCCGATCAAGCAACGTTGGCAAATCGCAACGGAAGGAACCCGGCGCCCGTTTTGACCGAGGCAGACAGGCTGACCACCCCTGTGGGGCCGCCCAGCGCCACGATCAGCCACAAGAAGCCCGGTTCGCGCGCCATTTCCGCATCGCGTGGTGACGGCACAGGATGTCCGTTCGGGTGGGAGTGATAGCACCCGATGATCTCGCGACCGCTGCCGCGCAGGCGTCGCGACAGCGCGAATTGCAGACGATGATCGATTTCGAAGCGGTCGATTGCGGTGGCGAGATTGGGCGAGGCATGCACGGCAAGGACACGCGCCTCCGTGCACATCAGAGTTCCCTCTACCAGGCCACAGCATTCGCGCGGAAAGGCGGCGCGCGCCTGGTCGATCAATTGGCCATGAAGTGCTGGCGGCAGGACAAGCGTGTCGATCACGGCCCGGGCGGTGTCTTGGAAGCGTGAATCTTCGCAACCAGCCGTCCGTCTTGCGTATCGATGATGTCGATTTCGTCGACCGATGGGCCGCGAATGTGAAGGACCAAGCGGTCCGTGGAAATGTCGCTCGAAACGATTTTCGCGCCAGGAACGAGCGTGAACTCGGCGGGCGTGGCGGCCTCGGAGGGTGGCTTGTGTCCGCTGAAGCGCGTCACCAGCCCGACAACGAGCGTTCCGAGAGCGATGACTATCAGCGCGCCCAAAATAATGACGGCCGCGAGCAGTCCGCGATACGCTATGGTGCGCTTCTCTTCATGGGCCTCGGGGCCGGATTCCGAAGTGACAGACAAGAACGAATTTCCCTCAGATGGAACGTTGCAGCACGCGGATGTCCCGGACGGGCAGGCCGGCGCGCGTCTGGATCGGTTCCTGGCCCAGGCGCTTCCCGAGTTCAGCCGCTCGCGTCTGCAGCAACTGATCGCCGCCGGCGCCGTTTTTCGCGCCGGGACGACGATACGAAACCCGGATACGCGGGTCAAAAGCGGGGAAATCTACGAAATTGCCATTCCGCCGCCAGCACCGGCTTCGCCGATTGCCCAGAACATACCGCTCGTGATCGTGCACGAGGATCCCGATCTCATCGTTATCGATAAGCCCGCGGGGCTTGTCGTGCATCCTGCGGCGGGCAATCCCGACGGAACTTTGGTCAATGCCCTGCTCGGGCATTGTGGCGCCTCTCTCTCGGGTTTGAACGGCGAAGCGCGCCCGGGCATCGTGCATCGTCTGGACAAGGATACGAGCGGCCTTCTCGTCGCGGCGAAGAATGATCGTGCGATGCACAGCCTTGCCAAGCAGTTTGCCCATCATACGGTCGAGCGAGCCTATCAGGCCGTGGTCTGGGGGGCACCCCGCCGGCCTGACGGGGTCATCGAGGGCGATATCGGTCGCAACCCGTTCGATCGCAAACGAATGGCCGTGCTGCGTGGCGGGGGCAAGCCGGCACGCACCCATTTTCGGGTTCTGGAACGGTTCGGCGAGGCGCTGCGTCCCTTCGCAAGCCTGATCGAGTGCAGGCTCGAGACAGGGCGAACCCATCAGATCCGGGTCCATCTGACCCATCTTGGGCACCCGCTGATCGGCGATCCCAGCTATGGCGGAGCCCGGGTGGCGCCGCGGCCAAAGACGCCTGCGGAGACGGCGGCGTACGGTGCTGTCGAGGCCTTTCAGCGCCAGGCGCTCCATGCCGGACTGTTGGGCTTCAAACACCCCACGACACAGAAGCAGATGCGGTTTGAAAGCGCTTGGCCACCAGATATGGTGGATTTGGTCGCCAATCTGCGTGGCTTGTAAGCCTCCTGATATGCCTTACATAAGTTTAAGCCGGCGGTGATTTTCGACCTCAGTGGGCGAGCCTATGCTGTCGAGCCGCGTCTTGGTGCGTTTGCACGGGACGCAAACCGTGTCCGGGCGCACTTGGGTTTCCGGAACGGCAAAATGGGGCCAGGAAGATGAGCAGTCGTGGCATGCCGGCCCTCCAGGGCGAGGGCGGCTTATCTCGCTATCTGTCCGAAATCCGGAAGTTTCCGCTTCTGGAACCGGAAGAAGAATACATGTTCGCCAAACGCTGGCGCGAACACGAAGACCCTGAGGCCGCCCGCCGGCTGGTGACCAGCCATTTGCGGCTCGTTGCCAAGATTGCAATGGGCTATCGTGGCTATGGCCTCCCCGTTTCCGAAATCGTGGCCGAGGGCAATGTGGGCCTGATGCAGGCGGTGAAGCGGTTCGAGCCGGACCGCGGCTTTCGTCTTGCGACGTATGCCATGTGGTGGATCCGGGCGGCGATCCAGGAATATATCCTGCGCTCATGGAGCCTCGTGAAGATGGGCACGACGGCTGCGCAGAAAAAACTGTTCTTCAATCTGCGCAAGGCCAAGAGCCGCATCAATGCGCTGGACGAGGGCGACCTCCGGCCGGAGCAGGTGCGTGAGATCGCGACCAAGCTTTCCGTGCCTGAGCAGGAGGTGGTCAACATGAACCGCCGGCTGTCCGGGCCCGATTCCTCCCTCAATGCCCCGCTGCGGTCCGATTCCGAGTCGGAATGGCAGGACTGGCTGGCTGACGACACGCTCGATCAGGAAACGCGCCTGGCCGATGCCGAGGAACTGGGCGAGCGGCACGATCTGCTGACGACCGCCCTCGGAGAACTTACCGATCGCGAGCGTGACATCATCGAGGCGCGGCGATTGCGCGACGATCCCGTCACCCTCGAGGACCTGTCACAGAAATACGGCGTCAGCCGCGAGCGCGTGCGTCAGATTGAAGTGCGTGCATTCGAGAAGCTGCAATTGCAGATGAAACGAACGCTGGCGGAGAAGCGCAGTCACACGCTTTCGGCGACCGCCTGAATTGTGCGCCCGCGATCCGATGCGAGGCAGCGCGGATGTGACCGCCATCGCGCGCGTCCTGACATTATAGAACAGCATTGGGAGCCGAACAGGTCTCTCCAAAGGCGGCCAGCCCCTCTTCGAGATAGTCTCCGAGCATCGGCAGGCCCAGAAGATAGTTGGCAGTCCGCTTGTTGTGCTCGCCGCGCGCGGTATCCAGGGCTTCCTGCCACTCCGACAGTTCGTAGGTGCCTCGGCCAAGCCACGCGAGCGCCACGAGACTGATCTGCTCGTCCACGTTCAGGCCCTGGATGAACGCCACGAGTTCGCTATGGACGGGATCGTCGGGCTTGGATTCGAGCACATCGGTCATGCCGTCGTCGGACGCATTGGAACCGGAATCTGGATCGGAGTCGCCTTCCTTCGCGTCGAAGGCGCGTGCCTTCACGATGATGAAGCAGACCTTTTCCGTCCTGATTCCAGGATTGATCTGATCTCTATCGTCTGGCTGATCGGCGTTGATCGACGGCTTCGCGGCAATGGGCATGGCACCTTCCTTGTTGGAGGAGGGAACGCGTGCCTCGGCGCCGTGTTCCGCGCCGACTCGTTGACCCTGTCCGGCCGTTTCTATAAGAGGGATATGGGCCACGCCTCCCCAACGGGGCGCGTCATTCTGGAAGGAATGAAGATGAGCGAAACGCGTCCAGCCGTGCGCCCTGCGCGGCCTTTTTTTTCGTCCGGTCCCTGTGCGAAGCGGCCAGGTTGGACTCTGGGAAACCTCTCCTCCGCCACGCTCGGCCGATCCCACCGCTCCGCTTGCGGCAAGGCCAAGCTCAGAAACGTCATCGAGCGGACAAGAAATCTTCTTGAGATTCCCACGGACTGGCGCCTCGCGATCGTCGCGGCCTCGGACACTGGCGCCGTCGAAATGGCGCTGTGGACTCTGTTGGGTGCGCGGCCGGTTGACGTGTTCGTGTGGGAAAATTTTGGCGAGGAATGGGCGACCGATACGCTTGGGCAACTCGGGCTGAACGACGCCCGGCTGTTCCGGGCCGACTATGGTTGCCTGCCGGATCTGCGCGCTGCCAATCCCGCCCATGATTGCGTCTTCGTGTGGAACGGGACCACGTCGGGCGTACGCGTGCCCGATGCCGACTGGATCGCTGACGACCGCGACGGTCTTGTGATCTGCGATGCCACGAGTGCCGCGTTCGCCATGGATTTGCCGTGGCCGAAGCTCGATGTTCTGACGTTTTCCTGGCAAAAGGTTCTCGGCGGCGAAGCCGCGCATGGAATGCTTGCGCTATCGCCGCGTGCCATCGCGCGTCTCGAAAGCCACACGCCGCCCTGGCCAGTGCCAAAGATTTTCCGCTTGACCAGGGATGGCAAGCTTATCGAGGGCGTGTTCGAAGGAGAGACCATCAACACGCCGTCGATGCTGGCCGTCGAAGACTACCTCGACACGTTGGGCTGGGCGGAGTCTGTTGGCGGACTTCCCGCGATGATCGCGCGATGCGAGAGGAATTTCGAAGTACTTGCCCGGTGGCAACGCGATTGCGGCTGGGCAGAATTCCTGGCTCAGGACGCGCGCGCTCGCTCCACGACGTCTGTGTGTTTCAGGATCGTCGATCCCTGGTTCGCGGCTCTGCCCGTAGATACCCAGACTCGGGTGGCGAAACGCCTTGTCGAGCTTCTTGAGAAGGAAGGCGTTGCCTTCGACATCGGCTCGTACCGAACGGCGCCGCCGGGCTTGCGCATCTGGTGCGGCGCCACGATCGAGAAACGCGATCTCGAAGCCCTGACGCCCTGGCTCGACTGGGCTTGGTTCCAGGCGAAGAATTTTTGAGGGATGCGATGCCGAAAGTTCTGATCGCCGACCAGCTCTCGCCTGCCGCGCTCGCGATTTTCAGGGAGCGCGGCGTGGAAGCCGATGTGAGACCCGGACTGGCAAAGGATGCACTCCTTGCCATCGTCGGGGACTACGAAGGCATCGCTGTGCGCTCTGCCACCAGAATAACGGCCGACGTTATTGCCGCGGCAAAAAAGCTCAAAATCGTCGGCCGCGCCGGGATTGGTGTCGACAATATCGATGTGCCCGCGGCGACGGCTGCCGGCGTGATCGTCATGAACACGCCGCTTGGCAATTCCATCACGACTGCGGAGCATGCCATTGCGCTCATGATGGCACTTGCGCGCCAATTGCCCGCCGCCAACGTCTCCACTCACGCCGGTAAGTGGGAAAAGAACCGCTTTCTGGGAACAGAACTGTACGGAAAGACCCTTGGTCTCATCGGTGTCGGCAACATCGGGGCCATCGTCGCGGATCGCGCCAAAGGGTTGAAGATGAAGGTGGTCGCCTACGATCCCTATCTTTCGCCTGATCGGGCGAGGGATCTCGCCGTCGAGAAAGTCGATCTCAACGATCTGCTGGCGCGCGCGGATTTCGTGACGCTGCACACACCGCTCACCGCGGAGACGCGGAACATCATTTCGGTGGACGCCATTCGGCGCATGAAGGGAGGCGCCCGCCTGATCAATTGCGCCAGGGGCGGTCTGGTGGACGAGCATGCGCTCAAGATGGCCCTGGATGCGGGCCATTTGGCCGGTGCCGCTCTCGACGTATTCGAGGAAGAGCCTGCTGTCTCCAATCCACTTTTCGGCAATGAGAAGGTGGTGGCTACGCCCCATCTCGGCGCATCCACGATGGAAGCGCAGGAAAACGTCGCGTTGCAAGTGGCGGAGCAGATTGCGGACTATCTGCTCACGGGTGCGGTGACCAACGCGCTGAACATGCCCTCGATCACGGCGGAAGAGGCCCAGCGCGTGCGGCCATGGATAACGCTGGCACAGAAACTCGGCGCCTTCGCCGGCCAACTCGCCGCGACAAGCATTCTTGCGGTCGATATTCTTTACGAGGGAACCGCAGGGTCGTTCAGCCCGCATGCGCTAAGCCAGGCGATTCTGGCGGGTCTGCTGCAACCGGTGCTGACCGACGTCAATATGGTCAGCGCGCCCGTGGTCGCGCGCGAACGCGGCATCAAGGTCAGCGAAACGCGGCGCGGCCGCCAGGGGATCTACGAAGGCTATATCAAGATCATCGTCACGGCCGAGGGGCTCATTCGCAGCGTCGCCGGAACAGTGTTTTCTGACGGCCGCCCGCGCCTCATCCAGATCAAGGACATCAATCTGGAAACGGAATTCGCGCCGCACATGCTCTATGTCACAAACGAGGACAAGCCCGGCTTCATCGGTCGGTTGGGGACGGCGCTTGGCGACGGAGGCGTCAATATCGCGGCTTTTGCGCTCGGGCGTAGTGCTCCGGGAGCCGATGCCATTGCTCTTGTGGAAGTCGATGGCGAAGTGGGTGAGGCGGTTCTGGCAGAGATTCGCCGTTTGCCGCTGGTCAGGGAGGCCAAGGCGCTTGCATTCTGAGAAGCGCCGTTCCACTTCCCACATGAAACGATAGGACGGTCGACCGTGACCCCGCAATTGGCCATCAATTACCTCTGGGCGATCTGGGCAGCGACCTGGCTGGTTGCCGCCTTCTGGTCGGACCGCAGTGCAAAACGTCCCGGCTTCGCCGCGGAATTGCCCTACAGACTCGTGACGGTGGTGGGTGCTGTGCTGCTCTTCGGAATCGTCTCGCGCTCCTACCGCGGCGCTCTCAGTCTCTGGTCGCTGGGCCAGTCTGCAAACTGGGTTTTGTGGGGACTGACTTTCGCAGGCTTTCTCTTCAGCTGGTGGGCGCGGCTCCATCTGGGCCGTTTGTGGTCCGGTTGGGTGACAAAAAAGACAGATCATCGGGTCGTCGACACGGGACCGTATGCGATCGTCCGTCACCCGATTTACACCGGTCTGATACTCGCGGCTTTCTCTACAGCGTTCCTCAAGGGCACTGCCTACGCGCTGTTGGGTGCGGCAGTGATGACGCTGGGTTTTTGGATCAAGGCGCGGCTTGAGGAACGCTTTCTTCGCAATGAATTGGGCCCCGATACCTACGACGCGTATCGTCGTCGGGTGCCGATGCTCGTACCGTTCGGACCAAAGGCGGCCTGACACCGGTGGACGTTTCAGAGTAAGATCGAGGGCGGCAAGACAGCTGCGCGCAATTCATCCTGGTACGGAACGATGACTAATGTGGCCGTGATCGGCGCCCAATGGGGCGACGAGGGCAAGGGCAAGATTGTGGACTGGCTTTCGGCGCGCGCCGATGTGGTGGTGCGTTTCCAGGGAGGCCACAATGCCGGCCATACTCTGGTCATTGATGGCACGACCTACAAGCTGAGTCTGCTGCCTTCCGGAATGGTGCGGCCGGGCAAGTTATCGATCATCGGAAATGGTGTCGTGGTCGATCCCTGGGCCTTCACGAGCGAGGTCGAAAGGCTGGTAGCGCTTGGTGTCGCAGTTACGCCCGAGAACTTGCTGGTCGCCGAGAATGCCGCCCTGATCCTGCCGCTGCATCGCGAACTCGACGAGGCGCGGGAGGGTTCGAACAGTCTCCAACGGATCGGGACCACGAAACGCGGGATCGGCCCGGCCTATGAAGACAAGGTCGGCCGGCGCGCTTTGCGCGTGGTGGACCTCAAAGATGTCGCGACGCTGCCTCTGAAGGTGAGACGTCTGCTCGCGCACCACAATGCGCTGCGCCGGGGTATGGGCTTGCCGGAATTGGACGAGAAGGAAATCGTCCAAGCCCTGGCGCAAATTGCCCCTCGCATTCTTCCCTTTTGCGGTTCGGCCTGGCGGGCATTGGATCGCGCCCGTCGCGATGGGAGGCGTGTCCTGTTCGAGGGCGCACAGGCGGTGCTCCTCGATATCGATCACGGCACCTATCCCTATGTGACGTCGTCGAACACCGTTGCGGGCCAGGCCGCGGCCGGGTCCGGTTGTGGTCCGCGCGATATCGGCTATGTGCTGGGGATCGCCAAGGCGTACACGACCCGCGTTGGCGAGGGGCCTTTCCCGACCGAACTCACTGACGCCATTGGCGACAGGCTTGGAACACGCGGCGCGGAATTCGGCACCGTGACCGGGCGCAAGCGCCGCTGCGGCTGGTTCGATGCCGTGCTGGTACGCCAGACCGTGATCACCGGCGGGATCGATGGCATTGCGCTCACCAAGCTCGACGTGCTCGACGGGATGGACGAGATCCGGATTTGCACGGGCTACGAGCTCGACGGCCGCGAAATCGACCATCTGCCGGTCGACGCGAACGAGCAGGCGCGTCTGACGCCGGTCTACGAAACGATCGAGGGCTGGAGCGATTCCACCTGCGGCGCCCGTTCGTGGGCGCAACTTCCCGCGACGGCAATCAAGTACATTCGCCGCGTGGAAGAGTTGATTGGTGCCCCGGTCGCGCTTCTCTCCACGAGCCCCGAACGCGAGGACACCATCCTGGTCCTTGACCCGTTCCTCGGTCGTTGAACGCTATCGATGATTATGCTATAAAGGTAGAGCTAGCGGCTACCAAGGTAGACAATGGGACTCAACGTCAAGAACCCTGAAGCGCACCGTCTTGCGCAGGAACTGGCAGAGCTGACCGGCGAAAGCCTGTCTGCCGCTGTGACGGAAGCCTTAAAGGAACGGCTCGCCCGCCTTCGGCGCCAAGGCCTCGCAGATCGCCTGATGGCCATCGGGCGGGATTTCGCGTCTCGCATGAGCGAGGAAACTGCAACTCTGGACCACGGCGAGTTTCTGTATGACGAGAAAGGCCTGCCAAAATGATTTTGGACACGTCTGCCGTGATTGCGATCCTGCGCCAGGAACCCGAGGCTCAGGCATTCGCGCATGCGATCCAGGAACATCCGCATGGCCACATAAGTGCGGTCAATTATTTCGAAGCATGTATTGTCGCTGATCGCGATCGCGATCCGGTTATGAGCCGCAGATTGGACGAGTTTTGCCATTCTGCGTCAGTCGTGATTGTCCCGGCCGATGAACGACATGCCCGCATAGCCAGGGAGGCTTACCGCGATTTCGGCAAGGGAAGTGGTCATCCGGCCAGGCTCAATTTTGGCGACTGTTTCGCCTACGCACTCGCAACAACGGCCAATGAGCCACTGCTGTTCAAGGGCAACGATTTCGCTCACACGGACGTAAAGCGGGCCCTTTGATCCGGGCGGACGCCCTTGCCAGCCGCGCCCATCGGCTACAACCTTCGTCCAAAGCTATTTCGCATCAAAGGAAGTCACGTGCTCAAGACGCGATTCACCGAGATGTTCGGCGTGGAGGCCCCCATTACCTGCGGCGGCATGACCCGCGTCGGCAAGGTTGATCTGATCGCGGCGGTCGCCAATGCCGGCGCGCTTGGATTTATCACCGCGCATTCTGCCGGCAAACCCGAGGATCTGTCGCGCGAAGTCAGGCGTTGCCGCGATCTCACCGACAAACCGTTCGGTGTCAATCTCACGATTCTGCCCAGCATCACGCCCATACCCTATGACGAGTATCGCGAGGCCATCATTGAAAGCGGCGTCAGGATCGTCGAGACGGCTGGCAACAATCCGCAGCCGCATTTGCCGCGCTTCAGGGAGGCCGGCGTCAAGGTCATCCACAAATGCACGAGCGTGCGGCACGCCGTGAAAGCGCAATCCATCGGTGTCGATTGCGTTTCGATCGACGGGCTGGAATGTGCCGGCCACCCCGGTGAAGACGATGTCGGCGGGTTGATTCTCTTTCCAGCCACAGCCGACACGCTTCAGATTCCCATCATCGCGTCCGGAGGGATGGCCGATGCCCGCGGTCTGGTCGCGGCGCTGGCGCTGGGTTGTGACGGGGTCAACATGGGCACGCGTTTCATGGCGACGGTCGAGGCCCCCATTCACGAGAACGTCAAGCAACAGATCGTCGCCAATGACGAGAGAGCGACCAATCTCATCTTCCGCACGCTGCACAATACCGCCCGTGTTGCGAAGAACGCCGTCAGCGATGAAGTGGTCGCGATCGAAAAGCGCGGCAATGCGAGCTTTGCAGATGTAAAGGATTTGGTGGCGGGGACGCGGGGTGCGCATGTGCTTGATGAAGGCGATATGGACGCCGGAATCTGGTCGGCCGGCCAGACCCAGGCGCTAATTCACGACATTCCCACCTGCGCCGAACTCGTCGCGCGCATAGTGCGTGAGGCTGAGGCCATCATCCAGGGAAGGCTTGCCCAGATGATTGGCGCTTAGTTGGCGCGCAGTCCGTGCATGTGGTTCAGCGGACCTTGGCCGCGCCCAAAGCCGGGAGCTGATTGGATTGCCTTCTGCACAAAATCTCTCGCACGGCTGACGGCAAGCGGCAAAGACTGGTGCTGCGCCAATTCGCAGGCGATGGCCGTGGCCAGCGTGCAACCGGTACCATGGGTGTGCCGGGTCGCAATTCGGGGAAACGAATAGGTTTCGACGCCGTTTTCCCACACCAGCAAATCCTTGACGCGTTTGCCGGCGCGATGGCCACCCTTGATAAGCACGGCGTCAGCACCGCGTGAGCGCAAGATGTTTCCGGCATTCAAGGCGCTTTCGTCATCGGCCAAAGACATGCCGGTGAGACGTTCTGCCTCGGGAATGTTAGGCGTGACCAAGGTTGTGCGGGGCAGAAGGCGCGCCGCAAGCAGCGCGATCGCGTCGTCGTCAAGCAGTGGCGTGCCGCTGGTGGAGGTGAGAACGGGGTCGAGAACGAGAGGCAGACTGGAATCGCATCGCTCCAGAGCCGAGGCGACGACGTCAATCATCGCGGCTGTGCCGAGCATGCCGATCTTGATCGCGTCAAAGCCCATGTCGTCTGCGAGCCGCGTGATCTGCTCACAGACCATATCCGGTGGCATGGCATGCACGCGATGGACGCCGCGCGTGTCTTGCACCGTGACGGCCGTGATCGCCGTCATTGCATAGACGCCGAACATCGTCGCCGTTTTGATGTCGGCTTCGACACCGGCGCCGCCGCCTGAATCCGAACCCGCGATGACGAGGAGCCGCGCGGGTGCCGACGTCAAGCAACGACTTCCTGGATCACGGACACCAGATCGCGCACCACAGTTTGCACGAGCTTTTCGTCTTCGCCCTCCGCCATGACGCGGATGACGGGCTCGGTGCCGGATTTGCGCACAACCAGACGGCCAGCGCCGTTCAGGCGCGCTTCGCAATCCTTGATACGTTCCGTAACGCGCGGGTTCTCGAGCGGAGAGCCGTTTCGAAAACGCACGTTTTCCATGACCTGCGGCAGCGGCTCGAAAATGTGCGACGCTTCGCTCGCGGGACGTTTGTCCTGCGCCAGAACGCCCAGCACTTGCAGCGCAGCTATTACGCCGTCGCCGGTCGTGCAGAAATCGCGCAGGACGATGTGACCGGACTGCTCGCCGCCCACATTATACCCTTCACCCCACATTTTTTCGATGACATAGCGGTCACCGACAGGCACGCGTGCGAGATTAAGATTCAGGGTCTTGAGGTGTCGCTCGAGACCGGCGTTCGACATGATGGTGCCAACCACGCCGCCTCCCTGCAAATCGCCCTGCTTCGACCAGGACTGGGCAATCAGCGCGAGAATTTGATCGCCATCGATCAGATTGCCCTTCTCATCGGCCATGACCACGCGATCGGCGTCGCCATCGAGGGCAATGCCGAAATCGGCCCGGCGCTCGCGCACTTTGCGCTGCATGGTTTCGGGAAATGTGGAACCGGATTCGTGATTGATGTTTAGGCCATTGGGATCATTACCGACGGCGATCACCTCGGCTCCCAGTTCCCAAAGGATTTCCGGTGCAACCTTGTAGGCCGCGCCGTGCGCGCAATCGATCACGATGCGCAGACCGTCCAGCGTCAGATTTTTCGGAAAGGTGCGTTTCGCATATTCGATGTAGCGGGCCTGCGCATCGTCGATGCGCTTGGCGCGGCCGATTTTGCGCGACGGAGCGAGGCCATGTTCGAGACCATTGGCCATCAATTCTTCGATCGCCGCTTCCATTTCGTCCGACAGTTTCAGGCCGTCGGGACCAAAAAACTTGATGCCGTTGTCTTCGAAATGATTGTGCGATGCCGAGATCATCACGCCGAGGTCGGCGCGCAGCGAACGGGTCATCATCGCCACGCCAGGGGTGGGCAATGGACCGAACAGAAACACGTCCATCCCGACCGACGTAAAACCGGCAACCAGGGCAGATTCGATCATATAGCCGGAAAGCCGCGTGTCCTTGCCGATGACGACGCGATGCAGATGGTCGCCGCGCGTAAACATGCGGCCTGCGGCCATCCCCGCCTTCATGGCGATTTCAGGCGTCATCGGGTGACGGTTGGCCGGACCGCGAATGCCGTCTGTGCCAAAGAGTTTGCGGACCATCTGGGTTATCCCTCAGCCTCGAGAAAACGGATCATATCAGAGGATTCTGACCGAAACCTGCTCTCGCGCGCTCATTCATGGCGTTCCACCTTCGAGCGCCAAAGTGATGGTCAGGGCATCCCTGAGCGGTCCCGGTTCGTGGGTGCGAATGAAATCGGCGCCGCTGCGGGTCGCAAAAAGCTCCGCGGCCAGACTCGCCGGTCCGGCCTCGGCAACGCCCCGTCCGACCAGCGTGCGCAGAAACGATTTGCGTGACACGGAGACCAGCACCGGCAGGCCAAAGGCCGCTTTGATCTCCGACAGACGTCGCAATACCGCAAAGGAAGCCTCGCGCCCGCGACCCAGGAAAAGCCCCATGCCGGGGTCCAGGATCAACCTGTGACGCGCTACGCCGGCCTCCGTGAGCGCCCGAAGCCGGTGCTCGAAAAAAATCTGGATGCGGTCGACGATATCAGCCGGCGCCGGGACGTTCCGGTCTGGTGGTCCTGGTCGCAGCGCATGCATGACGATCAGCTTTGCCGTGGACCCGGCCAGCGCCGGATAGAGCGACGGCTCTTTGAAGCCGTTGATATCATTAAGATATTCAACGTTCTGGTCCATGGCCCAGAGCTGCGTCTGCGGAGAAAAGCTGTCGATGGAAACCGCGGCCCCCGCGGCTCTCACAGCAGCCACCGCCGGAGCCAGCCGGGCAATTTCCTGTTCCGATTCCACGGGTTTGGCGCCCGGGTTCGACGCGGCAGCACCCAGATCGATGATGTCGGCGCCGGCTCTCAGCAATTCGCGAGCCCGTTTAGAGGCCGCCTCTGGCTTCAGAAAGCGGCCTCCGTCGGAAAACGAATCCTCGGTAATGTTCAGGATACCGAGAAGCTGGGGAGCAGCGATCAATGCCCGGGCTGCGGTTCCGGCGCGACCGGGCCAATGCCGCGCGGCCTTCCAGCCTGCGGGACGCTTGGGCCAGGCCCGCGTTGTGCTTCCGGCTCTTCGTAAGGCGCGCGCACCGGCGGGATCCCCTTGAGGAGGGCCACGATCTCGTCGCCCGTCAGGGTCTCGTATTCGAGCAGGCCCTTGGCCAGAATCTGAAGATCGTCGATGCGGGTGTTCAGGATCTCATGCGCCCGCTGGTAGCAGGAATTGATGATTTCGCGGATTTCCTGGTCGATCTTTTGCGCGGTCGCCTCGGAAACATTCTGCTGCCGCGCGATGGCATGACCCAGAAAGACCTCGTCCTGGTTTTCGGCGTAGGCAAGAGGTCCCAACTCGTCCGACATGCCGAACCGCGTCACCATGGCGCGCGCCAGACGCGTCGCCATTTCGATGTCGGACACCGCGCCCGTCGTCACTTTTTCATGGCCGAACGTCAGCTCTTCGGCAATTCGCCCGCCGAACGCAACGCAGATATCGGCAAGCATTTTCTCGCGCGTGACCGAAAGCTGGTCGCGTTCGGGAAGCCGCATGACCATGCCCAACGCCCGCCCACGCGGAATGATGGTCGCCTTGTGAATGGGATCGGAGCCCTTGACGGTCAGCGCCACGATGGCGTGACCGCCTTCGTGATAGGCCGTCAGTTTCTTTTCCTCGTCCGTCATCGCCATCGATCGGCGCTCGGCACCCATCAGGACCTTGTCCTTCGCGTCCTCAAGTTCGGACATGGTCACCACGCGCTTGCCGCGCCTGGCCGCGAGGAGTGCCGCTTCGTTCACCAGATTGGCGAGGTCTGCGCCGGAAAATCCGGGTGTTCCACGCGCGATGACGCGCGGCTCGACATCCGGTGCGAGCGGAACCTTGCGCATGTGAACGCGCAGAATTTTCTCGCGGCCCGACAGATCCGGATTGGGAACGACCACATGCCGGTCAAAGCGACCTGGGCGCAAAAGCGCAGGATCCAGCACGTCGGGACGGTTCGTCGCGGCGATCAGGATTACGCCTTCCGTCGACTCGAAGCCGTCCATTTCGACAAGCAACTGATTGAGGGTCTGTTCGCGTTCGTCATTGCCGCCGCCCAGGCCCGCGCCACGATGGCGGCCAACCGCGTCGATTTCGTCGATAAACACGATGCAGGGCGCGTTCTTCTTCGCCTGCTCGAACATGTCTCGTACGCGACTGGCGCCCACGCCGACGAACATTTCCACGAAGTCGGAGCCAGAGATCGTGAAGAAGGGAACGTTGGCTTCGCCGGCGATCGCGCGGGCGAGCAGCGTCTTGCCCGTGCCCGGAGGCCCGACAAGAAGAACGCCCTTCGGAATCCGGCCGCCCAGGCGCTGGAATTTCTGTGGGTCACGCAAGAATTCGACGATTTCCTTGAGTTCCTCCTTGGCTTCGTCGACACCGGCCACGTCCTCGAACGTCACCCGGCCGGTACGCTCGGTCAGCAGCTTTGCGCGGCTCTTGCCGAAGCCCATCGCCTTGCCGCCGCCCGCCTGCATCTGGCGCAGGAAGAAAATCCACACCGCGATCAGCAGCAGCATCGGGAACCAGTTGATGAACACGCTCATCAGGGTCGGCATGCCTTCGTCGGCCGGCTGGACCGTGATGTTCACATTGTGCTCGAGCATCCGCGAAACGAGCCCGTTGTCGTTCGGGGCATAGGTTACGAACGTCTGGCCGTTGGGCATTTCGTATTTGATCTGCTCGCCCTGGATCGTGACCTTTTTCACCTCGCCCTGGACAACTTCCTGGTTGAACTCGGTGAAGCTCACCGTGGAGGTCGCCGGATGATTGCCTGTGCCCTGGAACATGTTGAATAGGGCAACGAGCAACAGGGCGATGATGATCCAGAGAGCGAGATTGCGAAGATTGTTCACGGCCGTCCTTTCCTGGGGCCCCACCCGGCGTCGGAGGAACCTATCTCCCTAGATAGGAACTTCATACTGCCTTGCCAGCCATCAAAACGTTAAGAAATTTGCCGAGTTGCAGCAATGACGGATTCGGGTTCCGATTAATATCCATCGTGGCCGCCTTCAGGTGTCGGCTCCCGCCGCGGTTGCCCCATTGTTCCGCGCCTGGCAGCTTCCCGCCCGATGCTAATTGTCCCCGCACCGAAAACCGCGTCCTTGCGCTGGAAGGGGCGAATGCGGCATCCGTGCAATGTTCGGCCTCCCCCAAGGCCGCCACTGCGAACCGCGGCGAGCAGTGCTTCCAGCCGGGCGAAACGCGGCCGATATACACGGCCAGAAATGTGCATCAGAAGATCCGCCAGAGCGCGCAGGCCGATTTCTTCTGGCGCCGATCCGAGTTCGGCCCCGTCCACCCACGCCTTATGAGGTTCAATCCGTGCGATTCGGGCCAATAGCGAGCCTGTGGCCTCCTGGAGCGTGTCGCGAGCCCGGGCCAGATGTCTGCAGGCATCGGCAATGCGGACCGAGGTCAATCCTGCGGCCGTGAGCGCCGGCCACACCGCCCGCAATCGGGCACGGCCGAAACGTGGGTCGGTATTCATGGCGTCTTCCAGCCAGGGCTCTTTTCGGGACAGGAGATAGTTTCGCAGCATGGACCTTGGAATGTTCAGCAAGGGGCGTACCAGCGTTACGTTCTCCATTCGGGGGATCGGGAGCGACGACACCGTCGACATGCATGACAGACCATCGACCCCGCTGCCCCGGGCGAGTCTGAGCAGGAAGGTCTCCGCCTGATCGTCGATCGTATGCGCGACATAAAGCCCGCCGATCCGATTGCTGCAGCACCATTCTCCGCACAGACGGTAGCGGGCCTCGCGCGCGGCCGCTTCGATATCGGAGCCGGGTTTGCGGCCGGACCAGCGCAAGACATGGGACTCGAGCCCATGTGCCCGCGCACGATCGGCAACGTGGCTCGCTTGATGCGCAGACTCACGCTGCAAGCCGTGGTCGACTGAAAGGACAACGGGCGGCCGTTCACCTGTGCTCCGCGCCCACGCTGCCAGAAGCAGCATCAATGCGACCGAGTCTCCCCCGCCTGATACGCCAACTGCGCCAGGCCAGGGCGCGCCCTCGGCCGCCACATTTCGCATGACTTCGGCGAGGAGACCCTCGAGGACGCCCCCCTCCGTATCAACGGCAGCCGGCGGTCTTGCGGGCGTTGAGCGCCTGGTCGGAGATGGATTTCGAAGCGGTCGGATATCGGACGGAGAGCGCGCCAAGGGCGGTGCAACCTTCCTTTTTCTGGTTCAACGAAAGCAGCGACTGACCGAGCTTGAGCATGCTTTCGGGCGCGCGGGGGCTCGAAGGGTATTTCTTGAGCTCCTCGGCGAAGGCCCGGGCAGCGTTGGGGTAGTCCTTCTGGACATACGCTATGTCGCCCACCCAATAGATGGCCTGCGGTGCAAGCTCGTCCTTCGGATAGGCGTCGGCGAAGCTGCGGAAGGCGGCCCGTGCTTCGTCATACTGAGCCTTGGCAAGGAGATTGAGCGCGGATTCGAATTGGGGCCGCGCGTCCAGCGAGGCGAATTGAGTAGCAGAGGGTTGGGCCCCCGGCGGATTCGCCGCGTCGTTGCGCGTCAGCGTCCCCAGGACACCCGGCGGCGGCGCAAGATGCGTGGGCCCTCCGGAGGCGGCAGGAGGCTGGGGCGTTGCCGAGCCGGGCCCACCCGAATAACTGCCCTGCTGCGAAGTGCCCGTACAGGGAAGTGTACTGGGCTGGTCGCTCGATTCGGATTGCGCGCCCAATTGTTGCGCGGCGAGCGAGCACAGTTTGTAGTCGAAGTCCTTTTGCATGCGGGTTGCGCGCTCGCCCAATTCAGTCAGGCGATGGTCCAGCTGCTCGACTTGTCCCGTGAGCCGGCGCAGAGTCTCTTCGAGGTCACCCAGCCGTTGGGTGAGCGTCGCGATATTCTGGTCCTGGTTCTGTTCGTGCTGGAGCCTGGCTGCTTTTTCCTCGTCGCTTTCTCCGAAGAGATCCGCAACCCGGAGATTGTCGGTCTTGGCTCTGGCAAGCTCGCGCTCGAGCGTGTCGGCCTGCGATTGGGCCTGCGTCATTTGAAGTTTCAGGTCCTGCGCCGCGCCCGCGTCAAGCTCGCCCGCGCCTGCGGCCGTACCGCACAACACGACACCGGCCAGAAGCGCCGCTGCCATTCGAAAATTGTCCGCGAATTTCCTGCTCATGCGTGTTCGCTGCCGTCCCGGTGCCCTGAAGTCGAGGCCAATGTCGATCTTGATCAACACTTAGCCGAAAATAGGGCTGCGCGGGAAGTCGCGCGCAGCAACAAGGACGCTCGCGGGGAGCGCCCTTGTCGAGAAAATGCCAGTCCCGGCTAGGAGGTTGCGCCGCTGGTGATCGTGGTCACGCCCCGACGGTTCTGCGCCCAGCAGGATTCGTCGGATTCGGTACACATGGGCCGCTCTTTTCCGTAGGAAATCGTGTCCAGCCGCGCGGAGCTCACGCCCAGACTGACCAGATATTCCTTCACCGCGTTGGCCCTGCGCGCGCCAAGCGCGAGGTTGAATTCGCGCGTGCCGCGTTCGTCGCAATGGCCTTCGACCGTGACTCGCACCTGCGGATATTTCTGAAGCCACGAGGCCTGACGCTGCAGGACGTCCTTGTCTTCGGAGGTCACGTTGTACTTGTCGTAGTCGAAATGCACCGTATCGCCGACATTTACGCGGAAATCCTGCACGCTTCCGGGCATGACGCTGGATTGCACCTGGGCCGGCGCGGAGGTGGTCGCAGGGGCTTCGGCCGGCGGTGCTTCGACAGGCTTCGGCTTGGTCGTGCAGGCAGCGATCAGGAGGGCAGAGGACAGGACCACGAGTTTCCAGCGCGGAGAAATCGTCAACATGAGATTGCGGCTCCAAAAAAGCACATCCCCCGGGTGCGCGGGGACTGCGCGTGGGAAGTAAGGGCGCACACCATCGCTATAACGTTTGAGGGGCCAAAGAAGCCCGGAGCATTTCCATTGTAGGAATTTACCACCTACTGGATCAAGGGCGACCACGCGGGATCCGAGGCGTCTCCCGGCGCATCCACCCGTCTTTCGTTGCGGCCAGTAACATCGACCGACCAGATTTGCGAGCCGTGCCCCCCCCTCAGGGTGCGGGAAAACATCAACACGCGGCCATTGGGCGCCCAGGTGGGGCCTTCATCCTCCCACCCGTCCGTAATCATCCGCTCGCCAGAGCCGTCGGGACGCATCACGCCAATCCTGAAGGCTCCCCCGGACTGCTTGGTGAAGGCGATCATGTCGCCCCGCGGGCTCCAGACCGGCGTGCCGTTCTTGCCCGCTCCGAAGCTGATGCGGTGAACGTTCGATCCGTCGGCGTTCATTACATAGACCTGCTGCGATCCGCCGCGGTCGGATTCGAAGACGATCTGGCTTCCATCCGGCGAATAGCTGGGCGAGGTGTCGATGGCGGGGTCGGTTGTCAGACGTCTCACGCTGCGGGTCCGCAAATCCATGACGTAGATGTCGGAATTGCCATTCTGCTCGAGCGACATGACAACCTTGTTGCCATCCGGCGAAAAACGCGGGGAAAAGGTCATATTGGGGAAATCGCCCAGCATTTGCTGCCGGCCCGATTCGAGATCGAAAAGATAGACCCGGGGTTTTCCCGAAACATACGACATGTAGGCAATCATCTGCGCGCTCGGATTGAAGCGCGGCGTCAGCACGAGATAGCTGCCGCGCGTCAGGAAGATCGGGTTCGCCCCATCCTCATCCATGACGGCGAGACGCTTCTTGCGATTTATGAGAGGGCCGCTTTCCGAAATGAAGACGATGCGCGTGTCGAAATAGCCTTTCTCGCCCGTGATGCGCTGATAGATCGCGTCCGAGACCATATGGGCAATGCGCCGCCAGTTCGCCGGCGTCGTGAAATATTGCAGGCCCAGCATCTGCTGTTCGCCATAGACGTCCCACAGCCGAAAATCGACGCGCAACCTGCCATCGGGCTGCATCGCGGTTGTGCCCGTCACCAGCCCCTGTGCGTTGATGACGCGCCAATTGGCGAAGTTCGGCGGAACGTTGATGTCCTTGATTTGCTCGACAAAGGATTTCGGATCGAGCGGGTGAAAGATGCCCGAACGTTCCAGATCTGCGCGCACCACGCCGGCGATGTTCTGCCCGGCCGCCGCATCGCTCGCCTGCGGCCCGCTGAAGTCGGGAATCGCGATCGGCATCGGTTGCACATTGCCCTGATTGACGTCGACACGCAGGGCCGCCGCAGCGGGAGACATCGTTGCCAGAAGCAGGCTCGAAACCGCGGCGAGAACGAGGCCGAATGCTTTCATCGCGTGTACTCCACACCTATTGTCCCAGCATCTGCCTGGGATCGAAAATAAACGGGTTGATCTCTCGCCACTGCGCGTATCGGTCGGCGGGCAGCTTGTAGGGCGCACAGGTGTAAATCGCCCGGCGCGCCGCGTCCGCAGCCGCCCGCACATAGGGATCGTGCAAGTCGGCCTGTCCAGTGCCAGTCAATTGTGGCGGCTGTGCGACGGAGCCATCCGCGTTCAGGAACAGGTCGAAACTGACGACAAGCTGCTCCGGATGAGGGGCGCCGACCGGCGGGCTCCAGCATGGCTGGATCTGGCTGCGCAGCGAATCCTGGAGGTCGGCGGTCATCGCATTTTCCGCCCCGATCCCGCGCATGGTGCGTGGGGCCGCCTTCGCGTTAGGCGCGGCACTCTGGGTCGGCGACACCTTGTTCAGCAGTGCCAGGACCTTATCGACGTCGAAGTTCTTCTTGTCCGGTGTGGGCGCCGGTTTCGGCTTGAGCTTCGGCACGGCCGGTGCGGGTTCCGGAGTTACCACCGGCTCGGACGGCGCGGGTTCGGGCGTCACCTGCGGCGGCGCTTCCTGCTGTGGCGGCGGGGGCGTTGGCGGCGTCGGGGGGGCGGGCGCAGGTTTGGGGGCCGGAGGCGTAACTTCCGGCGCAATACGTGGCGCGGGATGGACGGTTGGAATGACGTTGGTCTTGTCCACAACTGTCACGACATCGACGGATACGACCGGGGGCGCCTCGTCGGGGATTTGCAGCGTGCGTGCGAAAGTAAACAGGGTGCCGACGATGATGGCGCCATGCAGCACAAACGATCCGATCCAACCGACCGGAGATCGTCTGTCGCCCGCCAGCGAAGCGGCGGAGATTCTATTTCTTGTCGGTCTCGCCGGGCGGCTTTGCGACATCCGTGACCAGTCCGATGTGAGTAAACCCGGCAGCGCTGATCAGCGCCATCACCTCCATGACCCGTCCGTAGTCCACGGCCTTGTCGCCGCGCACGAAGATGCGCTGGTCATAGCCGTTCGCCGCGATGGCCGTCAGACGCGGGACGAGATCGTCTTCGTCTACGCGCGTGTTCTGAAGGTAGATCGTGCCATTGCGCTTTACGGAAACGCTGAGCGGTTGCCTGTCCTGGCTCAGGGCCTGAGCCTTGGTCTTTGGCAGATCGACCGGAACGCCGACCGTCAGCAAGGGCGCCGTCACCATGAACACGATCAGCAGCACGAGCATGACGTCGACAAAAGGCGTGACGTTGATCTCTGCCATCGGGCGGATCCGTCGCCCGCGGCGTCCACCCTCGCGCCGGACAGCGGCCGCCATCACTGCGCCTTTTCGTCAAGCTGCCGCGAAAGGATCGCGGAGAATTCATCGGCAAAGCTTTCGAGCCGCCCTGTGTAGCGGCCGATATCGCTGACGAATTTGTTATAAAAAATCACGGCCGGAATCGCGGCCAGAAGCCCCATGGCCGTCGCAAACAAAGCCTCGGCAATTCCCGGTGCGACGACGGCAAGGGTCGTATCGTGCCGGGCCGCAATGGCCGAGAAGGAGTTCATGATGCCCCAGACGGTACCGAACAGGCCCACGAACGGTGCGGTGGCGCCGACGGTGGCGAGAAAGCCCAATTGGCGCTCGATGCCCTGGGTCTCGCGCTGAATCGTCACCGACATCGATTTGTCGATGCGGTCCTTGATGCTCTGCAGCAGGGCGTCGCGCGGCGGCCCATGCTCGAACGCCCGCCGCCATTCGCGGATGGCCGATGCAAAAACCGCCACGATCGGGTGGTCGATCTTCTGAACATATTGCTGATAAAGCTCGTCAAGCGATGCGCCCGACCAGAAGGACTTCTCGAACGATTCGGCACGGCGCTTCAGCGTGCCGAGAGCAATCCATTTGTTGAAAATGATGGCCCACGACCAGAGCGATGCGAGCGCCAGCACCGTCATGACGGTTTTGACGATGGGGTCGGCGCGCATGAACATCGCGTAGATCGAAAACGTGCTCATGGTGGGCCCGAGCGTGCCGCCTGTTTGCGTGACATCGACGGCCGTGGTCGGAGCCGCCTGCGGCGCTCCCAATTGTTCGGTCTGTGCGCTGGGGCCGGTCGGCGCGGAACTCGGCGTGCCCTGCGCACGAACGGGATGCGCCATGGCGAGCGCAACAAAAACCACCGCCGCCGCCATGCAAACGGCTGCTCGCGCAAATCTCATCTGCATCCTCTTCTGCACCGGCGGGAGACCGGCCAGCCTCATCTGATTCGGCCAGCCAAATCGGCCGGATTTCGCGCATTTGAACGTGGCCGAATTTGGGCACAGCATGCTAAGCTCCTGTCACACAAAGCAAAGGCAGCAATTTTGTCCTGATATCGTCCGGTATCCGCCGCGGCTTTCCCGAAAGGGTCATGATGCAGGCCTCAACCTGACCGCGCGTCAGAAGTTCTTCGCCGCGAAATATCATTTGATCTGCCGTCATGCGGGCGCCGGTCAGGCCGGTTGCGATGGTGCGCACTTCCAGCAGATCGTCGGCGCGCGCCGGTTTGCGATATTCGAGGCTTGCTTTGCGCAACGTCCAGGCGAATGGTTCCGGTCCCTCAAGCATGGCGAGTCGTGTAATTCCCGCACAACGGAAAAATTCTGAGCGACCGCGCTCCATGTAGCGAAGATAGTTCGCATGATACACAACGCCCGAGAGATCGGTGTCTTCGTAATATATTCTGATCGGCAACAGGTGTACGCGGCCTTCGAAGCGCCCGAAGCCTGCGGTGTCAGCAATCGTCGTCATTGCCGCTTCCAAACAGACCCGGTTGTGCGGGATCGCGCCTGGGCATCTCGAGTCCCAGATGGCCGAAGGCCGCGCCGCTCAAAATGCGCCCGCGCGGTGTGCGCTGCACGAATCCCTGCTGCAAAAGATAAGGTTCGGCGATCTCCTCGATCGCGTCGCGTGCCTCGCCCAAGGCCGCGGCAATCGTTTCGATGCCGACCGGGCCGCCGCCGAAGGATTGGGCGATCAGTTTGAGATAGCGCCGATCGAATGCGTCGAGGCCGCGGGCGTCCACTTCAAGACGCGTGAGCGCGGCATCGGCGATGGCGACGTCCACAGGCAGATGTCCGGCGACGACCGCGAAATCGCGCACGCGCCGTAGAAGGCGGCCGGCAATGCGCGGCGTGCCACGTGCCCGCTTGGCAATTTCCCGGGCGCCGTCCGCGGTGACGTCGAGTCCAAGCACGCGCGCGGCGCGCGCCACGATCGATTCCAGTTCATCGACTTCGTAAAAGTTCAGGCGCAGCGGGATTCCGAAACGGTCCCGCAGTGGGGTCGTGATCAATCCGGCACGCGTCGTCGCGCCAACCAGTGTAAACGGCGCAAGCGTGATCTTGACCGAACGCGCGCTGGGTCCTTCGCCGATCACCAGATCGAGTTCGAAATCCTCCATGGCCGGATACAGGATTTCCTCGACAGCCGGCGCGAGGCGATGGATCTCATCGATAAACAACACATCGCGCGGTTCGAGATTTGTAAGGATGGCCGCAAGGTCTCCGGCGCGGGCGAGCACCGGCCCGGATGTGGCGCGGAAGCTGACGCCCAGTTCACGCGCAACAATCTGGGCAAGTGTCGTTTTGCCCAGCCCGGGCGGCCCGGAGAACAGCACATGATCCAGCGCTTCCTGTCGCGCTCGCGCCGCTGCGATGAAGACGGCGAGATTCTCGCGGATCTGCTTCTGTCCCACGAATTCGGCGAGCTGCTTGGGCCGCAGGCTGGATTCGAGCGCGTCATCATCCACGCGTTCGGGCGCAACCAGCCGGTTTTTTTCCGTTGCCGAAGGGGAAGCGGACATCGCGTCAGCTCACCAGCTTCTGGCGGCCCATCGACCGCAGGGATTCGCGGATCAGAATGTCTGCCGGGGCGTCGGGTAATTCACGCGCAGAGCGCGCCACGGCCTCGGCGGCTTCGCCATCCGAATAGCCAAGATTGATCAGGGCTGCGACAGCCTCGGCCGCGGCGCCGGAGGGATGGGAACCCTGCAGGCGCACATCCTGCGCATGAGCGCGCAGCATCATCGAAGGCGCCTTGTCTTTCAGCTCCGTCACGATGCGCGTGGCAAGCTTTGGTCCAACGCCTTGCGCACGTCCGACGGCGGCCTTGTCGCCAAGCGCGATTGCGCGTTCCAGTTCGCGCACGTCAAGCGAGGACAGCACACTGAGCGCCACGCGGGCGCCCACGCTTTGCACGTTCTGCAGGAGGCGGAACCACTCGCGTTCCTCGGCGCCGAGAAAGCCATAGAGGCGAATCGCTTCATCGGTCACGCGGGTCTCGATCGCGAGGCTGACGCGCGTTCCTTCGGTCAGCCGTGCAAGCGTCGAGCTCGCACAATGCACGAGATAACCCACTCCGCCGACATCGATGATTGCGTGGTCTTCGGCAATCGCGTCGATCGTGCCGGAAAGCTTGCCGATCATGCGAGCTGGGCGGCAAGCCGGGAACGTGTCCCGGACAGGTGCGCGTGGGAAATCGCGAGCGCCAAGGCGTCCGATGCGTCGAATGAATCGAGTCGTGCCAGCGGCAACAGGCGGCGCACCATCGCCTGGACCTGTTCCTTGCCGGCATGTCCGACGCCTACGACGGATTTTTTCACATGATTGGGAGCGTATTCGGCAACCGAGACGCCTGCGCGTGCCGCGGCGAGCAGCGCTATCGCGCGCGCCTGACCGAGTTTCAGCGCAGCCTGCGGATCGCGATGAACAAACGTCTGTTCGATGGCAATCGCCGACGGTGCCAATTCCGCAATGATGGAACAGAGACCGTCATGCAACAGCAGCAGGCGCTCCCCCAGCTCCAATTTCGCGTTGCTCGTCAACGTTCCATGCGCGATGTGACAGAGGCGCGCACCGTCCACTTCGATCGCGCCCCATCCCATGCGGGCGAGACCGGGGTCGATGCCAAGAATGCGCATTCTGATCATCGGCACTCTTCGCGAATCGCTCGGCCGCCAGTGTCGGCAAGCTGGCGCTACCGCGCAATAGCGTTCAGGCCTCGCCGAGCTTCTGCATCAGGGCGTCGGAGAACTCGTAATTGCCATAGACGTTCTGCACGTCGTCATGATCTTCGAGCATTTCCAGAAGCTTCACGAGCGTCTCGCCCGCGTCGTCGCCGATGGCGGTCATGGTGTTGGGCCGCCATTCGATCCTGGCGGATTGGGGTGCGCCAAATCTGGCCTCCAGCGCATCGCGCGCCGTCACGAAGTTCTCGATGCTGGTCAGAAACTCGTGCAGATCTTCGCCGGAGACGCATTCGTCGGCGCCCACCTCGATCGCAGCTTCCAGCATAGTGTCGTCGGAACCGGCTTCCCCTGGATAGGCGATCACCCCCGAGCGGGTGAACTGGAAGGCAACGGAATTGGTCTCGCCCAGGGCGCCGCCATATTTCGCGAAGGCGGAGCGGACATCGGCCGCGGTGCGGTTGCGGTTGTCGGTCAGCGTCTCGACGATCAGGGCGATCCCGCCTGGGCCATAACCTTCGTAGCGGACTTCCTCGATATTCTCGGCATCGCCGCCGCTGGCCTTCTTGATCGCGCGCTCGATGCTGTCCTTGGTCATGTTCTGGGCACGCGCCGCGATAATCGCGCCACGCAGGCGCGCATTGTGGGCGGGATCCGGCAGGCCCTGCTTGGCCGCGACGGTGATTTCGCGGGCAAGCTTGGAAAAGAGCTTGGAACGCTCTTTGTCCTGGCGCCCCTTGCGGAACATGATGTTCTTGAACTGGGAATGTCCGGCCATGGCAAACCTTTAGCGACCGGTCACATAACCGGCCAAACCGTGATCTTCAAGTTCGCCTCATCCGCTGGGGTTCTCCTTCGGATAGCCGAGATGGTTCAATTCAGCGATCACGGCAGATCGCAAAGGATCCAGATGTGTGACAATTACTTCCCACACAAAACGCTCCTCTACGGAATCGTAGGCATGCCGATACACATTTCCGACGGCCGCAATCCCCTTCCAATTTATTCCCGTCATTCTCGCCTTCATATCGGGCGGAAGGTGACGTGATGCTTCGGAAATGATCTCCAGAGCACGAGTGACGGCGTATATCGTCTTGAGGTCTCCAAGAAAATCTTCAAACCGCGATTCGCACGTAAACTTGCGCACCGCCTCAATATTTTGGAGAATATCATCGAGCCTTTGCGCTGACGATCGTTCAGAAGGCATCGATGCAGTCACGAAGTATCGAATCGCGAAGCAATGGCTTTAGTTTACGCGAATTTACAACATCGACGCGGACTGGGAACAAATTGGCGATGTCTTCGCAAAGTTCCGCATAGTCAAACAGGCCGATCGCTCGTTCCCGATCGATCTCGATGAGAATATCGACATCGCTGTCGGCGTGGGCCTCGCGTCGCGCCACCGAACCGAAGACGGCGGCCCGAGCGACACCTCGTGCCCGGAGCGTCTTGGCGTTCCTGCGCAATACACCTAACGCCTCTGTCAGAGTTATTTCCATGCAGCCTGAACATACACAAGGTGAGCGTCCCACGTAAACCGCTATAACTCCGGAATTGTTTGCCTCAGCCTCCCGCCCACCCGAACCGGCTCTATGCGCTTGGCCAATCCGCTCGCATTTGTTTCCACGAAAACCCCGCAAAGCGTGGCCGGTCCCGTGGCCGGCGAGAATCGGGCCGATGACATCTTGCGTGTGAAACGCTGCACGGGCTCGAATTTTTCCATGCCGATGACCGAATCATAGTCGCAGCAGGCGCCGGCGTCGGTCTGGTAGGCGGTGCCGCCCGGAAGGATCTGCGCGTCGGCAGTCGGCACATGGCTGTGGGTGCCCACGACCAGGCTGGCGCGCGCATCGCAGAAATGGCCCATCGCCATCTTTTCCGACGTGGCCTCGGCATGGATGTCGACCACGACCGCATCGGCCGCTTCGCCCAGCGGACAGGCCGCCATCTCCCCCTCCACGACCCCGAAGGGATCGTCGAGGGGATCCATGAAGGTGCGGCCCATCACATTGACGACCAGCACACGTCCGCCCGTGCGGGCTTCAAACAGCCCCGCGCCGCGCCCCGGCGTACCCTTGGGGTAGTTGCCTGGCCGTAGAATGCGATCTTCTTCCTGGATGTAGGTCAGGATTTCCCGCTGGTCGGCCCAGTGGTTGCCGGTCGTGATCACGTCGATCCCGCAGGCAAAGAGTTCGGTCGCCACTTTGCGGGTCAGGCCGAAACCTCCGGCAGCATTCTCGCCGTTGCCGATCACGAAATCGAGGTTGAGCGCGCGGCGAAGGCCCGGCAGCTCCGCTCCGACGACCTCGCGCCCGGGCCGTCCGATGATGTCACCCATGAAAAACAGACGCATGCCGGACTCCAGGCGCGCTTGCGAAGCAGCGGTCGTGCGGCTCCGTTGCGAACAGTCTCAGGGAGAAGTGGACGGGACCGCCAACGCCGATGGAACCGGATCCTCACGGGCCTGCAAGTGCAGGTGGGCGCCATATATCCGAGGCCACGGCCCCGGTCAGGGACAGCTCCCGGTGAGTACCATTAAGGCCCCTGGGTATCGCTTTCCTGTCGCGCGAGGCAGTACCCGTCCAAGACCTAAGCTATGCGTGCCCAAGCCGCGCCGCAATATCTTCCACCCGCCGGGCGGCCTCTTCGAGCACTTGCGCCGCGCGATGCTCGGTTCCCGCGACCTGCTCGCCGACCTCTCCTCGGGTACGCTCGAACTCACCCAATTCCTTGGCCCGGCGGTCGAGCAGACCCATGGCGCCGAAATAATCATCGGCGATCAGCAAGGCCGCCATCAGGAACAGGCGCTGTTCGCCGGCCTGTCCGACGGATTCCAGCAAGCTGCGGACCTTGGTGTCGACATGCGCGGCCAGTTCCTTCAGATGGGCTTCCTCGCCCTCATCGCAGGCGATCGTGTAGGCCCGGGCATTTACCATGACGTTGACGAGCGGCATTGATCCTCTTTCTGGCTAGCGCCCGAGCGCGCCGCGGATTTCCTCGACCGCCTGATCGAGGCGCCCTTCCACTTCTTCCGTCACACTGGCCAGGGCTCTGGTCTCCTGCTCGAGCTCGGCGATCCTCGCCAGCAGAACCTCGCGCTCCTGCGTCAACGCCGCAATTTCCGCCGCGGCGCGCACACGCGCAGCCTCCGTCTCCATGCCGGGAGCCGCAGATTCTTCAAGCCGGTCGAGCGCGGCGGTAAGCCGCTTCATGGCCTCTGATAGACCCATCGGTATACTTGTGTCCGTTGCCGGGCGACCTTAGGCCGCGCAGCGAAACAGGGTCAACGACAAGAGCGCGCCCTTGACGGATGCGCCGGGCGGTCGCTAAGGCGACCCCCTCGCTTGGGGCGTGCAGCCAATCCCTATGACGGCGGTAGTTTCTTCGACCCGGGCATGCCAGCCCGAGCTTGACCAGGCGTCCGTTCGACGCCTGGCGAATGCCGTGCGCGCTTTGGCGATGGATGCGGTTCAGGCTGCAAATTCGGGCCATCCCGGCATGCCGATGGGCATGGCCGATGTCGCGACCGTCCTGTTTGCCCGCTTCCTCAAATTCTCGGCCGCGCAACCGCAATGGCCCGACCGCGACCGGCTGGTGCTGTCCGCCGGTCATGGGTCGATGCTGCTTTATGCCCTGCTTTATTTGACGGGTTACCCAGGCATCTCGCTCGACGACATCCGCCGCTTCCGCCAATGGGGCAGTCCGTGCGCCGGTCATCCCGAATACGGCCATGTGCCAGGTGTCGAGACGACGACGGGGCCGTTGGGACAGGGTTTCGCGACCGCGGTCGGCATGGCGTTGGCCGAGCGACACCTGAATACCCGCTTCGGCGACAGGCTGGTCGATCATCGCACCTATGTCATCGCGAGCGACGGCGATCTCATGGAAGGCATCAGCCACGAAGCCGCGAGCCTTGCGGGCCATCTGAAGCTGTCGCGGCTGATCGTGCTGTTCGACGACAACCGCATCTCGATCGATGGGCCATTGGATCTCGCGGATTCGACCGATACGCTCAAACGGTTCGAGGCCTTGGGCTGGCAGGCGCTGCGTTGCGACGGTCACGACGCGGCCGATGTGGCGCGGGCGCTGGAGATGGCACAGGCCGGCGATCGCCCAACGCTCATCGCATGCCGGACCATTATCGGCTTCGGAGCGCCGACCCGGGCAGGCACGGCCAAATCCCATGGCGAGGCGCTCGGTGTGGAAGAAGTGGCCGGTGCGCGCGAGGCCCTTGATTGGCCCCATCCGGCCTTCGTGATTCCGGATGACATCCTGGCCGAATGGCGGGCGATCGGGGCGCGCAGGAGCGATGCCGAAACCGCCTGGCAAGCCTCGCGACAGGCCCAACCGCCGGAACAGCGAGAGGCCTTCGCGCAAGCGCTCGACGGCACCCTGCCGGAAGGCCTTTCCGGTGCGCTCGTCGCGTTGAAGGCCGAAATCAGCGAGACCAGGCCAGCCATTGCAACCCGCAAGGCGTCGGAACTGGCGCTGGAACGCATCAACGCGGTCACACCGCTCACGCTGGGCGGCTCGGCCGATCTCACCGGTTCCAACAACACGCGCACCAAGGGCTTCGATGCCATCGCGCCGGGGTCTTTTGGCGGTCGCTTCGTGCATTACGGCATCCGCGAGCACGGCATGGCGGCGGCGATGAACGGGCTCGCGCTGCATGGCGGAATCATCCCCTATTCGGGAACATTCTTTGTTTTTTCCGATTATTGCCGCCCATCGATCCGGCTGGCAGCGCTGATGGGTCTGCGTGTCATCCATGTGATGACGCATGATTCGATTGGCCTGGGCGAGGACGGACCAACCCACCAGCCCGTCGAGCATCTGGCGGCGTTGCGCGCCATCCCCAACCTCCTCGTGCTGCGGCCGGCGGATGCTGTCGAGGCCGCGGAATGCTGGCAAATCGCGCTCGCGCAGGAACGCCGGCCGAGCATTCTCGTGCTGACGCGGCAATCGCTTTCCACCGTGCGGACGTCCCATACCCACGACAATCTTGCGCAACGCGGCGCTTACGAACTCGCGCCGGCCGAAGGTGAAGCACAGGTCACATTTCTGGCGACCGGATCGGAAGTGGAAATCGCCGTGGCCGCCCGCGCACGGTTGGCTGCCGACAATATCGGCGCGCGCGTTGTCTCGATGCCATGCTGGGAATTGTTCGAAGAACAACCCGAAACATATCGTGACGCCACGCTGGGGCCGGGAACCGTTAGGATTGGCGTGGAAGCTGCTTCGTCCTTCGGCTGGTCGCGCTATCTCGGCGCGGCAGGCCGGTTCATCGGCATGAACGGCTTCGGGGCCAGCGCCCCCCACAAGGATCTCTATTCGCAATTCGGCATCACGGCCGAGGCGGCGGCAGATGCCGCGCTCGCGGCCCTCAACGACAGGAAGTAGGAGGACATCATGGCCATTCGCGTGGCGATCAACGGTTTCGGCCGCATCGGGCGACTGGTTCTGCGCGCCATCGTGGAATCGAAGCGCACGGATATCGTCGTCGTGGGCGTCAACGATCTGGGCCCGATCGAAACCAACGCGCATCTGTTGCGCTACGATTCTGTCCATGGCCGGTTTCCGGGCGAGGTGAGGGTCGATGGCGATCACATGATCGTGGATGGCCATCGCATACGCGTTTCAGCGATCAAGAATCCGGCTGAACTGCCGCATCGCGACCTGTCGGTCGATGTCGCGCTGGAATGCACCGGCATTTTCACGTCGAAGGAAAAAGCCGCTGCGCATCTTACCGCCGGTGCAAAGCGTGTGCTGATCTCGGCGCCTGCCGATGGCGTTGACCTGACCGTGGTGCGCGGCGTCAACGACGACAAGCTCACTGGCGAACACATCGTTGTCTCCAACGCCTCCTGCACGACCAACTGTCTCGCACCCGTCGCCAAGGTGATGCACGAGGCCGTCGGTATCGAAAAAGGCTTCATGACCACCATTCACAGCTATACCAACGATCAGCCGACGCTCGATCAGCTGCACAAGGATCTCTATCGCGGCCGTGCCGCGGCACTCTCCATGATTCCGACCTCGACCGGTGCCGCGAAAGCGGTAGGTCTGGTGCTGCCGGAACTCAAGGGGAAGCTCGACGGCGTCTCGATGCGCGTGCCGACACCGAACGTATCGGTGATTGATTTCAAGTTTGTGGCGAAGCGAAGCACCAGTGTCGAAGAAATCAACAACGCCGCAAAGGCCGCTGCTGCCGGCCCGCTGAAGGGCGTTCTCGAGATCATTGATGCGCCGCTGGTATCGTCGGACTTCAACCATGATCCGGCGTCGTCGAGCTTCGCGCTCGATCAGACCAAAATCATCGACGGCAATCTGGTGCGTGTCATGTCGTGGTACGACAATGAGTGGGGTTTCTCCAATCGCATGGCGGATATGGCCGTCAGGATGGGCAGCTTTCTCTGATGGGAGCGCGCTTTCCTACGCTGGATGATCTCGACGTCGCGGGCAAGCGCGTGCTGGTGCGTGCGGACCTGAATGTCCCCATGCAGGACGGGAAGGTGAGCGATGCGCTGCGTATCGCGCGCCAGGCGCCAACCATCCGCGAACTGGCGGAGAAAGGCGCGCGCGTGATCGTGCTGTCGCACTTCGATCGGCCGAAAGGGAAGGTTGTTCCTTCCATGTCGCTGAAGCCGGTGGTCGCCGCACTTTCCGATGCGATCGGCCGGCCCGTGGCATTTGCGGATGACTGTGCCGGCGAAACGGCTGAGATGGCCGTGGCCCGGCTGAATGATTGCGAAATCCTGCTCCTCGAGAACACGCGGTTCCACGCGGGCGAAGAAAAAAACGAACCGGGCTTTGCAAAAGCAGTGGCAGATCTCGGCGAGATTTTCGTTAACGATGCTTTCTCGGCTGCGCACCGTGCTCATGCCACGACCGAAGGCCTTGCCCAGTTGCTGCCATCGGCGGCCGGGCGCGCGATGGAAGCCGAACTGACCCACCTGCATCAGGCGCTGGACAAGCCCGAGCGGCCACTGCTCGCGGTTGTTGGGGGCGCAAAGATTTCCAGCAAGATTGCCGTGCTGGGCCATCTGGTGAAGCAGGTCGATATGCTGGTCATTGCCGGCGCCATGGCCAATACGTTCCTCGCGGCGCAGGGCTTCGAAATCGGCAAATCGCTCTGCGAGACCGATCAATTCGAAACGGCTCGGGAGGTTCTGAAAGCCGGTGCGGCCAGCGGCGCGACCATCCTGCTTCCCGTCGATGCCGTTGTGGCGCGAGAATTCAAGGCGCACGCGCCGTCGCGCACGGTCGGGATCAAGGATGTCGGGGCCGATGAAATGATTCTGGATGTGGGGCCGGCCTCGATCGATGCGTTCATCTCGCAGCTGAACAAAATGCGGACGCTGGTCTGGAACGGGCCGTTCGGCGCATTCGAAACGCCGCCCTTCGAGCGCGGAACGGTTGCAGCCGCGAAGGCGGTCGCGGCGCGGACAAGGACCGGGCAACTTCTTTCCGTTGCGGGTGGCGGTGATACTGTTGCGGCGCTCAATGCCGCCGGTGTCGCCAATGATTTTTCCTATGTGTCAATGGCGGGCGGTGCCTTCCTGGAATGGCTCGAAGGTCGCGAGCTTCCCGGTGTGGCCGCCCTAATGCGATCTTGAGGAGACGGACAATGAACAGCGCGGAACTCGCGAAGACTGCCAAAGCGATGGTGGCCAAAGGCAAGGGCTTACTGGCGGCTGACGAAAGCTCGGGCACGATCAAAAAGCGATTCGACAAGATCGGCGTGGCCTCGACGGAGGAAAACCGCCGCGACTATCGCGAGTTTCTGTTCCGCACGACCGACGCCATGTCGCAGCGGATTTCCGGGGTCATCCTCTATGACGAAACGATTCGACAGAAGGCGAAGGACGGCACGCCGCTGGTGAAACTGATCGAACAGGCCGGTTCCATACCGGGCATCAAAGTCGATCTGGGCGCGAAACCGCTGTCGCAATGTCCCGGCGAAACAATCACCGAAGGTCTGGATGGGCTGCGCGAGAGGCTTGTGGAGTATCGCGGGCTGGGCGCGCGTTTTGCCAAGTGGCGCGCCGTGATCGATATCGCCAAGGATATTCCCACTTTTACGGCCATCTCGGCAAATGCCCACGCGCTCGCGCGTTACGCAGCACTCTGCCAGGAAGAAAATATCGTGCCGATCGTGGAGCCCGAAGTGCTGATGGATGGCGACCACGACATCGAAACCTGTGCGCACGTTACCGAGTGGACGCTCAAGGAAGTTTTTTACGCGCTCTACCAGCAGCGCGTAGAGCTCGAGGGCATGATCCTCAAACCCAATATGATCGTGTCGGGTGCGAAATGCGCGAAGCAAGCGTCCATCGACGAGGTGGCGGCGCGCACCGTGCAGGTCCTCAAGCGCTGCGTACCTGCGGCGGTTCCCGGCATTGCATTTCTTTCGGGCGGCCAGTCGGACGAGCAGGCCACGGCGCATCTGAACGCCATGAACGCCGCCCATCAACATTTGCCGTGGCCGCTCACCTTCTCCTATGGACGCGCCTTGCAGTCTGCGCCGCAAAAGGCGTGGAGCGGCAAGGCGGAAAACGTCGCCGCAGCACAGAAGGCTTTTGCCCATCGCGCCCGCATGAACGGCCTTGCCGCAGCCGGCGAGTGGCGGCCGAATCTGGAAAAAGACGCAGCGTGACGGAACGCTGCCGGCTCTATCTGATCACGCCGCCGAAACTCGAGCCGCATGCATTTTCTGAAATGCTCAAAGCCGCGCTCGATGCGGGTGACGTGGCGTGTCTGCAGTTGCGCCTCAAGGATGCGCCGGACGATGCCATACGCCATGCCTGCGATATGCTGCGGCCGATTGCGCAGCGGTCTGGGGCGGCTTTTCTATTGAACGACCGGCCCGATCTCGCGGCGCTGGTGGGCGCCGATGGCGTGCATATCGGGCAGGATGACGGATCATTCGCGGAAGCGCGCGCGGCAGTGGGGCGCGAGGCGATTGTCGGCGTAACATGCCATGATTCGCGACACCTCGCGATGAGCGCGGCGGAAGCAGGCGCCGACTATGTGGCGTTTGGCGCCTTCTTCGAAACAACGACGAAGGAACCCAAAGCGCGCTGCGGTATCGAGCTGTTGTCGTGGTGGTCGGACGTCATGACCGTGCCCTGCGTCGCGATCGGCGGCATCACAATCGACAACGCGCGCCCGCTTGTCGAGGCAGGTGCGGACTTTCTCGCGGTTTCAGGCGGCGTGTGGAGTCATACGCGAGGACCTGCGGCGGCGGTCCACGAGTTCAACGCCCTGTTCTAAGGATGGCGGCCCCTACGTCCCATTCGTATGAGACGGACTTTCTGCTATCGTCAGGCAACGGGCGGGGGAATGTCTATGTCGAATTCGGTTTCTGCGGCAGTGCTTTTACTTGTCGCCGGACTTTCGACGGCGGCACAGGCGCAGATGGATGCGATCGTGGTGTCGCTCAATCGATGCGATGATCCGTCCCAATTGGCGGATATCCGCATTCGAAACTGCATGGCGGTCATCAACGCCAGCGGCGTCGATCAGGACGAAATCGCCTTTGCGTGGCTTGATCTGGCGATTGTTTATCAATCTCAGGGCGGCGACCGCCAACGGGAACTTGATGCCTATAGCAGGGCGCTCGCGCTGCAGCCGAATCTTTGGCAGGCACGCGCCAATCGCGCCAGCCTGTATCTGGAGGCGGGCGACGGCGACCACGCGCTGGCGGATTTCCTCGCTCTGCGACAATCCGGACCGGACAAGCTGCAACTTTGGCGCGGCAAATCGGACACCGAATACCGTACGGGACATATCGAAGGTTCGACGACCGATCGATCCAATATGGACAGGCCGGGACGCGAAGAGGCTGACTACGCGAACGCGTTGAACGAACTGGGAAGAGCTTTACGAACCGGGCTTGGCGACGGATGCAAGAGAAGGGCTCTCGCGGGACTTGAACTCGATGCTGCGGTCAAAGACTGCGAGGGCGCCCTGGAAATCGACCCCTCAGATGAAACAGCGCATCTGGGGCGCGGCATCGTCGCGTTTCGACAGGCGAACTGGCAACTGGCCCTAACGGAGCTTAACGCGGTCCAACAGAAACACCCCAACAGTGCCGAAGCCCTGTTGATGAAGGGAATTGTCGAACGGCGCATGGGAAACAACTCTGCCAGAGACGCCGACATCGCCGCCGCCAAGGCAATCGATAGTCACGTGCCACAAGGATACGGCGAGTTCGGCATCCTGCCGTAATCAGCCGACCAGCTCCCGATTCGGCGACTACTTCTTCCCGCCCGGAACGGGTTTGCTGCGATTGGGGGATTCCGCGAAGGGGGATGTGGATGTCGCCTTGTCCTTGTTCTTGTCCGCCTTCGGCTTCTTCTTTTCCTTGTGGGGTCGTTGTTCGCGGTTGGCCATGTCGCTCTCCTTTGCGGCAGCGACTCTGAAATACGACGGGAATGCTCCGAGCGGAAGAGCGAAATTGGGCGGCCGGCCCGCGGACGCTACGGGATCGGCGCGGTCGCCAGCGTGGAGCCCGGCGCAGACGAGCCGCGGCCGCTACCCCCTCAAGGCTCCGTGTCTTGCGAAAGGGGGGCTGCTTCGCGAAAGTGGTGCCGTTGCGAGCGCAAGGGTGTCCAGGGTGAGCGAGATGGCGACCACATCGGTGGCGGCGGATTTGCAGGGCAGGAACAACCGTGACACGTCGTTCATTGGGCACCCGGCCGGGCTGGGCTGGCTCTCGGCTTCCGAATTCTGGGAGCGGTTCTGCTACTACGGCATGCAGACCCTGCTGGTGTTGTATCTTGTGCATTACCTGCTCCTCCCGGGACACATCGAACAGGTGTGGGGGTTTGGCGCTTTTCGACGCTTCATTGGCTGGGTCTATCACTCGCAATCGCAGATGGCGCTCGCCTCGAACACGGCGCAACTCTACGCGGCACTCGTTTATGTGACCCCGCTTGCCGGCGGCTTCCTGCTGGCGCTGAATTCAACCTTTCTCATCGCGCTGGCATTGCTGCTCGCGGGTGTCGGCTGCTTCAAGGCCAACATTGCGAGCCAGGTTGGCGCGCTTTACCGGACCGACGATCCGCGACGCGCCGACGGCTTCCAGATCTATTTTCTCGGCATCCAACTGGCCGTTATTGTTTCGCCCACACTTTGCGGCTGGCTGGCGCGGGATATCGACTGGCACCTGGGATTTGTCGCCGCCGGTATTGGCATGGTGCTGGCCCTTGCCATCTACCTCATGGGCCGCAGCACCTATCCTCCCGAGCCAGTGCGGACCGTGGGCGACCATGTTGAGCGGCCGCCACTCACGGCGCGAGACTGGAGGACGGTTGCTCTCCTCGTGGTGCTACTGCCGTTGCTCGCACTTTCGATCATCGGCAATCAGCAAATCTCCGACGCCTACCTCGTATGGGGCGAAAAGACGTTTCAGACCGTGATTTTCGGTATCAACTTGCCGATCACTTCGCTCGTATCAATGGATGCTATCGTCAGCGCGGTCGCGATGATCGGCGTCATTGCGTTCTGGCGATGGTATGGCAAGCGTTGGCGCGAACCGGCTGAAATCACCAAGATCGTCATCGGCGTGGCGATCAGCGCCGTTGGGCCCCTGGTGCTTGCGGGTTGCGCTGTGGTTGTCGACAGCACGCACCAGCGCATACCGCTCTACTGGGCGCTTGGGTTCCACATCCTGAACGACATCGGCTTTTCCAACGTTTTGCCGGTCGGACTCGCGCTGTATTCGCGCGCCGCCCCAAAGGGACTGGGCGGCATCATGATCGCCGTCTATTATATTCACCTGTTCATGGGAAACCTGCTAACCGGCTATCTTGGCGGGCTCCTCGGAACGATGCCGAATGCGACCTTCTGGGTCATGCACTGTGTGCTGATGGGCATTTCCGCCGCGATTCTGCTGTTGGCCCGGATCGTGTTTGCCCCGCTCCTCGTTCCCCAAATCGAGGATCGAAGTGGGGTGGCGGCCGCAGCCTAAGGCGGCGAGCGTGTTTCGCGGAATTCGCCTGCCCTCGTTCACTGCGAAGGGTGCCCTCAGAATCGCGGCCAGCCGATGGTCGCCAGCATACGGGTCCCGATGGACCTCTCAACCAGAAGCGGATAGCGTTCGCCGATGGGCGGGCTGATTCTTCTTGGCATTGTCGTCGTGGCGGCACTTTGGGCCGTGTCGATTTACAACGGCCTCGTGCGACGCAAGAACATCGTTGCCGAGGCCTGGAGCGGTATCGAGACGCAATTGAAGCGCCGGGCCGACCTCATTCCCAATCTGGTCGAGACGGTGAAGGGCTACGCGGCCCATGAGCGCGATACGTTCGACGAACTCGCGCGGCTGCGCTCGACGGGGCAAGGGCAGGGCGATGTCGCCGCCCGCGCGCAGACCGAAACGGCCATCACGGCTGCCATCGGGCATGTTCTGGCCGTTGCGGAGGCCTATCCCGACCTGAAGGCAAGCGCCAATTTCCAATCGCTGCAGAAAGACCTGGCCGATGTCGAGGACCAGATTCAGCTGGCGCGGCGCTACTACAATGGCGCTGTGCGGGACTTCAACGTGGTCATCGAACAATTCCCGTCGAACCTGGTCGCCGGCTTCGGCAATTTTAAACCGGCACCGTTCTTCGAGATCGACAATGCAGCCGATCGCGACGCACCCAAAGTGACGTTCGCGGGATGATGCCTCGCGCCGCCCTTACCGCGGCGTTGTTCGCAGTGCTCGCATTGCCGGCACATGCCGATGAGCGCATCACAAATTATGCGAGCGATGTGCGCGTGACCCAGACGGGCGCACTTACCGTCACCGAAAACATCACCGCGACGTCCGAAGGCGAAAACATCCGCCACGGCATCTATCGCGATTTCCCTACCGTTTATGACCACGGCGGCCGGCGTGTGCATGTCGGGTTCGACGTGTTGTCGGTTTCGATGGACGGGCATCCGGAGCCATATTCCGTCGAGGGAATCGATTCGGGAGAGCGCGTCAAGATCGGAGATCCCAACAACGAGATTGCACCCGGCTCGCACATCTTCACGCTGACCTACGCGACCGACCGGCAGATCCGCTTCTTCGAAGATTATGACGAGCTCTATTGGAACGTCACCGGCAATTTCTGGCTCTTCCCGATCGATCATGCCGAGGCGACGGTCACACTGCCCGGCGGCGCACATATCCTGCGGAATTCCGCCTATACCGGGGCGGCTGGTTCGACGATGCAGAATGCCACCTCGCGCAATCTGTCCGATACGTCGATGCAATTTGAGACGACCCGGCCGCTCGCATCCCAGGAAGGGCTGACCATCGCCGTGGGATTCGCGAAAGGTGCCGTCATTCCGCCCTCGCCGGAGGAAATGCGCAGCTGGTACCTGCGCGACAATGCCAGCCTGCTTGTCGCCTGTTTCGGTGTCCTGATTTTGCTCATCTATTTCACAGTGGCCTGGTACGAACATGGCCGCGATCCAAAGCGCGGCGTGATTGTGCCGCTTTTCGCGCCGCCAAAGGATTTCTCGCCCGCGTCGGTGCGCTTCGTGCATCGCATGGCCTATGACCGCAAATCCTATGCGGCGTCTCTCGTAGACATGGCGGTGAAAGGCTATCTGAAGATTTCCGAAGCCGGACGCGTCTACACGCTGACGCGGACAGGCAAGTCGCCCGGCGAGGCGGAACTCGCCCATGGCGAGGCCGCGATCGCCAACAGGCTTTTTGAACTCGGCGACAGCATCGAACTGAAACAGGACAATCACGCCGTCATTGCCTTGTCGATATCCGCCTTGAAAAGCTCGCTCACCAATGAATATGAGCGCGTCTATTTCGTGACCAACAGCCACTGGTTTTTTGGTGGACTCGCCATTCTGGCATTGACCGCCGTCGCGTCTGCGCTGCTCTGTGACGATCCCGGTGTTGCCGGATTCATGCTGCTTTGGCTTGCGGGATGGTCGGTCGGGACAACATTTCTCCTGCACCGGACAGCGGATGCCTGGACAGGTGCGTGGTCCGGGCCGGGTTCGCGGATCGGCAATGTTCTGAGTGCTATCGTCATCACTGTTTTCGCCGTGCCCTTCACCGCAGCCTGGATTTTCGCAGTGACAGTGCTCGGCCGTGCCGTGCCCATGGGAGCGGCCGTCGTGCTCAGCCTGGGCGGCATCGCCGCCTATTTGTTTTATCACTGGCTCAAGGCGCCGACGCTGGCCGGGGCCAAGATTTATGACGAGATCGACGGCTTTCGCATGTTCCTTGTCACGGCCGAGAAAGACCGCCTCGAAGCGCTCAATCCGCCGAACGTGACACCCGAAGTGTTCGAGAAATTCCTGCCCTACGCCATCGCGCTCGATTGCGAAAACCAGTGGAGCAAGAAATTCGAGGCGGAGGCCGCTGCAGCGGGGGTCACACCGGATAGTCACGGCAATTATTACGCGCCGGGCTGGTATTCCGGATCTTCGTTCGATCGTCTGGGTTCGGATGGTTTCGCAAACGCCATCGGCTCCTCGATGGCGTCCGCGGCAGCGGCAGCGTCGTCCGCGCCGGGATCATCCGGCAGCGGTGGCGGCGGATCATCCGGCGGCGGCGGCGGTGGAGGCGGTGGCGGCGGATGGTGATACCGTCCGCCCCAGAACAACCTCACCCAATGACCTGCAGGGTCCGCGCGCCATCGCGGACGGCATCTGCCACGAGGCGGCGATCAAACGTCGCCAATCGTCCCTCGTGGGCATGTGCCAGCGCGAGAAGATAGGTATCCGTCACCTGGCCCGAAATGAGCAAGCGCGATGCGATGCAAGCGTCGCCATTGATGAGGCTGATATCATCGGGCCAGAACACGTGGCCTCGCAGCCCGCAGAACTCTGTCATGATCTGTGCTACGGCTGCAGGTACGCCAGGTGAGTTGGGGTAGCGCGGATTCCCGACTATACGCAGCACGCCGTTTTCGGTCAGCGGGCATGTCGCCCAACTGCGCCGGCCTTCCTTCGAAAACCAGGCATGGGCAGCGTTGTGCTGGACATGGCCCGGATCGATCAGCGCAATCAGGACATTCACATCGAGAAGGTAGGTCGTCACGGAAGTTCGTCGCGTAGCCTGTTGATCAATTCCATGGTGACCGATGGCACGCCTTTTCGTGCGGCGAGCAGGGGCACGCCGTTGCGCGTGGGGGCGGACGCCTTTTGAGGCAATAGCGCCTGTCGGGCCAGAGCCGAAATGACTTCGCCAAGTGTCTTATGTTGCTGCGCCGCCAGTCCCTTGGCGGCGGCCAGGACGTCGTCATCGATGGCGAGGGTTGTCCTCATCGCACTATCCTGCATCAAACATCTAACATCTAACATCACAGACTGCAGGAAGCAACAATCGGGGCTTTCCAGACCTGTTCACATCTCCAGCATCAAATACCGCACGCTCTTGTTGCGATCCGGCAGGTAGGCGCGGCCGACTTCGACGAAGCCGAAGCTTGCGTGAAATGCATCCGAGACCGGATTGGGCGGCTCGGTGTTGATCTCGCAGCACACGTGCCGGTGGCCCGCCTCCGCCGCGGCCAACAGAAGATCGTGATAGAGCATCCGCCCATAGCCCTTGCGCCGCGCGCCCTCGCCTACCACCACGCGATCGATATAGACAAAGCGGTCAAAGCGGGTGGCGAACCAGCGATAATTGGGGGCGATTTCTGGTGCGCGTTCGGAGAGTGCAATCAGGAAAGCGCTGCGATCCTCGGTCATGCGGGTCCGGAACGACAGAGTCACCAGTTCGGCGAAGGAGGTCTTCGTTAAAAGGCCGACCTCCTTGTCGTGGCGATTGTTGAGCGCGATCAGAGCCGCCAGGTCGTCGGAGTTTGGTGCCCGGAGAAGGTCCATGGTTTTTCCCGGTTTCCTGCCAGTTTGCGCCCGCGCGCCGCCTGCTGCTAGAACCCGCCGCGCTTTCCGACCCAAAGAAGTCTATGGCCAAGATCGCAGGCAACGAAATACGACCGGGCCTCATCATCCAGCATGAGGACGGGCTCTGGCTCGTGGTGAAGACCCAGGCGGTCAAGCCTGGAAAAGGAGGGGCCTATAACCAGGTCGAACTCAAGAACGTCCTGACGGGCACCAAGCTCAACCAGCGTTTTCGTTCCGACGAGGCGGTGGAAGAAGCCTATCTGGAAAAGCGGGACTATCAGTTCCTCTTTTCGAGCGGCGACATCTTTACGTTTATGGACATGCAGACCTATGACCAGATCGAGCTCTCGGCCGAGTTCGTGGGTGATGGCGCGCGTTTTTTGCAGGAGGGCATGAAGGTCCTGCTGCATCTGTATCAAGAGAAGCCGATCTCCATCGCGCTACCGCAACATGTGGTGCTCACCATTACCGAGGCCGATCCTGTGCTGCGCAGTCAGACTGCAGCGCCCTCCTACAAGTCGGCCGTCCTCGAAAATGGAGTTCGCGTTCAGGTGCCCGCCTTTGTCGAGCCGGGCACGAAGGTCGTCGTGTCCACCGACGATGGCAGTTACGTGCGGCGCGCGGAATAGATGCCTTATTTGTCGCCAGCCCTGAATGTAATGACTGCTGCCGCTCGCAAGGCGGGACGCGGGCTGATACGCGATTTTGGCGAAGTCGAAAACCTTCAGGTTTCGATGAAGGGACCGGCCGATTTTGTTTCGACTGCGGATGAACGCACCGAGCGTATCCTGATCGCCGAACTGACCAAGGCGAGGCCTGGCTACGGCTTCCTTGTCGAAGAACAGGGCGCGATCGAGGGGCCCGACAAGAGCCATCGCTTCATCATCGATCCGCTCGATGGTACGACCAATTTTCTCCACAGCGTTCCGCATTTTGCCATTTCGATTGCGCTCGAACGCGAGGGCCAGCTTGTATCCGCGGTCGTCTACAACCCGGTGACGGACGAGATGTTCACGGCGGAGAAGAGCCATGGTGCCTATCTCAACGATCGCCGGTTGCGTGTCGCTGCCCGCAAGCATCTGAAGGAAGCCCTGGTCGCGACCGGCATGCCGTTTCATGGCCGCGAAGGGCATGAACCCTATCGGCGCGAATTGGCACCCATGATGGAAGCAACAGCCGGCGTGCGCCGGTTCGGCTCAGCCGCGCTCGATCTCGCCTGGGTCGCGGCTGGCCGGTACGACGCATTCTGGGAGCATGGGCTCGCGCCATGGGATATTGCCGCGGGGCTGCTCATTCTGCGCGAAGCTGGCGGCGTAGTCACCGATCTGCAGGGTGGTGCGCGTCTGCTCGAAACGGGCGATGTGCTGGCGGCCAATGAGGCGTTGCATCCTCTGATGTTGAATCTGTTGCGCGCCGCCCGAAGTTGAGCAAAATAGGTCGCATGCTGAATGAATCGGGCATGACGTCCAGGCACCGATTTGGCGCTGCGTTGATCGCTCTTTTGTGCGCATCCACGGCTGCGCTGGCTCAGGCCACGCCGGATCAGTCCCTGCTGCAACCGGGCCAGCAGCCGGACAATACCGCGCCCATCCATCTCCATATGCCGGGAACGCCTGCACCAGAAGCATCAGTGCCTACGCCATCTCCGACGCACCACGCCCGTCACAAGGCGGCGCCACGCGCGCCAGCAAGCGTGGATGCGATCGGTGCGGAGGCGCCCATCCCCCCGGCATCATCGTCGTCGCCAAAGACGCGGCACACGGGAAAGGCCGCGCCCGCGCAGGTCGCGATTCCCTTTACGTTCGGCGAAGAGGAACCGCTTGCGCCTTCGGTGCCGCCCCCGCCTGCGGCCACACCGTCTCAGGCCTCGGCGCCCAGGCCCCTGCCGGCCGCGAAAATCCACCCGGCAGTCACGGCCATTCAGCCGCCTTCCGTCGCGACGCGCATGACGAACGAGCCCAATCGCGCCACGAATGATCGTCGCAATCTGGCAAA
Organism: Rhizomicrobium sp.; assembly: GCA_036490345.1. Lineage (GTDB taxonomy): Bacteria > Pseudomonadota > Alphaproteobacteria > Micropepsales > Micropepsaceae > Rhizomicrobium. The sequence continues at coordinate 171,900 of DASXEA010000036.1, read as the reverse complement.
ACGCGGCGCCGTCATGTTCGAGAAAGGGATGAGCGACCCTTCACCAGAACAGTACAGGGGCGTCAAGCTGCTTGCGGGCGATCTTTCCGCTGCGCTGGAAGCGGGCGCCAGCCGCGTGCAGCTGGAAGCCTATGGGGGCGCGCCGGGCGACAAATCCTCCGATGCGCGCCGGTTATCCCTGAAGCGCGCACTCGCGGTACGCCAGCTGCTGATCGATAACGGCGTGCCTTCGGCGCGGATTGATGTTCGTGCCATGGGCGGCATCGACGACAAGGGGCCTGCCGACCGCGTCGACGTCTTTGTACGGGCCGGATAAGGCCGGCGTTTACGCCGGCGCCGTCACCCGCATGTCGATCTCTTTTGCTTCGCGGCCGACGCTTGCAAAGAAGGCGATGGCGAGCGCGGCGATCACCGCCACGCTCGCAAGCGCGATCCCGTAGCTGCCATATTCGACCGCGAGTGTCGCCTGCAATGGGGCGGCGCGCGACGCAAACAGATTGCCGAGCTGATAGACGACTCCCGGAAAGGTGCCGCGCGCCTCCGCAGGCGAAAGTTCGTTCAGGTGGGCGGGCACAAGGCCCCAGCAGCCCTGAACCATGAACTGCATCACGAATCCGGAGAGCGCCAGAGCCACTATGCCATTGCTCATGAGCCAGAATGGCAGCACGGGGAGTGAAAGGAGCGCCGCCACGATCAGCGTGCGCCGCCGGCCGAATCGCTGCGACAGCGTGCCGAAAGAAAGTCCGCCGGCGATGGCTCCAATATTGGCAATGATGACGACGAGGGCTACCGAATGTGGGGTAAGGCCGTGGTCGATCTTGAGGAAGGTGGGATAGAGGTCCTGTGTGCCGTGACTCAGAAAATTGAAGGCCGTCATCAGCGCGATGGCATAAAGCGCCAGCCGCCAATGACGCGTGAGAATGTTGAGTGTGGTGCGGGCGGCCTCGTGTTCATGGCTCCATCCGGGCGATTCCTGTACGTTTCGGCGGATGTAGAGAACAAGCAAGGCGGGCAGTATCCCCAGCATGAAAAGCCCGCGCCAGCCGATGAGCGGAAACAGGGTCCCATAGGCCAGCGAGGCAACAAGGAAGCCGCTGGAATAGCCGGTCTGCAGAATACCAGAGACGAGACCTCGCGATTCCGCGCGCACGGTTTCCATGGTGAGCGACGCTCCCACGCCCCATTCGCCGCCCATCGCGATGCCGAACAGGGCGCGCAATACGAGCAGGACGGCGAGACTGGGTGCGAAGGCCGAAGCGAAGGCGAAAACGGCGTAGGCTATGACATCGAACATCAGGACGGGGCGGCGGCCATAACGGTCGGCCAGCCGTCCGAAAACGAAGGCGCCGAGCGGACGCATCGCTAGCGTCCAAAACAACGCTTCGGATACGCCTTTTACGTCGACGTGGAATTCTCTCGCGATGTCGGTGACGACAAAGGTGAGCAGGAAGAAATCGAAGGCGTCCAGTGTCCAGCCGAGATAGCTCGCCGCCACCGCATGCTTCTGGGTTGAGGTCCAACCGCGGATTGCATCCAGCATGGGCGGCCTACCTCACGAAGCGAGCGTGGCTTCGGTCTTGGCCGCAATCTCGTCGCGTGTGACGCCCGGCGCCAGTTCGATCAACGTGAGACCGCCTGGCGTCACGTCGAAGATGCCGAGATTGGTGATGATCCGGTCGACGCAGGCCTTGCCCGTCAATGGCAGGCGGCATTCCCTGAGCAGCTTGGGATTGCCCGCCTTGTCGGTGTGATCCATCGTCACCACAACACGCTTGACGCCAGCCACCAGGTCCATGGCCCCCCCCATGCCCTTGACCAGCTTGCCCGGCACCATCCAGTTCGCCAGATCGCCGTTCTCGGAGACCTCCATGGCGCCAAGGATCGACAGATCAATATGGCCGCCGCGGATCATCGCGAAGCTGTCGGCAGAAGAGAAATAAGAGGTCTGCGGCAATTCGGTGATTGTCTGCTTGCCGGCGTTGATGAGATCGGCATCCACTTCATTGTCGCGCGGAAATGGTCCCATGCCAAGCATGCCGTTTTCCGATTGCAGCGTGACGCTCATGCCCTCCGGGATGTGATTGGCAACAAGCGTCGGAATACCGATCCCGAGATTGACGTAGAATCCGTCGCGCAATTCGGTCGCAGCGCGCCTGGCCATCTCATCCCTGTTCCATGCCATGACGGTTAGCCCTCCCGCGTCGTGCGCTTTTCGATGCGCTTTTCGTAGTGTGCGCCAACGACAATGCGCTGCACGAAGATGCCGGCCGTGTGAATGCCATCCGGATCGAGCGAGCCGACGGGCACAAGTTCCTCCACCTCGGCAACTGTGACCTTGCCGGCCGTCGCCATCATCGGATTGAAGTTCCGCGCCGTCTTGCGATAGACGAGATTGCCTGCGGCATCTCCCTTCCAGGCTTTGACGATGGCGAGATCTGCGCGCAGGCCGCGCTCCAGCACGAAAGTCTCGCCGTCGAATTCCTTCAGTTCCTTGCCCTCGGCGATCAGCGTGCCGACGCCCGTCTTCGTGTAGAATCCGGGAATGCCTGCCCCACCGGCGCGGATACGCTCGGCGAGGGTGCCCTGAGGATTGAATTCGAGTTCGAGTTCGCCCGACAGATATTGCCGTTCGAAGGTATCGTTTTCGCCGACATACGAACTGATCATCTTGCGAATCTGTCGCGTTTGCAGCAGCAACCCGAGGCCGAAATCGTCGACACCCGCATTGTTGGAAATGACCGTAAGCCCCTTCACGCCGGAATCGCGCAGTGCCGCGATGAGGTTTTCCGGGATGCCGCACAGGCCGAAGCCGCCCGACATCACCGTCAGACCGTCGGACAGGAGCCCGTCGAGAGCCGCAGCCGCCGTTTCGAATACTTTTCTCATGGTCACGCCTGATCGCTTGACGGCCGGAGCAAAAACGCACCTATAGTCAGTCAACCAAGGCTTTACGGGGATCGCCAAGGGGGCGCAAGATGTTCGCAACCAATCGCATTCTTATGGTCGCCGGGGCGGCATTTGCGTGCGCGTCTGCGACGGCACAGGCCGGGACCGAAAAGGATCAGGGACTGGCCAATATCGGCGACGGTGTGGCGATTGCCCTTCCGGTCGCTGCTGCCGGAATTTCGCTATGGAAAGACGACTGGAATGGCGTCGGCCAGCTCGCGCTTGACGGCCTGGCGACCGTGGGCACCGTGGAAGCGCTCAAGCATCTGGTCAAGGAACATCGTCCGGATTACAGCGACGACCGTTCGTTTCCCTCGGCCACGTCCGCGGTCGCCTTCGCGCCCGCCAATTATCTCTGGGACCGCTATGGCTGGCAGTATGGCGTCCCGGCCTATGGCGGTGCGCTGTTTGTCGGCGCCACAAGGATCATTTCCAACCAGCACTACTGGTGGGATGTGGCGACCAGCGGTGTCATTGCTTTGGGCTATACCAAGCTGTTCGTCAGTCCCTTGCGCAAGACCTATGGCATCGATTCGGATCTGGAAGTCACGCCGCATTCGGTGATGGCGTCGCTGAGCTACAAATGGTGAGGGCGCCGCGCTGATCCATGCAGTTTCATATCGCCGACACGTTCACTGACGCGCTGGCGCGGTTGCCGGCGCAGGAGCAGAAGGCGGCGAAGACCAGCGCGTTCGATCTGCAACTGAATCCGGCCGCGCCCGGCCTCAACCTGCATCGCATCGAGGCCTCCAAGGATCAGAATTTCTGGTCGCTCAGGGTCAGCCGCGAGTTGCGCATCATTGTGCATCGCACCGGCGACAGTATGTTGCTGGCCTATGTCGATCGGCACGACGAAGCCTATGCCTGGGCGCGTCGCCGCCGGATCGAGGCGCACCCCCGGACGGGTGCCATCCAGATCGTCGAAGTCCGCGAGCGGGTGGAGGAGATTGCACCAGTCACGCCTTCGCAATCGACCCGTGTCCTGACGGGTCCCCGGTGCTTCGAATCCCTCTCGCGCGATGAACTGCTCTGTGTCGGCGTGCCTGAAGACTGGATCGGTGACGTGCTAGCCGCCGATGAGGATGGGTTTCTCGCGCTTGCAGATCATTTGCCGCCCGAAGCTGCTGAAGCGCTGCTGGAATATATCTCAACCGGCGTGCTGCCGAAGCCGGCCGAGACTGTGGACGCTGCCTATGCACATCCGGATACGCGGCGTCGCATCCGCAGCATCGAGAATGCGTTGGAATTGCAGACGGCGCTCGATTTTCCGTGGGACAAATGGACAGTCTATCTCCATCCGTCGCAGCGCGAGACGATCGAGCGCAGCTTCTCCGGTCCGGCGCGCGTCGCGGGGGCGGCCGGCACGGGCAAGACAGTGGTGGCATTGCATCGCGCCGCGCGTCTCGCAAACCAATCCGCCGAAGCGTGTGTGCTTCTCACCACTTTTTCCCGGCCGCTGGCCCTGAAACTGGAGCGCAAACTTGCGCTCATCGTCGATCCGGAATCTCCGGCCGCACATCGCCTCACCGTCGCCCCGTTTCATGGCGTCGCAGCGGATCTCTTTGAGCAGGTGACAGGGCGAAGGCCGCCCATCGCCTCCATCGATCTGGTCGGCGGACTTCTGGCCCAGGCCGCGAAAGCGACGGGAGCCACGGACTTCCCCTTGCGCTTTCTGGTGTCTGAATGGAGCAACGTCGTCGACGCGTGGCAGATTGAGAGCGAAGAAGCCTATGGCCGCGCGCCGCGCCTCGGCCAGAAGAACAGGGTGGGTCTCCGCCAGCGCGCGTGGCTGTGGGCTGTGTTCGACGCCACGCGTGAGGCGCTTGCGCAACGCGGCATGGCGACGTCGGCCAGCATATTGCGCGATCTTGCGGAGCACTATGGCCGCCTTCCGGACAAGCCCTTCACCAACATCGTGATCGATGAAGCGCAGGATCTTGGTCCTCCGGCCCTCAGATTTTTGGCGGCCATTGCGCCCGCGCGTCCTGACTCGCTGTTCTTCACCGGCGATCTCGGCCAGCGTATTTTTCAGCAACCGTTCTCGTGGCGGGATTTGGGTATTGACGTGCGCGGGCGTTCGCTTGTGCTCAAGGTGAATTACCGCACCTCACACCAGATCCGGGAGGCGGCCGATCGCCTGTTGCCGAAGATGCTGCAGGATGTCGATGGTCTCGAGGAAGATCGCGCAAGCACCGTCTCGGCTTTCAACGGACCACAGCCGCTGATTAATCGGTTTCGCAACACCACAGAAGAGATCGCGGGTGTAGGTGCCTGGATTCGCGCGGCTCGAACAAGCGGCCTGGAGCCGGAAGAGATCGGCGTCTTCGTGCGTAGCCATGAGCAGCTCGACCGCGCACTTGCTGCGGTGAAAGTTGCCGGTGAAACTGCCTGCGAATTGTCGGATGGCGAAGAGGAAGCTCGCGCGCAGATTGCCGTCGGCACCATGCATTTCGCCAAGGGGCTGGAATTCAAGGCGGTTGCGGTCATGGCCTGCGATGAAGACGTGCTTCCGCTGAAGGCGCGCCTCGATGCCGCGACCGACGAAGTCGAGCGTGCCGAAGTGAACGCCACCGAGCGCCAGCTGTTCTATGTTGCCTGCACGCGCGCGCGCGACCGGTTGCTGGTAACAGGCGCGGCGCCGGCTTCTGCGTTCCTCAAGGACATCGGGCAGCAGCCATCCCTATAGAGCGGCAGGTGCAGGCCCGTCGCTATGCGCCCAGCAATTCCTTCACAGCGCGATGGGCCTGATCGATTGCGCAATCGGTGTAGGCGGCATACCCCGAATCCGCGTTGGCGATGGCGATTCGACCAAATGCCTTGCGTGCCACAAGGTTCGGCGTGTGATCGGCATCGAAGTCCTTGTCCCACAGCGAATTGTATTCCGGCGCATAGCCGTGCGGCCAGCGATTGACGGCAATGCCCATGATGTCGCGAGCGGCATCGAATCCACCCGGTCCCAACGTGCGCGCGAGTTGATCTCGGATGTGGCGTTCGAAGGTTTCGAACGGGGTCTGCAGCAATTCGGCGCGGCCGGCGCGATTCTGGTCGTCCTCGGAAAGGCCGGGGCTGGCAGGCGTCCGTACCATCCGGACAAGGATAGGTTCGTTGCGATTGGAGGCGCCGGCATAGCTTCCGATCATGGTGGCTTCGTTGGGTATGATGTCGACAAAATAGCTGCCGGGGGCATGCACGCGACGAATGCCGAGGTGATGAAAGGCCGTTGCGTCGCGCAGCGCCACATTGGCGTAAACCAGTGGCGACTTTACGAGCTCGTGGAGCGCCGTCTTCTGCGCCTCGGGCAGTTCGGGCACGAGGTAAGGGATCATCATGTTCCAGCCCGCGAGCACGCAATGGCGCGCACGCACGCGGTACACGGCACCCCCGCCGCGGCTCGCGGTATAGGCTATCTCGACACCTTTGCCCGCATTGCGCGCGCGAACGACGAGGCTGTTCAGACGCAGCCGCACGGGCTGGCCCGGTCTGTCGAGTTTTGCGTAGTCGACTTTGGCAGTCACGATATCATGCGCGTCGCGCCCGGGCACCGCGCCAGGTACAAGTGCACGAACCAGCAATCTTGCGATGGAGGCGTTGCCGTCGGGAAACTGGAACGTGTAAGAGCCGCCCACAGTCGAATAGCCCGCAGGTGTGTAGCCCATACGCTTCAGGCTTGGACCGCCCGGCTTTAGACCGAGTCCAGCAAACCCTGGATGGCCCATGCCCCAGCAATCCAGTGCCGACACGGCGTCGATACCCACACCCCACCATTCGTCGGTGTGGTGCTGATAGAATGCCATGGCCGCCGGATCCGTCTTCACGATGTGCAGCAGATAGTCGCGATAGGAGATGCGCCACAGCCGGTCCTTCTTCTGCTCATCGGTCAGGCGGGGATAGTAGTCCTCGGTGCCGGTTTCGATCTTCAGAATACTTCGCTTTGCCTCTTTGCTCAGCGGCGCGTGCGCAAGGAATTCGTGCCATGCTGCGGGCTTGGCCCGACCGTTGTTATTGGCATCGAGCGGCACGAGCCGATCGGTGCCAAACGTCTCGCGATCGAAGAAGACACCGAATTTCAATCCCGCGAATGCGTCTTTCGCTTTGTGTTCCCGGCCGAGCCGTTCGGGGTCGATCCCAAGTTCGGCGAGCAATCCGTTGGCGATCGTGCTGTAGGGGTAGGGACTGTCGATTTCCACCGTGCCGCCATTGATCAGCAGCATGCGTCCATTGATGTGGAATTCGTTGCGTTTGGCGTGACCGCCGAAATCGTCGTGATTCTCGAGGATCAGGATTTTCGCGCCGGGTCGCGCCTGGCGGTAAAAATAGGCCGCCGACAAGCCGCTGATGCCACCGCCCGCGACTACCAGATCATAGGTCTCGGGCGAATCGACGAGGTGTGTCGCGCCGTTCCAGAAATCGCCGTCACGCAGTTCATGGGCCGCTTCGAACGATCCAACGTGACTCCCGCGGAGGCCAAGGCGGGTCGGCGGATCATAGCCGGGCGCGTTCTGTGCCTCCTCTTCAGCGGCTCGAGCCAGTTCCGGCGCCAAGCTGCCAAGGGTTACGCCGAGCGCAGCACCTTGAAGGAAATCACGCCGTGCAATGGCGCGCCCAGGCCCCGCTGCGCGATCTTTGCAACGCGACATTCTTGCGCGTCCTTTGCCCCCGCGAGCGGAATATTAGCTGCTTCTTCGGTGGCTGTCCGCAAGGCAACACGTCGGCGGCGATAGAAAGATGGAACGCCTGCCCGTTCTCACGAGCATTCTCCATTGCGCCGCACCATTCGCTTAGCCAATCGTGGGCTCGCAGGGGGCAAGTGACGCTTTGCCCTCGATCAGCCAAGTTGATCGGCGATGCGATCACGTGCAGGCTGTCGATAAGGGGAGCCAGATCCTTGCTGCGACCGACCTGCCTGAAGGCGGCATGCACTCACCTACCCCCGTTTGTCAGCCGCCTTCAGGTTTTTGCTTTCAGTGTTGGCTTTTCAGGAATCTGGGCCGGCCGACGGCGCAATTCCGTAGCTGCTCTCGAGCCCATCGGCCAGGATATTCCATCGCTCAGCAGCGCGAAGATGGGTTTCCCGCACGCTTTCCAGCGCGGCCGCTGCCGCCAGCGCGCCGGCTTCCCGGGCCATGCGGCGGTAAAGACGCGTACGGGTTGTCGGGCCTTCCAGGGAATCGCTGATGGCAGTTGCCCCTGATTGTCGCCATGGAAACGCGCGCGCGCCGTGTCTGTTCCGGGAGGCCCGCGGCCAAGCCGTGCAGCTCGGGATCTTTGACACTCATGTTGACCCTGTCTTGCCCCACGTGTTGTGCGAGATCCGAGAGAATTCGAACACAAACGTTGCCTTTCCCCTCTTTGTCGTGGGGGGCTGATGTTCGGGATCGTGGGAGCGTGGCGGCGGCAGGCGCTCTGGAAAACGGTAGTTGGCACCCGATTTCTGCGACCGCCATGGGGGTTTTTTAGGGGCTATCGGGTCGCTGAGTGCTTGCCAACTTGGCACTGCCATCGCATTGTTGTCCCAGCGGCGGGCTACCCGCTCGCCAATCCACAATAAAAGGGGGAATTCCTATGCTTGTCTCATTGCGTAACCTCGCCATCGCCGGCATGGCACTGGCTACGACCGCTCTGACCGCTCCGGCGATGGCTGCGGGTGGCTATCACGTCATGCTCACGCCGGACGCTGCGGCACGGCTCGGCCGCGTACCGCATGCGCCCACTTCCGGCGCAATGGAATATTTCGGCGGCTCTGTCTTTGCCAAGGTCAACGTCGTCTCCGTGATGTGGGGATCGAATGTCAATTCTCAGACGGTCGCCGGCATGCCAGGCTATTTCACGGCAATCGTGAACAGCACTTATGTTGATCAGCTGTCGATTTACGACACCAAGGGCGTGAAAGGGATCGGCGGCCACAAGGGCAAGAACAACATCGCCCGCGGCAAGTTCTTCGGCCAGGTTGTGATCACGCCGAAAAACACTTCGACGTCGCTTCAGGATTCGGACATTCAAAAAGAGCTGGCCTATCAGATCAAGAAGGGCAAGCTCCCGGCCCAGAATCCGAACACACTTTATATGATCTTCTTTCCGCAAAATGTATCGATCACGCTGGACGGCTTGCGTTCCTGCGTCGATTTCGGCGCCTATCACTTCTCGTCCTCGACCACGCCGGTCAAGACCAATATCTTCTATGGTGTGATGCCGGATTGTGGCTACAGCTTCAACAGCCACACGATCGTCTCCGCGCATGAGTTTGCGGAAGCCACCACGGACAACATCCCGACACCGGGATCCGATCCTGCCTATCCGCAGGCGTGGAACACGTCTGACGGATTTGAAATCGGTGATCTCTGCGAAGGCACCCAGGGCAATCTGGTTGCCGGCAAGACGACCTACCTCGTCCAGGAACTGTATCTCAACAACATTGCAGGTTGCGGCACGGCCAATTTCACCAGCCCGTAACAGGCAGCGCCGGTCGTTCGGGGACCGGCGCCATACTCCTTTCCGCCATGGGTGGCGCATGGTCGCCCATGGCGGAAGCGGTTTGTCCAAGCGGATTGTCCCCGCGGCCAGCAGTGAATTTGCCAGCCATGAGACGCATTTTGCAGCGGGCTGACAATCCCACGCAAAATCCGGATGACGTCATTCCAGCCTATCTGCGTTTCCCAGACATTGCCCGCGCATACCGTAGCGTCCGAAGTTGAATCTATGGCCTTCAGGCGGGGCGAAAGTTTCCTAAGCTTTCCACTACTGCGGCGCCGAGTCCAAACGCACGAAGAAATTCGTTCAGGACTATGACCAGCCGGGTGTTGCGGTGCTGGCGGCCAGCGGCGATGGGGGTTATGGCGTATGCGCCCCTGCATCCATGACGAATGTCATTGCGGTTGGAGGAACCTTTCTCGTCGCCGACAGCAGCAAACGGGGCTGGAACGAGACGGTATGGAACGGTGCTGGCAGCGGATGCAGCGCAATCTTCGCGAAGCCGACTTGGCAGACCGACACCGGTTGCCCAAATCGCACGATCGCCGACGTCGCGGCCGATGCGTCGCCGTCAAGCGGTGTCGCGGTGTATGGTCCGAACAATTCCGGAGTTTCGTCATGGCTCGAATTCGGGGGTACCAGCGTCGCGACACCCATCGTTGCAGGAGTCTTCGGCGCCAACGGCGGCAATGTGAATGCGGCCAGCACCATCTACGCCAATCCAACAAAGCTGTTCGACGTGACGTCGGGAAGCAACGGAACATGCAGCCCCGCGTATCTCTGCAATGGAGAAGTCGGCTATGATGGTCCAACGGGCATGGGGACGCCAAACGGCATCAAGGCCTTCGGCAATCCGTAAGTCGCATCATTGTTCACAAAATATGCGTCGCCGCGGGATCCGGTGACGCGCACATAACGATGAAGGGGCCCGGTTGTCCGGGCCCCTTTTTCGCAGAACGCAATTGTAAAACCGCCATCTATTGCTTCGTTTCCATGTATGCTGTCTTGCGGCCGCCGCGCAGCATGTCGTGGTAGACCACCGACAGGGATTTGCCGTCGGCACTGGCAGTGGATGTCGCGGTGGAAACCACCTTGCCGTCGCGCATGTCGGTCTCCTCCATGGTGCGGGCCCCCATCATTTTCACCGAGACGGTGGTAACGCCCGGATCGCCCTTAAAGGGGGCGGGGGTGCCATCCATCTTGGCGGTGTATGTTTGACCGGTCGGAGTGTTCATGGACAGCATGCCGCCGTCGACTTTGTAGGTTACGGTCACGCCATTGTCCGACATGCCCGAAAAGCTTGTGGTGATCCATGAGCCCGATACGGCATGCGAGCCTGAGGGCCCAGCGGCGACCTGCTTGATCATGCCCTTGCCCGTGACCGGAGCGGCGCTGGAATTGCTGCTGTCGGTGAAGTCGAAAGTGCCTGTTTTGCCGTCGCCCGCGATCGTGACCGTCGAGCTTGTGACGGTCTTGCCGCCCTTCTTGTCCGTTTCCTGGATGGTGTGGGCGTCGACAATCTTGATCGCCACGGTGTCGTAGTAAGGATGGCCGGCGACAGCCTGGTCTGTTCCGTCGGCTTTGATGGAGTAGCCGGGCGCACAGGTCTTGCAGCTATACATTCCCCCAGCCAGCACGAACACATCCGGCGCTTTTGGCATTTGTGCGGAGCTGACATCCGCCTTCCAGGTTCCATCGAACGGACTGTCGGCCATTGCATGGACGGGCAGGACCGTCACGGCCAGAACGCCTGCTGCAATCAATGTTTTCATGATGAGCCCCTCTTCCGTTTGGCCGGCTGGATGCGCCGGCGTGAAAGCCAGCGAGGGCAGGCGATGCCGATGCGCGCGATTCGCGGACAACCCCGCACGCGCGTCGACCCCTCCCCGCCGGATCCAGGCATTGTACGCCTGGCGCTCGCCCGATGGAACCTTAGGCTTCCAGCCCGCCGACATGACGCGCTTGCGTCATGCGGAGCCTGCCCGCGCAATGGCAGAATCCCCGCTGCGCCCGGCATATGGCGGTGGCGCGCGACACAAAGGGTCAAAAGATGCAAAAAATTCTCTCTGGACTGAGGAGTGGCCTTCTTGGCTGCGGCATGGCGTTTGTGTTTCTCGGCGGCGCACACGCCAACAGCTTCGCGGTCATTCACAGTTTTGCCGGCGGCATTAATGACGGCGCGGGGCCGCTCAGCGGCGTCGCTCCCGCACCTCATGGCGATTTCTACGTCGCAACGGATGGCGGCGGAGCCTCCGGTCTCGGCACGCTCACCCTCGTCCGGCGTGACGGGAGCGCCCAAATTCTCCATTCTTTCACTGGGGACGCCGACGGCCAGAACGCTGACAGCACCCCATTCCGATGGTCCGACGGTAGTCTATATGCAACGACCCAATTCGGGGGCGCCAGCGGCTGTGGCACCGTCTACAGATATATCCCGGGTTCCCCGGATTATCAGCAGCTTCAGGCGTTTCTGTGCGCGCCCGACGGGGCTTTTCCCTTTGCGGGCCTGGCCGATTCTGGCAAGGGCTACCTTCTCGGCACGGGATATAATGGCGGTGATGACGACGACGGAACACTGATCTTTGTCGATCTGGATGGATACTCGAGCAGTTCGTGCCAACTCAAGGGCAGTGACGGCGCGCATCCCTTCGCCGGCATCACGATGGCGAACGGTAATATTTATACGGTCACCACGGCGGGCGGCGCCGCCAATCTAGGGACGGTGACCGAGTTCGATCCCGCCAACTGCGCGACGACGGTGCTTCACAGTTTCACGGGCGGAAGCGACGGCGCGACACCATACGGATCGCTGTTCCTCTACAAGAATGTTCTCTATGGCACGACATCTTTTGGTGGGGACCCGAACCTTGGCACGGCGTTCCGAATCAATCCAGACGGCAGCGGCTACACCGTGCTGCACACATTCCAGGGCATCGATAAGCATCTGGATGGAAGCTTTCCGCATGGCGGCCTGGCTTTGAATGAGAAAGACGGAATGCTTTTCGGCACAACAATTAATGGCGGCAGTCCGCACGATCTCGGCATGGTATTCAAACTCAATCCGAAAACCGGCGCTGAAAACATAGTGCATGCCTTCAGTGGCAGTGACGGCGCCCACCCCTATGGCAATCTGTACATCAAGAAAAACACGATATACGGCACTACGGGTTCAGGCGGCGCCAGCAATCTTGGAGAAGTCTTCAAGGTAAAGTTGTAGTCCCCGAAAGGCAGCAAACCACCAAGAAAGGAACGAAAGACAAAGAGCCGGAGCGACGCGCCCGTCCTGCGCGTCGCGCCCGGCAGTCGACCCGCCGGGAGCAGTTTTATCACCCCTTCCCATGAACCTCCGACTGCGCATACTGGTGTCCCCGCAGCCGCATCGGCTGTGTGCGCGCAATCCTTTTCGGCGCCCCAAGGACGTGAAATGCTGGTTTTGCATCTGGGAATGCCGAAGACGGGCACGAGCGTCGCGCAGCAATGTCTTGCCACCTATGCACGCGAAGATGGAGCGCGCATCGACTACACCTCGATCGGACGCGATGCGCTGGTGGCACATCACCCGCTCGCGCAGGAACTCCTGACGGAAGGTGCTGTCAGCCCGACACGACGAATTCTGTTGGATCGTCTTCAGGAACCGGGCACTCGACCGATCATCGTGTCGTCGGAACGCTTCACGAATCTCCTCGGCAGGCGCCATCTGCACATCCTCCTCGATTTCCTTCTCGCATGTCGTACCCATGACAAAATCCGCTGCGTTCTGGCCATTCGCGAAATGGCGTCCTATCGCGAATCCATGCACCTTCAAATGGGGCGCTTTGGAAAATGCACTACGACGATCGAGGCCCATATTGCGTCGGGTATCAGGGGCGCGGTGGGTTTTTTCGGCAATATCGGCAAATTGCGATCTCGGTTGGGTCAGGATTTGTGGTGTCCCATGGTGACCGACGGGTTCGATTCCGTTTCTCAGATCGAACGTGCGGCCGGAGTAGAACCGGATACGCTCGGGAAATACCGCGGCCGCGTTCGTAGCACGGTGAGGTATCCGCTGAAGGCGCAAACAGTACTCTTGCATCTGGATGAAATTGCCCAGAAGACGGGACTTGTACTCAACCGCCGCAGGCTTCTGCGCGCGCTCGCGCGCGGCGTGCGGTTCGAGGACGACACCGCCGATTATACGATCATTCCACCCGCTTTGGCCGATGCAATGAGCCGCGTTGCCCTCGCCGCCGCGAAGCGAAGCGGCCTTCAGGACTACGTGGATTCCTTTGGAGGAAAACGGGGGAAGCGCCCACCCTATCATTCCCTCGACATTGCCACGCTTTCGCAGCGCGATATCGAGCGCGCAGTCTCCTTGGCGCGTCCCACAGGTCGCCGCGAAGATCATCGCGCGGCGTAGGGTTATCGGGACGTATGCGGTGGATCCGCCCGTCCTAGACAATATAGTCGCCCGGGAATCATGAAATCGATTGTCGTTCGTAATCTCCGTGAGTTCGGCAAACACGGCAATTGCCAGGCATTGAGGAGGCCGGGCGAGAATGCCCGGAGGCATGAGGTCACGGCGACGTCCAGCATCAAAAAAGGAAAATGGCCAGTGGGGGTTCTCACTCCTTGATTTCGAAGACCACGCCGCAGCCAAAGCCGCCGCAGCCTGTGTTGCCGCCATTGTAGGTCGTGCCGATCAGTTCGCCCTTCTTGCCGGCGAGGAAGTCGGCCGAGGGCTGGGCGCCGTCGTTGCCGGCAAATTCGTAGAGCACGGTTTTGGTGCCATCCGGCGCAAGCCGGAAGACCGTGCCGCAGCCATTTCCGCTGCACGCGCTGGTATTGCCGCCGTAGAGGGTAGAGCCGTAAAGATTGCCGCTCGAATCCGCGGCCACGCCGGCCTGAAGGCCGAAGCCATCGCTGCCGCCCGCAAACGCATGCAGCACCGTCTCGGTGCCATCCGGCGCGAGACTGTAAACCGTGCCGCAACCCGACCCGTTGCAGCCGCTGCCGCCGCCGGCATAGGTGCTGCCGTAAATATTGCCCTTCCCGTCGAGTATCACGCCGGCAAAGGGTGTGGCGCCGTCATTTCCACCCTGGAAGGCATAGAGCGCCGTTTCTTTGCCCTTGGGCGAAAGTTTGAAGACGACGCCCTGGTCGGCCGTTCCGCCGTTGTAGGTCGTGCCGTAGAAATTGCCCTTTTTGTCGGTGATGAGCGTTCCGGCCGGATAGGCGCCGTCGTCACCGCCGGTAAAGGAATAGAGCACCGTCTCGGCGCCCTCCGGCGCAAGCTTGAAAATCGCGCCATGATTGGAGAGGCCGCCGCCATAGGTCGCGCCATAAAGGTTTCCCTCGGCGTCCATAACCAGGCCGGCAGTGGTATATTTGCCGTCGAGGCTGCATTTAAAGGCATAGAGCACTGTCTCGTGCCCTTTTGGCGTTATCTTGAAGACGGTGCCGCATTGTCCGGGGCCGCCATAATAGGTCGTGCCATAAAGATTGCCCTTCGCATCGGCTATCAGTCCGGCCTGCGGGTTCTCGCCGTCGCTGCCTCCCGCAAAGGAATAGAGAACACGTTCGGTGCCGTCGGACGCCAGCGAATACACGGTGCCGAAATTTCCGGCGCCGCCATAATAGGTCGTACCGTAGCGAAGCTTCTTGCCGTCAATCAGCCCCGCGATCGGGCCGTCGGCATCGGTGCCGCCCTGGAATTCGTAAAGGACATGAAACTTCGCTGCCTGCGCGGAATTGCTTCCCGCAAGAACGAGGGCGCCGAACAGGATGCCGGCCATGCCGAAAAATGTGCGCATTGAATCCTCCCCACGAAAGACCTGCGAAGGATAGCACGCGGGGATCTGGAATCCACGGCAGTGCCGGTATTTCCCACCGACGCAGTGCAGCAAAGGCGTCTCTCGGGTCATTCCCGATCTGCCTCAGCGCGTTCGCTGCAAGAAACGGGGGAGCAATCATTCGGTCGCGCACATCGCGTTCATGCTGCTGTGCGTTCATGCTGATGCCCCGCAGCACGCACGGAGCGGTTCGTCCTGGCGCTGGCAAGCGCTGAAACGCGCGGAAACATGACGCGGGGTAGGTGAGGTGGGGCAGTAAGGGCCGCCGGAGGAGCATGCAAGCACGGGGGGGAGGCGCGGTGAGGTGCGCCCCGCCCGCCCAGACGGCGCGAGGTCGTCCGGGGGGAGAGCGCCGCGCAACGGTCAATCGACGATCTGGACCACTTTGCGCGAGTCGGGATCGACGAAGACGATGCGGCCGTTCCAGTCGAAATATTCGTAGCGCTTCGCGGCCGGTACTTTTTCGTAGATCGCTTCCGGCACAGGCTGCAGTTCGACTTCCGTCGGCACGGCGGTACCGTTGCTGAGATCTTCCTGCACCTGCACGGGGCGCATTTTTTCCTTGACCACATAATCGTGGATCACGGTGCGCTGCTCGGGCTGAATGGTGAGCGTCTCGTCCTGCGCGAAGGCATTCGTGCCCGCGAACATTCCTGCGACCGCGAGGCCGGCAATCCAAAGACGTGTCATCGGCAACTCCTTTTCAATCGCCCCCGCGATCCAGTTGGAAATGATCGCCCCCGCGCCGCGGTTCCCCTCTATCAAAAAGCAAGATTTGGATTGCCAGCGGCGCGTCCTGATGAGTATGCCGAATGGTGCCGCTCGGGGCTCCGGCGCGCACGATCATACCCGTCGACCGGCATCAGGCGGGAGCGCTCTTGAGCAGGCTTGCGTCGGCAAAACGATCGATCCGGCGCAGCGCTGGAAAGAGCTGCATCCATAGCGCGACGACGGCAAGCGTGCCGAGACCGCCGATGACCACGGCAGGAATCGTGCCGAACCACGCGGCCGTGACGCCGGATTCGAATTCGCCCAGTTCGTTCGATGCGCCAATGAACAGCACGCTGACCGCGCTCACGCGGCCGCGCATCGCGTCGGGCGTGGCGAGCTGCACGAGAGAATGACGCACATTGACGCTCACCATGTCCGAGGCGCCGAGCACGACGAGGCTTGCAAGCGTCAGGTAGAAATTGTGCGACAGGCCGAACACGATGGTCGCCACGCCGAAAATCGCAACCGCTGCGAACATCCGCGAACCCACATGACGTTCAAGTGGTTTGCGTCCGAGCGACGCCGCCATGAACGCCGCACCCACCGCGGGTGCACTGCGCAAAAGGCCCAAACCCAATGGACCGACATGCAGCAAATCGCGCGCGAAGATCGGCAGCAGCGCGGTGGCGCCGCCGAGCAGTACGGCGAAGAGATCGAGCGAGATCGCGCCCAGGATGACCCTGCGGTGGCGCACAAAGGTGATGCCCTCGGCGATGCGCGCAGCAAAAGGCGCGTCGCTGCCGGATCCCGGCGCACGCCTGCGGCCGCCAAGCGTGGCGATGCCGAGCGCTGCCGCCAGGAGGCAGGCCGCCATCGTGCCATAGGCGGCGGCAGGTCCGAAGGCGTAAAGCATGCCGCCCAGCGCCGGGCCTATGATCACAGCAACCTGCATCGTGGACGAGTTCCACGCGATGGAGCGCGGCAGGATTTCCGGCGCCACGATGAACGAGACGAGCGATTGCGACGACGGCCCCGCGCAACCGCGCGCCGCGCCGATTGCCACCAATAGCGCGAAATAGGGCCACACAAGCCGGGTCGCGGCGAGCGCATTGACGAACAGCAGCGCACCACAAATGGCCAGTGCGAGCAGGCTTGCGGTGTAGACGCGGCGCGGATCGGTGCGGTCGGCCAGATCGCCGGCCGGCAGGATGAGGAGGAACATCGGCGCGAATTCGCACAGGCCGACCAGCCCCAGCGCCAGCGGACTGCGCGTCAGATCGTAAACCTGCCAGCCCAGCGCCACCGACAACACCTGCATGGCGATGGTCGAAAGAAAGCGGCAGGCGAGCAGGACCGGAAAGTCGCGTTCGCGATAGACGACAGTGCTGGCGACCATACGAGGTGTTCCAGGCTCTTAACGTTTCTCCCCCAACCTTGTCATGGCCCACGTCTGCGGGCCATGACAGCGATATTTTTTGGGCGCGATCGAGTTGAAGCGAAGAAGGCGCGCCAGGCGACGGCGGCCACGACCACGGCGCAGGCTGCCACGATTCTGAGCGTCGAAGGCGCCGCGAGCGATTGCACAAAGGCAAGCGGCGCGATGCGCGGTTGCAGGAGCCCCGCGACGAGGAAATAGGTGCTGTCGAATCCGGCATGCACCACGATGCCCGGAAGCACGGAATTGGTGCGATGGGCAATCGTGCCCAGGATGGCGGCTACCGCCAGGAACACGCCAAACCACAGAAACGTCTCCTCGCCGAAATAGGCGTGGTTGAGATGCACAAGGCCCCAGAAGAAGCCGGTGACCACGATCGCCGCCGCAGCCGGGAAGCGCTTCTCGAGGATCCCCTGCATGAAACCGCGAAACGCAATCTCTTCCACGACGCCTGCCACGCTGCCTGACATCAAGAGGCCGGCGAACAGCCATGCGCCGTGTGCTTGTGCGGGCAGGGTGACGGGCGATTCGCCGCCGAGTCCGCTTGCGGCGCGATGGGCGGCATAGAGACAGAACCCCGCGATCATCGTCGACCAGCCTGCGACCAGCGCAGGGAGAAATGCCGCGAGCCGCACCCGATTGAACCGCAATCCTTCGCGGCGGAAGGCGCGACCGAAGAGGGGCCACGGACCGAAGCGCAGCCACGCGATCCCGCAAACGAGAAACGT
Organism: Rhizomicrobium sp.; assembly: GCA_036490345.1. GTDB lineage: Bacteria > Pseudomonadota > Alphaproteobacteria > Micropepsales > Micropepsaceae > Rhizomicrobium. Next base: position 153,784 of record DASXEA010000036.1, on the reverse strand, counting down.
CGCCATGGCGCCCAACTCCCAGCCGGCGGGATGGGTGTAGAGCTTCCACAATACTGCCCCCCAAACGGCCTGTGCGATGAGAAAGACGATGGCGCCGCTTGAGAGCGCGAGAAGAAGAGCGCGGACGCGGCCGCTGGATGCAGGTGACGACATGGCAAAGCCTCCCGTGTTGGTGAAGGCGACCCTGCGCGTCAGGCGCGGCCCAAGTGTTTGGGGAAGGTTTGCGAAAAGCTTGGGAATTCCTTGCGAGCGTCAATGCGCGGGGCGGATGCGCCCGATTAACGCCTGCCAGCGTGGATCGTTATGGAGGCGCGCGAACCACGGCATGTGCGGCAGCCAGAGAAGAAACGGATCCTCGCGCGCGGCCGCCTGTTCGAGCAACGCGAAGGCGCGGTCAATGTCGCCGGCGGTGAGACGCAGGATGGCAATGTCGGTCGGCCGGGGCGTGAACACGAGATGCTGCGCCTCGAACAGATCGGCGATATGGGCGCAGGCGGCGGCGAAATCATTGCCTAATCCGCGCGCTACCTCGTCGGGCGTGCCCCAGAGTTTCAGGCTTTCGATCAGCGCGTCGCGCGCGTCTGTGTCTTCGCCCAGAAAGTGATGCGCCCAGCCGCGCGCTGCCCAGGCTTCGGCAGCGTGCGGTGCGAGCGCGAGCAGCGCTTTGGCTTCGGCAATCGCCGGGCGAAAGCGCCGTGCCAGCATCAGCACCTGCAGCAAGTCGGCACGCGCCGCCATCGCCTGCGTGTCGCCTTCGATCACCCGGCGCAAACCCCGTTCGGCTTCGACAAAGCGGCCGACGGCCGCCAGCGCGAAACTGCGATAGCGCAAGGCGGCGACGAAGGTCGCATCGCAATCGAGCGCGCGCAGGAAATGCGCATCGGCGGCGGCGAAATCGCGCTGTTCGAGCAGCGTGACGAAACCCAGAACGGCATGTGGCAGCGGCAGATGGTTGTCGAGCGCCAAGGCGGCCAATGCTGAAGCCCGCGCCGCGGCACGCAAGGCCGATGCCGATTGCGCACCGGCGAAGAGTGCCTGCAGTCCAGTTTGCGCCAGGCCCGCATGGGCGAGCGCGTTGCGCGGATCGGCGGCGAGCGCCGCGTCGAAATAAAGCCGCGCCTGCGCTGACGAAGAGGCCAGAGGATTCTTCAGCGCCGCGAAACCGCGCGTGACATTGTCATCGGGTCGCGCCGTTTCCGTGCGCAGGGCCGGTGGCGAGTCCGGGAATTCGCGCAGGCGGTAGCCGCGCTTGGGCAACGTCTCGATGTAATCGCGCGCGCCGCGCCGCAGCGCGCCACGCAGGCGGCTGATTGCGGCAGCCAGCGTGTCGTCACCCACCGCGCGGCCGCCCCACACGGCGGCGATGATGCGATCCTTGGTTAGCACCGTCCCCGGTTCGGCCGCGAAGAACTGGAGCAGCTCCACCAGGCGCGGTTCAAGCCGGGTGGTCGTGCCGTCATCCGTCGCGGTGATCGTGCCTCGCGCCGGATCGACCTGCCAGCCGCCAAGCGTGAAGGGGCGCGCGGGCGACATCGCAATGTCTAGCGGCGGTCGCGCACGGCCTTGACGATCTTCTGGGCGGCATCGGCGAGATCGGTGCCGGAGACGATCGGCAGGCCCGACTGGGTGAGAATTTCGCGGCCCTTTTCGACATTGGTGCCTTCGAGACGCACCACAAGCGGCACGGAAAGCGAAATCTCTTTCGCCGCGGCCACGATGCCGTCGGCGATGATGTCGCATTTCATGATGCCGCCGAAGATGTTGACCAGAATGCCTTTCACGTTGGGATCGGAGACGATGATCTTGAACGCCGCCGTCACCTTCTCGCGCGACGCGCCGCCGCCGACATCGAGGAAGTTCGCCGGCTCCTCGCCATAAAGCTTGATGATGTCCATCGTCGCCATGGCAAGGCCGGCGCCGTTGACCATGCAGCCAATCGAACCGTCGAGCTTGATGTAAGAAAGATCGTATTTCGCCGCTTCGCGCTCGGTGGGATCCTCTTCGTCGGGATCGCGCAGGCTCACCACATCCTTGTGGCGGAAAAGCGCGTTGTCGTCGAAATTGATCTTGGCATCGAGACAGATGACCTGGCCGTCCTTGGTGACGACAAGCGGATTGATCTCGAGGAGGCTCATGTCCTTGGCGACGAAGGCGTTGTAGAGTCCTTCCACCACCTTGCCGCATTGTTTGGCCTGCTCGCCTTCGAGCTTCAGCGCGCCGGCGATATTGCGGCCCAGATAGGGCTGATAGCCCGCTGCCGGCTCGACCTGGAAGGTCAGGATTTTTTCCGGCGCCGTTTTCGCCACTTCTTCGATGTCCATGCCGCCTTCGGTGGAGGCGATGAACGCGATGCGGCTCGTCGCGCGATCAACCAGCGCAGAGAGATAGAGTTCGCGTGCGATGGCCGAGCCGTCTTCGATATAGAGCCGGCGCACCACGCGGCCGTCCTTGCCGGTCTGATGCGTCACGAGCGTCATGCCCAGCATGCGCGTCGCTTCCTGGCGTACCTCGTCGAGCGAGCGCACGACTTTCACGCCACCGCCCTTGCCGCGGCCGCCGGCATGGATCTGCGCCTTGACCACCCACACGGGCCCGCCCAGCTCCTCGGCGGCCTTCACGGCCTCGTCGACGCTGAAGGCAGCCTTGCCGCGCGGCACCGGCACGCCATAACCCCGCAGAACGTCCTTGGCCTGATATTCGTGAATATTCATCGCGCGGGAAATCCTTGGAAAGGGCGGGTGAGTGCGCCGCACCATAACAGCGGGTCGGCCATGATCAAGGCGACCAGAAGCCGTTCGTGTTTGGTACTCATGATCGGAAGACCTTTCAGTCTACCCGCCCCCATCCTGCGGGGGCAGCGGCGCCAGCAGAATGGTGAGCTGTATTTCCTCGCCATTTTCACAGGATTGCAGCGCCGCATCGTCGAGTTCGCGCAGCAAGGCGTTGAGGCGGGCAAGCTGCTCCCTGTTGGCGCGCAGGATGTAATATTTGACAGCGGCGTTTCGCTGTTTGTCCTCGAACCGGCAATCCCCCCGGTCGATCGCCGCCGCGAAGGCGCGGGCGCCGGCATCCGCGACCCGCGCCGCGGCGCGCGCATAGGATTTTCGCCCCAGCCGTGTTTTGACCGCCGCAGCAGAGGAGAGCTGGCCCGCGACCATCGCATAGACCGCCTCCGGCCTGCGCGCGCCCTTTCGCTCCGCCGCGATGCGCAACACGCCCACATCCATCAGCTGTTGGAGATGATGATAGAGCGCCGTCACCGGGCGGCCCATGCGCCCGGCCAGTTCGCGGGCGGTGGCTTCGCGATCGATCTCCAGTTGCTGGACGATGGCGAGGCGCATGGGAGAGGAGAGGCTCTCCAGTTGCGCCGGACTGAGGAAGTAGGGCTTCGGCATGGGATTGCGCTTTCCTATAATTCAAAATATAGATGTTTTTTGAATAAACCAGAGGCGATGCGGGCCGATGCGAAGGAACATCCTGGGCGAGGTCTTTGTCCTCACAGTGCTGGCGGCCCGGCCGGCGCTTTGCGCTGCGCCGCTGGCGGATCCGGTGCCGGTTGCGCGCGCGGAAACAATCGCGCGCGATATGACTACGGCGCTGCACCGCTTCGATGTTCCCGGGGCGGTCGTCATGGTGGTGCGCAACGGAAAACCCTCTTTGGTCCAGACCTTCGGAGAGCGCGACGCGGCCCGCAACCTGCCCGTGCGCCGCGACACGCATTTCGAAATCGGATCGATCACCAAGCAATTCACGGCAGCGTGCATTCTGCAATTGCAGGAAGCGGGAAAACTCCGGCTCGACCGGCCTCTCGCCGATTATCTCCCCGATGCACCGCACGCCAAAGAGGTCACGCTGCGCCAGTTGCTCACGCACACTTCGGGTCTGCACGACTATTTCGACGAGACGCTCGCCGGCCGGCCCATCTCCTATTCCAATCTCATCGGCCGGGGCGCCGCGCTGCCGCTGGATTTTCCGCCCGGCAGCCGGTGGTCGTATTCGAACACCAATTATCTGCTGCTGGGCAAGGTGATCGAAGCGGTGTCCGGCGAATCCTATGGGGCCTATCTCACACGTCATATTCTGGGTCCGCTGCATATGACGGAGACTTATACGACGGCCGACGAAGCGCATCTTCCAGACATGGCGCTTGGCTATCGCCATGTCGACGGCAAACGCGTGCATGCGCCGATCACAGACCCGGGCTGGGCCGGCGCCGCCGGCTTCCTCGTCACGACGCTGGACGATCTGGCGAAATGGGACACGGCACTATCCGGCGGAAAGGTCGTCTCGCTGTCGGACTATCGCCAGATGGCGACCGCGTTCATGACCACGAAGAATGGCAGCGCGAATTATGGCCTGGGGCTTTTCGTCGACACGGCCTATGGCCAGCCGCGCATCGGCCACACCGGCGGCTCGCTCGGCTTCACCACGGCCGACGAATATTTCCCGCGGCAAGGCGTACGCATCGTAGCTTTCACCAATCTCGCCGACGATACGCCGGAGGCCGGCGAGACGCTGACCAACATCGTCTTCGCGGATCTCTACCCCGCGCTTGCGGCCGCTGCTGCCACGCCTTCACCGGGCGAGGATGCTGCCGTCACACAGACCATGCGCGATGCGTTTCGCGCGTTGCAGACGGGGAGGGGCTATGCGCGGTTCGCGGCCCATTTGCGCGGCAAACTTGAGGGCGGTGCCGGCGCGGGATTTGTCTCCGGCTTGGGCCCCTATGGCGCGCCAAGTGGGCAGATCTTCAAAGGACGCCGCCGCGAAGCCAACGCAAGCTGGTACGCCTATGTGCTCCAGTTCGGCCCTGGCGCGTTCATGCCGTTTGCCGTGAAGCTCGGTCCGGACGGCGCGGTCAGCGGCATCTCGGTGGGATAGCGCGAGGGGCAGGCAGCACGGCCCGACCGGGAGTGGAATGGTGATTCCCGCTTTATCGTCCCGCCATGACGGGAACGGAAAGCGATATCCTGTCTTTCGGCGTGACAGCGTGGGCTTCAGTACCCCACGCCCCCTTCCATTGTCATGCCGGAGACTTCCGTCGGCTGCCGCTCCATCGATTCGCGGGCCACCGTGGCGCAGACGCGGGCGCGGTAGGAGAAGAAGAAATCGCCCGTGCCGAAGCGGCGCAGATTGGTGCGCTCGGTGCAGTCGGGCACCGGCATGGCGGGGGCGCATTTCAGCATGCCGTCCTTATAGTGGCGCACCGCTTCATGCGCGCCGCACATCAGCACCTGGCCGTGCTCATACATACCGGCCATCCCCTGGTCGGATTGCACCACATCGCCGATCACCACTTTCAGATGCGAGCCGGCGATGCAGCGCGCCACTTCGCCTTCGTAAGAGGAGTCGATCCAGGTGTCTTTCAGCATATGGGAGGCGGAGAATTCCTCGCCGCTTTCGGAGATGCAGACCGCGTGAATGGCTTTGACCACCGTTGCCGCCTGCATCTGGCAGGTTTCCGCCGTCTGCACGCTGCCCATCTCGCCGGTGTTGCGGTTGACCACGTCTTCCACATAGCTGCCGCCATAGACGACCGCGGCCGCGCCTGCGCTGGCCGAGGCAGCGGCGCTGACATCGACCGAGAGGCCACCCTTGTTGATGACGATCGATTTGTTGATCGTCACCGGCTTGTTGATGTTGATCGATTTGTTGATGTTGATCTGCTTCCAGATATTGATCTGCTTCCAGATGTTCACGCCGCCGCCGCCACAATGATGCCCGCCGCCGCCGCCATAGCCGCCAGGGGTGACGGCGAGGCTCGATAGTCCGGTCGGGGCTGCGCCCATCAGCATGCCGGCCGCGGCTGGCGTGACCAGGCCTGTGGCCGCGAGCGAGACCGCCAAAGCGGTGGACAGAAATGTTTTCGGCGTCATGACCCGGGCTCCCTGGAAGCGGCCATGTTACGCATGGACCGGCCCCTCTTCGGCGAAAAGGTTCACAAAACGTTAATGACCGCGTCCAACGCTTCAGGAACCGTGCCACGCGGGCAGCCTCGATCGTGGCGTTTGGCGTTTCGAATCGGCACAGACAGGCGGCGGAACAGGGCTCGTCCTTCGCCATGATCCCGATCTCGGACGACAACCCTGCACGGCTGGTACCGATCGTCACCTGGGCGATCATCGCGCTTTGCGTGGTCGCCTATCTTTGGGAGCGGTCGCTGGGGCGCGACATGGATTCGGCCTTGCTCGTTCTGGGCTTTACCCCGGCCTCGCTTCTGGGCCGATTGCCCGCGCCGCACGGTTTCGACACGCTTTCGCCGCTCGCCACGATTTTCACGTCGATGTTCATGCATGGCAGCGTGCTGCATCTCGCCGGCAACATGCTGTATCTGTGGATCTTCGGAAACAATGTCGAAGACGCGATGGGGCATGGGCGCTTCGTCGTCTTCTATTTCGTCTCGGGGATCGCTGCGGCGCTTATGCTGGCTTATGTCGATCCCGCATCGCATGTGCCGATGGTGGGGGCGTCCGGAGCGATTTCCGGTGTGCTGGCGGGTTATGTGCTGCTGTTCCCGCGCGCCCGTGTCACGGTGATCGTACCTCTCGGAATTATTTTCTATCCCCTCGCGGTCAGCGCTTTCTGGGTGGTGAGCTTCTGGTTCGTGCTCCAGTTGCTCAGTGCCGCAATGACCGATCCGGGACAGCCGGGCGTTGCGTGGTGGGCGCATGTGGGCGGGTTCGGCGCCGGCCTGGTTCTGACGCCGATCCTGAAGTCCCGCGGTTTTCCCCTGTTTGGTGCGCCGCGCCGCGGTCCCTGGTCGCGCTGATGGATGCATTGCGTGGTGCCAATATGCACCGTGCATGCGCGGCGTCCTGCGCGCCGGCGCCGACATTCGTGCGGGCGGACGTGAAAATTCCGGGCAAAGGGCGGTTTTTTTCGCTCGCGGAAGCAGTGGCACAGCTTCTGCTCTGTGACAGCGGCGCCGGATTTCGGGCTTGAAGGTCTGGCGCAAAGAGAGACAATCCCTCAGGGGCGCGCGCAAATCATGAAACACCGCAACAGCCATCTTCTCGTCGGTTACTGGAGTCGCCTTCGCCGCGGACGTCAGACACCCGACCAGGCCGATATCGATCCGCGCGCCATCAAGCGGATGCTGTCGCATGTGTTCATTCTGGACGCGCGAGACGCCGCACGTCCGGCCTACCGGCTGGCGGGCACCACCTTGTGCGACCGTTTCGGCCTCGAGCTGCGCGGCATGAGTTTCTTTGCCCATTGGGAAGCGGGTGCGCGCGGCACCGTGCAATCGCTGCTGCAGCAATCCCTGGCCGCGCGTCAGCCCGTCTCCATCGCGTCGATCGGTGTCACGTCCGAATGCGCGATGGTGGAGATGGAAACGGTTTTGGCGCCGCTCACCTTCGGCGCAGGCGCGCCTACGCGCTTCCTGGGCATGGTGCAGTGGATGGGCGATATCGGCGCACTGGCCGCACGGCCGGTATCCTATCAACGGCTGGTCGGATCGCAGATGATCCGCGAAGACGACGCTGCTTCGTTCCCGCTCGATCCGCCGCCGCCGACCGCCTTCGATCCCATCCAGGCGACTGCGAAGACGCCGCATCTGCGCCTCGTGGTGTCGCGCGAAAAAGCGCCGACACTGCATTTCGGCGTGGATTGCGCGATGCAGGAAATCGTCAACGCGCTGGAAATCGTCGCACGACCGCCCGTCTCGATCGTGCGCTGACGTTCGCACGCGCGCGTCCAGCTCTTCCTGCCCCGGCGTCCTTCGGTCCGCGCAAAGCGCGGCCCGGGGATAAGCTCGCGCGATAGACGGGTTTTTCGGAGCCGGGCCCCCTCCGTCTCGCACGGACCGATGTCCGCGCGATCCACCTCCCGCCATTCGCTTCGCGAACGGGGAGGAGGCGCACCAATGTGCAAACGCATTTCTTCCTGCCCCGCGCGGCACGCGAGGGGAAGGTGGCGCGCAATGCGTCAGCGTTGCGTGACGGAAGGGGCCTCGCGGACACATTGGGCCCACCGTTTCGCACGAAATGTCATCCGTGCAACCCGCCTCGCTTTTCGCCTTCGCGAACGGGCGAGGTGCGCGCGGTTCAATGCTGCGTGGGTGGCTGATCCGGTTGTGGCTGGGACAGGACGGTCGGTTTGTCTTCCGGATCGTTGTGCAGAATGACGGTGTTCAGATTCTGTTCGCGCTGGCGCTCGCGAAGATACGGAATCTCGTAGTGCTCGATCGTGCTGCGGAACGCCTGAAACTCCGCGTCGTCGGCCGGCAGGCGTTGATCGCAGCGATCCGGCGGCAGATGCTTCTGCTCCTGGCACCACATATCGAAATTCATTTCCTGCAGCGGGTAGGGCGCCGCCTGACCAAAGGCTCGCGTGGCGAGGAGTGCGAGGAACATACCGCCGAGAATTGCGCGCGTGGCTGTCATGGGATCATCCTATACCCTCAATGAAACGCCCGAAAGGCAGGTTGCGCCGCAGCCGCGCCGTTTGAATTCGCCGCTGTGTCTTCTGCGATACGCACAAACTCGGGTGGCAACGGCTTGTGTCCCAAAATGATATCGGCTGCCTTTTCCGCGATCATGATCGTAGGCGCGTTGGTGTTGCCGGACACGAGGTCCGGCATGACGGAGGCGTCCACCACGCGCAATCCTTCCACGCCGCGAACTTTCAGCGCCGGGTCGACGACGCTGTCGCTGTCGTTTCCCATCTTCGCCGTGCCCACGGGGTGATAAATGGTCTCTGCGGTGCGTCGCACAAAGGCGTCGAGTGCAGAATCGTCCGCAATTGTCCCGCCCGGCATGATTTCTTCGCCGCGAAAGGGATCGAAGGTGGCCTGTGCAAAAATCTCGCGCGTCAGCCTCACGCCCTCGCGCAGGGCGCGCAAATCCTCCGGAGCGGAGAGATAATTGGGCTGGATCAGGGGGGCCGCAAGCGGGTCAGCCGATTTGAGCGTGACAGCCCCGCGGCTTTGCGGCCTCAGCTGGCAGACATGCGCCATGAAGCCATGCCGGTCGGCCCTTACCCGGGTGTGGTCGAACACCATCGCGGCAATGAAATGCAATTGCAGGTCCGGCGTTTCGAGATCGGGGCGGCTTTTGAGGAACGCACCCGACTCCAGACCCTGGCTCGTCGCAAGCCCGGTGCGGAACAGCAAATATTCGAGACCGGTCCTCAATGCGTTGATCTTGCGGGTCTGGCTGTAAAGAGTGATGGGCTTTGTACAGACATACTGGATCGAACAATCGAGATGATCCTGCAGGTTTCGTCCCACACCTCTGGAATCCGCGACCACGGGAATGCCGAAGCTGCGCAAGAGCGCCGCGTCGCCCACACCTGACAGGAGCAGAAGCTGGGGCGTGTGTACGGCACCTCCGCACAGAATGGTCTCTCTCGTTGCGAGCGCTTCCTGCCTTTGGCCGGCGCCCACATATTCGACTCCTGTAGCGCGTCCCCCATTGAACAGGACGCGCGTCGCGTGCGCCTCGCTGACGATGGTGAGGTTACGCCGCCTGAGGGCGGGTTTCAGATAGGCGGCCGCGGCGCTCCAGCGGCGGCCACCATGGATGGTCAGCTGATAGCGGCCGAACCCTTCCTGGGCGAACCCGTTGAAATCGGGCGTAAGGCGATGACCGGCCTGGGCACCAGCCGCGACAAAGGCCTCGAACAAAGGATTGGCAGAGCGCGCATTGGAGACGTGCAGCGGCCCGTCATCGCCGTGGAAAGCGTCGGCGCCGTTTTCGTTGGCTTCGGCCCGCTTGAAATAGGGCAGCACGTCGGCAAACGACCAGCCGTCGCAGCCCGCCTGGCGCCATCGATCGTAGTCGCGGGCATGACCGCGGATATAGATCATGCCATTGATCGACGACGATCCGCCCCAGCCCCGGCCGCGGGGCCAGTAGAGTTTCCGGCCGTCCAGTTCGCGCTCCGGTTCGGTCTCGAAATACCAATTGTAGGGGTTGGGCTTGCCGAGCAGCGCCGGAATCCCGGCTGGCATGTGGATCATGAGCGAGCGGTCGCGCCCTCCGGCCTCGATCAAAAGAACACGCGCCGCGCCGTCGGCGGAGAGGCGGTTGGCCAGCACGCAGCCCGCGCTGCCCGCGCCAACGATGACATAGTCGTAGGAGGCCATGGGTCCGCCAGCTTTCCTTAATCTCGTTTCAAATCCCCAATTCCGGGCGGGGCTGGTAACCATGCGTTGACGATCCGCGCGGTACAACGGGCAGGAACAGCATTTTGGGGGCCAGCCAGTGGCGGTTCGGCCATGAGAGTGGATCGCGATACGCTAATTTCCAAGGTGACTGCGGAGCGGCGCCGGTTCATTCGCGTCAAAGTCAACCTTGGGGGACGGCTTTTCGTCCCTGACGACGGCCGTGAGGCGCGCTGTCAGGTGGTCGACATGTCGCCCGGCGGGGCGCAACTCGTATCGGACCTCGTGCCCGAAGCGGGGGCGCGGATCGTCCTTTATGTCGACAGTTTCGGCCGGTTCGAAGCCGTGGTCGCCCGTCCGGAGCAGGGGCGTTTCGGCGTGAGGTTCAACTGTTCGCCGATGAAGCGTGAGCGCGTGGCCGAACAGCTGCTGCTCCTCATGAATCGCGGCGCCGTCGACGAAAGCAAGCTGCGCCGCCATGAGCGCACGGCCACGACGCAGGGACTGGCGCATTTTACCCGCGCCAATGGCGACATCATCGCCTGCGAAGTGCTCGATCTGTCTCTGAGCGGCGTCTCGCTCAAGACCGACGTGAAACCGCATATCGGCGAGAAGGTCATGATCGGCCAGATGTCCGGGCGTGTAGTCCGCCATCACGAAAGCGGGATCGCGGTGGAATTCGCCGCCCAGACGTCGGAAAAGCCCGAGCGCCCGTCGCTGCCATTCAAGAGAGCGCGCTGAACTTCCCGAACCGGCGGCTTTTCTTGGCATTCGCGCCGTTCTAAGACGTGCCCTCGCCATCCAGCGGCCAGGGGCTCTCATGGAACTCAACGCATCGGTTTCCGCCATCGTCACCGGCGGCGCTTCCGGCCTTGGCGAGGCCACGGCGCGGACGCTCGCCCATCACGGCGTCAAAGTGGCCCTTTTCGACATGCAAAAGGAGAAAGGCGAGGCGGTCGCGCGCGACATCGGCGGCGTCTTCTGCGAGGTCAACGTTACGAGCGAAGAGAGCGTCGTCGCGGGTTTTGCCCGCGCCCGCGCCACTCACGGGCAAGAGCGCGTCCTCGTCAATTGCGCCGGCACCGGCAACGCGTTCAAGACCGCGTCGCGCGACCGCAAGACGGGCGAGATCAAATCCTTTCCTCTGAAAGAGTTTGATCGCATCATCCAGATCAATCTCGTGGGCACGTTCCGCTGTATCGCGCATGCGATGGCCGGGATGTTGACGCTCGCTCCGCTGGAAGGCGGCGAGCGCGGCGCAATCGTGAATACGGGATCGGTGGCCGCGCAGGACGGCCAGATCGGCCAGGCCGCCTACAGCGCATCCAAAGGCGGAATCGTCGCGCTGACGCTGGTGGTGGCGCGCGATCTGGCCCAGGAAGGCATTCGCTGCAACACCATTCTCCCCGGCCTATTCAACACGCCTTTGCTGCAGGGCATGCCCGAGCCTGTAAGACAGGCGCTGGGCGCGCAAGTCCCGTTTCCGCCGCGTCTCGGCAACCCGCCCGAATACGCTTCGCTTGCGCTCGAAATGCTGCGCAATCCCTATTTCAACGGCGAATGCGTCCGGCTCGATGGGGCGATCCGCATGGCGCCAAGGTAGGACATCATCGCCCGTTGCGCGGGCGCGCCGCCGGGCCTAGCGTCCCCTTTCAGACAAAGAGGGACGGGTCTCATGAGAATTCTCACATTGTTCGCCGCGCTGGCCATGGCCGCCGGCATGATTTCGCTGCAGGCGCCGGCCGCGCGCGCCGATGATGGATCGCTCGCGAAAGAACAGGCTTATTGCACCAGCAAGGGCGGCGTCGTCCAGGAACGCGAGCCCTTTTACGGCACGAATGGCGGTACGGCGCTGCAACTGGCCGGAAAACAGTTCTTCTGCCAGTTCACGTCGCAGAAGGACGGCTCGCAGATCAACCTGCTTCTGAGCACGATGTATACGAAGATGCCCACGCTGGCGGCGCTCGCCTACTATGCCGAGGTAACCTACAACGGCAATTGCAACGGCAGTCCGGGCTCCTGCTATTGCTCGCAGCTGGGCGGCACGGATCTGTTCGGCGGCATCAATGCGGCGGGCGGCGGCTGGGTGCTGACGACCGACAGCAATGACGTCCTCGACACCTGCATCTTCCCCGACATGTCATCGATCGATTCCTACGGACTGTTTTATCATTCGGCCGGAATCGTGCGTGGCAAGAACCTCGCGAAAGTATTGCGCTACAAGAACCCGAACTGACCCGGCGTATCCGTTCAGCGTGCCAGGGTGTGAATCTGCGAGTTGGCCAGCGTCAGCTTGGCGATGGACAACTCGCCTCCACGCTCGAGTTCGTCGAGGAAGCTTTTTGTCCGTGCGATCGCGTCGCCATGGGCCGCTGACCACGCCCGTGCTGCGGCCGCGCCATCGGCGCGCGTCATCCCGTCACGCGGCGCGGTGAGGCCGGCCAGCGCTTCCGCCGTCAGCGCGCGCTGACCTGCGAACAGATCGTCGACGATGCGGCGGACGGCCAGGCGGTCCCAATGTTCGCGCCCAGTGACAGCGCCTGCCAGCCCGCGCAGGCGATCGAGTCCGATTTCGGCCCCGACGGCAAAATAGGCTCCGGCGACGAGATCCATCGGCAGATTGCGCGCTTCGGCGAGAACCACGATTTCGGGAGCGCCGCCCAGCAGCGGCAGGATTGCGACATCTTCCGCGACATCGATCGGCATGCCCGACTTCTGCAGCTCGATGATGCGATCTTCCGTATCCTTGGCCTCGTAGGGCGACACGAGCGTCGAAAATGTTCCCCGCAAGCCGTCCACGCCTGCGCGATAGATGGCGATGGTGTCGCCCAGATTGGCCTGGGGAGAAACGTTCGCCAGAAACCACAGGCCAAGCCGGCGCAACAATTCTGCGATTGCGTCATAGGCGCTGGTCTGAATGGCGGCGGCGACGCTGCCGTCGAGGCGATCAATGCGCGTCTTGAGTGCGCTCAGGCCGAATGCCCCTTCGGCCAGCACAAAGGCGCGGGCGACGCGCGCCGCGGGCGCGCTCGAGATCTCCTCGCAACGCTGTATGAACACGGGGCCGGCAAGGTTGACGATCCGGTTGGCGAGAACGGTTGCGATGATGTCGCGGCGCAGCCGGTGATGCATGAGTTCTTCGGGGAACCTGTCGACCGCCGCGCGCGGAAAATATCCGGCGAGTTCGGCGGCGAAGAAGGTTTCGTCGGGCAGATCGCTTGCTGCGATCTGGGCGTCGAGGTCGAGCTTGGCATAGGCCAGCAAAACCGCGAGTTCCGGACGCGTCAGGCCCTGTCCGGCGAGCGCCCGCTTGCGCAGCGTATCCTCGTCCGGGAGAAACTCGACGGCCCGGTCGAGGCGGCCGCGCCGCTCCAGATCGCGGATGAAGCGGCCGTGCGAATCGAGGTCGCGGGTATTTCGCGACACCGCAACAGACAGGGCCAGCGTCTGGTCGTAATTGTCGCGCAGCACATGGGTGGCTACGTCCTCGGTCATATCGTTGAGCAGCGCGTCGCGCGCGTCGGCGGAAAGTTCGCCGCGACGCAAAGGGCCGCTCAGCAGAATTTTCAGATTGACCTCGTGGTCCGACGTATCGACGCCGGCGGAATTGTCGATGGCGTCGGTGTTGATGCGCCCGCCCTTCATCGCATATTCGATGCGGCCGAGCTGCGTGGCGCCCAGATTGGCCCCTTCGCCGATCACCTTGGCGCGCAGGTCGGTGCCGTTGATGCGCACCGCGTCGTTGGCGCGATCGCCGACATCGAGATTGGACTGGCTGGTGGCCTTGATGAAGGTTCCGATCCCGCCGAACCACAGCAGATCGATGTCCGCCTTGAGCAGCGCTTTTATGATTTCAGCTGGTGAGGCGCTCTGTGCTGCCAGGCCCGTGAGTGTCTTCATCGCGGGCGAAAGCGGGATCGATTTCATCGTACGGGCGAAAATCCCGCCGCCGGCGGAAATCAGCGCCGAATTGTAGTCCGCCCAGCTTGATCGCGGCAGATCGAACATGCGCTTGCGTTCGATCCAGCTTGCTTCCGGATCGGGATCCGGATCGATGAAGATGTGACGATGGTCGAACGCTGCGAGCAGCCTGGTTTTCCGGGAGAGCAACATGCCGTTGCCGAACACGTCGCCCGACATGTCGCCGACGCCGATGCAGGTGAACGGCTCGGTTTGAACATCGCGGCCCATCTCGCGGAAATGCCGCTTCACGGCTTCCCACGCACCCTTGGCCGTAATGCCCATCTTCTTGTGGTCATAGCCGTGACTGCCGCCCGATGCGAAAGCATCCCCCAGCCAGAAGCCGCGTTCCTCCGCGATCGCGTTGGCGATATCGGAAAACGTGGCCGTTCCCTTGTCGGCAGCGACCACGAAATAGGGATCGTCGGCGTCATGACGCACCGTGCGCGGCGGCGCGATGATCGTGCCGTCGGAACCGATGTTGTCGGTGACGTCGAGAAGCGCGTTCATGAAGGCGCGATAGGCCGCGATGCCGGCCGCCTGGAATTCTTCGCGGGTAGCATTGACGGGAAGCCGTTTCGGAAAAAATCCGCCTTTTGCCCCCACCGGTACGATCACCGCGTTCTTGACCTGCTGGGCTTTCACGAGCCCGAGCACCTCGGTTCGGAAATCCTCACGCCGGTCCGACCAGCGGATGCCGCCACGCGCCACACGCCCGAAGCGCAGATGCACGGCCTCGACCTGGGGCGAATAGACGAAGATTTCGCACAGCGGCCGCGGCGCAGGAAGTTCGTCGAGTTTCTGGCTGTCGAGCTTCATCGCAAGACACGGCAGCGGGGACCCATGAGGGTCGCGCTGGAAAAAATTGGTCCGCAGGACACATTCGATGACATTGCGCATGCGCCGGATGATTCGGTCGTCGTCGAGGCTCGGCACGTCGTTCAGGGCGGCTTCGATGCGCGTTCGCGTGGTCTTTGCTGCGGCCTGCGGATCGTCCGTCTGCGGATCGTTGAGAAGCCGAAACAGTTCGACCAGAAGCGCGGCGATGTCGGGATTTCTTCCCAGCGCCTGCTCCATGTAATCCTGACTGAAGGCAAAACCCGCCTGGCGGAGAAACTTCGCCACCGCGCGCAGAATAACTGCGTCGCGCCACGTCAGCCGGGCGGCAAGCACCAGCCGGTTGAATCCGTCGCTTTCCGCTTCGTCGGAGACAACCGCGTGGAAGGCGTCCTCGAGTCGTGCCTTGGTGTCGTCGAGCTGGACGGCGGCGACATCGGCACGTTCCATCTGGAAATCGAGAATTTGCGTGTCGAAGACTTTGCCCTCTGCGGTATTCAGGGCCACGGCATAGGAATCCTCTGCGATCACCCGCAGGCCCAGATTTTCGAACACCGGCAGCGAGGACGAGAGCGGCAGCCCGTGTCCCGCTACATAGAGCTTCAGCCGCAGGACGGCAGGACCGTCCGCATCCCGACGGTAGGCGCGCGCCTTTACCGTTTCCGCCTGTGCGATGAGCCGTTCGAGTTCGTCGAGGTCGCGCACAGCCTCTTCAGGGGTGAAGGCGTCACGATAGCGGGGTTGAAACGCGCCGGCATGACGGCGCAACAGCCACAAGCCTTCGCCTTCGCCGTGTCTGGCAATCAGGGCCTGCGCGAAACTGTCGCCCCAGGTACGGATGGCGTCGCGGATTTCCCCTTCGAGGGCGCGCACATCGACTTCGGGCCTGGGCCCTTCGTTGCGGCCGACGATGTAGTGAATGCGCGCGAGAAGCGTTTCGTCGATGACCGGCGTCGCAGCCGATTGCCGTCCATTGAAGGCGTGCGCCAGAATGGCATGAATGCGTTCGCGCACCTGGGTGTCGTAACGGTCGCGCGGCACGAAGACGAGGGCCGACACGAAACGGTCGAAGCGGTCGAAACGAAGAAAGACGCGCACCTTCGGCCGCTCGCCGAGCCTCAGAATCCCGAGCGCAGTCGTGAAGATCTCGTCTTCATTGGCCTGGAACAGTTCCTCGCGCGGGTAGGTGTCGAGAATATGCGCGAGCGCCTTGCCGTCATGGCTGACGCGCGGGAAGCCGGCGCGTTCCTGAATGTGTGCAAGCTTGAGGCGAAGGAGCGGAATATCGACGGGACGACGGCTATAGGCGCCGGTCGTGAAAAGTCCGATGAACCGGCGCTCGCCGGCGAGCTTGCCGGACGCATCGAACCGCTTCACGCCGACATAGTCCATGTGAACGCGGCGATGCACAACGGAACGCTCCGCCGCTTTCGTGATGATAAGCGGCTCCGGCCGCGTCACGAAGGCGCGCACGCCCGGCGAAAAGCTCGCATGCTCGGAACCGCGTCCGATCACCTTGGCCGCGGAATCGGAAAGCAGCCCCAGACCTGTCTCTTCGATCGGCTGCAGCCTGCCGCCGCCGGAATCGTCGAAGGCATAGTCGCGGCAGCCGAGAAACGTGAAATGATTGTCGCCCAGCCACTCGAGGAAGGCGATGCTTTCGCGAAGCTCGTCGGCCGGAATGGGCGGCGGGTTGCGGCTCAGCTGCGAAATCGTATCGATGAGCTGTGCCTGCATGCGCGGCCAGTCACGCACGGCCAGACGCACCTGGGCGAAGATGTTCTCCGTCCGCTGGATGAGCCCCTGGGCCATCGCACCGCCCGGTGCAGGATCGAGTGCCAGAACGATCATGCTCTCGCGCAGAGGACTGCCGCCTGAATCGCGATCGCCCGCATCATTGCGGACCGCGGTTATAATCGGGTGGAAAACTGCGCGTGCCCTGAGGCCCTGCGCTCCCAGTTCGCCCATGAGGGAGTCGAACAGGAAGGGCATGTCGTCGTTGACGGCGAGAAGAATCGTCTCGCGCGGCGCCTTTTGCCCCGCGGTTGGGAGCTCGAACAATTCGACGTGCGTCTCGCCGGCCTTGCGACGGGCCGAATGTTCGAAAATCAGCCGTGCCAGTTCCGCCAGCGTCTCGGGCGTATAGCGGGCCACGTCCTCGGGCGGCGCTGTCCGATAGAAGGCATCGAAGAAGGCAAGCTGGTCCGAATCGGCAAGAAGAGAGCGGGCGGCTGCCAGCCGGGCAGATGCCAGCCCCTCATCGTCGCTGGTTGCGGCAATTCTATCGGCCGTGTCGGCGCGCAAGGTTTCGGCTCCGTGGGATGTCATGGTCATCCATTGTCATAAAGCGAGGCTTCGGGCGAAAACGCCTCGCGGGTGGTTTGTTGGAATAACGGGTCATTCCGGGTGGCGTAGCACGACACCGAAAAAGGCCTGACGACCTTAGCCTCCGCCGTGCGCAAAGGGAATCCTTGGTATGCACCCAAGAGGGTGCGTCACAAGGGTAAGGGATTGGCAAACGCGCGAGGAAAAATCGCTAGCCGCTCTGCGCCATAGGTGAGAGCCATGATCGTTGCGCCGCCAAGCAGAATGACACCGGCCGTGCCCGGCTCGCTGCCGAATGCGGGCAAGGCCGCAGCGATGGCCCCCATCGCCGCTGTCGGCAGGACGAAGGCGAGGAGGGGCGCTTGTGTCCGCAGAATGCAGGCAAGCGCAGCCTGCGGCCCGAGGACGAACGCAAGTAGCGTCCAGGGCCCGCTCGTCACCGATGGCAGGAGAAAGGCGCCTGTGCCCCATGCGAGGCCCGCAATAGACATGGCTGGCGCGAAATCCCGCACGAAACGCTGCAGAACTTCGCGCGCAAAAGGCGCCAGGAGCACGCGGCCATAGACGAATGTACCGATGGCGAGGCCGGCTCCCAGTGCCACAAGCCAGATTGCCAGCCCCGGGCCGCTGTCGGCGGTGGCAGCAATCACGGCGGCAGTGAGGGTGAGGAATGCGGCAGCATGGGACGCCCGTCCCCACAGACTGGCAAGGAGCGTCGTCTCGGTTGCCTCATCGTGCAGCGCGGCGAGCTGGGCGACGTGATAAATCGATATGGCCAGATCGTGCGCCTGGGCCTTCAGGAAGCGCGGATTCCACGCCTGCTGGCCCGCGGTTGCGGCAAGGTCCGGAGTTTCCGGCGCAGCAGGCGTTTGGGAGGCAAGGCGCGGTGCTGCCAGCATGGACGAATCTCGCCGTTTCGGAAGGCGGTACGCTCGAACTTCGGTATTAAGATTGTATTAATCGGGGGCGCCGGTCCGGTGCCATCATTGCCAATCGTCGGAGGGGACCATGACCACTGCATCGCCAGTCGCACTTTGGACGGCAACCGTTACCGTCCTGATCGGACTTTTCTATTTCTACACGGCATTTCGCGTCGGAAATCTTCGCGGGCGGCACGGAATCAAGGCGCCGGCGACGAGCGGCCATCCGGAGTTCGATCGTGCCTACCGCGTACACCTCAACACGCTCGAGCAGATGGCGCTGTTCCTGCCGCTCTTCTGGGTCAGCGCGTACTATCCGATCGGCTGGGCCTGGTTGGCGCCAGTCGTAGGGCTGGTGTGGCTCGTGGCACGCATCGTCTATCTGATTGGCTACATGGCCGATCCGGAAAAGCGGATCGCGGGCGCGATGCTCGGCGGTCTTTGCGACCTTGCCATTTTTGTCATCGCGGCAGTCGGCGTCCTGCGGGTATGGCTTCTGCCCGGTGCCATGTGAGGCGCCAGCGAAGGCGAATGTCGTTTGGCGCTTCCAGGCGGACTCAGGGCAGGTGCATGAAGCCCAATGCCGGCTCGCCTATGGGTTGCCGAAATGGGACCAGTCCAGCCCCGGCGCTTGGGGAAAGGTGCCAGAGCCGTCCAGGCGATACGGGTGCCACTGGGCTTTCGGGCCAGGCTGGACGACGGCTCTTACCTGCCCGCCAGGGGCCAGCACGATGCTTAGCGGTTGCACGCCCCAGGTCATGAGCAATTCCCCCCGAAACTGCGTGGCGTCCGGGTTGAGTGCCCGGGAACTCTCGACAAAGGAAATTTCTCCCGACCTTTCGCTGACCAGATGGCTCAGGTCGTTCGTGAACGCCTGCCATCGCTCCGTCATGGCGAACTGAAGGACCGTCTGGGTCAGCATGAGCCCAAGAAGAATGGCGGCGGCGGGAACTGTCGCGAACCGGGCCGGCGAGATCGCGCGGGAACGCAGGAACAAGATCGCCAATGCCGCGACTGTGGTGAACATCACGGGAAAGCCCCGGCAGGCAAAATTGCGCCAGGGCGCGATCATTCGATCGGGATGAAGAACCATCGAAATGACGACAAATGCGAACGCGATCCATGCGAACCATACCGGCCAACTCGCGACGCCGCGCCTGCCCTGAATCCAGGTCGCTGTCAGGGCCAAAATGGCGGCCGCGCTTGCAAGGAAGGGAAGATTGGGCTCGAGGGCCGTGCCGATGAATTTGAATTGAAGGTTGCTGTAGAGAAACCCCGCACGCTCGAGAGGGTCGCGGGGGAAAACGACCCAGGACAGAAGATGCAGGGTCGCTGCCAGCCCGACAATGGCGATGGCGATCAGCGCCACGCGCTCCCACCCGCTCGTGCGGCGCGCCCGCCAGGCTGCAATCAACGACAGTCCGGCCATGAAAGGAAACGCCGTCTCGTGCGTGAAAGCGCAGGCGACTGTCAGGGCAAGTGCGCCAACGCCGCCCGCGATACTCTGCATCCGGAACGTGAAAACAAAAAACAGGAGCCACAGGACGCACGAGGCAATGATGCCTTCATCGACGCCGATGAGGTTTGCCGTGGGAATGACAAGCGCGAGATTGAAGAGCGGGCCCACGATCCACGCCTTCTCCGCTCTCGGCAGCACAAACCAGCAGGCGGCCGTCAGGACGATGGGCCATCCGGACATGCCCAGAGACATGAGGCGCGCCAGCGCGAAGAGGTCGCGAATGCCGGCGCGTTCGCCAAGGATGGCAAAGCACTGCTGCAGGGCCTGCGGCAACGCGCGCGCCGGTATGACGAGCTGAAATCTGGCGTGTTCGGCTGTGCGCAGAAGATAATACGATCCATCGTAAATGAGATCGCGTGCACAGATCACCGCATAGACAGCGCTCAAACAGCTCAGCGCGACTGCAAGCCAATACAGGCCGACAATCCGCCGCGTGCCGTCTGTCATGCCTTGTGCCCGGTCGCTGATAATTTGCACGTATCGACGCCAGCCATGTTGAAACACAGAATTGCCGAATGGGCCACGCTTTGTTCGGATTAGCTCTGCTTTTGGGGCACGCCGAGCAATGTCTTGAGCGCGCGGGCGATTGCGCGTGAGGATGCGCAGCCGGCATAGCCGCGTTTGGGATCGAAGGTAACCACCAGGGTCTTGCCGTTCATCATCAAGGCGGGCCGCGGCGCGACCA
The DNA here is from genome assembly GCA_036490345.1 of Rhizomicrobium sp. Classification (GTDB taxonomy): domain Bacteria; phylum Pseudomonadota; class Alphaproteobacteria; order Micropepsales; family Micropepsaceae; genus Rhizomicrobium. Next base: position 133,430 of record DASXEA010000036.1, on the reverse strand, counting down.
GCAGCATGACCATGTTGACGCGGCGGCCCAGCGTTTCGCGCGCAGCCGGATTGGCGCCGAATCGGTCCAGCCCGCGCGCGGCGTTTTCGAGGGCGTCGAGCGCGAAGGCGCGGCCGGTGGCGCTGTCCGCAATCGCGTTCCAGTCCGCCGTGAAACCCAGCTTCAGCCGCCGAGCATAGGCGAGATGTTCTGCATCGTCCTGTGCCGCGTTCTCGATGTCGGCAACCGACGTGTCCGGCACGCCCGGTGCGGTCGAGTCGCCGGTACGCACCGCGGGCAGCCCGCGCGGATTGGGGTCCGTGTAGAGCGTCATCCCGCCCCAACCCGAAACATGCAAGGCCGTCTCGCCGGAATCGTATTTCAGGACCCGCCCGCCCATCGAGGCATTGTCGGGATAGAGGACGAAAATCTCCGGCGAGCCATCGAAGCGCAGCAGGTAATTTGCCCCGCTCGCGTCCAGGCTGAAGCCGATCCTGTCGGCGGCGAGATAGGTGCCGGGCTCGACATAGCCCAGCCGGTCCGTCGAAAGCCGCTCCTGAAAGCTGTCCTGGCCAAGGGCCCGACCGGGAGCAAACGCCAGCGTCAACGCAAGCGCCGCCAGCGCAGCGAACCCATAAGGTGACTTACCCATTGCCGTGGAGCGTCTTTCCAGGCCCGCGACGGCCCCTGACGGCGCGGGATCAAAGGAATATCGCGCGGGAATAGGGCGATTTTGTGAACCATTGCGACGCCGTCGGCGCCCCGGGCACACGGGAGATTCAGCGAGGCCGTTTGCGGGTTTCCAGGCGCGCTGCAGCCCATCAGTGTCGCATGGGCATCAAAGGACATGACAGGGGCCGGGAATCTGACTAAATCACCGGCGCGCCTCTTCGCCCGAGGATCTCCGTGCCCCACCCCAACAGTTTCAAGTCCCGCAGGACGCTCAAGGTCGGCAGCAAATCCTACCAGTATTTCAGTCTCGCGGCCGCTGAGAAAAACGGCCTTGCCGGCATTTCGCGGCTTCCTTACTCGCTCAAGGTGCTGCTCGAAAATCTGCTTCGCTACGAAGACGGCACGACCGTGACGGCAACGGATATCCGGGCCGTCGCAGGCTGGCTCGGCAAGAAGCGATCGGATCGCGAGATCGCGTTCCGCCCGGCACGCGTGCTGATGCAGGATTTGACGGGCGTTCCGGCGGTCGTGGACCTCGCGGCGATGCGCGACGCGATGGCGGCGATGGGCGGAGACCCGGAGAAGATCAATCCTCTCGCCGAGGTCGATCTCGTCATCGATCATTCGGTGATGGTCGACAATTTCGGACGCAAGGATTCGTTTCGCAAGAACGTCGCCATCGAATATCAGCGCAATCTCGAGCGCTATGGCTTTCTGCGCTGGGGTCAGCAGGCCTTCGCCAATTTCCGCGTGGTGCCGCCGGGCACCGGAATCTGCCATCAGGTCAATCTCGAATATCTCGGGCAGACCGTCTGGACGCGCAAGACAAAGGACGAGAAAACCCGCCGGACCGTAGAATATGCATTCCCAGATACGCTGGTGGGGACCGACAGCCACACCACGATGATCAACGGGCTTTCGGTGCTCGGCTGGGGTGTAGGCGGCATCGAGGCGGAAGCGGCGATGCTTGGCCAGCCGATCTCGATGCTGATCCCTGAAGTCATCGGCTTCCGTGTCAGCGGCAAGCTTGCTGCCGGCGTTACCGCGACCGATCTCGTGCTGACCGTTACCCAAATGCTGCGCAAGAAAGGCGTGGTCGGCAAATTCGTGGAATTCTACGGGCCGGGTCTTGACGAGATGACGCTCGAGGATCGCGCCACGATCGCCAACATGGCGCCGGAGTACGGTGCCACCTGCGGCTTTTTCCCGGTCGATGGCGAAACGCTTCGCTATCTGAAAGCGACAGGACGCAAGGCAGCGCGTGTCACCCTGGTCGAAAAATATGCCAGGGCGCAGGGACTGTTCCGCACGGCGAAGGCCGGCGAACCCGTCTTCACCGACACGCTTTCACTCGATCTGGCGAGTGTCGAACCGAGCCTTGCCGGCCCGCGACGGCCGCAGGATCGCGTGGCGCTGAGCAACGCCGCGCAGGATTTCGCGGTGCAACTGCGCGATGTGTTTCACAAGGAAAGTGACGGGGAGCAGCGCACACCCGTTGCCGGCGCCGATCACGGCCTTGGCCATGGCGATGTCGTGATCGCGGCGATCACCTCCTGTACGAACACGTCCAATCCCAGTGTCATGATCGGTGCCGGACTGCTGGCCCGCAATGCGATCGCGCGCGGATTGAAGGTAAAGCCGTGGGTGAAGACGTCTCTCGCGCCGGGAAGCCAGGTGGTGACGGATTATCTTGCCAAGGCGAAGCTCGATTCCGCGCTCGACAAACTGGGCTTCGGCCTGGTCGGCTATGGCTGCACAACCTGCATCGGCAATTCGGGACCGTTGCCCGAAGAGGTCGCAAACGCCGTGGTGGAAGGCGATCTCGTGGCGGCAGCTGTCCTGTCGGGCAACCGCAATTTCGAAGGTCGCGTGCATCCGCAGGTCCGTGCCAACTATCTCGCGTCGCCCATGCTGGTGGTCGCCTACGCGCTCGCCGGATCGATGACATGCGATTTGACGCGCGAGCCGCTCGGCACCGATGCCAAGGGCACGGCGGTGTATCTGAAGGACATATGGCCATCGCCTTCGGACATTGCGGCCACCATCCGCCGCGCCGTGACACCCGCGAGTTTCCGCAAACGCTACGCCGACGTGTTCGACGGCGGTCCGAACTGGAAAAAGGTGAAGGTGCGCAAAGGCCAGACCTATACCTGGGATGCGAAATCCACCTATGTGAAGCACCCGCCCTATTTTGAAGGAATGAATGCCAAGCCATCGGGTGTGGCGGACATTGCGGGCGCGCGCATTCTCGGCCTGTTCGGCGATTCCATCACCACCGACCACATCAGTCCCGCCGGCTCCATCAAGAAGGACGGCCCCGCCGGGAAATACCTGATCGAGCACGGCGTGGCCTATGCCGACTTCAATTCCTATGGCGCCAGGCGTGGCAACGATGAAGTGATGGTGCGCGGCACCTTTGCAAACATCCGCATCAGAAATGAGATGATGGGAGGGCGCGAAGGCGGCAACACGGTCTATTATTCGGCACGAAATCCGTCGGGCGAGGAAATGTCGATCTTCGATGCCGCGATGCGCTATCGCGAAGACCACGTCGCCCTGGTCGTGATCGCCGGCAAGGAATACGGAACCGGTTCGTCGCGGGATTGGGCGGCGAAGGGTCCGAAGCTCCTCGGCATACGTGCTGTTATCGCCGAAAGCTTCGAGCGCATTCATCGCTCGAACCTGATCGGCATGGGCATCGCTCCCCTGGTTTTCACCGCCGGCAAGACGCGTCACGACTATGCCCTCAACGGCCGCGAGGCGATCGATATCCCGGGCCTGTCGGGCGAAATCCGGCCCGACATGCGAATCGAGGCGAAAATCACCTATCCCGACGGAAAGTCGGCGGCTCTGCCGCTGTTCCTCCGCATCGACACGGCCGACGAGGTCGAATATTTCGAAAATGGCGGGATTTTGCACTACGTCCTGCGCCATCTGCTGGCGGCTTGAAACACGGCCGCCTGGCAGGCTTTGCAAGGGCAACCCCGCTATTCCCGGATCGCGGGGCTCGTGCCACCATCTCAAGCTGAAGTGACTGGAGGGGGCCGGGGCGGGGCCCTATTGTCGCGCGCGATGACGCATTTCTGTCGAGTCTGGGTCGCTGCGCTCGCCATTGCTCTCGTAGCCGGCGCTGCTCAGGCGGGCGCCAAGCGGCCCGTTGTTGTCGAACTGTACACCAGCCAGGGGTGCAGCTCGTGTCCGCCTGCCGACTCGCTTCTCGGCCGGCTCGCGGATCGCAAGGACGTTCTGGCGCTCAGCCTGCCCGTCACTTATTGGGACATGCTGGGCTGGAAAGACACGCTCGCGTCCGAAGCCAACACACGTCGCCAGAAGGCCTATGCAGCGGCCATGGGGCGGGGCGGCATCTACACGCCACAAATGATTGTCGACGGACAAAGCGATGTGGTGGGAAGCCGCGAAGCCGCAGTCGAGGCTGCAATCGCGTCGCGATCCTCCGATATGCGCGATGTGCCGGTAACCCTGAATGCCACGCCGCGCAGCCTGCATATCGTGATCGGTGCCGACCATGCGAACGGCGATGCGACGATCTGGATGTTTCAGATTCTCGGAAAGACCATGGTGCATATCGGGGCCGGCGAAAACGACGGGCGCAGCATCACCTATCGCAATATCGTGCGCGACGTGCGTGCCATTGGTCTTTGGAAAGGCCAGGCGGTGACGCTCGACCTGCCGCGTGTCGACATGATCAGCGCACCGCACGATTCAGTAGCCGTCGTCGTACAGGACGCGAGCTACGGACGCATTATCGGGGCCGCCTATCTGGCACCGTCCGAATTTGCGGCCGAGCAGCACTGACCGCAACCGCCAAGTTTCAGGCCCTCTGGTCGATGATGCGTCCGGACGCGCAGGCACCGCTGACATAGGCGGCGCAACCCGCTGCCGGATCATTGTCGTTCCGGTCCTGCAACTGCGCGATGAATTGCGCGACGAATGGCGCATGCCAGCGATCGTGCCGAAGGGCAACATCGTTGTCTGTCTCGTTTTGGCACGAAAATTCGCGATCCGGGGAACCGTTGCGATTCGCAGCGCGGCGCATTTGCAAATCGGTTTTGCGCCGCATTTCCGGCCGCATACGTGCACTCCGCACGCGCGGTGAGGAAAGACTTGCGGCAACGGAAACGATTTCGCGGTTCGCCATAACCGTTCCTTAACGCAAGCAACGGGCCGAAGACTCCAAGTTTCGGCTTTTTTAATGGGCACCCCCCGATCATCCGCGCATAAGGCCGAGAAACGGCCGGGGATGGATGGTGGATCTTGCTGAAGCAGCTTCCGAAGAGGCCTGTTGACAGCCTGCGTGCCCTGACCGCGTCAGAAGACGCCGAACGTTTGCGACTTGCCACACGGGGCGCGGGCGAAGCGACATTCGACTGGTCGATCGCCGATGATTGCATCATCTGGGATGGTGCTCTCGACGTGCTTGCGCTGCATTGCGAGCCGGGACGCCTTCAACGCGGTGAAAGCTTCTGCAACTGGATCAGCCAGAGTGGGCGCGATCAGATCGAAGAGATTCTGGGACGGCCCAATCTCGACGATTCCTATTTCGAAATCGAATTCGATGCGTCCGCCGCCATGGGGCCGGTCTGGTTCGAGATGCGTGGCGTGCGCACGCCGGGACCGGCGGGAAATTCCGAGCGCCTGACGGGCACGCTTCGGGTTATCACGGAACGCAAGCGCGACGCGCAACGGCTGATCTATCTCGCGACCCGCGACGAACTGACCGGCCATCTCAATCGCACGTCGTTGCGTTCGGAACTCTCGCATGTGATCGAGGCGGCCAAGCGCGAACAGCGCCATTGCGCCTATATCGTGGCATCGATCGACCGCCTGGCCATGATCAATGACGCCTACGGCTTCGACGCGGCCGACGAGGTGATCGTCACGGTAGGAGAACGGCTCGCGTCCTGCCTGCGGGCCAGCGATCTGATCGGGCGCACGGCGGGCAACAAGCTCGGCATCATTCTGAGGGACTGCAGCGAGCGAGAAATCGCCCTGGTGGCGGATCGTCTGCGCGAGATGGTGCGAAGCGAGGTCATCGTCACGCGCGTTGGGACGGTTTCGGCCACCGTAAGCGTGGGCGCCGTTTGGCTGCCCGCCGGTGCCTCCTCCAGTCAGGAAGCCATGCTGCGCGCTGAAGAAGCACTCGAACGCGCGCGCAGCGCCGGGCGCGATGGGTTTTGTGCCTATGCGAAATCGCCGCAACGCGAAATGGCCCGCCTCCGCCTCATGGCCATCGCCGACGAAGTGGCCGATGCGCTAAACACCAGCCGTCTGGTCTTTGCCTATCAGCCCATCGTTTGCGCGCGCGAACGGCGGCCCGTGCATTACGAATGCCTGCTGCGCATGTTGCGGCCGGATGGCACGGTCAGCACGGCGGGGCAATTCATCCCCGCGGTTGAGCAACTCGGTCTGGTGCGTCTGGTCGACCGGCGCGCGCTGGAAATGGCGGTGGCAGATCTGCACGCCAATCCGAACATTTCGCTTGCGGTGAATGTTTCGGGCACGACGGCCAGCGATCCTTCCTGGCTCACCTCGTTTCTCAACTATGTGCGCGCCAATCACACGGTGGCGCAGCGTATCATCGTCGAACTGACGGAAACCGCCGCCTTCAACGATTTCGAGGAAATCACCCGATTCATCTCGAATCTGCGCGATCTCGGATCGAGCGTCGCCATCGACGATTTCGGTGCCGGGTTCACCTCGTTTCGCAATCTGCAGATGCTGCGCGTCGATATGGTCAAGATCGATGGGGCATTCGTGCGCGGCCTGACGTCCTCTCCCGACAATCAGATCTTCGTGCGCACGCTCGTGGACCTTGCCAAGAACTTCAATATCGAAACCGTGGCCGAATGGGTGGGATCGGAAGAAGAGGCGGAAATGCTCGAAAGTTTCGGCATCGATTTCTTCCAGGGCTATCATTTCGGCGAGCCGATGCTCGCGCCGACCTGGAAGAGCCGCTAGCCGCCGCCGCTATTTTCGTTCCCGGGCAAGTTCGGCGAGCTGCTTTCGCATCTTTTCGATCTCGCTCTTGAGCTCGCCAAGTTCGTCCGCGGCGCCCGGCGCCTGCGCCGGAGCACCGCTGCCGGAGCGCTGGGGGGGATCGGTCTCGCGCGCCGGTGCTGCACCGAACGGAGTGAACATGCGCATGGCGCGCTCGAACATGGCCAGATTCTGCCGCGTCATGGTTTCGAGCGCGTGGCCACCGCCGCCGAAGGCTTCGGTCATCCGATGACGCATTTCCTCCTGTTGCTTCGCGAAATTTTCCATCGACAGGTCGAGGTAGCCGGGAACGAAGGCCTGAAGGCTGTCGCCATAGAATCGGATGAGCTGCCGCAGGAAGCGGATGGGAAGCAGATTCTGCCCCTTGCCTTCTTCCTCGAAGATAATCTGGGTCAGCACCGAACGGGTGATGTCCTCGCCCGTTCGCGCGTCATGGACCTCGAATTCGACCCCCTGCTTCACCATCTCGCAGAGATGGTCGAGCGTCACGTAGCTGGACGATTGCGTGTTGTAGAGCCGCCGGTTCGCATATTTCTTGATCACGACGGGCGGCGAATCTGCCTTGCTGTCTGTCACGGGCAAACCGTTCGATCGCGGCGGCATCCGGCGCCTCGGGAATCCAGTGCAACATCACATTTTCCACCCTGTCCAGTGCCTTTTGCCGCACCGCCACCGCAAGAGGGTCCGGCGAAGGGGCTGTAAGGCTTTGTAATAGCAAGGAAATTCACCAAGGTTTACCTACGCTCGCATTCGCGTCATTTTGTGGAGCAGCGCAACAAGAAAGGCAAAAAACGTCATGACGGATGTGGTCATCGTCTCCGCCGCCCGCACGCCGGTCGGTTCCTTCAACGGAGCGTTCGGCGCCGTTCCGGCCCACGAACTGGGAAAGGTCGCGATCGAAGGCGCGCTGAGCCGGGCGCAGGTGGCCCCAAACGAGGTCAGCGAAGTCATCCTTGGCCAGATTCTCACGGCCGCGCAGGGCCAGAACCCTGCCCGCCAAGCCGCCGTCAAGGCAGGCATCCCCTTTGAAACGCCTGGCTGGGGGGTGAACCAGCTTTGCGGCTCTGGTCTGCGCGCCGTGGCGCTCGGCTATCAGGGGATTCTCAACGGAGACTCCACCATCGTCGTGGCCGGCGGCCAGGAATCGATGAGCCAGGCGCCCCACGCGGCCTATCTGCGGGCGGGCCAGAAGATGGGCGCGCTCGAGTTCACCGATACGATGCTGAAAGACGGTCTGTGGGACGCCTTTCACGGCTACCACATGGGAACGACCGCCGAGAACGTGGCGCGCGAATGGCAGATCACGCGCGAACAGCAGGATCGCTTCGCCGTCGCGTCACAGAACAAGGCTGAAGCCGCGCGAAAGGCCGGACGCTTTGCGGACGAAATCGTGCCGGTCACGGTCAAGGAACGCAAAGGCGAGCGCGTCGTCGATACGGACGAGTATATCCGCGATGGCGTCACCTACGAAACCGTCTCCGGCGTGCGGCCGGCGTTCCAGAAGGATGGGACCGTCACGGCAGCCAACGCATCCGGGATCAACGACGGTGCCGCGGTCGTCGTGCTGATGCCGGGCACCGAGGCTCAACTTCGTGGGCTCAGGCCTTTGGCACGCATAGTTTCCTGGGCGCAGGCGGGCGTCGATCCCGCAGTGATGGGCTCGGGACCTATCCCCGCATCGCGCGCCGCGCTGAAGCGGGCCGGCTGGAATGCCGGGGACCTCGATCTCGTGGAGGCGAATGAAGCCTTCGCGGCCCAGGCCTGTGCCGTCAACAAGGACATGGGCTGGGATTTGGCGAAGGTGAATGTCAATGGCGGCGCTATCGCCATCGGCCACCCGATCGGTGCGTCAGGCGCGCGGGTGCTTGTGACGCTTCTCCACGAGATGCAGAAGCGCGACGCGCACAAGGGTCTCGCCACGCTTTGCATCGGCGGCGGCATGGGCATCGCCATGTGCGTGGAGCGCTGAGCAGCGCGTGCATAAGACAACAACAGTCACGAAAAAGGTCGGGAGGAAATCATGAGCAGGGTTGCGGTCGTCACGGGCGGCTCGAGAGGTATTGGCGAAGCGATCTCGGTGAAGCTGAAGGATGCCGGCTATCGCGTTGCGGCGGTCTATGCCGGCAATGACGACAGGGCCAAATCGTTCAGCGAGAAGCACGGTATTTCAGTGTGGAAATGCGACGTCTCCGATTTCGCGCAATGCGCGGAGACCGTGAAGAAGATTGCCGCAGAACTCGGGCCCGTCGACATCCTCGTCAACAATGCCGGCATCACGCGCGACGGCACGATGAAAAAGATGGGGCGCCAATCCTGGGATGAAGTGCTCGATACCAATCTCGGCGGCTGCTTCAACATGTGCAAGGCGGTGTGGGACGGGATGCTGGAGCGCGGCTTTGGCCGGGTGATCAATATCGGCTCCGTCAACGGCCAGGCGGGCCAGTATGGCCAGGTGAATTATGCCGCCGCCAAATCGGGCATCCATGGTTTCACCAAGGCGCTTGCGCAGGAAGGTGCGGCCAAGGGCGTGACCGTCAACGCCATTGCGCCGGGCTATATCGACACCGACATGGTCTCGGCTGTGCCTGCGCCGGTGCTCGAAAAGATCGTGGCGCGCATTCCGGTTGGCCGTCTCGGCAAGGCCGATGAAATCGCGCGCGGCGTGTTGTTCCTGGTCGCGGATGATGCCGGCTTCGTCACCGGCTCGACCCTGTCGATCAATGGCGGCCAGCACATGTATTGAGGCGTGGGGGCGCTCGACACTCTTCGGACGGACGGTCTCGCGCTTGCTAGGGGCGGGCGCATCGTGCTGCGCGGGTTGAGCGTCACCGTGCGGGCGGGTGAGGCGCTTGCCGTGGAAGGGCGCAATGGAGCAGGCAAGACGTCTCTCTTGCGCGCCATTGCCGGCTTTCTCGAGCCTCAATCCGGGTCGATCCAATTGTCTTTCCGGGACGGAGCGGCTGTGGCGTCGGGGGAAGAGCGTGGCCGCTTCGTCGGGTGGCTCGGACATCAGGACGGAACGAAGCCGCAATTCACGCCCCGCGAGCACCTGCAATTTGCCCAACGCTTCTACGGGCGCGCTGACGACAGCACGAATGCGTTGAATCGCTCAGGGCTCGCGCGGCTCGGGGATGTGCCGGCGCAATATCTGTCTGCCGGCCAGAAAAGACGCCTCGCCCTCGCCCGCCTTCTTGCCTGCGCACGCCCGCTCTGGCTTCTCGACGAGCCGTTTGCCGCGCTGGACAACGAGGGCAAAACCATTGTGCGCGATCTTGTTGCAGAACATTGCGCGCGAGGCGGCATCGCGGTGGCGGCGACGCATGAGCCGTTGGGTATTTCCTGCCGTACGCTGCAGCTCGCATGAGTTTTTTCACCATCGTGGCGCGCGACGTCCGTCTCGCCATGCGTGGCGGCGGTGGCGCGTTTCTCGCGCTCGCCTTTTTTGCCATGACCGTCACGCTGGTGCCGCTTGCCGTCGGGCCCGATCTGAAAATCCTGAGCGCAATCTGTGTGGGTCTGTTGTGGGTGGCCGCGTCCCTGGCCAGCCTTCTTTCGCTCGATCGTCTGTTCCAGGCCGATTTCGATGACGGCAGTCTCGATCTGCTTGCGCTGGGTCCGGTTTCTCTGGAGACGCTTGCCTTCGCCAAGATCGCGGCCCATTGGCTGACGACGGGGTTGCCGCTCACGCTGCTCGCGCCGGCGATGGCGCTGCTGCTGAACCTGCCTGCGCGGGGCTATGTGGCGCTGATCTGCGCGCTCGCGATCGGCACGCCGGCGATCAGTGCACTTGGCGCCGTCGGGGCGAGCCTCACGCTGGCGATCCGCCGCGGCGGCCTCATTCTGCCCTTGATCGTGATGCCATTGCTGGCGCCCGTGCTGATTTTCGGATCCGGCGCGGTGCGTTCTGCCATCGATGGGCTTGCGAATGGCGGGTTTTTCTTTCTTGCTGCCTTCTCGCTTGCCGCCGTTCTGTTGTCGCCTTTCGCGGCTGCCGCCGGGCTGCGACTAAATCTCGGAACCTGAACCATGTTTTTCCGACCATGACCGGGCAATCCAGATGGGCGAGCCTGTTCGCGTTCGCCAATCCCGCACGTTTCATGGCCTTCAGCGGCCGCATCCTTCCCTGGATAGCCGGGGCGGCGGCACTTCTCTTCGGAGTGGGACTTTATCTCGCGCTGTTCGTGGTCCCGCCGGAGCGGCAACAGGGCGACACGGTGCGCATCATGTTCCTGCATGTGCCCGCAGCCTGGACGGCCATGATGGGCTACGCGCTCATGGCCTTTGCATCGCTGATGGGGTTGGTGAACCGGCATCCGCTTGCCGATGTGGCCGCGCGCGAAGCGGCGCCACTCGGAGCGTTGTTTACCGCTCTGGCTTTGATCACGGGCTCGCTCTGGGGCAAACCCATGTGGGGGACATATTGGGTCTGGGATGCGCGCCTGACATCGTTTCTGCTGCTTCTGTTTCTGTATCTGGGCTACATCGCCCTGTGGAATGCCATCGATGACGAAGTGCGCGCCGCCCGCGCCGCGGCCATTCTGGCGCTCGTCGGCGCCGTGAATCTGCCGATCATCAAATTCTCCGTCGAGTGGTGGAACACCCTGCATCAGGGCGAGAGCATCTTTCGCGCGGACGGACCTACGATCGCGCCCATTTTCCTGTGGCCGCTGGGGATCATGGCGCTGGCCTACACGCTCTTGTTCTTCAGTCTGTGGATCGTCCGTATACGCACCGCCATACTGCGCCGCACCGTGCGGGCCAGACTGGCGACGGCGGAAATGCGATGAGCGCCTTTTTCGCGATGGGGGGATATGCGGCCTACATCTGGCCGGCCTACGGCATTTCGCTTCTGGGCCTTGCAGGTGCAATCGCGCTGACGATGCGGGCCTATGGGCGGGCAAAGGCGCTGCTTGCCGATCTCGAACGCGAAGGTCCGGCATGAAACGGCTCGTCTATTTTGTCCCGGCGCTGATCTTTGTTGCGCTGGCGATCATGTTTTTTCGCAGCCTTTCGGGGCCACCACCCGATCAACTGCCGTCGGCGCTGATCGACAAGCCCGCTCCCGACGTGGCGTTGCCGCCGCTCGATGCCAGCGCCCGGGCGTTCGCGACCGCGGATCTTCGCGCCGGCCATGTCACGGTCTTGAATGTCTGGGCGTCCTGGTGCGTGCCCTGCCGCGCCGAGGCTCCCGCCCTGGCCGCACTGGCGGCACGCAAGGATTTCGCCCTCTATGGCCTGGTCTACAAGGACAAGCCGGCCAGCGCGCGCGGTTATCTTGGCGAGGTTGGAAATCCCTTCAGCCGCATCGACCTCGATGCAGACGGGCGGGCGGGAATCGAATGGGGGATCTACGGTGTGCCCGAGACCTTTGTGATCGACGGCCGCGGCATCGTGCGCTTTCGCTATGCGGGTCCCATCGTGGGCAATGCGCTCGAGACCGAGATTCTTCCGGCCATAGTCCGCGCCCGCTTTTCCGGCTGATTCAGCATTTTGAAACCATGATTTGGCATATTGCCCGCTCATGCGGAGGCGATTGTCAGCTTGCAGATCAGTGCGGCAAATCTGTTGGCAGCGGCGCAGCAATCCCTGGCGCCTGCGCCAAAAAAGCCTTTGGAGACCGCCTCCTCGGCGTTCGAACCGATCTCCTTCAAATCTCAACCGGCTGCGATGGACCGGCTGGCGCCCCCGGGTGCGGACGCGCTTCCAAGAGCGCCGGGAAGCCTTCTGGATATTGTCGCTTGATCTAGGATCGCCGGCCCGATGGGCGGCGAAGTGCGGGCTTTCCGCCGTTGTCCTCGAAGGTCTCTCCTGCCGCCGCGATCAGGCCCAGCATCTTCACAAACCGCGGGCGCTCGACGGCCGGAATGGGATCGAGAAATGCGCGCTCGGCGCGCTCCGCGGACTGCCGCGCGGTACGCAATGCGCGCCTGCCTGTTGGCGTGATTGCCACGGCGTTGGCTCGTTGATCCTCTTCCGTACGCTCGCGTGAGATCAGGCCTCGCTCAAGCATGCGGCGAACCATTTCCGCCAGAGTCGAACGATCGATGCCTGTCGCCTCCACAAGCGCCGTCTGACTCACGCCATCACGGTGCTCCAGCGCCATCAGCACGACGTATTGCTGTTTGGTCAGATCCCTCGCACCGGATTCGCGCGCATAAAGATCGCCGTAGAATTGATTGCATCGTCGCATGAGATGCGAAGGCGTTTCCGAAAGCTCTCCGGTTCCGTTGCCTTTTCGCTGTCCCTTCGAAGCCATGATTCCCCCGCGATCCCCCCGATACGCGCAGCTCCAGAAAACTGGCCCGCATGACGCCGGGCGATCCGTGTCCACGAATTGTGGGCCGCGCATCGAGCTTAGTCGCGCCGAACGCGCGCGACAAGATTGTCATTCAACCCCCGCTCACGCCAGCACACAAGGCTCTTTTGCGTGACGCGGCAATTGGAGCACACCCGGCCCGAATGGGCGAGTCGTGCGCGGCTGCAATTCCTGCCCTCCCCGTGAGGGAGGGTCGAATGCTTTTGTGATCCCGTTCTGCGCCCGCCAGACTGCAAGAACGAACGCCGCACTTGTGGTCGGTGCAACCAAGCCTACTACGTCATGCCCACAATTCTGGCCAAGCCAGTTGATGCCAGGCAGGCTGCGACCCTCGTCGCCGCCGCGGTAGTGGACCGCAAATGGGATTTTCAGGTGCGGATCATCGGGTTCGCGGCAAAATGCACCAGTCCGGGCGGCGAGAGCGCTTACCGAAAAACGCTGCCTGCATAGGGATCATGCCGGGTTTCCCGGGCGGGGTAACACGCGTCCTCGTCTACTCCGCGTCCCTGGAAAGGCCATGCGCGTTGATAAGAGGCATCTGGCCGAGAGAAAACAGAAACATCAGACCGACGATGCCAAATACCTTGAAGTCGAGCCAGACCGCCTGGGAAAAATTGCGCCACACGATTTCATTCAGGACCGCAAGGACGAGAAAGAACAGGCCATAACGGAATGTGATTTTGCGCCATCCCTGTTCATCCAGCTCGAAGGCATGCGACAACACATACTTGATGGGCAGGCGGCCGAACGGCAGACCGCCGAGAAGGATGAGACCGAATACCGCATAGAGAACGGTCGGCTTCATTTTGATGAAGCGCGGGTCCTTCAGATAAAGCGTCAGACCGCCGAACACGATCACCATGATGGCGGTGACGAGCGGGACCGGCGACACCCGACGTTCGCGCACATATTCGAGTGCCAGGATCGCGAGCGTGGCGGCCATCAGAACTGCGGTTCCGACATAGAGATTGAACAGGGCCGAGCCGGCGAAGAACAGCCCCAGCGGCACCCAGTCCAGCGCCATTTTCAGGTGCGGCGGCAGCGGCTGCCTTGTGGTTTCGGGCGTGCTCATTGCGCTCCTGTCAATGCTCTGGCGAAAGAATGGGCTTCGAAAGCCTGCAGATCATCCACGCCCTCGCCCACGCCGACAAAGTAGACGGGCAGGGAAAACCGGTCTGCAAGCGCGACCAGGATGCCGCCTTTTGCCGTGCCGTCGAGCTTGGTCATGACAAGCCCCGTAAGCGGTACAGCGGCGCGGAACGCCTCGACCTGTCCTATGGCATTCTGCCCGATCGTGGCGTCGAGGACGAGCAGGATGGCGTGCGGCGCGCTTTCGTCGGACTTCTTCAGCACACGGACAATCTTCTCCAGTTCGGCCATCAGCCCGGCCTTGTTCTGCAGACGGCCTGCCGTATCGATCAGGAGCACATCGGCGCCGATTTCCCGTGCCCGCGCCAACGCATCGAAGGCAAGGCCGGCGGCGTCGGCGCCATTCGGGCGCGCGAAAACCTCCGAACCCGTCCGTGTTCCCCAGATCTGCAATTGCTCGACTGCGGCCGCACGAAACGTATCGCCGGCCGCCAGCATGACCTTGTCGCCGGCGTTGTGCAGCCGATGCGCAAGTTTGCCGATGGTTGTCGTCTTGCCGGTCCCGTTGACGCCGGCCACCAGCACCACGAAGGGCTTGCGGGAGCGATCGACCACAAACGGTTCCTCGACCGGCTTCAAATGGCCGGCGATCTCGCGTGCCAGCACGAGGCGCAATTCGTTCTCGGAGATTTCGGTGTTGTAACGGCCACGGGCCACCGCTTCGGCGATGTTGGAGGCCCTGATACTGCCGATATCCGCACGAACCAGCGCTTCCTGCAGCTGCGCTACGGTCTCCGCGTCGAGTTTCTTCTTCGCGAGCAATCCGCCCAGGCCTTCTCCCAGCGCATTGGCGCTGCGAGCAAGGCCTTGCCTGAGCCGGGCAAAAAAGCCCGATCGTGACGCACCCTCCGTGTTGCTCATGCGAGTGCGGTCGCCACGAGATGATCATCGGCCGCATTGCTGATGCGGGCTCTGAAAAGACTGCCCCCTTGTGCCGAAGTCTCGAGCCTGACCGGCGCGAAACATCCGGTGCGCGCGCGTCCGGCGGATTCGGCAAGCAGAACCTGCTCGGATCCCACAAGTTCGCGAAGCCGCATGGTCAATCGCTGAGCGCCTTTGGCGCGCAATTTCGCCGCGCGATCCTTGATCGTCGCGCCGGGCTGTTGCGGCATGCGCGAAGCCGGCGTGCCCTTCCGGGCGCTGAACGGGAAGACGTGCAGATAGGTCAGGCCCGCCTCGTCGGCGAGCCGCAGCGTGTTCTCGAACATGGCGTCCGTCTCGGTCGGAAATCCTGCAATGAGGTCCGCACCGAATGCCGCCTCCGGGCGAAATCCGCGCACGGTTTCGCAAAACCGGATCGTGTCGCGGCGCGAATGCCGCCGCTTCATGCGCTTCAGGATCAGGTCGTCGCCGGATTGAACGGAAAGGTGGAAATGCGGCATCAGCCGTTCTTCCTCCGCGATGGCGCGCAGCAATTCATCATCCGTTTCGATGGAGTCGAGCGACGACAGCCGCAATTGCCTGATTTCGGGAACGAGCTTCAGGAGTTTGCGAACCAATGCGCCCAGCGTGGGCGTTGCCGGCAGGTCCGCGCCATAGGCGGTCAGATCGACCCCGGTCAGCACGATCTCTGCATAGCCGTTCTCGCAAAGGCGGCGGGCTTCGTCGATCACCGCACCCATGGGGACGCTGCGCGAAGGACCGCGGCCGAACGGGATGATGCAGAAGGTGCAGCGATGATCGCATCCGTTCTGAATCTGCAGAAAGGCCCGTGCGCGGCCCTCGAACTCGCTGACGAATTGCGATGCGGTTTCCCGCACCGACATGATGTCGTTGACGCGCACCCGCTCGGAACGCCCGACACCGAAATCGGCATAGCTTTCCCGTGCGAGTTTTTGCCCGTTGCCGAGAACGTGATCCACTTCCGGCATGGCGGCGAATGTTTCGGGTTCGGTTTGCGCGGCGCATCCGGTCACGATGATCCGCGTACCGGGATTTGTGCGCCGATGTTTGCGGATCGCCTGTCGCGATTGACGGACGGCTTCGGCAGTGACGGCGCAGGTGTTGAAGATCACCGTATCGGTGAGGCCCGCTTCGCTGGCGCGGGCCAGCATCGCCTCGGACTCATAGGCGTTCAGGCGACAGCCGAAGGTGACGATCTGAGGCGCGGTCATGCGCGAAAAGCCATTCTTGAAAGATCGATCTCGCCGGTAAATGCCAGGGTGGCGCCGCCGGTCATCAGGATATGATCGTCCTTTTCGCGCCAATCAATCGTGAGCGTGCCGCCGTCGAGCACGACCTCGTTGCGGCGCGGTGCCAGGCCCCGGCGATGGGCTGCGACGGCAGACGCGCAGGCCCCGGTGCCGCAGGCGCGCGTGACGCCGACTCCGCGCTCCCAGACTCGCATGCGCAGGCGACCTGGCTTTTCCACGGTCACGAATTCCACATTGGTGCGGGCGGGAAACAGGGCATGCCGCTCGATTTTTGGTCCCTGTTCCTCAAGTGGCGCCTGCTCGGCATTCTCGACAAA
The DNA here is from genome assembly GCA_036490345.1 of Rhizomicrobium sp. GTDB lineage: Bacteria > Pseudomonadota > Alphaproteobacteria > Micropepsales > Micropepsaceae > Rhizomicrobium. The sequence continues at coordinate 116,826 of DASXEA010000036.1, read as the reverse complement.
TATCACGCAATGGGGATTGCCGACCGACACGGCGCTGGCCGTCCACGTGGTGCCGCTAACGTCCAAGGAGAACGCCATCGTGTCCGTCTGCTCGGCGAGGGGGATATCCTGCCATGCCAGATGGGGCGGGCCCATGTCGACGGTCACCGATCCGCCACCGGCGTCGCTGCACACAAGCCGGCCGCCCAGCGTATCGAGGCGGATGGGATTTCCGTTCTTTTCCGCGATCAGGAGCTGGGCCACGCAGCGTGCGGCATTGCCGCAGGCTTCCACCCCGTCGCCGTCGGCGTTGAAAATGCGCATGGCCGCGTCGGCGTCGCCGGTTGGCCGGTCGATCACGATGACCTGATCGCAGCCGATGCCAAAGCGGCGATCCGCGATCGCGCGCGCCATGGCTTCATCAAGCACTGGCCCCTGCCCGCGCGCGTCGAATACGGCGAAGTCGTTGCCAAGGCCGTGCATTTTGCGAAAGGCCGTCATGGCGCGCCTTATAGTCTGGAGGTTTGCGAAGGGCCAGCGGCGGGATTGACGTCCCCCCGGGCCAGGCACAAAAGGGCGATCAATCACGGCTAGCGAGGCGGACGTGCAAATTCGGCATATGGCGGCGATGGTGCTCGGTCTTGCAATGCTGGCTGGCGCGCCCGGATCGGGTCACGAATTGAAGAGGCAGGCGAAGGTGGACGATCCCTATTTGTGGCTGGAAGAGGTGCATGGCGCCGCCGCGCTTACCTGGGTTGGGCAGCAAAACGCCCACGCGACCGAAACCCTCATGCAGGATCCGGACTATCAGAAAAACTTCGATGCCGTGCTTGCCCTGCTGGATGCGAGCGACCGCATTCCGTTCGGCGCGCTCAACCACCAATATGTTTTCAATTTCTGGCAGGACGCCGGCAATCCCAAAGGTATCTGGCGCCGCACGACCATTGCCGATTATGCGAACGCATCTCCCAAATGGGACGTCCTCCTGGATGTCGACAAGCTTGCAGCCGACGAGCACGAAAGCTGGGTGTTCAAGGCCGCGCAATGTTCGCCTTCGCTGACGCGCTGCCTGATCTCGTTGTCGCGCGGCGGCGGCGATGCGGTCGTGGTGCGCGAATTCGACGTGGCGACAAAAAGTTTCGTGAAAGACGGATTTCAACTGCCCGAAGCGAAGTCCGACGTTGCCTTTGTCGATGACGACACGGTGCTGTTCGGGACGGATTTCGGCAAGGGCTCCGTCACGACATCGGGCTATCCGCGCATCGTAAAGCTCTGGCATCGCGGGCAGGCGGTTTCCGATGCGAAACTGATGCTGGAAGGCAAACTCACCGATGTCAGCGTCTCGCCGGTTGCCCTGCACCGGCCCGAAGGCACGGTTTCGCTGATCCAGCGTTCTCCGAGCTTTTTCGAAACCGAGTATTACCGGCAGGTTCCGGATGGCGGCTGGCACAAACTGGGCGTTCCGCTTTCGGCGAGCCTGCAGGGGCTGACTGCGGGGCACCTCATCTTCATCCTGCGCGAGAATTGGACACCGCCCGACGGGAAGCCCGTTCCAAAGGGTTCGCTTATCGCCATACCGCTCGAATCCGCCGAACATCCGTCGGTCGAAGTGCTCTATGCGCCGGATGCGCGCGCTTCGGTGGAGGAGGTCGCAGCGGCGCGTGACGGAGTATATGCCGCGATCTACGAGAACGTCATCGGCAGCGTGCATGCCTTTCATTTCGATCCGTCTGCCAAATCCTGGCGCGACACGCGGCTCGATCTGCCGTCGGGCGGCGCCACGCATATCGTCTCCGCCAACGATTTCGGGCCGGATGCGCAATATCGCTTCGAAAGTTTCCTGACGCCGACCACGCTCTACGCCGATGACGGCGGCGGCAAGCCTGTCTCGATCAAATCGATGCCCGCCCGGTTCGACGCATCCGGCCTCGTCAGCGAGCAACACGAGGCGACATCGAAGGACGGCACAAAGATTCCGTATTTTGTCGTGCGCCCGGCGGGAGCCAAGGGTCCCTTGCCGACCATTCTCTATGGTTATGGCGGGTTCGAAATCTCGCAAACGCCCTGGTACTGGGCGATCGCCGGCAAGCTTTGGCTCACACATGGCGGCGCAGTCGCCGTGGCGAACATCCGCGGCGGCGGCGAGTTCGGGCCGGCCTGGCACGATGCCGCACTGAAGATCCACCGCCAGCGCGCCTTCGACGATTTTGCTGCCATTGCGGCCGATCTTGCGAGCCGCGGTATCACCACGCCGAAGCAACTCGGCATCATGGGCGGATCGAATGGTGGCCTTTTGGTCAGCACCGTCATGACCCAGCATCCCGAACTCCTGGGGGCTGTCGTGTGCCAGGTGCCGCTGATCGACATGCTGCGCTACACGAAGATCGGCGCCGGCGCGTCGTGGATCGGCGAATATGGCGATCCGGCTGACCCGAAGATGCGGGCGGCGATCCTGGCCTATTCGCCGTACCAGAATGTGAAACCGGACGGGAAATACCCGCCGGTGTTCTTCGTCACCGCAACGTCGGACGACCGCGTGACGCCGGTCCATGCCCGCAAAATGGCGGCCAAAATGCTGGCGCAGGGCCATGACGTGCTCTTTTTCGAAAACACCGAAGGCGGGCACGCCGCGGCTGCCGACCACCGGCAAGCCGCGAAAATGTGGGCGCTGAGCTTCGTGTATCTGAAGCAGAAGCTGGGGTTGCGGGCAGACGCGGCGAGCCCGGCGATTGGACACTGAACCAGCCCAAGATTGACTTCGCGGCTGTCCGGGCCTAAGTCGCCGCTCGTTCCGGAACGGCACTTCGCGTTCCGGTCCCGGGCTCGGCCCGGGATCGCCCCCAGGCAGCGCAGGTGCGCCCCCTGGGGCTTTCGTGTTTTGGGAATGTGATGTTCGACAGTCTGCAATCCCGCCTCGGCGGCGTATTTGACAATCTGCGCGGGCGCGGTGCGCTCAGCGAAGCCGACGTCGAACTGGCGCTGGACGAAGTGCGTGCCGCCCTGCTCGACGCAGATGTGGCGCTGCCGGTCGTCAAGGATTTCATCGACAAGATCCGCCCGCGTGCCACCGGCGAGTCCGTCATTCGGTCGGTCACCCCCGGCCAGCAAGTGGTCAAGATCGTCCATGACGTGCTGGTCGAGACGCTGGGCGAACAAAACGCCACGCTCGATATCGGCAGTCCGCCTGCGCCGATCCTGATGGTCGGCCTGCAGGGCTCCGGCAAGACGACCACGTCGGCCAAGCTGGGCCTCCTGCTGCAGAAGCGGGACAAAAAACGCGTGCTGATGGCTTCGCTTGACGTTCATCGTCCGGCGGCCATGGAGCAGTTGAAGGTGCTGGGCGAACAGGCCGAAGTGGCGACGCTGCCCATTATTCCCAATCAGTTGCCGGTCGACATCGCGCGGCGCGCGCTCGCTTCGGCGAAAGTCGGCGGCTACGACGTGCTCATTCTCGACACGGCGGGCCGCCAGCATATCGACGAAGGCCTGATGGCCGAAGTCGCGCAGGTGCGCGAGGCGGTCAAGCCGCACGAGACGATCCTCGTCGCCGACAGCCTGACCGGCCAGGACGCCGTGAACATCGCAAAGGCGTTCAACGAACGGCTGCATATGACGGGCATCATCCTGACGCGTTCGGACGGCGATGCACGCGGCGGCGCCGCACTTTCGATGCGCGCGGTGACCGGCGCCCCGATCAAATTCCTCGGCGTGGGCGAAAAGCTCGACGCGCTCGAAGCCTTCCATCCCGACCGGGTCGCGGCGCGCATTCTCGACATGGGCGATGTGGTGAGCCTGGTCGAAAAGGCCGCCGAGACGCTCGACCGCGACAAAGCCGAAAAGCTCGCCCGCAAAATGAAGAAGGGCGAGTTCGACATGGACGATCTCGCCGAACAATTGCGGCAGATGCGCAAACTGGGCGGCATGCAGGGCGTGCTGTCGATGCTTCCGGGCGTCGGCAAGGTGAAGGAACAGCTCGCAACCGCCGGCCTCGATGACAAGCTTCTGAAGCGGCAGGAAGCGATTATCCAGTCCATGACCCGGAAAGAACGTGCGAAACCCGACATTCTGAACGGTTCCCGCCGCAAGCGCATTGCGGGCGGAGCAGGTGTCGAAGTTTCCGAGGTCAACAAGCTTCTCAAAATGCACCGGCAGATGTCGGACATGATGAAACGCATGGGCAAAATGGGCTCGCGCGGACTGTTCGGCATGGGTGGCATGCCGCAATTGCCACCGGAATTCATGGGCCGGCGCTGAAGGGCGGCGGTCGACAGCTTTATCGGATCAGGAAAGGACAACAGACATGTCACTCAGAATCAGACTGGCACGCGGCGGCACCAAGAAGCGCCCGCATTATTCGATCGTCATCGCGGATTCGCATTCGCCGCGCGATGGCCGCTTTATCGAGAAGATCGGCTATTACAATCCTCTGCTGCCCCGCGATCACGCGGACCGGCTGAAGCTCGATCTGGAAAAGGCCAAGGCGTGGGTCGCCAAGGGCGCGGTTGCGAGCGATCGCGTGCATCGTTTTCTTTCCGACGCGGGCGTGGCCAAGCCGCTGACGAAGAGCAACCCCGAAAAAGCGAAGCCCAAGAAGAAGGCGCAGGAGCGCGCGGCCCAGGCTGCGAGCGCGACCGCTTCGAGCTAGCAAGTCTCCGTCATGGCCGGCGACATTCTTCTGGGCGTCGTCATCGGCGCGCAGGGCTTGGGTGGTGAGGTCAAGGTCAAGACCTTTACCACCGAGCCGGAGCGGCTTGCCGCCTATGGTGTGCTTCGCACCCGGGACGGGCGCCGTTTCGAGGTCGAGAGCGTGCGGCCGTCGAAGCAAGACATCGCCGTCGTGCGTCTTGCGGGAATCGGCGACCGCTCGGCGGCTGAAGCGCTCAAGGGCATAGAATTGGTTGTGGCGCGCGACGCCTTGCCGATGCCCGCGAACGAAGAATATTATCACGCCGATCTGGTCGGGTTGCGGGCCCAGGACGCGGAAGGCCGCCATATCGGCGACATCCGTGCGATCCACAATCACGGCGCGGGCGACGTTCTCGAACTTGTGCGCGACGACGGCAACACGCTGCTGCTGCCGTTCTCGCGCGAATTCGTGCCGACCATCGACATAGCCGGCGGGTACGTCGTGGTCGCGGAGCCTGAGGACAACGAAGCGCTCGAGCAACGAGGCGTCGAATGAGAGAGCTCACATTCCGGACGGCGGAAAAACGCGATCTTGCGGCCATCATCGCCCTGCTTGCCGATGACGATATCGGCGAAAACCGGGAAGCACCGGCGGGAACGATATCGCCGGAATACGAACGGGCTTTTGCCGAAATGGCGGGGTGCGGCGGCAATTCCATTTTGCTCGCCGAACATGATGGCGAGATCGTCGGCGCGCTGCAGCTCGTGATCGTTCCGTCTCTGTCACGACAGGGCACCAAGCGCGCGATGATCGAGGCTGTCCGGGTGAAGACGGATCTGCGTGGACAGATGGTCGGCACAAAGCTGATGCGCCACGCGATCGACGTGGCCAGACGGGAAGGCAGCCGCCTCATCCAGCTCACGTCGGACAAGCGCCGCAAGAGGGCGCATCTGTTCTATCGCCGCCTCGGCTTCGAGCAGAGCCATGAGGGCTTCAAGCTCGAACTGCGCGGATGAGCTGGCGGGCCACGGTTCTCACCCTGTTCCCCGCGATGTTCCCGGGGCCGCTCGATACCTCCCTGATCGGGACGGCGCGTGCGAGCGGCATCTGGTCACTGGACGTCCACGATATCCGCGATCATGGCCTGGGCCGCCATCGCAGCGTCGATGACACGCCGGCCGGCGGGGGGCCTGGCATGGTCATCCGGGCCGATGTGGCCGCGGCGGCCCTGGATGCGGCCCGTCCCGCGGACGATCCGCGCCCGGCGCTTTATCTGTCGCCTCGCGGCGGGCGCCTGACTCAGCCGCGCGTGCGCGCGCTGGCCCAGGGCCCGGGTGTTCTGCTTTTGTGCGGCCGGTTCGAAGGCCTCGATCAGCGCGCGATCGAAGCCCGTGGGCTTGAGGAGATTTCCATAGGGGACTTCATACTGGCCGGTGGCGAGATCGCCGCCATGGCGCTTGTGGAGGCCTGTGTGCGCCTTCTCCCTGGCGTCCTGGGCAGCGAGGCCTCTCCGGTCATGGAAAGTTTCGAGGACGGGCTCCTGGAATATCCCCACTATACCCGCCCCCAGACGTTCGAGGGCCGGGACGTCCCGGGTGTGCTCACTTCGGGCCATCACGGCGAGGTGGCCAAATGGCGCCGCGCCCAGGCCGAAGCGCTGACCCGGATCCGCCGTCCGGACCTCTGGTCCCTCTATGAAAAGCAGCAGAGCTAGGCTATAGGGCGCCCCTTCTTTCAAAGCCGGAGCCGGACATGAACCTGTTGAAGCAGCTCGAAACCGAGCAGATGACCGCGCTGCGCGGCGAAAAGCCGGTTCCGGTGTTCCGTCCCGGCGACACCGTCAAGGTCAACGTGAAAGTCGTCGACGTGACCTATGACGAGAAGGCCAAGCAGAACAAGACACGCGAGCGTCTCCAGGCCTTCGAGGGCGTCTGTATTTCCCGCGCCGGCGAGGGGATCAACGAGAGCTTCACCGTGCGGAAGATTTCGTATGGCGAAGGCGTGGAACGGGTGTTTCCGATCTACAGCCCGCTCGTCGATTCCGTGCAGGTGGTGCGCAAGGGCCGCGTGCGTCGCGCGAAGCTCTACTATCTGCGCGGCCGTCGCGGCAAATCCGCCCGCATCAGCGAGCGCGTCGAACGCTCGGGCCCGGAAGCGGCGCCAAAAGCTCCGTCCTGATCCTGTCTTAGTTGCAATCGGAATAAATTTTCTTACCCGACTGTAGCGTCGTGCCGTGCCCTGTCGCATCGGGCTTGGCCGCGTTTTCGCTCGGCTGCTGCGCATGCGCTGAAACTGGTCGCGTGGTCATCTTGCACGCCAGCGCGCACGATCGATTTTCAAGCTGTCTTTGCCTGTCGGAATATCCGGAGTGTCTTGCGACATAACCGGCGCATTTATCGAAAACATTCCGCTGTTGAAGCGCGACAGCGTAGATGAATCCAATGCGATCTGGGTTGCAAGATCGAGGCGACCCCCAATTGTGCCAGAACTATTCAAGTATTCTGTGCCACCGTAAATTCCAATATTGAGCCCGGCAACCGGTGGCTTGCTTGCGCGGGCAAGGAGGGCTACCTACGCGGCGCATCGCCATTTCAAGAGGTCAACCATGCCCCGTCCGAAGATCGCGCTTATCGGAGGCGGCCAGATCGGCGGCACGCTCGCCCACCTCGTGGCGCTCAAGGAATTGGGCGATATCGTGCTGTTCGACATTGTCGAAGGGCTTCCCCAGGGCAAGACGCTCGATATCGCGCAGGCCGGACCGATCGAAGGCTATGACGCGAAATTCAAGGGCACCAATTCCTACGCCGACATCGCCGGCGCCGATGTGGTCATCGTCACCGCCGGCGTTGCGCGCAAGCCCGGCATGAGCCGCGACGATCTTCTCGGCATCAATCTCAAGGTCATGGGCGCGGTCGGCGAGGGGATCAGGACGCACGCGCCGAATGCGTTCGTCATCTGCATCACCAACCCGCTCGATGCGATGGTCTGGGCGCTCCGCCAGCTTTCCGGCCTGCCACACAACAAGGTAGTCGGCATGGCAGGCGTGCTCGACAGCGCACGCTTCCGCCACTTCCTCGCCGAAGAGCTGAACGTGAGCGTGGAAGACGTTTCGGCTTTCGTGCTCGGCGGCCATGGCGACACGATGGTGCCGATGCCGCGCTTTTCGACGGTGGCGGGCATTCCCTTGCCCGAGCTCGTGAAGATGGGCTGGATCAAGCAGGAGCGTCTCGACCAGATCGTGCAACGCACACGCGATGGCGGTGCGGAGGTCATAGCCCTGCTCAAGACGGGATCGGCCTTCTATGCGCCAGCCACGGCCGCGATCGCGATGGCGGAAAGCTATCTCAAGGACAAGAAGCGCGTGCTGCCCTGCGCGGCCTATGTGAACGGACCTTACGGGATCAAGGACCTCTATGTCGGCACGCCGGTGGTGATAGGCGAGAAAGGCGTGGAGCGTATCGTCGAACTCGATCTCACCGACGACGAACGTGCCCAACTGACGAAATCCGCCGATGCGGTGAAGGGGCTCATCGACGCTTGCAAGAAACTCGAACCGAAGCTGGCGTGAACATGCGCGTACATCGGTCCCCCATGGCAGTTCATTCATAGAAAAAAGAGACCCATGTCCATTCTTGTCGACAAGAACACCCGCGTCATCTGCCAGGGCTTTACCGGCAACCAGGGCACGTTTCATTCCGAACAGGCGATTGCCTACGGGACGAAAATGGTGGGAGGCACCTCGCCGGGCAAAGGTGGCACGATCCATCTGGGGCTTCCCGTGTTCGACACCGTGCGGCAGGCGCGAGAGGCGACCGATTGCACGGCCAGCGTCATCTATGTGCCGCCGCCTTTCGCCGCCGACGCCATCCTGGAAGCGATCGACGCGGAAATCCCGCTTGTCGTCTGCATCACCGAAGGCATTCCCGTGCTCGACATGGTGAAGGTGAAGCGCGCGCTTTGCGGTTCGAAGACGCGTCTCATCGGACCGAATTGCCCGGGCGTGATCACGCCCGGCGAGTGCAAGATCGGAATCATGCCGGGTCACATCCATCGCCGCGGCAAGGCGGGCATCGTCTCCCGCTCCGGCACGCTGACCTATGAAGCGGTGGCGCAGACGACAGCGGTCGGCCTCGGCCAATCGAGTTGCGTCGGCATTGGCGGCGATCCGGTCAAGGGTACCGAGCATATCGAAGTGCTCGAAATGTTCCTGCGGGATCCTGAAACCGAAGCCATCATCATGATTGGCGAGATCGGTGGTTCGGCCGAGGAAGACGCGGCCGATTTCATCGCCCATTCGAAGGTGAAAAAGCCGACGGTCGGTTTCATCGCCGGCGTCACGGCTCCGCCGGGCCGCCGCATGGGTCATGCCGGCGCCATTATTTCAGGCGGCAAGGGCGGCGCCGAATCCAAGATCGAAGCGATGAAGGCGGCCGGTATTCGCGTTTCGCCCAATCCTGCGGCACTTGGTACGACGCTGGTCGATCTATTGAGCGGTCGATAGCGCTGGCCTGGCCATGCGTTTGCGCAGGGCGGCCTGCACCGGGCGCTCGAACCCGTAGTAGGACAGCGCTCCAAGAGCGATCAGCACGCTGTAGAACGCCAGCATCACCCAGCCGGACATGAAGTCCCACGGCGTCCAACCCATCCGCAGCGCAACGAGGGCGAGCGTCAGCTGCATCGAAAAGTGAATGAGATAGGTCGAGTAGCTGATGTCGCCCAGGAATGTGAGGCGCGCATAGATGCCGCCCCACAATTCCTCATGCAGCGCCAGCGCCGCGAGCGTCAGTGGCACGATCCCGAAAATGAAGACGAACAGGAACAGCGGATAGGTGTTTGCCAGCAGGAAATGCGCCATCGGCGCGGGTGCGCGCGGGAACAGCGCTTCGATCGGCCCGACATAGACTTCGAGCAACGCAATGCCCCATGCGATTGCAGCGGCTGCGATGATCGTCTTCGCGATCGCTCTTGCGTTCCTGTGTGAGGCGATGGCGTCGGTGGCCCACCATGTGACGCCACCCATGAAAAATCCCGCCAATGCGCGAGCGATCTGCCCCTCCCATGGAAAGATCAGCGTTGCCGACAGCGCGAGCACAAGCGTGACGCGTGGTCCGCGCAGCCCCAGACGCACCAGCACGAAGAAAACGATATAGAGCAGGACTTCGAGCGAAACCGCCCAGGCGGGGCCATTGAAGGATTGTGCCTCGTCGGGTGGAAGCCATTGCTGCACGAGGAACAGGCTTCGGATGAAATGCGGCCAGTCATTGGCATCGAAAATGAAATAGCTGCCGGTCGCCCGAAAGAACAGAAGCTCGAGCCCGGCCGCAATCAAAAGCGTCACGAGATAAAGCGGATAGAGGCGCGACAGACGCTGCAGCGCGAATGAGATGGCGCCGACGCGTTTCTCCGCGACGGGTGTCAGATAAAGCCAGAAAAAGACGAACCCGGAGACCGCGAAAAACAGGTCGACGGCGAGCCAGCCCTGATCGTAGAGCGGCTTCAGAAGGGCGTAGGATGGTTCGGCTGCGCGGCTCCAGCCAGCCTGCCAGGTTCCACGTATCGCGAAGAAATGCTGCCAGTGCCAGAAGACGACGGCGAGGGCACCCAGGCCCCGCAACACATCCAGCGAATAGAGGCGTTTCGCGCGCAACGAATGCCACCCTCATCCGGCTGCCTCGGAATTGTCACGGGGCAACACCATATTAACCGCAGAATGCGCTCAATCCCCTGTCGAATATCGCGCGGGCAACCCGTGCAAATGCGGGCCACATGCGCTAGAGGCTCGCCTCATTTGCGTCGGGGCGCAAGCGTGCCCGCAGGGAACCGGTCCGGCCCAACAAGTCGACCAAGCTATTGAAATGACCAGAGAAAATTCCCAGGCGGGATTGCGCGGCTCCAATGCGGTGCTCGAATCGACCACTTTTCTGGCGAGTGCCAACGCGTCCTATGTGGAGCAGCTCTATGCCCGCTACCTCGCCGATCCCCAATTGGTCGACGAGAGCTGGCGCGCTTTTTTCGCCGAATTGGGTGCATCGCCGGCCCAGGCAGGACAAGGGCCGAGCTGGCGACGAAATGCCTTCGCATTGCCGCCGGACAGCGATCTCGTTTCCGCGCTGACGGGGTACTGGCCGCAGCCGAAATCATCGCTTTCCAGCGAAGCTGCCATTCGTGGCGCCGCCCAGGAATCCATCAGGGCGATCCAGCTGGTGCGCGCCTATCGCGTCATCGGTCACCTCGCGGCGGATCTTGACCCCTTGCGTCTCCACAGGCGGCCGAAGCTGCCGCAGCTCGATCCCAATTTTTACGGGTTTCACGAGGGCGATCTCGATCGTCCGGTTTTCATCAATGGCGTGCTGGGCCTGGAGAGCGCCACGCCGCGCCAGATGGTCGATCTCCTGAAGCGCACCTATTGCGGCCGCATCGGCTACGAGTTCATGCATATCAACGATCCGGAGCAGAAGGATTGGCTGCAGCGCCGGATCGAAGGCCAGGACAAGGCGATTTCATTTACGCCCGAAGGCCGGCGCGCGATTCTCTACAAACTCGTCGAAGCGGAAGGCTTCGAGAAATTCTCGGCGCTGCGATTTGTCGGCACCAAACGTTTCGGCCTCGATGGCGGCGAAGCGATCGTTCCCGCGCTCGAACAGATCATCAAGCGCGGCGGTCAGCTGGGCGTGAAGGAAATCGTGCTCGGCATGTCGCATCGCGGGCGGCTGAACATCCTGGCCAATGTCATGGCAAAGCCCTACCGGCAGATCTTCCACGAATTTCAGGGTGGCAGCGCCAACCCGAGCGAAGTCGAGGGGTCCGGCGATGTGAAATATCATCTGGGCGTCTCGTCGGACCGCGAATTCGACGGCAAGCGCGTGCATCTTTCTCTCACGGCCAATCCGTCACATCTCGAAGCGGTCGATCCGGTTGTGCTGGGGAAGGCGCGCGCCAAACAATTCCAGCTCGGCGACGTCGCCGGCGGAACCAGTGTGATGCCGCTGCTCATCCATGGAGACGCGGCCTTCGCCGGCCAGGGCGTCGTGGCGGAGTGCTTCGCCATGTCGGGAACCAAAGGTTTCCACACCGGCGGCACGATCCATTTCATCGTCAACAACCAGATCGGCTTCACGACAACGCCGGCCTATGCGCGTTCTTCGCCCTATCCGTCCGATGTGGCCCTGATGGTTCAGGCGCCGATCTTTCATGTGAATGGTGACGACCCCGAAGCCGTAGTGCATTGCGCGCGCATCGCGGCCGAGTTCCGCCAGCTGTTCCACAAGGATGTCGTCATCGACATGTTCTGCTACCGGCGCTTCGGCCACAACGAGACCGATGAGCCGTCTTTTACCCAGCCCCTGATGTATCGCGCTATCCGGGAGCACCGCACGACACTCGAACTGTATGCCGAACATCTCGTCACCGAGAGGATTCTCAGCGAAGCCGATGTCGACGAGATGCGCAGCGGCTTCAGCCGGAAGCTCGACGAAGAGCTCGACGCAGCCAAAGGCCACCGCCCGAACCGCGCCGACTGGCTGGATGGCCGCTGGACAGGGTTTGCAATCGCACCCGAAGGGGATCGGCGTGGCGAGACTGCGGTGCCGGAAGAGACGCTCGCTGCGGTCGGCCACGCTTTGACCACGGTGCCGGATTCGTTCCACCTGCACAAAACAATCGCGCGTCAGTTGCAGGCCAAAGCGCATATGTTCGAGACGGGCGCGGGCTTCGATTGGGCGACGGCGGAAGCGCTCGCCTTCGGCACCCTGCTCGACGAGGGCTGTCCCGTGCGCCTCTCGGGGCAGGATTCCGGGCGTGGCACGTTCTCACAACGCCATGCCGTTCTGGTCGATCAGGAGACGGAGCAGCGCTACATTCCCCTCACGCATGTGCGCGAAGGGCAGGGCGAGTTCGAAGTGATCGATTCGCTTCTGTCCGAAGAAGCGGTATTGGGCTTCGAATATGGCTACAGTTCCGCGGAGCCACGCGCGCTGGTGCTGTGGGAAGCGCAGTTCGGCGATTTTGCGAACGGCGCGCAGGTCGTCATCGACCAGTTCATCGCTTCTGGCGAAATGAAATGGTTGCGCATGTGCGGCCTCGTAATGCTGTTGCCGCATGGCTATGAAGGCCAGGGCCCGGAGCATTCTTCGGCGCGGCTGGAGCGCTATCTTCAACTCTGCGCACAGGACAACATCCAGGTCGCCTATTGCACGACGCCGGCGAACTATTTTCATGTCCTGCGCCGCCAGGTGCATCGCCCGTTTCGCAAGCCGCTGATCCTGATGACGCCGAAATCGCTTCTGCGTCACAAGCGTGTCGTCTCGTCGCTCGCCGACATGGCGCCCGGCTCGGGCTTCCACCGCGTGCTTTGGGATGGAGCGGAAGCGGGCGAGGCGTCTGCGATCACCCTGGCCGCCGACGAGAGCATTGCCCGCGTCGTCCTCTGCTCGGGCAAGGTTTATTACGATCTGTTCGAAGAACGCGAGAAGCGCGGCGAGAACCGCATTCAGCTGGTGCGCATCGAGCAGCTCTATCCCTTTCCGCACAATGCGCTCGCCAAGGAGCTGGCCCGTTTCGGCAACGCCGAAATTGTCTGGTGCCAGGAGGAACCGCGCAATCAGGGCGCCTGGACTTTTGTGGCGCCGCATGTCCATGCCGCGCTCAAGGAAGCCGGCCGCGATCTGTGGCCGTGCTATGTCGGGCGTCCGGAATATGCGTCCACTGCCGCCGGGCTAGCCAGCCAGCATCAGGCCGAGCTTCGCGTGTTGCTGGACGGAGCATTAACGCTATAAGGCGAGCCGTCGCCTGCCTTTCATCGCGAACGAGGTTTGCATGAGCATCGAGATCCGGGTTCCCGCCATGGGCGAATCCGTCACGGAAGCGACCGTTGCGCGCTGGTTCAAGAAAGCGGGTGACGCCGTCAAACGCGACGAGCCCCTCTGCGAGCTCGAGACCGACAAAGTGACGGTGGAAGTGCCGGCGCCTGCGGATGGCGCACTCGAATCCATTGCGGCGCAGAGCGGCGCCAGCGTGCAGGTTGGCGCGCTCCTGGGCGCCATCGCCGAAGGTGCTGCGGGACAGGCATCGACGACCGCCACAGCCCCGGCAGCGGCTCCTGTTTCGCCCCGCCCGGCAGCGCCGGTTGTCGCGCAAGCCGCTGCCCCGCCGTCGCCGGCCCGGCAAGACAATCCGGCGCCCTCGGTTCGCCGGATTGCCGAAGAGAGCGGACTGTCTCCGGACGGCGTTTCCGGAAGTGGCAAGGATGGACGCATCACCAAGGGCGACATGCTGGCGGCGCTCGAAGCCCGCGCCGCGATGCGCGCCGAGCGACCCGTGCCGGTCGCGCCGCCAGGGCCGCGCGCCAACGCAGAGCGTGAAGAGCGCGTGCCGATGTCGCGATTGCGCCGGACGATCGCACTTCGACTCAAGGAATCGCAGAACACGGCCGCCCAGCTGACCACCTTCAACGAGGTGGATATGAGTCACGTGATGGCGCTGCGCACCGAGTACAAGGAAAGCTTCGAGAAGAAGCATGGCGTGCGCCTGGGTTTCATGGGTTTTTTCGTCAAGGCCTGCATCGCCGCGCTCAAGGAATTGCCGAGCGTCAACGGCGAGATCGAAGGCGACGACATCATCTACAAGAATTACTACGACATCGGCGTGGCGGTCTCGACCGAGCGTGGCCTCATTGTTCCCGTCCTGCGGGAAGCAGATTCCCTCAGCCTCGCGAAAATCGAAGCCGCGATCACAGATTTCGGCGCGCGGGCGCGCGACGGGCGTCTGAAGCTGGAAGAACTGCAGGGCGGCACCTTCACGATCTCGAATGGCGGCGTGTTCGGATCGCTGATGTCGACCCCGATCCTGAATTCACCGCAATCGGGCGTGCTGGGCATGCACAAGATCCAGCCCCGGCCGATTGCCGTCGACGACAAGGTCGAAATCCGCCCGATGATGTATCTGGCGCTGTCCTACGATCATCGTCTCGTGGACGGGCGCGAGGCCGTGACCTTCCTCGTGCGCGTGAAGGAAAATCTCGAAGATCCCCAACGCCTGCTGCTCGATATCTGAGAGCCTGCATGGATGGCCGGCTCGTGGGCCGGCCATGGTGAAACGAGCTAGAGAAGCGGCAACTTCCAAGGGACCACACCATGTCCGATACATTCGACGTCATCGTGATTGGGGGCGGCCCGGGCGGCTACAACGCGGCGATCCGCGCAGGCCAGCTTGGCCTGACGTCGGCCTGCATCGACAAGCGCGGAACGTTTGGCGGCACATGCCTGAATGTCGGCTGCATCCCGTCCAAGGCGCTGCTGCATGCGAGCGAACTGTACGAAGAGGCGGGCAAGGATTTTGCCAAACTCGGCATCAAGGCCAGCGTTTCGCTCGATCTGCCCACGATGATGGCGCACAAGACGAAGGTAGTCGGCGAACTGACACGCGGCGTCGAATACCTGCTCAAGAAGAACAAATCCGAAGCCATTGTCGGCGAGGCGCGCATTGTCCGGCCGGGCACGGTGGAAGTGCGGTCGCCGGACGGAGCGACGCGCACGCTGACGGCGCGGCACATCGTGATCGCGACGGGGTCCGATGTGGCGCCATTGCCTGGCGTGGTCGTCGACGAAGAACAGATCGTCTCGTCGACCGGCGCGCTTGCGCTGACAGATGTGCCGAAGCGTCTTCTTGTTGTCGGTGCGGGCTATATCGGCCTTGAGCTTGGCTCGGTCTGGCGCAGGCTCGGCAGCGAAATCACGGTGGTGGAATTCCTCGATCGCATCACGCCGGGACTTGATGGCGAGATCGCCAAGCAGTTCCAGCGTATCCTGCAACGGCAGGGCATTCGCTTCTCGCTTTCCACGAAAGTGGCCGGAATCGAGCGCAAGGACGGCGCGTTGCGGGTCCATGTGGAGGGCGCCAAGGGCGAGCAGAGTGCGCTCGACACCGATGCCGTGCTCGTCTGCATCGGCCGCCGTCCGTATACGGACGGCCTCGGACTGGACGAAGTGGGCGTCAGGCGCGATCCGCGCGGCCGCATCATCACCGATGCGGAGTTCCGCACCAATATCGAAGGCATTCATGCCATCGGCGATTGCCGCGAAGGCCCGATGCTGGCGCATAAGGCCGAGGACGAGGCCGTCGCCTGCATCGAACGCATTGCCGGCCGTGCGGGCCACGTCAACTATGACGCCATTCCCGCCGTCGTTTACACCGCGCCGGAAGTGGCAAGCGTCGGCCGTACGGAAGAAGAGCTGAAAGCGGCCGGCATTGCCTACAAGATCGGAAAATTCCCCTTCACCGCCAATGCGCGGGCCAAAACGCTGGCCGCGACCGACGGTTTTGCGAAGGTCCTGGCCGACGCGAAAACCGATCGCGTGCTCGGCGTGCATATTCTGGGGGCGGAGGCCGGCAATCTCATCGCAGAGGCGGCCCTCGCCATCGAACTCGGCATCGCCTCCGAGGACATCGCCCGAACCAGCCATGCCCACCCCACGCTCAGCGAGGCGGTGCGCCAGGCCGCCATGGCGGTCGAAGGCTGGGCGATGCAGATGTAGGCGGGCTTCCGCAAGGCACTTGCACGGCACGTCGCGCGGATTTCCGGCACGGTCAAGGCAACAAGGGTCGGCCGGCCGATAGGTGCCGCCTGCGACGTTTTCATCACAATATCGTCGGAAATGTGCCGCTACGGGCCTTTCGCTCTCCGTTAAGCAACTATTAGTATTAATACGTTCTTAGCGTTAGCGCCCATTCATAGTAAGAATCCGCCAAGAATGGGTAACAAGGCCGTCTCGACATGCGTATTCGGGGCAATGATCATACCGGGGCCACGCGGGACATGAATCCCGGCCATCGCTCCGCGCCGCGAGCGGTGGCACGGCAACATGCCGGACAGGCCTCCACCCATCAGGCCATCGTTACGCTCGGGCTTGAAGAGGAATTGCAGGTCGTCGACGCTGAGAGCGGCGAACTGGTTGCGCATGATGTGGAGCGCACCAAGCAAATGCTCGCCAACGCTTCGGGCGGCGTGGCCGGCGAGATACACAAATGCACCGTGGAGCTGCAGACGCCCATATGCTCCGGTCCCGATGAGATCGTCGCGACGCTGTCGGCGATGCGCAATCTCGCGCGCGGACAGGCGGAACGCGAGGGCCAATGCGTGATGGCCGCTGGCTTGCATCCCTTTTCGACGTGGCAGACCCAGAAGCTGCACGACGATGCGGCACGCTATCCGCACTACGCCCATCTGCTTGACGAGTATGGCGAGATTGCACGCAGTGCGATGTCGTTCGGCATGCATGTCCATCTGGGATTGCCCGACGCAAAACACCGCATTCCCGTCATGAATGCGTTGCGTTCCGCCTTGCCCGAGGTTCTTGCCCTGTCGGCCAACGCGCCGTTCTGTGAGGCGCGCGACACGGGACTGGCAAGCTGGCGGCACAGCGTGCTCGGGCGCTATCCCCGCATGGGCATCCCCGAAATCTGGGCGGATGAAGCGGCCTATTTCGGCCACATCGAAACATTGCGCCGCCTGGGCACCCTCGAGCCGGATCAGGGCATGTGGGACGATCTGCGCCTGCACCATCGCTATGGGACCTTGGAGGTGCGCATCTGCGATGCGGTCTATTCGCTGGAGCGCATCTGGCTGATCGTGGCCCTGCTTCAATGCGAGGTCGCGACTCTTGCGGAGGAGGCGCGGACCGGCTCGCTGGGCGAGCCCGAACCGCGCATCTGGATCGAAGAGAACAAATGGCGTGCCCGCCGGTATGGACTCGAGGCCGCCTTCGTCGACTGGCGCGCCGGCGAGGCCGTGCCCGCGCCCGTCCGCTATGAACGCTGGCTCGAAAGGCTTTTGCCTGCCGCCGTGAAGCTCGGACTTTGGCCCCGGATTGAACTGGCCGTCGCAGCTGCGCTGGCGCAGGGCACAGGTGCCGACCAGCAGAGAGCCTGGCTGAGTGCGGGCCGCTCATTCGAGAATCTGGTGAAATCGCTGGTCGACGCCACGGCGGAAGGCTGGAGCGCACCCACCCCTGTCAGGCGGAGCCGTCGTGAGAACAGCAGCAGCGCTGAAACGGGAAAGCCGGCCGACCGGTCCTGGGCCGCTTGATCCTCTAGCCTACGAACTGGCTGCACGGCACCCGCAGCCTCGTGCTGCCATACGCGCCGCATGGGACAGACTGCTCGACACGCCGCGCTTTCCGCTTGATGCGGGATCGATCGGGGAAATTCCCTTCATTGCTTCGCACGCGCTGATCGATCTGATCGATCGCAAGGCAACGGGCCTCGTCGATATGCTGGGGCCGCGTCTGGGGCGGCGCGACGATCCCGCATGGCCACGTGCGATGGCCGCCGATGTGCTGAGCGCGGATCTGGCCATCGTGCATGCACCGGAGACCGAACGCGGCTGGGACCTGCGCTGGGTGGAACTGCAGACGTTCACCTCGCTCGTCTCGACCATTTACACGCTGCATCTGGCCGCCGGCGAAATATGGCCGGAACTGAACGATCTCGCGTTCTGGAGCGGAGCGCCGCGAGGTGCGGGCTGGCGCGAAGCCGCGCGCTCCTGGATGGCGCCGCAACCCGGTTCCCTGCTTCTGGAAAACGATCCCTGGTCGCAGCCGACACGCCCCGATTTTGAAGCCGCGCGCCGCTGGTTCGATCTCGAAGTCACCGATCCGAAATCGCTGCGCCTGCAATCCGGCCGGCTGGAACATTGCGACAGGAACGGCAAGTGGCGGCCCGTGCCGCATATCGCCAATCGTCTCATCCTGCATGAAGCGCCCGGTCGCGCGGAACTGGAGCATCTTCTGTCTTCGGCGGAAATCGGCTGGCACAGCCATCCCGCCTGGTATTACCGGCTCGACAAAGGCGTGATGCCCGATCTGCCGCTGCCGCCGATCGAGCGCTGCGCCCGCGGCCCGAACTGGCGCGACCTGCTTCTGCCGCCGGAAGCGCTGGTGGCGAAGCGCTGTCACAGCCATTCCGGCGCCGGCGTGCGGCTCGCCATGAACGCCGCCTCGCTCGACGCGCTCGAAGAGCCGCAGGATTGGATCGTGCAGCCGCGCTTCGATCCCATGCCGGTCTGCCGGGCGCGCGATGGCGCCGAACTCTATGCCGAAATCCGCTGCGTCATCGCACTGCCCGCAAATGGCGACCCGCCCTGGCTCGCGTGTCGGCTGGCGCGCATGTCGCGCACGCCGATGCTTTCCACCGCCAGGTGGTCCGGCGCCCCCGGCGAAGGCGCCGTGCCGGTCTACGCGCCGCCGGAATAGGCAAACGCCGCGAGCGGTGGGGCCAGACGGCACCGCTTGACGGACGTTCAATAATGATGATTATCATCGTGAGAAACCGCAGGCTGCTTCCGCCGATATGTCGATGTCTGCCACCGGGCTCCGATTGGTTGAGGCAAGCGAGATGGTGCTTCGGAGCCGGGGTTTCGCCGAAACGTCTCTGGCGATGATCGCGAAAGCGGCCGCGTTGACCACCGGCGCCGTCTACAGCGCCTTTGGGAGCAAGGCGACGCTCCTGGAAGCCTTGGAGCGCAACGCCACCACCGTTCTGGAAGACGAAGCCCGCATCGCCTTCGCCTCGGCGCCCGCCGATTCTGCACACTTCATAGACGCCGTCGTGGAGGCTGTTGCCGCGACCTACACAGCCCGCCGCGGCACCTTGCGCTCGCTCGCCTTGGAAGCGCGCATGGACCCTGCGCTGGCGCAACGCCTCGCCACGGTCAACCGGCGGATCGTGTCGGCTTTCAGCGGAGAGGTGGCCCGGCGCTACCCGCAGCGCGACGCCACCCGCCTTCAGCACCGCAGCGGTCTGGCCTTTCTGGTGCTCACCAGCGCGCTGCGCGACCGGATCGTCTTCGCGACACCCTGGCCCACCGCCAACGATCTACCTGCCGCCGAACTCAACGCCGAACTTGCGAGCATGGTCTTCACCTATCTTGACGAGGCGTCGGCGCCATGATGGCGACGCCGCTCTAAGGCGCTGCGCCGATAGCGGCGCGTCATGCCACCCTCGGCGCCGTTGCGAGCTTCCTGGCGGTCTGGGCGGCAGCGACCACGGTTTTTGTCCGCGGCGGCGGTGCGTATTTGCAGCCTGTCGCGTCCATGGTCGTTTTCGGCGCGGTGTTGCCTATCGCGGCCCTGGCGACGCTGCCCAGGTCCGCGCCTCCCGCACTCCCGATCACGCACCCGCGCCGATCGCTCGGATTAGCGCTCGCCTACCTTATCCTCTTCGCGCTTGTCGTGCTTGGCTGGCTGTTTGGTCTGGCGCGCTCGCCGGCGCTCGATCGGATCGAACAGGAAGGGCTGATCCTCGGCCTCAAGGCGGTGACCATGACCATCGTTCCGTTTCTACTGTTGAGCGCCCACGAACGCGGCAACCTGTTCGTCTGGCCCGTGTTGGGCCGCGGGCGGATCTTGGCAGTCACCGTCGGACTTGGGTTGATCGCTCTGCTGCTGGCCCTCTTCGCCACGCCGGCTTTCAGCGATATCTTAGCGACCAGGGCGCCGATCGGAGAACTCACCGTCGCCGGTGTCGCCGCGACGATCTGGGTGATCCTCGGCGCGGCCCTGCCCGAGGAGATGCTGTTCCGCGCGTATCTTCAGCCGCGGCTCGCTGCCGTTCTGGGTAACGATGGGCTCGCGATCGCCACGGGCGCTGTTATCTTCGCCCTGGTGCATGTTCCCGGGCTCTACCTGCGGGCTGACCAAGCGGCCCTCATGCACAACCGTCACCTGTCGCTCGTCGCCAGCACAGCATATGCCGTGGCTGTGCTCGCGCCGGCTGGCGTGCTGTTCGGCGTAATCTGGGCGCGCACTCGAAACCTCGCCGTGGTGGTCGCCGTCCACGCCCTGATCGACGTGACACCTAACCTCACCGACGCGCTCCACCTCATGGGGTGACGATGAACCCTATCCCAGAAGCTGGCTCCGGCCTGCGGCCTACTGCGGCGCACGACTTTTCAAACATCCAACTCTGACTGACAGGTAACCTGACCAATGTGTCAAATCACTTCCGATAGTGACCCCTGTTCGCATTTATCGAGAATGTTGGTGCGGGCGGCCGGACTTGAACCGGCACAGGTCTCTCGACCCTACGGATTTTCGTACCACTTCGGCTTTCGCCGCCCGCGTCGCGGCGCGTTTCGCGCAAGGACGGGTTCGTGGTCTGGACTATCCCTTCACCATGCCCCGGACGGGTCCGGAGGTCAGGTGCTGCCCGTCTAGTCTCTACACCTTCCCAGAGGTACAATCCCTGGGCTTGGCTCGGGATTGCCGTTGGCCGGTTTCCCCGAATTTGGGCAGTTCTACGTCCCGGGTTTCCCCGGGCGCACTCAATGGTTTAAGTCCGTTGCGTCTACCATTTCGCCACGCCCGCCGGCATGAGTCGGCAATATAGCGCAGGATTCTGCGGCTTTTAAGCTGCCCGGCCGGCACGCCGGGCTTGCGGCGGGATTTCGCAAATCCGGCGTTTGACAGGCAGTCGGCCATGACTATATTGCCCGCCTTCCGCGCGGGCTGCCGCTCGCGTGAACGGGTTTCCTTTCGGACGATACATGACGAAACGCACGACTTCGAAGTACAAGCTCGACCGCCGCATGGGCGAAAGCGTCTGGGGCCGCAACAAGAGCCCCGTGAACAAGCGCTCCTATGGGCCGGGTCAGCATGGCCAGCGCCGCGCGCGCAAGCTTTCGGACTATGGCACGCAGCTGCAGGCGAAGCAGAAGCTCAAGGGCAGCTACGGCAATATCACCGAGCGTCAGTTCCGCCGCTACTACGAGGAAGCGTCGCAGAGCACGGGCGACACCGGCGAGAACATGATCGGGCTCCTGGAGCGCCGCCTGGACGCGGTGGTCTATCGCGCCAAGTTTGCGCCCACGCCGTTTTCGGCCCGCCAGATCGTCAGCCATGGCCATGTGAAAGTGAACGGCCGGCGCGTGACGGTCTCGAGCTATCTGGTCAAAGAGGGCGACACGATCGAGCTTGGCGGCAAGGCCAAGGAGATGGCGCTGGTGCTGGAAGCCGCGAAGAGCGCGGAGCGCGACGTGCCCGATTACGTCGAAGCCGATCACGGCAAGATGGCCGCGAAATTCCTGCGCACGCCCAAGCTGGCCGATGTTCCCTACGCGGTGCAGATGCAGCCGCATCTGATCGTGGAATATTATTCGCGCTGATCGACGCGCCATTCGGTTTGCAGGAAGGCCCGCCCCGTCGCGGGCCTTTTTGTTTTTCCGGATGCGGGACGCGTCGCCGCAGTGATCGCGAACCTCGCTTTTCCGGGGAAGATTTG
Organism: Rhizomicrobium sp.; assembly: GCA_036490345.1. Lineage (GTDB taxonomy): Bacteria > Pseudomonadota > Alphaproteobacteria > Micropepsales > Micropepsaceae > Rhizomicrobium. The sequence goes on along the minus strand of DASXEA010000036.1, from coordinate 94,949 downwards.
GTCGCGCCGTACGTGTTAGTCTTTAGTGGGGAAAGAGGGCGGCCGGCGATGAAGCGACTGCGATTGGGCCTGGCCGTGATGTGCTGCGTCTCGTCGGCTGCCGTGGCGGCGGCGGCGGCGCCGGCGCCGGGTCCGCATGTCAAGCTGATGAGATCAGATACAGTTCTTGCGGCAGACGGAAGCTCGGTAACGACGGTTCACGCCGAAAACGAGGCGGTCAACGCAGGCGCGGTCATGTCGGTCGGTCAGACTGCATTGATGTACCTGACGGCGAACCAGACCCTCGACATCGTCGAAGCCTACACACGCAAAGCGGATGGCAAGAAAATTCCCGTCGATGTGAGCGCCATCTACGATCAGCTGCCGCCGGCCGCCGGCGGCGCGCCGGTATTCACGGATGCCCACATCAAAACCATCGTCTTTCCGCAGTTCGCAATCGGCGATACCGCCGTCTACACGGCGCGGATCACGACGAAACACGCGATCTTTCCCGGGCAGTTCTGGACGGGCGAGATTTTTCTGCCTCAAATTGCCTTCGACGACGTGGAAGAAACGCTCACCGCGCCGAGCACCCTGGCACTGCACTTTGAAAATCACGGTGTCGCATTCGAGAAAACCTCAAACGGCGCCGAGACGGTCTACCGCTGGCATTTCAGCGCACCGGCATCTGCCGCGCAGGAGATGGATTTCACGACGCCGCTCGCCCAAGTGCCGCACTATTTCGTTTCCACCTTTCCGGACTACGCCGCCATCGGGCGGGCCTATGCAAGTGCGGCTGCGCCCGCAACCGCTGTCACGCCAGCCATCCAGGCTCTCGCCGACAACATCACGAAGGGCACCCATGGTCGTCGCGACGAGGCGCGCGCGCTCTATGCATGGGTTGCGGGACATATCCGCTACGTCGCCGTCGAACTCGGCAAAGGCACACTCGTCCCGCATCCCGCCGACACCGTGCTGTCGAATGGCTATGGCGATTGCAAGGACCACGTGGCGCTGCTCGAAGCCCTCCTGAAGGCGCGGGGTATCGCAAGCGAAGCCGTGCTTCTCAACGCGACGATCATCTACGAACTCTCCGAAGCACCAACCTTCGCAGGGCTTGACCACGTCATCACCTTCATCCCGTCGCTCAACGTCTATCTCGACAGCACGGCGGCCGTGGCGCCGTTTGGCGTCCTGCCTTTCTCCGAATATGGCAAGCCCGCAATCTACGCGTCGGAAACGGCGCCGCGCATGGGCGTGATGCCGGTGCTTCCGGCCGGTTTGGCGAGCGTGACCACGAAAACCGTCACGCATCTCGACAAGGATGGTGTGTTGTCGGGCACCACGGTCACGACAGCGGCGGGCCCCTACTCCATTGCGTTGCGGGCCGAAGGGCTTGGCATCCAGGCTCTTGGATCCGAGGCTTCAGCCAAGCGACTTCTGTCTGCAACTGGCCAGGGCAGCGACGCGAGCGGCACTCTGGATGCACCGCCGCCAACCGAAATGTCGGATTCCTACACGGTGAGCGGGTCGTTCACTGAAAAAGGTTGGTCAAGCCAGCTGGCGGGAACACAGGAATTCTATCTTCCCGGAGGCATGCGACTTCTCGGACTTTCCGGTGATGGTCCCATGGGACCTTTGGGTAGCGCGACGTTGAAGCCGGATGTGACGTTACCCTGTTACAGCGCCGAAGCGACGGAGGATCTCTCGCTGGAGGCGCCCGCCGGCGCACAGTTTTCCAATGTTCCTGCCGATACACATGTGAAGTCGGCAAATGTCCGCTTCGACGCGCATTGGACTCTTGCCAATTCCACAATTGGCGTCCATCGCCACTTCGTCAGCGCGATCGATCGGCCGCTATGCACTGCCGCGATACGTGCCGCGAACAGCCAGGCGTTGAAAGCGATCTTGGACAGCTACAACGTGTCGCTTTCGTTCGAGCCGCCAGGCAAGCCGCCCCAGGACGCCTGGTATGCCTCCGACATCGCCAATCCACCCAAAGACCCCAAACTTGCTGCGATGCTGGAAGATGGGCTTGCGGCCATGCATCGTCACGATGACGTCGCGGCCATCGCGAAATTCTCGGCAATTCTGGCTGAGCACGATTTGCCGATTTCGGCGTCGTTTCCCGCGCGCTTTGATCGTGCCGCGCTCTATGCACGCAATTGGCGCTACGAGGACGCTCTGGCGGATCTGAATGCCGCGCTGGTGCTGACGCCCGGCGATACGCGGATGCTGGCATCCAGGGCATTCGTCTATTTTTCGCAGGCAGATTTTTCCCGGTCGCTTGCGGACTGCCAAACCGTCCTCGGCCAGGATCCTGCAGATGCATTCGCGCTCCAGCTGCGCGCGAATACCGAGATGGAAACCGGAAAATACGCCGACGCGGTACGCGATTATACGAGCGTATTGCGGATTTCAGCTACTCCGAACGCATTGGTGTTGCGCGCGGTTGCCTACCATCAACTGGGTCGCGAAAGCGATTCGGCGGGCGATATCGCGCAGGCTGAAGCGAAAGGCGATGACAGCGCGAAGGGCGACTATGCCGAGATTGTGGGGGCTACCAGAGCCGGGGATGTCGCCCGGAAATCGACAAACGCAGTTGTCATTCAGGATGCGCATCCGGCGTCGGGAGCGGATGTTCCCGCACTCAACAGTCATACGGCGGAGTGGCCGCCACTATCGGGTCGTCTGCAAGAGACCGGACGGCTGCGTGTCGATTTCACGATAGAACCGGATGGTCACGTCGACGAACCCAGGATTGAAAAATCATGCGGTTTCGCACGGCTTGATACAGCGTCGCTCGAAGCCGTGAAGACCTGGCGCTACACGATGGCAAACCCGTCGCTACGCATTTCAGCGCCGAGGTTGATTGGACTGGGCGATAGTTTGAAGCCGTGGACGGCTGTCGCGCAACAATTGTCAGAGCAGGCGAACTCAATTCGCCGGGAGGCACTCATGGGTTACGTGATTTTTGGCGACAGACGGTCCGGAGCGTTTTCAGTGGAAGCCGCACTCGCGGAAGCCGGGCAGGAATTCGAATTCCGCGACGTTTCGCTCGAACGCAATGAGCAGCTGGAGCCGGCGTTTCTGGCGATCAGCGCAACGGGCAAGATGCCGGCACTGCTGCTCCCCGACGGCGAGACGCTGACGGAATCCCTCGCCATGCTCATCACGGTGGCGGAGCGCCATCCCGATGCTGGCCTTCTGCCGCCCATGGGCAGCAACGCGCGTGCGCAAGCCTATCGCTGGCTGGCTTTCATGGCTTCGGAAATCTATCCGATGATCGAGATCGTCGACTATCCGGCGCGCTTCGTGCCGCAGGGACCTGAAAGCGATGCGCTGCGCGAAAAAGCGCGGGAACGCGTGCGCGCGCGGATATTGCTTCTCGAAGCTGCGATTGTGGAGCCTTGGCTGCTCCCGACGGGCTTCTCGGTGGCCGACATTTACGCGGCGATGTTCAGCCGTTGGGATATCGGCCGCGAATGGCGCGATGCCCATTGCCCGAAATTGACCCGCCTGGCGCAGGCGCTGGCCGAACGGCCGCGCGTCGCGCCCGTCTGGCAACGTCATTTCGGCAAGGACTGATCAGCCTTTCAGGGGGAGCATCTGTTCCAGTCGAGCGATCAACGGCTCTCCACCATCGAAAATGTAATCCGCATCCTGCGCGGTGATCGCGCCATTGGCGCCTTCTTCCCGCAAGACGGCGATGGTCTGCATCAGCAGATCGCGCGGGCAGACAAACGCGGCTTCCCCATGGCCTTCGGCAGGACGCGATAGCAGCGACACACGCGGTTCCCCCGACAGACGCGCAAGCGCTCCCGCCGCATCGCCGTCGAAGCGCGCGCGCAAGACCAGGGACGATGTGGCGCGTTCGCGCGCCGCAAGCCGAGTCACGAGGCGCGTGGCCGCGTCGCGCGCCTTTTCGCTCCAGATCGCGCTCAGGCTCGCGGCGAGTTGCGCCTGGCTCTCCAGGATGGTGCCATCGGCGAGTGTTTTGAGTCCGTTGGCCGCGAGCGTTGCACCGGTGGTGGTGATATCGACGATCGCCTCGGCGCTGCCGGAGGCCGGCGCGCCTTCGGTGGCGCCCGCACTTTCAACGATGCGGTAGTCTGCGATGCCCGTCTTCGCGAAAAACGCGCGGGTGAGGTTCACATATTTGGTGGCGATGCGAAGCCGGCGGCGATGGCGCTGAAAGAATGCGGCGCAGACATCGTCGAGATCGTTCATGTCGGACACGTCGATCCACGCCTGCGGCACCGCGACCACGACATTGGCGAAGCCGAACCCCAGAGCCTTGAAGAGTGCGATCTGTCCATCGAGCACATTGGCCGATTCGCGCAGAAGGTCTTCTCCGGTGATGCCCATATGCACTTCGCCGGCCAGCAGCGCCGAGGCGATTTCCGAGGCGGACAAAAGATGCACGTCGATATCGGGCAATCCCTCCAGGGTGGCGCGATAGCCGCGGCCGCCCCGGGTTTGCCGCATCGGCAACCCGGCATCGGCAAAATAGGCGAGTACGTGTTCCTGCAGGCGGCCCTTGGACGGTACCGCGAGTGTGAGTGGTGCGTTGTTCACCATCTGCAACCCGGGTTCTGTTGTGGCGGCAGCTGAATTTGCTTTCCCTCATCACCATGGCCGGGCCTGACCCGGCCATGGTGAAATAATGTGCTGAAATGGTTCCGCACAGCCTACGCTCTCTCGAATTCGCGCGCGGCAAGCAGGCGCTCTGTGCGAAGCGTGAAGCCGATGGCGGGAACGGGGCGAGGGGCGCCCAGATGTTCGAGCAGGGAATCGTAGCGGCCACCGCCCGCGATCTGCACATCGCCTTCGCGGTCGCGCGCCCACAGTTCGAAAACGAAGCCGGTGTAATATTCCATGTTGCGGCCGAAGCGGGCGGCGAAATTGATCCCGGAAGGCGGAACACCGAGCCGGGCCAGCGTATCGAGCCGCGCCGTCATGGCCGCACTCCAGGGCTCAAGCGCCACGCCCGCTGTGGCCGTCAAGGCGCGAATCTCCTCGACCGCCGCGTGCGCGGGGCCTGAGACGGCAAGCAATTGTCCAATGAGCGCAGCGACCCTGGGATCGAGGCGCAGGGCCGCGGCATCCGCTGCCTGTTCGATCAATCGGTCGACGATCTCGTCGCGCGTGCGTCCGCCAAGGGGCGCCTCGCCGATCATGTCCATCAACCCTTCGAAGGCGCCGCGCGATTCCCGGGCGTCGAGGGTTCCCAGATGTGCCAGCAGACGCTGCGTCTGTGTCGTCGTGCCCGTCGAGAATTGCACCAGCAATCGTTCGAAATAGCCTGCGCGCCAGAAATGCCGCTTCAACCGGCTCTGCCATTGCGGCGGAACGTCGAGCGCATCGATCACGGCAGAGAAAAGCCCCAGATCGCCGATTTTCAGGCGGAATGCCGCAAGACCTCCGGTCTTCGCGGCGTCGATGGCGAGAGAAAGTATTTCCATCTCAGCGCCGGTGCGATCTTCAAGTCCCAGAAGCTCGGCACCGGCCTGAAAGAACTGTGTGGGCCGATCCGGTTCTGCAGGCTGATGGCGGAAGACGGGCCCGTGATAGCAAAGCCGCGCGGGAAAGCCACCCTCGCGCGTGAGGTGCATACGGCACACGGGGATGGTGAGATCGGGCCTGAGACAGAGTTCGCGTCCCGACGGATCGGTGAAGGTGAACGTGCGCCGGCGAATCTCCTCGCCCGAGCGATCCAGGAAAATTTCTGCGGGCTGCAGGATGGCGGCGTCGGCGCGTTCGTAGCCCCGCGCCGCAAAACCCGAGAGGATCGCGGCTGCCTGTGCGTCGAGAGCCGCGATCTGCCGGGCGTCGTAGTCCGCAAATGCGGACATGTCAGCGTCCGCGCGCCAGAAGCGCGCGAATCTCTTCGACGAGATGCGTGCGCGGCACGGCAATCTGTGCGGGCCGCGCTTCCACCCAGGCCGCGCGGCTCTCGACGGATTTCGCCATCTCGGCGCCGAGCACAAGATCCTTGAGGGTCACTTCGCCTCTGGCGCGCTCGTCGGCGCCTTCGATGACGGCAATGGCGGCATCGCGGCGGTCGGCATATTTGAGCTGGTCGCCAAATTTGCGCGTGCCCACATAAACCTCTGCGCGAATGCCTGCATTGCGCAGCTCGGCCGCCATGCGGAAGCTCGATGGCGCATCGTCCAGCGAAAGCACGACAACAAGCGGCACGGCGTTCGCAACCACGCCGCGCGAGCGCATCGCCGTGACGAGCCGGCTGACGCCGATGGAAATGCCCGTGGCCGGAACCTTCTGTCCGGTGAAGCGCGCGACAAGATCGTCATAGCGTCCTCCACCCGCGACCGATCCGAACACAACCGTCTCGCCCGCTTCGTTCGTCACCGGAAAGGTGAGCTGCGCCTCGAATACGGCACCCGTGTAATATTCCAGCCCCCGAACGATGCCGGGATCGAACTGTACGCGCTCGTAGCCCGCAGCGAGGCGCATGATCGCTGCGATTTCGTTCGCGCCCTCCTCGCCGATGGCGCTGCCTTGCACGAGTGCGCCCACATCCTCGACCGAAATCGTGTCGGCAGGTGCGGCAAGCTTCATGATCCGCTCGATCTGCCCGTCACCGAGTTCCGCTCCCTGGGTGACGTCCCCCGAGTCATCCTTGCGGCCGGCGCCCAGCAAGGCGCGCACGCCATCCGGACCGAGGCGGTCAAGCTTGTCGATCGCGCGCAGCACAATGCCGCGGCGCGCGCGTTCCGAAGGCGATCCGTCTACGGACAATCCACACGCCTCGAGCACGCCGTCGAGCACCTTGCGGCTGTTCACCTTCACGACATATTCGTCGCGCTTCAGACCCAGCGCTTCGAGCGTGTCGCACGCCATCATCAGCAGTTCGGCATCGGCTGATGGCGAGGCGGAACCGACCGTGTCGGCATCGAATTGCGTGAATTCGCGAAAACGCCCTGGTCCGGGCTTTTCGTTGCGCCAGACCGTGCCCGTCTGATAGCGGCGGAAGGGCTTGGGCAGATGCTGGAAATTCTCGGCGACAAAGCGGGCAAGCGGTGCTGTCAGGTCATATCGGAGCGACAGCCACTGGCCGTCATCGTCCTTGAGCGAGAACACGCCTTCGTTCGGCCGGTCGAGATCGGGCAGGAACTTTCCAAGCGCTTCGGTGAATTCGAATGCCGGCGTCTCCAGCGCCTGGAATCCATAGGATTCGTAAACCCGCCGGATCGTGTCGAGGCAGGCGCGCTCCGCCGCGATCTCGGCCGCACTGCGGTCGCGAAACCCCCGCGGCAGCCTTGCCTTGGGTTTCGATTCTCTATTTTCGCCCATTCGCTCCGCCGACAAAATGCTCGGCAGGTTGTTGGTCCGCCGAGTGCGGCCTAGATAGCGGCTTGCGGGGAGGGCGGCAAGGAAGCGCAAAACGCCCTCAATGCGTGGCGGCCTTCCCCTTTCCCTTCGTCGCGTCCCACAGGGCATGGGACTGCGAAAGCACATAGGCACGGATGGCCGTCACATCGTCCTTTGTCAGAATGTCTTTGAACGACGCCATGCCACCATCGGCAAGCGCGCCGCCCAGAACGATCGCGTCATACTGGTTCCAGAATTCGCGCGGGACAGTGCGGAGATCGGGCACTACATCGTCGGATTGCGCAAAGAAGCCGTGGCACACGAGGCAATTGCGATGAAAGGCGTCGAAGCCCTTTTGAATGGTTGCAGCATCGGCGGTCTGCGGCGGGGGTTCCTCCGTGATGTTGCCCTCTTCCGGCGGCAACGCCGCCACTGTCTGTCGCCCACCAAGCTTGAAAACGAACAGCCGGCCCTGATTGGTCTTGTATTTGCTGATCGCGGAATTCGGATCCTTGAAATTCGTCAACCCGCCTGCGCCACCCCAGCCGGCAAGGACCGCGACATATTGCTGACCGTCGACCGCATAACTCATGGGCGGTGCGAGAATGCCGGTGGTGAGGTTCAGCTTCCACAATTGTTGGCCGGATTTCGCATCATAGGCGGCAAGATTGCCGTCGGCGCCGCCGCCGAACACGAGCCCACCCGCCGTGGCAAGCAAGCCACCATTCCAGCTTCCCGTCATCGGTTGATGCCAGACTTCCTTCTGCGTCGCGGGATCCCAGGCCTTGATGTACCCAAGCGGCGGCGGCGGCGTCTGGCCGCTGGCGATCGTCGAGAGCACGATTTTCGACACTGCGGCGAAATCATTGCCGGTGTTCCAGGCGCGCGGCTTATAGACGGGCGGATTTTGCGGTACGAAAATCGCCGTTCCATCCATTGATGGGATGTAGACGAGGCCAGTCTGCGGATCGAACGCCATGGGCTGCCAATTGTGCGCGCCCGTCTCCGCCGGCATCACAATCGCCATCTTGTCCTTGTAGCGTGCCGCGGGATTTTCGATCGGGCGCCCGGTCTTGAGATCGATCCCCTTGGCCCAGTTGACCACGGCATAGGGTGCAGCGGAGATCAGCTTTCCGGTGGCGCGATCGATGACATAGAAAAAGCCGTTCTTCGGCGCCTGGATGATGACCTTGCGCATCGCGCCACCGATCGTCAGATCGGCCAGGATCATGTGCGAGGTGGAATCGAAATCCCATGTGTCGCCCGGCGTCGTCTGGTAGTGCCAGACGAGTTCGCCCGTTTCGGGTTTGAGCGCCAGGATGGATGAGAGATAGAGATTGTCGCCGCCGCCGGGTGAGCGATAGTTCCGGTTCCACGGTGCGCCGTTTCCCGTGCCGACATAGAGCAGGTCGAGCGATGGATCATAGGCCATCGAATCCCAGGGTGCGCCGCCGCCACCCATCTGCCACCATTTGTAAGCGCCGCCCTGATCCGACCAGGTCTTGAGCGCCGCCGCCATCGCCGTGTTTTCCGGCGGCTGCGCGGGATCGCCGGGAACGATGTAGAACCGCCAGCGCAGTTTTCCGGTATCGGCGTCGTAGGCGCTCACATAGCCGCGCGTGTCGTATTCGGCGCCGCCATTGCCGATCATCACGAGACCTTTGACGATGCGGGGCGCGCCCGTGATCGTATAGGCCTTGCTGCGGTCGATCGTGTTGACGTCCCAGAGCGCGTTGCCGGTTCGGGCGTCGAGTTTCACCAGCCGGCCATCGAGCGTGCCGACATAGACGGCCCCTTTCCAAAGGGCCACGCCGCGATTGGCGACGTCGCAACAGGCATACCGCCCCCAGGCGCCCGGTACATGCGGATCATAGCTCCAGAGCAATCGTCCCGACCGCGCATCGAGCGCGAAGACCTTGCTCCACGCCGCGGTGACGAACATCACGCCATTGGCGACGACCGGCGTGGCCTCCAGACCGCGCACCGAATTGGTCCGGAACTCCCAGGCAACGCCCAGCTGTTTCACATTGGCGGTGTTGATCTGTGTCAGCGGCGAAAATCGTTGCTCGGAATAGCCGCGGCCGTTCGAAAGCCAATCCTCCGCAGGTGGGTCGGCGATCTGGCCGCCATCGACGGCTTCTATGGTCTTGAAACGGTCGGCTCCGGTGGGCGCGCCAAATGCGATGGGTGCAGCCGACAACGCCAATCCGAGCAACAGCGTCGTGCGCCGCGCGAGAATATGTACATCCATGATTCCAGCCCCGATCTCCCCGACTTGGCAGGGTAGGCCGGCAGGTTAGAACCGAACGCGATTGGCAGACAATGCGCGGACCTTCGGTCCGGTAGGGGACAAAGGGTCGAAAGCGGTGGGCAACCGCTATGCGGCAGCGCGTCTGGTGCCGGACGGGACCGGTCTCTATGTCTGCCTGCGACAAGGCAATTTGCGGCAATGGACCGACCAGAACCCCTTTCCGTCCTGCGGCCGGCGGAGCAGACGACGTTCGTCATCCTGTTCGCCGTCAGCTTCTCGCATCTGCTGAACGACATGATGCAGGCGCTGCTGCCGGCGATCTATCCGACGCTGAAGGCCAGTTATCATCTCGATTTCGCGCAGATCGGCCTGGTGACGCTGGCGTTCCAGCTGACAGCCTCGTTGCTGCAGCCTGCCGTCGGGTTCGTGGCCGATAAGCGACCCATGCCCTATTCGCTCGCCATCGGCATGGTGTTCACATTGCTCGGGTTGCTGCTGCTTTCCGTGGCGCACCGTTACGGCCTGATCCTGCTCGCGGCGGCACTGGTCGGCATGGGCTCTTCGGTGTTCCATCCGGAATCGTCGCGCGTGGCGCGCATGGCCTCGGGCGGGCGGCACGGGCTGGCGCAGTCGCTGTTCCAGCTGGGTGGCAATATCGGTTCGGCACTCGGGCCGCTCACCGCGGCCTTTGTCGTACTGGCCTGGGGCCAGCGCAGCATCGCGCTCTATTCGCTATTGGCGTTGCTGGCGATCTTCGTGCTCTGGAATGTCGGCGTCTGGTACAAGACACACGGCCTCAGGCGCATCAAATCGGCGCGGCATCTTTCATCCCAGGTCGCGCTCGCGCCCGGGAAAGTTCGGCAGGCGATCGCCATTCTGCTCATGCTGATCTTCTCGAAATATATCTATCTCACCAGCATCACGAGCTATTACACGTTCTATCTGATCCAGAAATTTCATCTCACAGTGCGCGACGCACAGCTGCATCTGTTTCTGTTTCTCGCCGCCGTGGCTGCGGGCACGCTGATTGGCGGCCCGGTCGGCGACCGGTTCGGCCGCAAATATGTGATCTGGTTTTCCATTCTCGGCGTGCTGCCATTTACCCTGGCGATGCCGTTCGCGGATCTCTTCTGGACCAGCGTGCTGAGTGTTGTGATCGGCCTTGTGCTCGCTTCGGCGTTTTCCGCGATCGTCGTCTATGGACAGGAACTCGTGCCGGGCCGCATCGGCATGATCGCCGGCATGTTCTACGGATTTTCCTTCGGGATGGCTGCCATCGGCGCTGCAGTGCTGGGCGAGATCGCCGATCTCACGAGCATCACTTTCGTCTACCGCGTCTGCGCATTCATGCCGCTTCTGGGGCTGTTCGCGGCCTTTCTTCCGGATATCGAAACCCCGCTGCAACGCCGCGCTACACGCATGGCGACTTGACGTCTCCTGCGGCCTAATCTCTGCCCTTGGCGATTTCGATGCACGCGCGGCCCTCGTCGAACCACTGGTGAATAAGCGGCCGATGCTTGATCAAGAGATTGAGGATTTCCGGCTTCGAGGCGTTCATGCCCTTCAGCCAAATCACATGGGGAGGGGGACCCAAAAGAACGCTCAATTCCTCGAAGTCGGCATCGCTTGTCACAATCGCAAAGCCGTTCTCTTTGGCAAATTGCCAAATCTCCCGATCTGGCGCTCGCTCAAGGCCGAGCATGGTGACCTGTGAAGTACCCGGGAACGACTCTTGCAACAAAGGTATGAGCCGTCGAGAAAGATTCTCGTCAAGGAGCAGCTTCACGGCGCAGTGAGGGTCACCGTCTTGCGCTCGCGGTCTGCGGCGTACGCGAGACATGCCTGGATATCCGCATCCTCGAGCTCTGGGAAATCGGCCAATATTTCGCTCTTGCTCGCACCGCCAGCGAGTTGTCGTAACACGTCATACACTGTAATTCGCAAACCGCGGATGGTCGGCTGTCCCCCACGCTTTCCAGGTTCGATCGTGATTCTGGACGTCTGCATTATCGTCCCCCCCCCAGAAAAAACAGCGGCGACTACGCGTTCTCGAGCATGACGCCGCGCTCCTTGAACAGCGGCGCGAGTTCGTCGCTCTCATACATTTCGCGGATGATGTCGCAGCCGCCGACGAATTCGCCTTTGACATACAGCTGCGGGATGGTCGGCCAATTGGAGAATGCCTTGATGCCCTGGCGCAGCTCCGGGTCTTTCAGGACATCGAAGCTTTTGAACTTGACGCCAAGGTCTGTCAGGATCTGGACCACAGCCGCCGAGAAACCGCATTGCGGAAAGACGGGTGTGCCTTTCATGAAGAGCACGACGTCGTTCGATGTGATGTCGCTCGCAATCTGTTCCGCTACGGACATGGCTGCCTCTCAGGATTTGGGCTGTGAAGGGGAGTTAGGCACCGCTGGGGCGCGCGTCAAGTCCGTTCAATCCCTGGCTGCGGTCTGCAGCGACAGGGCATGAAGAACGCCGCCCATGCGCCCCTTGAGGGCCTCATAGACCATCTGGTGCTGCTGGACGCGGCTTTTGCCCTTGAAGGCGCGGCTGGTCACCATGGCGGCATAGTGGTCATTGTCCCCGGCAAGATCGGTGATTGTCACTTCGGCATCCGGGAACGCGTCCAGGATCAGCTTTTCGATCTCGCTTGCGGGCATTGCCATGGCACACACTCAATGGGATTTCGGTAGCTCCGAAGCCGACATATAGGCGGGAAACCAGGCCTCGTGGGCCTGTTTGAGCGCGTCCACGCCGACCTCGCCGCTGCCTTCGACGGCGACTGTATCGCCACCCGTGTGCCCAAGCAAAAGTGCGGGCACCTGCGCCGCGGCAGCGCCGCGCATGATGGTTTCGGCTTCCGAAGCGGGCAGGGCGACCAGATAGCGGCCCTGATCCTCGCCAAACACGAAGCCTGTGCGTTCGTGTCCGTCCGGCACGGATATGCGCGCACCGCAAACGCCCTTCATCGCCATTTCCGCAAGCGCCACGAGCAGCCCGCCATCCGACAGGTCATGCACCGAATCTGCTTTGCCGGAAACGATCAGTTCGCGGACGAAATCGCCGTTGCGTTTCTCCGCGGCAAGATCGACAGGTGGGGGCGCGCCCGTCTCCCGACCTTCGATTTCGCGCAGATAGAGCGATTGGCCAAGATGGCCTCTGGTGTCGCCGATCAGCAGGATCGCGTCGTCCGCGCGCATGAAGGCGGCGCGCGCCGTGTGACGGACATTCTTGATCAGGCCGACGCCGCCGATGGCCGGAGTCGGCAAAATCGCCTCGCCATTGGTCTCGTTATAGAGCGAGCAATTGCCCGAGATGACGGGAAAGTCGAGTGTGCGGCAGGCTTCGGCGATGCCATCGACCGCGGAAGCAATCTGGCCCATGATTTCGGGCTTCTCGGGATTGCCGAAATTGAGATTGTCGGTCACCGCAAGTGGCAGCGCACCAACAGCCGTCAGGTTGCGCCACGCTTCGGCCACGGCCTGCTTGCCACCTTCGAACGGATCGGCCTGGCAATAGCGCGGCGTGACGTCGGTGGTGATGGCAAGGGCCTTGTCGGTGCCATGCACGCGCACCACCGCCGCATCGCCGCCTGGCGGCTGCACCGTGTCGGCCATGACGCTGACATCGTATTGTTCCCACACCCAGCGGCGCGAGCAAAGATCCGGCGAACCTACGAGTCGCGTCAGCGACTCCATCATCGATCGCGCCGGATCATATTTGGGCTGCTGCGGTGTGGCCGCGCTCCGCGTGAAGGGGCGCTGGTACACCGGAGCCTCTTCCGACAGCGCATCTACCGGAATGTCGGCGACAATTGCGCCGTGGTGGCGCGCCACGAAGCGCCGCGTGTCCGTCGTGACGCCGATGACCGCGAAATCGAGTTCCCATTTGCGGAAAATCCGCTCGGCCTCGGCCTCGCGGCCCGGCTTGAGCACGGCGAGCATGCGCTCCTGGGATTCGGAGAGCAGCATCTCATAGGCGGTCATGTGCGTTTCGCGCTGCGGCACCCGGTCGAGGTCGAGCTCGATCCCGGCGCCCCCTTTCGACGCCATTTCCGAAGACGATGAGGTCAGGCCTGCCGCGCCCATGTCCTGGATGGCGATGATCGCATCGGTCGCCATCAGCTCGAGACAGGCTTCGAGCAGCAGCTTCTCCGTGAAAGGGTCGCCAACCTGCACGGTCGGCCGCTTTTCTTCGGAATCCTCGCTGAATTCCGCCGACGCCATGGTCGCGCCGTGAATGCCGTCGCGGCCGGTTTTGGAGCCGATATAGACGACCGGATTGCCGGCGCCCTCCGCGGCCGATTTGAAGATGCGATCGGCGCGCGCGACTCCGACGCACATCGCATTTACAAGGATGTTGCCATTGTAGGAGGGGTGGAAATTGACCTCACCGCCCACGGTCGGCACGCCCATGCAATTGCCGTATCCGCCGATTCCGGAGACGACCCCGGACACCAGATGGCGCGTCTTTTCATGGTCCGGCGCGCCGAAGCGAAGCGCGTTCATCATGGCTACGGGACGCGCGCCCATCGTGAACACATCGCGCATGATGCCACCCACACCTGTCGCAGCCCCCTGATAGGGCTCGATGAAGGATGGATGATTGTGGCTTTCCATCTTGAACACGGCGACGTCGCCGTCACCGATGTCGATGACACCCGCATTCTCGCCCGGACCCTGCAACACCCAGGGCGCCTTTGTCGGCAGGCGGCGCAAATGCGCACGCGTGGACTTGTAGGAGCAATGCTCGCTCCACATCACCGAGAATACGCCGAGCTCCACGAGATTGGGAGCGCGCCCCAGCAACTCCTCGATGCGCTCATATTCCGCCGCCGAGAGGCCGTGTTCGCGAACGATTTCCGGTGTGATGGTTGCCGCTTCCGTCACGATAGCGCTTCGATCAGGCTTTCGAACATGGCGCGGCCATCGGTGCCGCCGAGCAGCGGATCGCAGACGCGTTCGGGATGCGGCATGAGGCCCAGCACATTGCGCTTCTGATTGAGGATGCCGGCAATGTTGCGCGCCGAGCCGTTGGGATTGTCACCCTGCGCGTAACGGAACACCACGCGGTCTTCGCCTTCGAGGCGATCGAGCGTTGCGTCGTCCGCGAAGTAATTCCCTTCGCCATGCGCCACCGGAAACGTCACCCGCTGTCCCTTGTCGTATTTGCGCGTAAAGGCGGACTGCGTCTCGTTCACCTCGAGTGCAACGGGCCGGCAGACATATTTCAGGTCGGCGTTGCGCATGAGCGCACCGGGCAGCATTCCGGCTTCTGCCAGGACCTGGAAACCGTTGCAGATACCGAGCACGGCGAGGCCGCTATCCGCCTTGGCCTTCACGTCGCGCATGATCGGCGAACGCGCTGCCATCGCGCCGCAGCGCAGATAGTCGCCATGGGCAAAGCCGCCCGGCAGCACGACAAGATCGACATCCGGAAGCGCGTCGTCGCCATGCCAGACCATCACCGGCCTGGTGCCGGTGATCCGTTCCAGCGCCACTGCAGCGTCGCGATCGCAATTGGAGGCGGGAAAGACGATGACGGCGGATTTCATGGCGCCTCTTTGGCCCCCAATTCAATCTCGTATTTCTCAATGACGGTATTTGCCAGCAGCTTGTCGCACATTTCCTTGATGCGATCGCGCGCCTTCGCCACATCGGAATCCGCGATCTCCAACTCGATCATTTTTCCCTGGCGAACGTCGCCCACTTCCGGGAAGCCGAGATTGTGCAAGGCATGGCCGATGGCTTTGCCTTGCGGATCGAGGACGCCATTCTTGAGAGTAACGAAAACGCGCGCTTTCATGGCGTCCAATCTCACGGAGACTGTCATGGCCAGCGACTGCGGGCCACCCAGGTCATGGCTCGCTCAGCCTGTCCAGGCTGGCGAGGCGAAAACTCACTCTGCGAATCCCACGAGCCCAACTGGGTGGCCCGCAGTCGCGGGCCATGACAATTGGGGAAAGTGGTCGATGCCGTATTCGATTCTGCATCCAGCGGAAAGGGTGCAAATTCGTCGGCGCGCAACGTCTTAGGTCACTTCACCAGCACGGGGCCCTTCTGTTCGCCCTGGACCGATTCGGGCATGATCCCGAGGCGGCGGGCGACTTCCGAATAGGCCTCCACCACGCCGCCCAGGTCGCGGCGGAAACGGTCCTTGTCCATCTTCTCGTTGGTCGAAATATCCCACAGTCGGCACGAATCCGGGCTGATCTCGTCGGCCAGCACGATCCGCATATAGTCGTTCTCCCAGAGCCGCCCAAACTCGACCTTGAAGTCGACCAGTTTGATGCCCGCGCCGAGGAAGAGGCCGGACAGGAAATCGTTGATCCGGATGGTGAGATTGACGATGTCGTCGAGATCCTGGGGATTCGCCCAGCCAAAGGCGGTGATGTGTTCCTCCGAGACCCACGGGTCGTGGAGCTGGTCGGATTTGTAATAATATTCGATGATCGAGCGCGGCAACACATTGCCTTCCTCGATCCCGAGCCGCTTGGACAGCGAACCCGCCGCGACATTGCGCACCACCACTTCAAGGGGGATGATTTCAACCTCCTTGACCAGCTGTTCGCGCATGTTGAGCCGGCGCACGAAATGGGTGGGAACCCCGATCGAGGCAAGCTGCATCATCAGATATTCGGAGATGCGGTTGTTCAGCACTCCCTTGCCTTCGATGGTGGCGCGCTTGGTGGCGTCGAAAGCCGTCGTATCGTCCTTGAAATACTGAATCAGCGTGCCCGGCTCCGGCCCTTCGTAGAGGATTTTGGCTTTGCCTTCGTAGATCTGGCGGCGGCGTTTCATGGAATCGTCCTTGGCCTCGCGGTCGGGCCGCGCAGGAGGCGAAACAGACACAAGCGTGCCCGTCGGGCAGGCAACTTAGCGGAAGGGACTTGCCTGCGGCAACGCCGGACGTGTCAACCAGCGCCTCGCGCGCTCCGAAGGCTTCCGCTAATGTCGGCGCGGTAAGACGCCCGGAATGGGCATTTATCAACTGTTTTCAAGAGGTTGCTTTATGAAGGGCTCGTTCGAGGACCGCGAGAAGGGTTTCGAGGCGAAATGGGCGCATGACGAAGATCTGCGCTTCCGCACCACGGCGCGGCGGAACAAGCTGCTCGGGCACTGGGCCGCGGAACAGATGGGCCTGTCTGGTGCGGCCGCCGAATCCTACGTCAACGTGCTCCTCGATCTCGAGGTGCGGGGCGCGCGCGATTCCGAGATGGTGGCCAAAATCCATACCGATCTTGAGGCCCGCAACAGTGCGCTGTCGGAGCATGTCATCGCCCGCAAGATGGAAGAACTTCTGGCCGAGGCCGCCGGCCAGATCATGAGCGAGCCTCACGCCTAGACGGGGCGCGATGCCGTGCCAAAAGGGGCAAAAGCCTTTGCCTGCAGCGTGGTCCTTCTGCTTGCGCCCACTGCCGCGTTGGGAGAATCGCCGGGCTGGCCGGCTTATGGCGGCGATGCCGGTGGCCAGCGCTATTCGTCGGCGCGACAAATAACACCGGCCAATGTCGGCGCCCTGACCGCCGCGTGGACATTTTCCACCGGGGATTTGGCCAGCAAGGGCGGTGCGATACGGCGCGCCTCCTTTGAGGACACGCCTGTTCTTGACGAGGGACGGCTTTATGTATGCTCGCCGTTCGACGAAATCTCGGCGCTCGACCCTGGCAGCGGCAAGCAATTGTGGCGCTTCGATCCCCACATCGACGCAAGCCTTCACTATCCCAACAGCTTCGTTTGCCGCGGCGTGGCATTCTGGCGAAATCCCAGGGCAAAGGGTGGCGCGTGTGCCGCGCGCGTGTTTCTCGCGACCAATGATCGTCGCCTGATCGCGCTCGACGCGGCCGATGGGCGGCCCTGTGCGGGGTTCGGCTCAGGTGGCACCGTTGCTCTCGTGCCCCAGCCGGCGATGTCCTATCGCTCGGAAGTCCAGAATACCTCGCCTCCGGTCGTCACCCATGGCCTGGTCATCGTCGGCTCTTCGATCGACGACAATCAGCGGGTTGATGCACCGCGCGGCACGGTCCGCGCCTTCGATGCGGTGACCGGCAAACCCAAATGGAGCTTCGATCCCATTCCGCGCGATGCCGTCTCGCCCAATGCGGCGAGCTGGAATGCAGCCGGTGCGGCGCGGACCGGCGGCGCCAATGTCTGGGCGCCGATCTCGGTCGACGAAGAGCGCGGCCTGGTCTTCCTGCCAACCACCAGCCCCAGCCCCGATTTCTACGGTGGCGCGCGGCCGGGCGACAATCGCTACGCCGATTCGATCGTTGCCGTGCGCGCATTGACCGGCAGGGTCGCGTGGTCCTTTCAGATTACCCATCACGATGTGTGGGATTACGACGTGCCCGCCCAACCGACGCTCGGGACGGTGACCTATCAGGGCCAGACCGAACCCGCTGTCATCCAGCCAACCAAGCAGGGGCTCCTGTTCACGCTCAACCGGCTGAACGGCGAACCCCTCATCCCCGTGGAGGAACGCAAGGTGCCGCAAGGCGGGGCGCCGGGCGAGGCACTTTCTCCGACGCAGCCCTTTCCCGTCGCGCCCAAGGCGCTCGCACCCCACTGGATCAAGCTGGACGATGGCTTCGGCCTGACATGGTATGATCGCGGCCAATGCCGGAACCGGATTGCCGAGTCGCGGGCGCAAGGCCTCTACACGCCACCGTCCCTGCGCGGCACGATCCTTTATCCCTTCACCGGCGGCGGAACGAATTGGGGCGGACTGGCCTTCGACCCGGCGCACGATATCGCTTATGTCAACACATCGAGCATCATGCACCGCGTCACGCTCATACCGCGCAAGGATCTTCAGGCGGCGCGAGACGCTGCGCCCGACAAGGAAATATCGGACGAGGCCGGAACGCCCTTCGGCGTGAAGCGCGAGACAATCGTTTCGCCTCTCGGGCTTCCTTGCAACCCTCCTCCCTGGGGCATGTTGCATGCGATCGACATGCACGATGGTCACATTCTGTGGGACGTGCCACTCGGCACGACCGAGGACATGTTTCCGCTCTCGCAATATCTGCTCGGGAAAACCGGCACGCCCAATCTCGGTGGTCCCATCGCAACCGCCGGTGGCGTCGTCTTTATTGGTGCCGCGATGGACGATTACCTTCGCGCCTTCGATGCCAGAACAGGCAAGGAATTGTGGCGCGGCCGACTGCCGGCGGGCGGGCAGGCGACGCCGATGACCTATGTCTGGAAAGGCCGGCAATATGTGGTGATTGCCGCCGGCGGCCATGAGAAACTCAATACCAAACGCGGCGACACCGTTTTGGCGTTTGCTCTGCCGCAGTGATGTCGTGGCGCCGAAGCGCTTGGCATGAGCAAAAGCCCGGGTTTCTGACCCGGGCTTTTGACTCCGTTCAAACGGAATCCATGCGAGCGTAGCTCGCTTCACGTCGTTTCGATTGTGGAGTTTCAACCGGCATTGTCGGTGCCTGGCTGTGGCTCAGCGCGTGCCGAGCCCCGCTATGCTACCCGGTGGAGTCTCTTCCATTGAGGAATCCTCCTTTTCGTTTTTCGCCGACGCGAGACGCAACGGTTTCAAGGGGGTTGCGCGTCTCATCGCGTCTATCAGCCAGGATTCTCCGCTCAAATACGGTGTCTGTCAACGCTCAAATGCCGTGCGCAGGCCGTGTGACATCGGCCTCTCTGTGAGGCCACTCAACCGAATACGCGATCGAAAATCGTGTCGACATGCTTCAGGTGATAGTCGAGATCGAAAAGTTCATCCAGCGACTCTGGCGGCAGAATGGCGGTCACGTTTGCGTCGGCCTTCAAGAGATCCTGTAGCGCACCTTCGCCGTTCCAGGCGCGCATCGCGTGTTTCTGCACGGCTCGGTAAGAGTCCTCGCGGCTCATCCCGGCCTGTGTGAGGGCCAGCATCACGCGCTGGCTGTGAACCAGGCCGCGCGTGCGGTCGAGATTTTGTTGCATCCGTTCCGGATAGACCACGAGCTTTTCGACCACACCGGCCGCGCGCATCAAGGCAAAATCGAGCGTGATCGTTGCATCCGGTCCGATGAACCGTTCCACGGACGAATGTGAGATGTCGCGTTCATGCCAGAGCGCCACATCTTCGAGTGCGGGCGCCACATAGGCGCGCACCATGCGCGCCAGCCCCGTCAGATTTTCGGAGAGAACGGGATTGCGCTTGTGGGGCATGGCGGAAGAACCCTTCTGGCCTTCCGAGAAATACTCTTCGGCTTCCAGCACTTCGGTGCGTTGCAGGTGGCGGATTTCCGTTGCCAGCCGTTCGATCGAACTGGCAACGACACCGAGTGCAGCGAAAAACGCGGCGTGCCGGTCGCGCGGAATGATCTGGGTCGAGACCGGTTCGACCTTCAGCCCCAGTGCCTGTGCCACATGTGCTTCCACGCGCGGATCGATATTGGCAAAAGTGCCGACGGCCCCGGAGATGGCACAGGTCGAAATCTCCTCACGCGCCGCGACGAGACGCGCGCGGGCGCGTTCGAATTCCACGTAGTATGCGGCGAGCTTCAATCCGAAGGTCGTGGGTTCGGCGTGGATGCCATGGCTTCGGCCGATGGTCGCCGCATGCTTGAATTCCATGGCGCGGCGCTTCAGCGCTGCGAGCAGCTGGTCGACATCGGCGATCAGAATGTCGCTGGCCCGCTGCAGCTGCACCGCGAGGCAGGTATCGAGGACGTCCGAAGAGGTCATGCCCTGATGCACAAAGCGCGCGTCCGGCCCGACGAACTCGGCCAGATGGGTCAGGAACGCAATCACATCGTGTTTGACCTCGCGCTCGATGGCATCGATCCGCGCGACGTCGAACTGCGCGGCCGAACCCTTCTCCCGGATCGTGCGCGCGGCCTCGTGGGGGATCACGCCCAGCCCGGCCAGCGCATCGGCCGCATGGGCTTCGATCTCGAACCAGATGCGAAAGCGGGTTTCCGGCGACCAGAGCGCCGTCATGTCAGGGCGGGCGTAGCGGGGAATCATCGCCTGTTCTAGCTCGCGGCGCGGGCGGCGAAAAGCTGCGGCCGGGCACCACCGGCCGCGATCGGACCGCGCGGAGAGTCACTGACCGGCGCAGCGGTGTGCGCGGCCAGTTGCGGGCCACCGTGGGGGGCGATTTCCCTGTTCGGGGGACAATTTTTCCCTGCAGCCGCGTCTTTCTCCAGGAAAACCCTTTTCATTTCAATGGCTTGCGAAGAGGCGGTGGGTGCTTTTTTTCTTTTTCCCTGGTTTTTTCCCTGCAGCAGGGAAAACGTCCCGCCAAACGTTCCGCACCGCAGAGGGAAGATGGCCGCAATATAACCAAAATGGTTTTATTGTCAACCAGAAAATCCGTGAACGGAAGCATGGGGCCGCCGCCATCTCTGGCCGCCGGCGCGCAGGATGCGCGCGGTCCCGGTGACGCACGCTACTTCTTCTCGGGCGGATTGGCGATGAGGTAGGGGAAGCCGTTGTTGATCTTCTTGTCCTCGGCCCAGATCGATGGATCGAAGTCACCGGGCAGGCCGGATTGAAGTTGCTGTGACGTCAGACCGGTGATGCCGGGAATGTTGCCTTCGCCGGTTCCCTGATTGGTCCCGCTGGTGGTCGTGTCCCAGTCATCGTTCGTACCCTCATCGAGCGCGCCCGCAAACCCGCCCACCCTATCACCGCCGCTTCCGCTCACTGCGCCGGTCGAATAGGACGTCAAAATACCAGGATAGTCGTCGCCAACAAACCCGCCGACATCCGCGCCGCCCTCGGCTCCCGTCACGGAACCTGTGGCGTATGAGTTTTCGATCAGTTTCTGATTTACAGCAATCAGTCCACCTACAGATCCTCCACCCGAGATGTTCCCAGTCGCGTAGCTTTGCACTATTGCTCCTTGGTTGGAGGACACGAGGCCGCCTGCGCCATTCCCTGTGACTGATCCGGATGCATGGGACAGACTGATTGTCCCTGCGTTCCCCGATGCTATTCCGCCGCTATTGTTGGCCTTGATGGAGATGTGTGTCGACGAATAGTCGATCGTGCCGCTGTTACCAGCCGTGAGTCCGCCAATTGCGACAGTTGGCGAGATCGCGGAACCAGACACCTCATCTCCTTCCAGCAATCCCACATTGTAGCCAACAAGTGTACCGGCAGCGGAGTTCAAATTCTTTTGGGCCTTTGCCTTCAATCGCAAATGGTCGAGACGCAAATCGGCGATACTACCGGACGCGGTTACCTCATTGAACATGCCAACAGCATTCGTCATCCCTTGAGACGTATGGAGCTTCATGGACAGGTTGGAGATCGCATTTCCGAGGCCCTCGAACTTTCCCGCGAACGCGATCGCAACGGGTGGTTCCTTGTAGGTCCCATCAACGGAAGCGTCGTAGGCACCGGCGAGCGCATACGCGCCAGACGGGTTTGCGACGATGGCACTTGCCAGAGCTTTCACGCTCTGCACCAGCGTATAGGACGTGCCGTTGATCGTAAGCGCGCTCGACAGATTGGCGAAGGTGACGTGTCCCTTGTCACCGAACGACAGCCTCCCGCCGTTCCCGCCATCTTTGGTCTTCAGGGAAAGACTGCCCAGACCGGTGATGGACGCAGGCTTGTCCACCGCGACCGACTGAAAGGCGTCAAGCGTGAGCGCGCTATTGTTCGGCCAGGTCAGAGCAGCCGTAATGTCGATGCTATTCGCCTGCACGCCGGAGCCCATGGTCGTCACGGTGACATTGCCCGACGCGAGCAGGGTTTGCAGATCGCCGACATTGAGCACCGCATCGACAGCGGTCGGCGCGCACACGCCGGCAGAACACGACATGTTCGCTGTCGGCGCCGACGAGAGCGTCACCGCGGCATGGGACGCTGTCGCGTCGGCAAGCAACACGGCTAACAGTGCAGCGAGCAACAGATGCTTCGTCATGGCCCCCCCTATGGAACCGCAGCCATCTCTGGCCGCCGTGGCGCGCAGGATGTGCGCGGTCCCGGTGACACACAGATAGCACGATTTCCACCGCCCCGGGCAGCGAAGAGCCAGACTCCGGAAAGGAGTGAGGTCGTGCGCGCGCCCGCGCGGTCGTGCGACAAAGGCTTCGCGCGGCCAGCGGGCGCGTCTTCGGGAATCATTGTACAGTGCGCCGTGGTGCCGCCCGCAGAGGAGAGACTGATGAGATATTGCGCTGTCGTCGTTGCCTGCCTCGCCGTCACCGGTGCCGGTTCCGCCTTTGCCGTCCAGCCTCCTCCGATGGCCGGCATGGCCGATGTTGCCTTGAGCAGCGCCGTCAGCGGCCCGGCGCGCACGCCGGAAAATATCGCGCGCGACCGCTATCGCCATCCGCGCGAAAGCCTCGCCTTCTGGGGATTGAAGCCCGGCATGACCGTGGTCGAGATCTGGCCGGGCGGCGGCTATTGGACGGAGATTCTGGCGCCATACGCCAGGGCCACCGGCGGCAAATACATCGCGGCCGTGGAAGGCACGACGCGCCCGTTGCCGCCGCGCTTCGCGCAATCCTCCGTGTACGGCCCAATAGGCACCACCGTTTTCGGCGAGAAATCGCCGCCGCTTGCCCCGCCCGCGACTGTGGACTTTCTGCTTACGGCCCGCAACATCCATGACTGGATGGGCACGCAAGGCATGCCCGAAAAGGCATTCGCCGATTTCTATGCGGTGCTGAAGCCGGGCGGGATCCTGGCGGTGGAGCAGCATCGCGCCGATCCGCGCCCGATGGCGAAGGATGCAAGCGACGGCTACATGTCGACCGCCGCCGTGGTGAAGCTGGCGGAGGGCGCGGGCTTCCGGCTCGAAGGACAGTCCGAGATCAACGCAAATCCCAAAGATACCAAAGATCACCCGTTCGGCGTGTGGACGCTCCCGCCCGTACGCCGCAGCGCGCCCGCGGGCCAGCCGGCCAATCCGCAATTCGATCACGCGAAATACGATGCGATCGGCGAAAGCGACCGCATGACGCTCAGGTTCCGCAAGCCCGCCTGAGGCCGACGCCAACGAATTCTTAAGCACGGACGCACCGGCGATTTTCGCTGTTGCGCTGCAACCATATGTCGGGTCGCGACATATGCCGGCGCCTGCGCAGAGGCTTTATTCACGAACCGCGCACGGGCCGGGCTTCCCGGCGGAACCAAACCGGACGGCGAGGGTTAGCGCTCAGAGTTGCAGGAACACGCGATGACAACCAGCGTCGTCGATCTGCCCCCGGCCGAGCAGATTCGGCGCTACCGGGACCTGGCCCAGGAAGCTGTCGAACTGGCAGCGAAAGTGCCGCAAGCCGACATTTGCGCCGCCTATCGCAGGATCGCGGCCCACTGGCTCGAACTGGCGGCCGATCTCGAACGTGTCGTGGCAGGAAATACCGAAGGGGCTGCCGCGAGAGACGGCGCCGTCCGGCCGCGCGGTCGGGAGGGACCTGAAGACGGCCGCTTGGGGGGACCAGAGGCAGCCGTCTCCAGGTAGGGTGCCCCGAACAATCCCTTGGCATCCATGCCGTCAGGATGCCCCTGTTCGCGGTCCGCGGCAATCGCCCCGGACCCGGGCACACAAATGCCCCACAATTTTCCCGGCCCGGCGATGCCACCCGCCGCGCGGCGCATGATCCGAACGTCCTTGCCGCGCGTATGAATGCCTGCGGTATCCGGCGACGCCGGCAAGCAGGAGACAACCCATTCCGCCCGAAACTTATGCAACGCGCGCCCGCTACTATCGCCGGCTGGCGGAACAGGCGAAGTCCCAGGCGGCCACATGCACGCCGGGCAACATGCGCGCCACTCATCTGCGTGCGGCGGAACACTATGGGGCGCTGGCGGACGATTTCGAGCTGAAGGACAGGACCCGCCGCCCGCGGTCGGGAAAACCTGTGGGCAGCCCCGCCAATTCCGGCGAGGTCTGACGGCCTCACGTCCCCTGTGGTTCGGCCGCCCAGATTTCCGTCGCAGCGCCCAGCGCCTGCTCGATCAGATCACGGGCCTCGAGGGCTTCCTGCTCCGTGGCATAGGTGAAGCTGGCGATCTCGCGCTCGTCCCGGTCCGACAGGGTGAAGCCCCATTCCTCGCCGATGGCCGCGACCTCGCTGAGTGTGCCGGCGGGCAGGTCTGTTGTGGTGGTCATTGTCCCCCGGTCGGCTCAACGTCTGCGGGATCAGGCTAGCGTATTGCGGTTTCCGTCCGCCAGAGGTGCGGTTGGAAAATCCCGACCGTCGATCGGCCATGCGCATCGAAGTCCGGCAGGGAGCGGGCCATGACACGCATGTTGCGATTGAATCAACCGGCCACGAGAGCAACGCGAACCGTCTCAATGATCATGTACATCGAGCGCCTGCGGTTTCAGCGTGCGCTGGAAAAACGCGAGATAGGTGCGCCACAGCTGCAGGAGTTTGGCGTTGCCATGGATGCCGTGGCGCTCGCCGGGATATTCCATCATGTCGAAGGCGATGCTGCGCTGCTGTAGCGCCGCGGTGAGCCGCGTGGTGTTGGCGAGGATGACGTTGTCGTCGGACATGCCCTTCAACAGAAGAAGCCGGCCGCCCAGATGGTCGAGGCGGCCCAGAATGTCGGACTGTGCGTAGCCCTGCGGGTTCTGCTGCGGCGTGCCCATGTAGCGTTCGGTGTAGCACGTGTCGTAGAGGCTCCAATCGGTCGGCGGCGCGCCCGACGCGCCCGCGACCAGCCCCGAATCCGGCGCCGTCATCAGCTGGAGAGTCATGAAGCCGCCATAACTCCAGCCCGACACGCCGACATGGGCGGCATCGACATAGGGCAGCGATCTCAGGAAGCGGATGCCGGCAAGCTGGTCCTCGGTCTCCAGCGTGCCGAGCCTGCGGTCGATCGCGGTCTTGAAGGCGACCGAGCGATTGGCCGAGCCGCGATTGTCCAGCCGGAACAGCACATAGCCCGCTTCCAGCAGCAGCTGGTCGGAGGTCGCACCCCAGCTGCGTGTCACGGTCTGAACGCCGGGTCCGCCATACACTTCGACGATCGCCGGATATTTGTTGTGCGGATCGAAGCCGACCGGCGTCGTCAGCGCATAGTCGAGCACCGTGCCGTCATCGGCTTTCAAGGTCCCGAAGTCCGGCACGCGCCGGTCTGCGAGATAGGGAAAATAGGGATGCTGCGAATCGAGTCTGTTTTCCTCGATCCAGCGCACGAACGTCCCGTCCTTCGCATAGAGGCCGGTGTGCGGCGGCGTCGCCGGATCGGAATAGGTGCCGACGAACGCGCCGCCATTCTTCGCGACCGTCGCCGTCCACCATCCGTGACCGTGGACGAGCGCGTGAGGCGCATCGTCTGCAAGATAAGAAATCGCGTAAAGCCGGGACTCGACCGGCGTTTCGATCGATGCCGAAAACAGCACCTTTCCCGCCGCTTCGTCGACGCCGTCGATTGCGGCGACGGGCCAGTTGCCCGAGGTGACCTGCCGCTTCAGCGTTCCGTCGCGGCTGTAGAGATAGAGATGGCGAAAGCCGGAACGTTCGGAAGACCACAGAAAGTCGCCCGATTTGAGCGGCCTGAAATCGTCGGAAAGCTCGATCCAGTGCGGCGAGGTTTCGCTCAGGATCGCATGGCACTTGCCACGCGCGGGATCGCAGGCCAGCACATCGAGGCGGCGCTGGTCGCGCGAGAGACGTTGCGCATAGAGCACGCTGCCGTCTTTCGCCCAGGCGACGCGCGCCAGATAGAAATCCGCAGTCGGGGCCAGATCCATCTTCACGCGCTTCTGCGTCGCGACATCTTCCACGTAGAGGTCCACGACGGCATTCGGCCGGCCGGCGCGCGGATAGCGTTGCGCGACCGATGTCAGGGTGTCGGCGCTGACTTCCAGCCGCGGAATGACATCGACGCCGGATTCGTCGGTATGGGTCAGCGCGATCCGGCTCTCGTCTTTCGACCACCACGTGCCGGTGTAGCGATCCATCTCTTCCTGGGCGACGAACTCTGCCGTGCCCCATGAGCGAACGTCGTCGCCGCCGGTGGTGAGCGGGATGGTCGTGCCTTTCGCCAGATCGATCGCGAAGAGATTGCCGTCGCGCCCGAACGACACGAAATGGCCTTTGGGCGAGACTTTGGCATCGACCGCACCGGCCTTGTCATCGGCGATGCGGCGCGCGTGACCGTTTGCCCGATTCACCAGATAGAGCGCACCATCAAGCGGTACGAGAAGGAATCGCCCCTCTTCGTCCCAGTGATATTCGACGATGCCGTGCTGGCTGATGCGCATGCGCTCGCGGCGCGATTTCTCCGCTTCCGAAAGGGCAGCCGGCGCCGGCGCCAGCGCGCGCGAATCCACCAGACGATGCGGCGCCCCACCCTTGGTGTCGGCCGCCCACAGATCGAGCGCATTCTGGTCGTCGGGCCGGCCCTTCAGCCAGGTGACGAGCGTGCCGTCGGGCGAAAGCTGGACATTGCGCGCGACCGGACCGTTGATGGCCGGGTCGGCGTAGACCCGTTCAGGCGTCAGATGGTCCGCGCGCGCCAGCGAAGGGCAGGCAACGCTGGCAAGCAGGGCTGTGACGGCAAATGTGCTGAGCGACGATTTCATCGGCTGGTGTTCCCCGGCATCCCGGTGCCGACGCTCGCCCGTGCGGGAGCGCGCGTCAATGCGAACCAACGCACGACGAACAGGAAAGCCGTTCGGCTGGCTGGCACCTCCCGCCGGGCCGCTTCCGGACCAGTGCGCAATCGCCTCAGGGCGCGGCGGCGCAGCGCTCGCGCATGTCGCGATAGGCCACCTTGATGAGCGCCTGCAGCGCGGCGGCATTGACGGGTTCTGCCCATTTGAGCTTGACGTGCCGCATGCGCTTGCCTGTGCCTTCCAGGATGCCGGCGGGATCGTCAAGCGCTGCTCCGTGAAAGAACCCGACACTTGCATGCGCGCTGAAGGCGTCGACATAGCCAAACGCTGCGTCGCCCACGCAGGCGGTGGGATGTCCGTCATGCAGAAGTTCGCGAACGTCCCTGCCGCAGCGGCGCATCTGCTCGAACCAGGGCTGGCCTATGAGCCGCAGCTCGCGATCGGGTGCGGAGAACCAGGCGTCGATGGCGCCATCGCGCCGAACGCCGCCCGGGAAACGCAGGAGGCTGCTTGTCAACATGGTGGCGGCGCTGCATGCATGGCGAAACCAATTCGATGCCGGCGCGGAATAAAAATCGAAAAGCCCGCCGTTCGGCAAGCCGGAACATGCGTTGTCGCGGCGGCCTGTCGCGGTACGCACAGCGCGAATTGCGGAGCGTTACCTTGCGGCACGTCTGAAGGACCGAACCATGAACTGGACCATGATCGCACCCATCGCGCTTCTGTGCATCTCCAACGTCTTCATGACGTTCGCATGGTATGGGCAGCTGAAATATCCCGCCGCGCCGCTATGGCTGCTGATCCCGGTGTGCTGGGGGATCGCGTTCTTTGAATATTGTTTCGCCGTTCCGGCCAATCATATGGGCCACCGCGTCTATTCCGCGGCGCAGCTGAAGACGATGCAGGAGGTCATCACCCTTGCCGTCTTCGCCATTTTTTCCACGTTGTATCTGGGAGAATCGCTCAAGTGGAATCATGGCGTGGCATTCGGCCTTCTTGTGCTGGCCGCCTTTTTCGCCTTCAAAAAATTCTAGGAAAATTTGCCCGCGCGACCAGCGCATCCGTCGGCAGCGCACACCAGGCTCCGGCGGAAAAACTTTTCGTCCGGCCTGCACCCACTGCCGCAAGCGGGTTAGGCTCCGGCGGCGTCCAAACCGGGTTGAGCATGCGAACGATCCTCGCCGCGTTGCTTGTGGTCGCTGGAATCTTTTGCTCCTGCAGCCGGGTTTGCGACCTGGCCGTGGCCGCCCCGTCGGTTGGGGTGGCTGTACCGTCCGATACGGACATCGCGCGACTGATCCGCTTTCGAATTGACCGGCAACACGCTGCCACTGGCATCGTCATGGGTGTGCTGCGGCCGACAGGGGCGAGCGTCGTGGCCTATGGGACGACCGCGTTGAAGGGCAGCCACAAGGTCGGGGGCGACACGATCTACGAGATCGCCTCGCTGACCAAGGTGTTCACCGCGCTGTTGCTGGCCGATGCCGTCACGCGCGGCGAGGCGGGGCTGGACGACAAGTTGCAAGCCTATGTGCCTTCCGGCGTCAGGGTTCCGCACTTCGACGGGCGCGCCATCACCCTGACCGATCTTGCGACTCACACCGCGGGTCTGCCGCTGCGCCCCGACAATCTTCATGCGGCGCCAGACGCGATCAACAAATACGCGCACTATCGTCTCGATGAGCTCTATGCCGGCCTGCCGGACTACCATCTGACCCGCGCGCCGGGCACGCAATTCGAATATTCCAATGTCGGTCCGAGCCTTCTGGGTCATGGTCTCGCCCTGCACCGGCACGAAACCTATGCCGAGCTCGTGCGCGACCGCATCACGCGCCCGCTCGGCCTGTTGGACACCCGCTTCGGCGAAGATCCCATCGCGCATACACGACGAACCACGGGATATGACATCGATCTGAAGCAGATCGGGCCCACCGATTTCGGCGCGCTCAATCCTGGTGGCGGGCTGCGATCGACGGCCAACGATCTGCTCAGATTTCTTGCGCTGTTTCTGAACGGGCAGGGGCCGGGCGATCTGCCGAAGGCGGCGAGATTGATGCTGACGGTCGACCGGCCGGGCGACGACAAGGATACGCGCATGGCGCTCGGCTGGCGGTGTACGCGCGCCGATGGCGAGACATTCTATTGGAGCGACGGGAGCGGCGACGGCTCGCGCACCTTCATGGGCTTCAATCCCGCACGGCATATTGCAGTGGTGGCGCTGGCCAATGCTGCGACAGGTCTCGGCGTGGACGACATCGGCACCCATGTCATCGCGCCGCGCCAGGTCGTGAATCTGCAAATCCCGAAAACGCACCACGCGATAGGGTTGCCTCAGGCAGCGTTCGAAAGGCTCGTCGGTCTCTATCGCTACGCACCCGGGGACGAGATTCCCGTCACGCGCGGCACAGCGGGGCTGCTCGTGGGAAGCGGCCCCGGTGAGTTTCCCATCTATCCCGAATCGCCGACGCATTTTTTCGCGAAAGTGGCGGACATCGAATTCGACTTTGCCACCGGCAACGCGCCTGCGCCAAGCGTGCTGTTGCATCAGGGGGGCAAAAGCTTCGTCTACAAGCGTGTGCGCTGATCGTTGCGCGCGCGCGGGCCGGTCCGGACTTTTTAGGGCGCGCCTGGAGCAGACAGGTGAGCCCGCGCGAACGCGCATGGATACGAACCGGCCCGCAAACACGAGGCGCCTGACTGCAACGTCGGAGATGGGTTTCTCATTTCCCACCCCGCGCGCCTTCGTCTAGGGTGAGAGCGGGAAGGGGCACATGACGGACGCGGAACTTGCAAGCTCGGTCGACACACTCGCGCCGCGCGCAGGTGTGCGTTCCTCTCATTACGTGACGATACTGGTTGGGCTGCTGGCGGCAGCGATCTTCATCAACTATGTCGATCGCGGCAATCTCGCCACTGCGGCCCCGCTCATCAAGGACGAACTGCGTCTCTCCAACACGCAGATCGGCGTGTTGCTCTCGGCTTTTTTCTGGACCTATTCGCCGGTGCAATTGCTGATCGGCTGGCTCATGGCGCGATCCAGCGCCGTGGTGCTGCTCGGCTGGTCGGTAGCGCTGTGGTCGCTCGCCACCGTACTCACCGGCGTGGCGAGCGGGTTCACGCTGCTCCTGCTGCTGCGCTTTCTGCTGGGGCTGGGCGAAGGCGGCGCCTTTCCCTGCATGTCGAAACTGCTGGCCGAGAATCTTCCGCCCGAGAAGCTGGGAGCGGCGAACGGTCTGGTCGGCGCGGGCCTTGCCACCGGCCCGGCCTTCGGCACGCTGGTGGGCGGCTTTATAATGGCCCAGTTCGGCTGGCGCGCCGGGTTTCTGGTGTTCGGTCTTGCATCGCTCGTCTGGCTCGTGCCCTGGATCGCGCTGGGGCGCGGTGAGCGTAGCACTCCCCGGCGCGTCGCCACGCCCATGCCGTCCTATCTTGCGATCCTCCGCCGGCGCGAAGCCTGGGGCACGATCTCCGGCCATTTCGCGGCAAACTACACGCTCTATTTCGTGCTGACCTGGCTGCCGCTCTATCTCGTGAAGGATCGCGGCTTCTCGATCCGCGAGATGGCGGAGTTCGGCGCGCTCGCCTATTGCATCTTTGGCGCCAGCGCGGTCGCGGCGGGATGGACATGCGACCGGCTGATCGCGCGTGGCGCCGCGCTCGACAGCGTGCGCAAGGCCACGATCGTGATCGGCCATGTCGGCGCGGCCCTGTGCCTCCTGGCGAGCGCGATGGGTGGCTCGATGGTGGCGCTGACGGGTCTCCTCGCCACGGGTGTATTTTTTGGCCTCACCCATTCCTGCCTGTTCGCGATCGCGCAGACGATCGCCGGCCCCCATGCCGCCGGCAAATGGGTGGCGCTGCAGAACTGCATCGCCAATTTCGGCGGCATTGTCGCGCCCATCGCCACAGGCTTCATCGTCGATCGCACGGGACTGTTTGCCGGCGCGTTTGCACTGGCCAGCGCCATCGCACTTCTGGGTGCCCTGGCCTGGGGCCTCGTCATTCCCCGTGTCGAACCCATCGACTGGACACAGGAGCCGTGAACGACAACGCCGAATCCCATGTCTCGCTCGAAAGTTTCGGCTATCGCCAGGAATTGAAACGCACGCTCAGCCTGTTCGATCTGCTCGTTTACGGTCTCGTGTTCATCGTGCCCGGCGCGCCGATCGCCGTACTCGGCATCGTGTTCAATGCCAGCAAGGGCATGGTGCCGCTCGTCTATCTGATCGGGCTGGTCGCGATGCTTTTCACCGCGCTCAGCTATATGGAGATGAGCCGCGCCTTTCCGGTGGCCGGGTCGGTCTATGCCTATGCGGCGCGGAGCCTTGGACCCACGATTGGTTTCTTCGCCGGCTGGGCGATCCTGCTCGACTATCTTCTTCTTCCGACGCTCATCTATGTGGTCTGCGCGATCGCCATTCACGCGCTGTTGCCCGGCGTGCCGCAGCCCGTCTGGGTCGTGTCGATCCTCGTGCTCTGCACGATCATCAACTATTTCGGCATCGAGACCACAGCGCGCACCAATGTGGTGCTGCTCGTCCTCCAGCTGATCATTCTCGCGCTGTTTTTCGTGGAGGGACTTTTCGCGCTTGGCCACCACGCCGGAGGCGCACATTTTTCGTTTGCGCCGCTTTACAATCCCGCCCTCGTTTCCCCGCAGCTGATCTTCGGTGCGTTGTCGCTGGCGGTGTTGAGCTTTCTCGGCTTCGACGCGATCTCGACCCTGTCGGAAGAATCGCGCGGCGGCTCGCGCGCCATTGCGCAGGCCACCATCCTGTCGCTCTGTGTCTCGGCGCTGCTCTTCGTGCTGCAGACCTGGCTCGCCTGTCTCTTCGTGCTGGGCCGCACCAGCTTTGCGCCGGGCGAAGCGACCAATGCGGCCTTCTACGATATTTCGCAGACCATCGGCGGGGCATGGCTCAAATTCGTGGTTGCGGGGCCTGCGATCGTGCTGGGCGGTGTGGCCGGCGCGCTCGCAGCGCAGGCAGCGACGTCGCGTATCCTGTTCGGCATGGCGCGTGACGGCAAGCTGCCGCGTTTTCTCGCCCATGTGCATCCCAAACGCCAGGTGCCGGTGCGCGCGATTCTGCTCGTCGCCGCCATCACGCTGGTGCTCGGTCTCGCACTGGTCGACAGGCTCGAACTCCTGACCTCGATGGTGAGTTTCGGCGCGCTGATCGGCTTTCTGCTCCTGCATGTCTCGGTCATCGCGCACTTTGCCTGGCGCAAGCGCAGCCCGCGATGGCTCGCCCATCTGGTCTCTCCCGCCATCGGCTTTGCGATCATCGCCTATGTGTTGTGGAACGCCGAAGCCAATGCGAAGATCGCCGGCGGCCTCTGGCTTGTGGCGGGCGCGATGCTGTTTGTGGTGTTGCGCCTGTTGCGTCGAGCGACACCGCTACCGGAAGGATGAGCAGCAGCGAAGCAAGTTTTCTTGCCCATCGCGGACGGGGCCGGCAATCTCTACGGCACGACGTCCGAAGGCGGCCTTGGCTGGGGCACCGTTTACAAAATCACCGCCGCGGGCGCAGAGAGTGTGCTTTATACGTTTAACGCTCTGGCAAATGGTCGCTCCCCGATGGCAGGGTTGTTTCTGGACAGCAGCGGCAATCTGATCGGAACCACGTCTCTTGGCGGGTTGGACGTTTGCTCAAACCGGCATATGGGCTGTGGCGTGGTCTTCAGGCTGACGCCCTGACTCTGCGCCGCGCTCACGCGGCGCACGAAGGCGGCGGAATGGCGCGCGATGCTTCTCGCGAAAAGTGCCGAGGGTGTCAAAGCAGCCCCAGCGACTTGAAGCTCGCGGTGCTACCCTGGCCGATGACGATGTGATCGTGGACGGCGATGCGCAGCGCCCGCGCCGCCTCGACCACTTCGCGCGTCATGTCCACATCGGCGCGGCTTGGCGTAGGGTCGCCGCTCGGATGATTGTGCACGAGGATGAGCGCCGAGGCCGAAAGTTCGAGCGCGCGGCGCACGATCTCGCGCGGATAGACGGGCGCGTGATCGACCGTGCCGCGGTTCTGCACTTCGTCGGCGATCAGGTGGTTCTTGCGGTCGAGGAAAAGCACACGGAACTGTTCGCGCGTTTCGCGCGCCATCGCGGCGGCGCAATAGTCGACGAGCGCGTTCCACGAACTGAGCGCCGGCCGCCCCTTCAGCCTTGTCAGGGAAAGCCGCAGCGCCGCAGCCTCGACAAGCTTCAATTGCGCGACCACGGTCTGTCCGACGCCCGGGATTTTGGTAAGCCGCTCGGCCGGGGCGGCAATGACATCGGCAAAGGATCCAAGCTCCGCGAGCAGCGTCTTGGCGAGCGGCTTCACATCGCAGCGCGGCACCGCGAAGAGGATGAGTTCGAGCAGCTCGTAATCGGCCATGCCATCGGCGCCGCCGGCCAGAAACCGGGCGCGCAGCCGCTCGCGATGGCCGTGAAAATGCGGCGCGGGTTCCGGCGCGGGCGCGGGGTCTTCTTCAAAGGTAGGGAGGTCTGTCCCAGCCTTTGGGCGAGCGCGTGAAGATTTCGACCCCATCCGCCGTTACCCCCACGCTGTGCTCGAACTGCGCCGACAGCGAACGGTCGCGCGTTACCGCCGTCCAGCCGTCATTGAGCACTTTGACGCCATAGGCGCCAAGATTGATCATCGGCTCTACGGTGAAGAACATGCCGGGCTTCAGCCCGAGCCCGTGGCCGGCGCGCCCATAATGGACGATGTTGGGCAGGCTGTGAAACACGCGCCCCAGCCCATGGCCGCAGAAGTCGCGCACCACGGCGCAGCGCTCCTCGCCTTCGGCAAAGGATTGAATCGCGTGGCCGATATCGCCTGTGGTGGCGCCCGGCTTCACCACAGCGATGCCGCGCATCATCGCGTCGTAGGTGATCTCGACAAGGCGCTCGGCTTTGCGCTTCACGTCGCCGATCAGATACATGCGGCTCGTGTCGCCGTGCCAGCCGTCGACGATGACCGTCACATCGATGTTGACGATGTCGCCATCGCGCAGCGGCTTGTCGTTGGGAATGCCGTGGCAGACGACGTGGTTCAGCGAGGTGCAAAGCGTGTGGCGATAGCCGCGATAGCCGAGACACGCCGGCACGCCGCCATGGGCGAGCACGTAGTCATAGGCCAGCCGGTCGAGTGCCTCGGTCGTCACGCCCGGCTTTACCACCGGCACGAGCAGGTCGAGCACTTCCGCCGCCAGCCTTCCGGCGCGGCGCATGCCTTCGAAGCCGTCGGAATCGTGGACGGCAACCGCCATACCGCCGCGGGGGAGGGTTTCCTGGGTCTCGGGCAAACTCAGCATGGATCCAATCTAAGGGATTTCGCGCCGCTTCCAAGAACATTTGGCAACCGGCCCGCGCCTCCGCGCCTTGCGGCCATGGGTGCCCCATGCTTTCTAGCGGGCAATCCTCACGGGTTTCTTACAGGCGAGCGGCGTTTGGCGCCGGTTTCGATGGCTGCAACCGATCCGCAATCGCCCACCGCCGCCGTCCTGCTGATCGGCAATGAGCTTCTCTCCGGCCGCACCCAGGACACCAACCTCGCCGCCATCGCCCGTTTCCTGGCCCCTTTCGGCATCGATGTCTGCGAAGTCCGGGTGGTCCCGGATGTCGAAGCCGAGATCGTGGCGGCGCTGAACGCGCTCAGGGCCCGCTACACCTACGTCTTCACCACGGGCGGCATTGGCCCACCCATGACGATATCACCGCTGACGCGGTCGCCAGGGCCTTTGGCGTGCCCATCAGCCACCACCCCGAGGCCCTGACGCTGCTCGCCGCCCGCTACAAGCCTGGCGAGTTCAACGAGATGCGCCGGCGCATGGCCCGCATCCCCGAAGGGGGCACCCTGATCCGCAACAGCGTTTCGACCGCGCCGGGCTTCCAGCTGGGTAATGTTTTCGTGATGGCCGGCGTCCCCATGATCATGCGCGCCATGCTGGAGGATGTGGCCGGCAGGCTCGATCGCGGCCAGGTGGTCCACACGGCCACGATCTCGGTCCGCATTCCCGAGGGCCGCATCGCTGCGGCGCTCGGGACCATTCAGGAGGCCTTTTCCGGGGTTTCGATCGGCTCCTACCCGTTCTATGGCGAGGGCGGGGCGGGCACCCAATTGGTGGCCCGTGGCCGCGATCCTGAGGTGGTCGAAAAGGCCGCCCAAGCCGTCGAAACCGCGATTGCGGCGGAAGGCGCGGAATCGACTCGAGTTGTCGGGGACACGGCAAACATAAGCTAAGACTCTGTCGCGAAAGCAGAAAGCGCGTGACAGCGGGCATGCTAGCCTGTACCTTGGTAAGGTCAGGCCGCCGGGCTCGTTACCAAACGCCGGGCGACAGTCCGGGTTCCGCAACATCACCGGCGACAGCCTTGACCCTGTGCAAGCCAGCGACGGGAGCAACAAAAATGACAATGCGGCGCGTCTTGGGGGCGGCAATCGGTGGTGTGATCTTCGCGGCGGCAGGCGTCGCGGCGGCGGACAATTTCGCCTCCAGTGGCGAGACCGATTATTTCGCGGGCGGCAAGCACCAGTTTTATGTCTGGTGCGCGGGCTCGCAGGACTACATGGCGACGGCGACCGGCCGGAACGCCGAAGACGCGCAGCTGCGCCTCTATGATGCCGTCAAGGCCGCCGGCCATTCGACCTGCTGGCCCGTCTGGCAGGGCCGCGTCCGGGCCTGAATTTCGGTCCAGGAATCCGGGCCTCTCACGAACGCCATCGTCAGGGCCCGGCTTGTCTTGAAGGGCTGCATGGTCCTTGCCGAGCGCTGCTTTCCCTGCTCTTGGGCGCGGCACCTGGATCCCTGATGCTGTCGCCGCCAGAAAAATCCTCCTTGGCTTTTCCCTGCTGCAGGGAAATTGTTCGCCCGCCGTTCGATTGGCCGTTACGTTCGCCGCCGCGACCCGAACGAACTGCGACCAATTTGGTATAGACGGCAAAACGGTCGATATCAGTGCTGCGAGAGGCCGGAAGATGAAAGACACTCCGCCATGATCAGGGAAGAAGATGTTTTGGCCGCGCTGGACAAGCCCCGCGCCCTCTATCCGCTGCAACAGCGGCTCGATCCCAGCAACAAGAGTACCGACGCCCTGCAGGAGATGCTGTTGCGGATGCGTGCTGCGGGAAAAGTCAAATTCGACATCAAGAGCGGCAAATGGAGCAAGGCGTAACGCCGAATGCTTCGCAGATATCTCATTCCCTCCAGGCGTCACCGCACCAATTTCAGCACCTTCGCCTCGCTGTTCAGGGTGGCGAGGCTTTCGGCGTCGTCCTTGAGCGCGATGCGCGCCTGCGCAAGCGCTGTCGCCGCCTTGTCGCGGTCGCCCAGAACGGCATAGGCTCGGATAAGGCGTTGCCAGCCTTCGGGATCCTCGGGGTGACTTTGAAGGCGGGCTGCGAGCGCAGCCACCATGGCGCGCGGGTCGGGCATGTTGCCGCCGGACTGTGCGGTCAGCAGCGCGATGTGATCGACGAGTTCCGCCCGCCACGGGGCGTTGGGCGACGTGTCGGCCAGGAGACTGTTCCAGATTTTCAGTGCCCGAACGTTATCGCGCCGCGCGGCATAGGCCTGGCCGAGATAAAATCGTGCCGCGCGGCTGTTCGGGTCGCGCGCCAGCGCCTTGCCGAAAGCCTGCTCGGCCTCCGGCGTGACGGTGCCGTTGGCCGCGAGCGTGAGGGCCTCGCCTTCGGCAGCGAGGGCCTCCGGCTGAACGGCGGGTGCGCCGACGAGCGCAGCCCGACGAAATGCCTCGGCCGCCTGTCCGGGATCGCTCAAGCTCATATAGCCGCGCCCGAGCAGCATCCAGCCGGTCGCATCGTGGGGCTGCTGGCGCATGCGTAAGGAAAGCCGGGCGATCAGACCCGGCATGCCGGCAGCTTCCGGCGGCGAAAGAGCGCGCTGCGCGAGCTGCGGCGAGCCGAGATCGAGATAGGCCGCCCCGCCGACCACCAGAAGGAGACCGGCGCAGGCCGCCGCCA
Source organism: Rhizomicrobium sp. (assembly GCA_036490345.1). Taxonomy (GTDB): domain Bacteria; phylum Pseudomonadota; class Alphaproteobacteria; order Micropepsales; family Micropepsaceae; genus Rhizomicrobium. The sequence goes on along the minus strand of DASXEA010000036.1, from coordinate 57,878 downwards.
TCAGCGCGCGCTTTCGCGGAGGGTGCCCGCGCCCGCGCAGCAATGGCCAGAGAACGAAGGCGAGGGCGATTGCGGCAAGCAGCGCGAAGGCCGCGGACAGGATCAGGATCGGCACCATGGTCGCGTGCTAGCACGAGCGGGCGCAGTCGCGCGACGCTTCAGGCGATGGCGCGAGCGGCAACCAGGGTGCGCTCCGGGGGGAAGGCAATCGTTATCGTGGTGCCGCGGCTCGGCTTGCTGTCGATTTCGAGCCGGCCGCCATGGGCTTCGACAAGCTGTTTGGCCAGGGGGAGGCCGATCCCCAGACCTTCGAACTTTCTGGATATTTGCGAGTTCACCTGGCCGAAGCGTTCCAGCGCCTTGGGAATGTCGGCGATCCCGATCCCCGTGTCGCTGATCGAGGCGCGGATTTCGTCGCCCCGGCTGAATGTCGAGATCCGGATGCTGCCCGCCTGGGGCGTGAACTTGATGGCATTGGTAAGAAGATTGATGAAGACCTGCCGCAACCGGCGCCGGTCGCCGCGCAATTCGGGAAGCCGCCGGTCGCAGTTCTGCTCGATCGCGACGCCTGCCTGTTCGGCCTGGCGATGCACCATGCGCACTGTCTCGGCAATAATGTCGTTGAGCGACACATCGGCCTCGTCGAGCACGTCGGTGCCGGCATCGAGGCGGGAGAGGTCGAGAATTTCGCTGATCAGCGACAAGAGATGCGCCCCGCTGCCCCGAATGTCGGCCAGATATTCCCGGTAGCGATCGTTTCCCATCGGGCCGAACGCCTCCATGGTCATCAGGTCGGAGAAGCCGATGATCGCGTTCAGCGGCGTACGCAGCTCGTGGCTCATCGCCGCCAGGAATTGCGATTTCGCGTCGCTGGCGGCGGAAGCCGCAGCCAGGGCTTGCGACAGTCGCTCCGATGTCGCCTCGAGCACCTGTTTGGTTTTCTCCAGTTCGGCGACATGGGCGCGCAGACGCTGCGCCTCGTCGTGGGCGCGATGGGCGATGTGATAGTCCATCAGCGCGCCGATCAACCCGAGCGCGGTCATCAGCATGGCAAGCGCGCCGATCGCCAGCGCCAGCCATTGCGGCTGGCTGAGCACGTCGGGCACGGCAACGCGCGGATCGGGAATGTAATGCACGGCGGCCATGGCGGTGAAATGCATGCCCAGAATGGCAAGCGTGTAGACCGATCCGCCTGCGACAAGGGCCATTGCGCCTTTCTGGCGGAACGCCAGATGAAGGGCCACGGCCGTCAGCACAACGCCGATGGCGATCGACGCGGCTTCATAGGGGGGATCCCAAACGGCCACGGCGCCGATCTGGAGCGCCGCCATGCCGGCATAGTGCATGGCGACGATGGCGGCTCCGGCGAGGGCGCCGCCCACGAGTGCTCCGGCGCGGGACAGCGCCAGTCCGAAGCCCGCGGCCGAAACGACCATGGCGATCAGGATGGAAACCAGCGTCTGCCGTGGATCGAAACCCACCGGCAATCCCGGGCGATAGGCAAGCATCGCCACGAAATGGGTCGCCCAGATGCCACTGCCGACGATGAGGCCGCCCGTGATGACCCAGCTGGCGCGCGTCCGCCCATGGCTCGCTTTTGCCCGCAGCACCATGCTCACGCCGGTGAGGCAGGCCAGTGCGCACAAAAATCCCGCGAGCACGACAAGACCGGTGTCGTGACGCTCCGCGATGCAGGCGAACACACGAAACATTGGGCAAATCTAGCGAAAACCGGTAAATCGACCATGAAAGGCAACGTGCTCTGGCGCGGACTCGCGGCTTGACTAAGCCTTTGCAACAACAAGGAAAGTGCGGTCGCATGATTCCCTTTGCCGGAAATTCTCTGGATCGCGCCAGCCACCGGCGGACCGATGCGGCCTGGATTGAGTCCAGACGGGCCGATGCGGGTTCCCTTATGCATCCCCTATGGCGGCTCCAGCCGCTTTTGATCGCGGGAAAAGACGGTGCTGCAGAAGCCGCCTGGTTCCGACCCGGCCTGTGCGAAAATCTGATGGCGGAACATGCCCCGTGGGTTTTCCTCGGACTGGACGGCGATTGTGCCCATTTCGCGCTCGATATTTCCGCGGCATCCGATCCGGAACACGAAGGCCCGCTGGCGGGCCTCGGTCGATTTACGGAGATGCGCGCGGCCGCGATGCAATTGCCGGCACGTGACGTCGCCATGTTGGGACAGGCCAAGGCGTTGATCGACTGGCATCAGCGCCACGGTTTCTGTCCTCGCTGCGGCGCGCCGACGCGGTTCGCCGATGCGGGTTACCGGCGCCAATGCGATCAATGTGGCGCAGAGCATTTCCCGCGCACCGATCCGGTGGTGATCATGCTCGCATTGCACGAGGATTCATGTCTGGTCGGGCGGGGAAAGCAGTTTCCGCCCTACATGTTCTCGGCGCTTGCGGGGTTCATCGAGCCGGGCGAAACGATCGAGGAGGCTGTGCGCCGCGAAATCATGGAAGAGGCTGGCGTGCCGACCGGGCGCGTCACCTATCACACGACGCAACCCTGGCCGTTTCCCTCGTCGCTGATGATCGGCTGCTACGCAGAAGCACTATCGCGAGACATCGTTCTCGACGGCAACGAACTCGCCGATGCGTGCTGGCTCACGCGCGACATGGTGCGTGCGCTTCTGGCGGGCGAGCGGATGGAGGGCGTGTTTATCCCGCCGCCGATTGCGATCGCCCATCATCTTCTCAAAGACTGGGCACTGGAGGTTCGATGAGCGCGCTTCGCGAACGCTTGCAGGCAATGGAAGGCGATATCTCGATGTTGGCGATCGAAGCGATCGTCAATGCCGCGAACGAATCGTTGATCATGGGCGGCGGCGTCGACGGCGCGATTCGCGGCAAAGCCGGAGACGAAATGGAGCGGGACCTGCGTCAGATTGGGCGCTGTCCGACCGGCCAGGCAATTCTCACGGACGGCTATGCACTGCCGGCCCGATTCGTCATCCACACGGTTGCACCGATCTGGCTTGGTGGAGGAAGCGCGCAAAAAATCGCGTTGCTCGCCGCCTGCTGTCGCAATGCGCTGGCTCTTGCGCGCATGCATGCGATTGCCGCCGTCGCGTTTCCCTGCCTCGGGACAGGAATCTATGGCTGGCCAGCCGACCTCGCAGCCGAAACCGCGTTCTCGACGGTTGCGACATTCCTGGGCGAACACGACACGCCGCAACGCGTCGTCTTTTGCTGCTTCAGCCCCACTGATCGCGAGCGTTATGAAACGGCCATCGGCCGCCTGGGATAGATCCTCATTTGGCGGCGTTTGCGGCCGGCGGAGTGGAAGTCGGCGCGGGCGGCGAGGCCACGGGCAAAGGTGCTGAGGAAGCTACCACAGGAGTCAAGGTGATATTCACGGCGCTTTCATACTTGTTGTCTGCACCGTCCGCGGAATCCACGATCGACGATATGCCTCATGTCAAAATCAGATCGGCCGCCAAATTCGCTGCTATCGTTGCAGTCGTCCTCGAATGGTCGAGATAGTCGGTTTCCTGGTAGCCCGCTTTGTCGCATTTTATTATGATATCGTACTTGCTCTTCCGGACGTTCAGCGTGCCCGGAGTATTTGGAATGCTCCCGATAACCGCTCCCTGACGCTCGAATGCACAATTCGCTGCACCAGGGTTGGTTACGACCGTGATATTCTGATGCAGTCCTTTCAGCCTGACGGCATGGTGTTGCGAAATGGATGTGCAGGATAGACGCCCAGGATCGTCAACCGCGTCGTGAAGAACTGCAGTTCTTCCAGCGCGAGACGCACGTTGCGGTCTTCTGGATGGCCTTCGATGTCGGCATAAAACTGCGTCGCGTTGAACGAGCCGCCCAGCTGATAGCTTTCGAGCTTCGTCATGTTGACGCCGTTGGTGGCAAATCCGCCCAGGCCCTTGTAAAGCGCTGCCGGAACATTCCGTACACGGAAGATGAAGGTCGTGATCACGGCGCCGGACCCTGCGCAGGGATCCTTTGCCTCGCGCGCCATGATCAGGAAGCGCGTCATATTGTGGCATTCGTCCTCGACATCCTCCTTGAGAATCTCGAGCCCGTAGATTTCTGCCGCGAGTGATGACGCAATGGCGGCGGCCGAGGGATCGCGCAATTCTGCAATATGACGCGCGGAACCTGCCGTGTCGTGCCAGTTCTGTGCCACGAGTTTCATGTCGCGGATGATCTTGCGGCATTGGCCGAGCGCCGGCGCCTGGCTGAACACTGTTTTGATGCCGTCCAGCGTCGCGCCTTTGAGACCGAGCAACTGGTGGCGCACGCGATGAAATTGCTCTCCCACGATATGCAGCCCGGCCTCAGGCAGGAGATGATGAATATCGGCGATGCGGCCATGGAGCGAATTTTCGACGGGGATGATGGCGAGGTCGGTTTCGCCGTCACGCACGGCGGCGATCGCATCTTCGAAAGTCGGGCGCGGAATGGCCAGGACATCGGGCAGCGCTTCACGCGCGGCGAGATTGGCATAGGCGCCGGGCTCGCCCTGGAAGGCGACGCGCCGAACGCGGGATGACGAATTGTCGGTCATGAGCTTGCGCGTTCCTGTCTTGCGGCGAGCAGCGTGCGGGCCCGGGCAAGATCGTCCGGCGTATCGACCGACAGCGGTACGCCGTCAATCTTGGCCACACGGATGTGCATGCCGGCTTCGAGAGCGCGCAATTGTTCCAGCCTTTCGCGGCGTTCGAGCGGCGAGGGCGGCAGCGCCACGAAACGCGCCAGGGCTGCGCGGCGAAACGCATAGATGCCGACATGATGGAACAGCGCGCCGTCTCCGGAGGGTGCCGATGCGCGTGTGAAGTAAAGCGCGCGGCCCTGGTTGCTTCCGGCGTCCCAGGCCACCACTGCCTTCACCACATTCGGATTTTCGCGCTCCGTCGGATCTTCGATCTCGGCGACGAGGGTCGCGATGTCGGCGTTGGAATTGGCGAGCGTGTCGCACACCGTGCGCAGCTGCGCCGGTTCTAGCGCCGGAAGGTCGCCCTGCAGATTGACGACGATATCTTCCCCGCCCGCGAATGCCTCCAGCGCGGCAAAGACGCGGTCGGTCCCCGAGGGCAAATCGGGGTGGGTGAGAACCGCGAGCCCACCTGCTTTGGTGACGGCATCGACAATTTCCGCCTCCGCAGCTGCGACAACGACGCGCCCCACTTCGGCTTTCATCGCCTGGCGCCACACGCGGACGATGATCGGCATGCCGCCGATATCGGCCAGCGGCTTTCCCGGCAGGCGGGTCGAAGCCATACGGGCGGGGATTACCACGACGGCGCTCATGCGATTTCGGTCTTTCTCCTGTTGTCTCCGGAACTTATGCGACGCTTCGCCGCAATGACGCTTCGGGGACGGCGGGTAATGTCCCGCCGTCTTCGGGCGCTTCGTCCGGCGCCGGATTCTTTGCGTTTTCCGAGCACCCCGAACGGCAGGCCTAGAACGCGGAGCCAGACCTTATGGATTCCTTCGAGTGGAACAAGATCGCAGGCGCGGTGCTCGGCACCCTGCTGTTCATCGTCGTGGTCAAGATCGCGAGTGAGGAGATCTTCAGGGTCGAGGCGCCTGCCAAGCCCGGCTATGTTGTGGAGGGTGTGACCGAGACCGCCAGCCCCGGTGGGCCAGCTGCCCCCGTGGAAGAACCTGTGCCGGATTTCGGAACGGTTCTGGCCAAGGCTGATGTCAGCAAAGGCCAGCAGGTGTCGCAGCGCTGCCAGCAATGCCACGATCTGTCCAAGGGCGGCCCCGACAAGATCGGGCCCAATCTCTGGGGCATCGTCAACCGGCCGCGCGCCTCCCGCGCCAGCTTCAGCTATTCGAGTGCGATGTCGGCCAGCCATGCGCCCTGGACCTATGAATTGCTGTTCAAATATCTGAAGCAGCCGCAGGCGATGGTGCCCGGCACGAAGATGAGCTTTGCCGGCCTGCCGAGTTCGCAGGACCGGATCGATCTGCTGTCCTATCTGCGAACCCTGGCCGATACGCCAGCGCCGATCCCACCACCCGCGCCGGCAAAACCTGCCGCCGCCCCGGCTACGAGCGCGCCGGCCTCTGGGGTCCCCGGCGCGCCGGTCAAGACGCCGGCTTCGACAACGGCGCCTGGCTCTGCAGCACCCGCCACAGCGCCAGCGGCACCGGGCACACAGCCGGCGGCAGCACCGCAAAACGGCAAGCCGGCTCAGCCCTTGCGCCCATCGCGGCCGGGCTGACGCGGAATCAGCGGCGCTTCCCACGCGGCGCTCGCGGCGACGCCTTCGTCGGCCGATAGCGGTCGGCGAGGAGTGCATAGAGCGCACGCGCCGCGTTGGCCTCGGCGCCGCGGCGGCGGCCCGGGCGCGGACGGTCGATCCAGGCCGGAATGTCGAGATGCAGCCATGCGCGTGAGGGTGCGACGAACCGGTTGAGGAAGAGCGCCGCGGTGATGGCGCCGGCCAGCGCGTAATCCGGACTGTTGTTCAAATCGGCGATCGGGCTTTTGATCGCGGACTCATAGCCGCGCCACAAAGGTAGCCGCCACACCGGGTCGCGGACCGCGTTCGCATGGCGTGCAAGGTCGGCGGCGAGCGTCTCGTCGTCGGTAAAGAAGGGCGGCACTTCCATGCCCGTCGCCGAACGCGCCGCGCCGGTCAGTGTGGCGATGTCGATCAGCAGATCCGGATCTTCGCTGTCGGCCTCGCAGAGCGCGTCGGCGAGCACGAGGCGGCCTTCGGCATCGGTGTTGCCGATTTCTACCGTCAGGCCTTTGCGGCTGGTGAGCACGTCCCCCGGCCGATAGGCCCGCCCCGACACCGCGTTCTCCACCGCCGGGATAAGCACGCGCAGCCTCACCGCCAGCCGGGCGTCCATCACCATCTGGGCCACAGCGAGCACGACTGCCGCACCACCCATGTCCTTCTTCATCGTGAGCATGCCCGACGCCGTTTTCAGATCGAGGCCGCCGGAGTCGAAACAGACGCCTTTGCCGACAAGCGTGACCTTCGGCGCGGTCCTATGGCCCCACCGCAGATCGATCAAACGGGGCGCGCGGTCGGAGGCGCGGCCCACGGCGTGTATGAGCGGATAGTTTGCGGCGAGAAGCTCATCGCCGGCGATGATGGCGATTTCGGTGCCGTAACGCTTTGCCAGCGCTTGTGCGGCCTCCGCCAATTCTGCCGGGCCCATATCGTTTGACGGCGTGTTGACGAGGTCCCGGGCGTGAAACACCGCTTCGACAATCCGCGAAGCATCGTCCATATCATCGCCGGCGGGCGTGCGCAGCTTCGCGCCGGCTTTCTTCTGCGCCTGCGCGAGATAGCGATCGAAGCGATAGGTGCCGAGCGCCCATCCCACCAGCGCCAATTTGCCATGAAACTCCCGGGGCAGGTCGCCGAAAGCGTACGTGCCTGATGGCAGCGATTCCGAGAACTGCGCCAGCGCCAGCGGATCGTCGCCCTTGCCGAGGCCGAGCACGGCGCAGGCGAGTTCGCCTCGCGCACCGGGCACAAGACACAATTCGCCATCCTTGCCGGTAAACGCCGAGGCGGTGAGCCATTTTGCTTCTTGCGCGGGCCGCTTTGCCTGCCAGGCCGCAAAGTCTGTGGCCCTGACGGCATGCAACGGCACGGCATTGCCTGCGCCCACCTCAAAGCTCTCATGCATGATCGGACCTATTCTCGCAAAGCAGGTGACTTTAGGAATCGCCGCGATGTCCCGCAACTGGAGACCTGCATGAGCGCCACCTACACGCTGATTCTCGGCACGAAGAACTGGTCGAGCTGGAGCTTGCGGCCCTATATGGCGATGCGCGCCGCGGGCGTACCGTTCGAGGAAACGGTCATTCCGTTGCGACAGCCGGATTCGGCGGCGAAGATTCAAGCAATCGCGCCGACCGGCAAGGTGCCCGCTCTGCGCATCGCGGAGAAGGACGAAAGCTATGTCGTGTTCGACAGTCTGGCGATCTGCGAGACGCTCGCGGATCGTCACCCGGAAGCGGGACTGTGGCCCGGCGATCCGAGAGCCCGTGCCGAGGCGCGTTCGATATCGGCGGCCATGCATTCCGGTTTTCCCGAACTTCGTTCCGCACTTTCGATGGAATTCGCGCGGCGATTGCCGACGCCGCCGATGACCGACACGCTCAGGGCGGAGATCGATCAGATTGTCGGATTTTGGCAAGAGGCGCTCAATCGTTTCGGAGGCGTTAACGCATTCCTGTTCGGCCGGCTGTCGATCGCCGATTGCATGTATGCGCCCGTCGTTTCGCGCTTCCGCACCTACGGCATTGCGCTGCCGGACGATGTCGCCGCCTATTGCGACCGGATATTGGCGCTGCCCGCGCTGCGTGACTGGGAGGCTGCGTCGCGACTCGAAGTGGAAGCCGGACTGCCCTGTCTGTTCCATTCTTAGGATTAGGCTTAAGGGATTGTTGACCTGAAGGGGGCATGATTTCGGCCGGTATTTCGAGTTGAGGCCATCATGAAACGCGCGACCCTGCTCAGCGCAGCTCTTGTCCTTTGTGCTTTCTCGGAGGGAGGATGCGAGAGCATCAAATCCTTTACCGGCAAATCCCAGGCGAACGCCACACCGGCTGCAACCAGCGACGCATCGCTGAGTTCGGATTCGGATCTGGCAACGCTGAACAAGACGCTGCCGCAAACGCTCGATGGCGAAATCCGGCGCGCCCAGCTTCTGCGTGCGAAGGGCGACTACGATGATGCGGTCAAGGCGCTGGCGCAGCTCATGCTGATCGCACCCGACGATCCCCGGGTCGTGGGCGAATATGGCAAGGTGCTGGTACAGCAGGGTCACTCGAAGGACGCGCTGCCGTTTCTGAAACGTGCCGTAGAGCTTCAGCCGCGCGATGCGTCCGTGCAATCCGCACTCGGCATCGCCTACGATCAGCTCGACGATCATGCAAGCGCGCGCGCGGCCTACGAACATGCACTGGCGCTCAAACCCGACGACGCGTCCATCCTCAACAATTTCGCCGTGTCGCGTACGCTCGCTGGGGATATTGCCGGCGCCGACACTCTGTTCGCCCGCGCCGCGGCGCATGGCAGCAGCAATCCCAAGATCGCCAACAATGCCGCCGAACTGGAAAGGCTTAAGCCGCCGGCGCTGGTAAAACCGGCCGCACCCAAAGCCGAGATTGTTGCCGCGGTCGCGACGCCTGTCCCGCAACTGCCGAAAGGCCATGTTGTGGCACATCCGGCGCCCCCGCCGGTGCGTGTTGCGGCCGTCGTTCCGAAAAGCGTGCCGCTCTCGAAAACGAAATCCACGGTCGTGATGGAACGGATTCCGGTCGACCCGCTGGCGGGCCCCGTCGCATCCACGGCGCACAAGCTGGCAAGCGAAAAGCAGGGAAAGCTGGCGAGCGCAGCCCACAAATTGGCAAGCGCCAGACGTAAAGCCCTCAAGCATCTTGCGCAGAAGCCGATGCAGCCTCCTCCGGCCCTGCGAACCGCCTCCGACACCAACTGAGGCGCAAGCGTCTCACAGTTTTGAGCACAATCCAGGCTGGAAAGGCCCGATCGTCACGATCGGGCCTTTCTTCTTCTCGCCGGTCTTGCACCCGAAATCTTCCTCGCCCGCCTGCCCGCTTCCTCCCCCGTTCGCGAAGCGAATGGCGGGAGGTGGATCGCACGGACATCAGTCCGCGCGAGACGGTGGGGGCCCTATGGCGGCGAGAAGCCCCTTCCGTCACGCAACGCTTGACGCGTTGCGCGCCACCTTCCCCACGCGTCCCGCGCGGGGCAGGAAGAGAAGCGATTGCGCATTGGTGCGTTTCCTCCCCCGTTCGCGAAGCGAATGGCGGGAGGTGGATCACGCGGACATCAGTCCGTGCGAGACGGAGGGGGCCCTTTGCCGGCGAAAGGCCCCTTCCGTCACGCAACGCTGGCGCATTGCGCGCCACCTTTCCCACGCGTGCCGCGCGGGGCAGGAGGAAATGCGATTGCGCATCCGAAATCTTCCTCCCCCGTTCGCGAAGCGAATGGGCGGAGGTGGATCGCGCGGACATCAGTCCGTGCGAGACGGAGGGGGCAGCGTTGCCGGCGCAAGACGCCTTCCGTCACGCAACGCTGACGCATTGCGCGCCACCTTTCCCACGCGTGCCGCGCGGGGCAGGAGGAAATGCGATTGCGCATCCAAAATCTTCCTCCCCCGTTCGCGAAGCGAATGGGCGGAGGTGGATCGCACGGACATCAGTCCGTGCGAGACGGTGGGGGAAGCTTTGCCGGCGGAAGGCCCCTTCCGTCACGCAACGCTTTCGCATTGCGCGCCACCTTCCCCACGCGTGCCGCGCGGGGCAGGAAGAAATGCGACTGCGCATCCGAGATCTTCCTCCCCCGTCCACGAAGTGGATGGGCGGAGGTGGATCGCACGGACATCCGTCCGTGCGAGACGGTGGGGGCCCTTTGCCGACGCAAGGCCCCTTCCGTCACGCAACGCTTGACGCGTTGCGCGCCACCTTCCCCACGCGTGCCGCGCGGGGCAGGAAGAGAAACGCATGCGCATTGTCTTCGCCACAGTTCGCCTCGGGATCGCAGTGTGCTGGCGACGATGCTACCGCATGATCGCGCTTTCGATGCCAGCCTGATGCGTCATCTCATGGATAGGCCCTTACCCGAGTTCGAATGTACAACATTTTGCGCTTTATAGGCACTAAGGGGAGTCATGTTGAACTGGACTTTGAAGCCTTCGGCCGTGCGCTCAAATCCACCGTTGGGAATGCCGTACTCGGCTTGCACAAAGTTTTTTTTGGGCTCCTGTTGTCCGCTCGCTTCAAGATTTTTCGCGGTGTCCTGCAGCGTGGCCGGCCCGCGCTTTTACGATTGATACAGAGCCGCATAAGCGCCGACGGCGATCACAGTAATGACGACGGTGCCGACGCGGAACCCATCGAGCGCAAGAGCAACGAGGAAAACACCGCCCGCAACGAGAGCCCACTGCGCCGGTGACTTCGGAAACAACAACATTTGCCCCGCCCTTTGTTCGACCCGCGCCGGAGGCGGGTCGATATGTGAGTGACGTCCTTCGTTCCGACACGTTTCGGCCAGAGGCGGTTCTTATTTTTTCAACCCAAAGACCGTGCCGAAATCGTACGCACCACCCGATGAGGCCGTACCGTAGAGATTACCGTGTTTTCCCAAGATGAGGCCGCCAAGGGGCTGAACGCCGTCTCGAGCATCGGAAAGGGAGTGGAGCGTCGTTTCGGTTCCGTTCGGAGCAAGTTTGAAGACGGTGCCCGAGCCGGATGCGCCGCCGCCGGAAGTTGTGCCGTAAAGATTCCCCGCCTTGTCCATGACCAAGGCCGAAGTGGGCTCATCGCCATCACTACAACTTATCTGCGAGCAGAAGCTGTAAAGCACCGTGAAGGAGTCGTCTGGCGCCAATCTGAACACAGTGCCGAAGTTATTCGCGCCGCCAGCGATTGTTGTACCGTAGAGATTGCCTGCCTTGTCCATGATCAGGCCAGCTTCGGGTGATGAGCCATCGCTTGGGGAGTCTGTGAAGGAATGAAGCACGGCATAACCGTCCGGCCTTAGTCTGAAGACGGTGCCGCAGCGGCAGTTGATGTCGCCACCTAATGCCGTTGTACCAAATATATTACCATCCTTGTCCAACGTCAGGTTGCCCAAAGAGCCTTCGCCATCATTATTTTGGGAGCCGGCGAAGGAATGGAGTATTATTTCGGTGCCGTTGGGTGCCAGTTCAAAAATGGTACCCAGCTCGTAGGAGCCGCCGGAGTTTGTTGTACCGTAAAGAATCCCCCGCTTGCCTAGGATAACGCCGCCGTAGGGGTTATTGCCATCGTCTGGACCGCCCGTGAATGCATGCAGAACCGTCTCAATCCCGTCCGGTGCGAGTTTGAAGACAGTGCCCAGACCTTGCGTAACACCTCCATTTGTTGCCGCGCCATAGAGATTGCCCGCCTTGTCTAAAATCAGGCCAGCGTAGAGACCATAGCCATCGCTGCAATTTGTCTGGGAGCAGAAGCTATAGAGAACCGTCTCAGTGCCGTCAGGCGCAACCTTAAAGACTGTGCCGAGGTCATTCGCGCCGCCGCCGAGCGTTGTTCCATAGAGGTTTCCGGCGCTGTCCTCGGTCAGTGCAGCCCACGGAGATTCGCCGTCGCCGCTCAGGTGGCCCTTGAAGGAATGCAGCACCTGGATCCCCCTTGCCTGCACTCCGTGTACTGGCGCAGTAAACGCCAATGCGAGCCCGCAGAACAGGAAATATCTGCCGAGCCTGTTGACTATTGAATTCATTGTGCCCCTCGTTTTTGGGCGGCTACTGTTGCGGAAAAACATAAAAGCCGGAAACCTTGATCGCTTCAAGTGGTGGGCGCCCCCGGCGCGCAGACGCGGCGTGGGGGCGGCCGCCGACTCCGGGCGTAAGTTCTCGCCCCGCCCTTTGTTCGACCCGCGCCGGAGGCGAGGTCGAATTTTTTGTGAGACGCCCTTCGTCCCCACACCTATGGAACAGCGCGGCCAGGAGTGCGATCAACGGCGCGGAGCGAGAGCGAAGCTGCAGGAACCCTCGTGAAGGCGAGCACCACCAGCCGCTGCTTGACGCGGCAGCTTTGTGCAGAATTCAAGAGTTTCGCACCATTGCTCGCGCCCCTGATCCGCTTGCGCTATTCCGGCGCGGAAATCCGGTGCGGAACTGGCGGCCCTTAACAGGTTCAAAACCGTTCGGATTTGAACCTGCCGATCAGTCCAAGTGGATTAATCGACGCGGATTAGTCGATCTGCTGGCGCGACTGAGGCGTCGGCGGTGAGCACTTTCGAGAATGGAACCCGCTTCGTCCCGACGAAGCCGACCGGTAGCAGGTTGCGGATCGGAGCTTCGGGACCGTTGTAGGCGACGGTACCGTTGGCGTTAGCGAAGTCGAGCCGCAGGAAGATGAGATGATCTGCGATTCCCTCCCCGGGCGTAAAGGCCGGGCCTTTCCTCGGGAGGCCTGTCGCCTTGACCTGGACCGACCGACCATCGGCAGCGTAACCGTCGACACCTGGCGTGCGGCACTCACAGAGAGCCAGGCCGTAGAGTTCGGCCGCGATGACTTCGGCGAGGTCGCCGACCAGCTTGCCGTCGAGGGTGAATGTGAGCCCTGTTGCCTCATAGTGGCGCTTTAGCCGGTTGTGAGCTTGGACGAAGTCGGTGACGGCCTTGACCAATTAAAATGTCTCCCCTGTTGATCGCCAAAACGGTCCTTCTGCCTCCGCCATCGGTCGTTGTTTCCCGTTGGATCGCGGCCCCGATCGGACCCCCTGAGACTCAAAACCGACCGGCTTTGACCCCCTTTCCTAGGGACAACAAAAACATACTCTAACGCGAATCAAAAAGGAGGGCTCATGAAGAGTCCCTATGATTCTCGGATATCCGCTCGTGTCGTTGACGCCGGCTCGAAGGTCGAGGACGGCAGAAGAGCACGTCCTCCCAGCCTCGCGAGAGGCGATCCTCAATGCGTGGTGTGCATGATGTTCATGATCGCCGGCCCCATGATCACGACGAACAGGCAGGGCAGAAAGAACAGTAGCATGGGGACTGTCAGCTTCGGCGACAACGCGGCCGCCTTCTTCTCGGCTTCCATGACACGGCCTTCGCGGTTCTCATGGGCCGTGATGCGCAGGGCCTGGCCGACGGGCGTGCCGTATTTCTCGGCCTGATTCAGGGCCGCCGCAATCGCTCGCACGCCGGAATGGGCGCAGCGCTTGGCTAGGTTGTCATAGGCGATCTTGCGATCGGGCAGGTAGGAAAGTTCCGCGGTGGTGAGCGCCAGCTCTTCCGCCAGTTCCACCGACTGCACGCCGACTTCGGAGGCAACGCGGGTGAAGGCGGCTTCGATCGACATGCCCGATTCCACGCAGATGAGCAGCAGGTCGAGACCATCGGGGAAGGCGCGCATGATCGAACCCTGGCGCTTCGTCGTGCGGTTCGAAAGGAAGACGTCGGGCAGATAGAAGCCTGCCAGACCCACGCCGACTGCGGCGTTGAGCTTGAGGAACGCCGACATTTTGAAGTGCGAGAGCAGGAACAGGAAAACCAGTGCCGCCGCAAAGGCGACGAAGGGCATGACGAAGCGGAAAAAGGCAAAGGTGACGAGGGCGCCCTGGCCGCGATAACCCGCGCGCGCCAGCTTCTCGCGCGTTTCCTCGGCCTCGACGATCTTGGAAAGCTTCAGCCTGTCGACCGTCTGCTTTACGATGGTCAGCGGCTCGGTGCGCAGACCGCCGCGTTGCTTGAGAGCAGCGTGATGCTTGAGGCGCAACTCTTCGCGCCGTGCCGCCACTGCCTTCATGCGCGCGCCAAGTGCGTTGCGCTCGAGGAACGGAAGGCCAAAGGTCACGATGGTGGCAAAGGCCAGCATCGCCGACAGGATCGTGATGTCGAAGCGGTAGTCGAAAAAGATGTTGAAAAAGCCGACGTCCATCGCAGCTGCCTCTAATGCTTGAACGCGATCATTTTTTTCATGACGAAGATGCCGATCGACATCCAGATAGCGCAGCCCGCCAGCATGAGATTGCCGGGGCGGGTGGTGAACAGCGGCATGATGTAGGCGGGCGTCGAGAAATAGACCATCAGCATCACCGCCGGCGGCAGCGAGCCGATAATCGCGGCGGACGCCTTGGCTTCGGATGAGAGCGCCTTGATCTTGCCCTGCAGGCGCTTGCGTTCGCGAAGGACGCTTGCGAGGTTGGACAGCGCTTCGGAAAGATTGCCGCCCGATTTCGACTGGATCGTCATGACGATCGCGAAAAAGTTGACCTCGGGCGTCGGCATGTTTTCGAACATGCGCTTGAGACCCTGGTCGAGCGAGACGCCGACCTTCATGCCTTCGCACAGCTTGACGAACTCGCCCTGAACAGGCTCGGGCATTTCCTTGGCAACAATTTTGAGCGCTTCGTTGGTCGGCAGGCCCGATCTGACGCTGCGCACGATCACATCGATGGCGTTTGCGAATTCGCTGGTGAAACTCTTCTGCCGTCGCTTCTGCAGGAAAAAGATGATCCAGCGCGGCAAACCGAGACCCACGCCGAAGCCTGCGAGCAGGTCAACGTAAAACGGCTCGCCGGTAAAGAAGGCCCCGACGGCCGTCAAAAGTGCCAGCACGCCGCATGCAATCCAGAAACTGCGCGGCGAGATCTGCACGCCTGCCTGGGCCAGTCGCCGTTGCAGGGTCGGACGCTTGTTCCGCTCGGCCTGCTGGCGCTCGAGATCCTTGAGCAGACCTTGCATGTTCTTGCGGCGCTGCTGGTTGGCGTTCGCGGCGGCGCGCGCGGAAAGGGCGGCCGCGGGCGAAGGCCGCACGACTGTCGCAAGCCGCTTTTTGGACGCTCCGGCGGGGCCGGTGAATGCCATTGCCGCGCCGCCCAGTCCGAGGACCAGGAAGGCGACCGTCACCATGATCAGCAGACTGCTCATTGCGGACCGTTCACTGTTGCAGCGCGTCGAGCGATTCAGCGAGCTCGCGCTCGAGACCGAAATATTTCGCGCGCTCCCAGAAGGTCGGACGCACAATGCCGGTGCCGGCATGATGGCCGCGGATTTTTCCGGCCTCGTCTTCACCGTTGATTTCGTAAGCCAAAAGGTCCTGCGTGATGACCACTTCGCCTTCCGTTCCGACCACCTCGGTCACCTTGGTGATGCGTCGCGAACCGTCGCGCAGGCGCTCGGCCTGAATGATCACGTCGATCGACCCCACGATCATTTCCCGGATGGTTTTCAGGGGCAGCGAGAAGCCGCCCATCGTGATCATGGATTCCAGTCGCGACATGGCTTCGCGCGGTGAGTTGGCGTGCAAGGTTCCCATCGAGCCGTCATGGCCCGTGTTCATGGCCTGCAGAAGGTCGAACGCCTCCGGTCCGCGGACTTCGCCGACGATGATCCGTTCGGGGCGCATACGCAGACAGTTGCGCACGAGATCCCGCATCGTGATCGTGCCTTGCCCCTCGAGATTGGGCGGACGCGTTTCCAGCCGTACCACATGTGCCTGCTGCAGCTGAAGTTCGGCTGCGTCCTCGCAGGTGATCACGCGCTCGTCGGAGTCGATGTAGGCCGTCATGCAGTTCAGAAGCGTCGTCTTGCCCGAACCGGTGCCGCCAGAGATCAGAACGTTGCAGCGCGAGCGGCCGATGACGCCCAACAGCCGCGCGCCCGGCGGGTTGATCGAGCCGAAGCGCACCAGATCCTCGAGGGTAAGCTTGTCCTTGCGGAACTTACGAATCGTGAGCGTGGGCCCATCGAGCGACAGAGGCGGAGCGATGACGTTGACGCGGCTTCCGTCGAGGAGGCGTGCGTCGCATATGGGCGAACTTTCGTCCACGCGGCGGCCGACCTGGCTCACGATGCGCTGACAGATGTTCATGAGCTGCGCGTTATCGCGGAACCGAATCGACGTCAGCTGAACCTTGCCGCCAACTTCGATGAAGACGCGGTTGGCGCCGTTGACCATGATGTCGGCGATATCGTCGCGCGCCAGAAGCGGTTCGAGCGGGCCGTAGCCCAGCACGTCATTGCAGATGTCCTGGAGCAGGGCTTCCTGCTCCGCGATGGACATCACCACGGCCTTGATCGAGATGATCTCGTTGACGATATCGCGAATTTCTTCGCGCGCCGAGTCCGGATCGAGCTGGGCGAGCTGGGCAAGATCGATCGTGTCGATCAAGGCGCCAAAAATCGTGGTCTTGATCTGGTAGTAATCGTCAGATCGCGCGTCCGCGACCGGGGGCGGTTTGGAGACGGCTGGTGCAAGATTGCCGCCGACGACGCGTGGAGCTGCTGTCGTTTCCCCGAACCCGGACGCGGTTCCGTTGCTCTTGAGCGGCGCAGGCTCCGCACGCACCGCCGCCGGCGTGCGCGAAGACTCCTGTTCCGAGGCGCTGCGCTTGCCGAACATCGCTAGAATGCTCCCATCCACTGAAATGAAAATTCGGAAATTCGTGCGTGAGGCAGCCCTTTGCGGCCGCTCCGCGCCTGATTATCTGCCGGGATTCGCGCGGCTGCGATCACGCCTGCTTGCTCCCCTTGAGCAATGACATGAACGGCAGCACGCTCTTCTGCGGCTCGAGTGCGGGCTGGCGGCCGGTAAGAAGCTCGGCCAGGCGCTGGATGCCTTCGGCAGTTGCCGAACGCGGCTGGACCTGCATCAGCATCTGCCCGTTGTTGGCCGCGGTCCCGTATAGAGCTGGATCGAAAGGCAGCACGAGATCCGGCTGAAGTCCGACGGTCTGCGCGAAATCCTTGGCGGGAATTTCGGGCCTCTTCGGGATGCCGACCTGGTTAAGCACGATGCGGGGCGGCGCGTCGTTCGTCCGGTTCTGACGCAGGAGATCGACGAACGATTTGGCGTTGCGCAGACTCGCCAGATCCGGTGTCGCGACGAGAACGATTTCGTCGGCGGCCAGCAGCGTCTGGCGGACCCACGGCGTCCAGACATGCGGCAGATCGACGATCACGCACGGCGTCATCTGGCGGACGGCATCGATCACCGCTTCATAGGCCATCGGGTCGGCTTCATGTCCCCGTTCGAGCATGGCCGGCGACGTGAAAAGAGAGAGGCGGTCCCCCGTTTTCACCAGAAGCCGGTCGAGAAGCACATCGTCGAGACGTTCCGGCGCGGACAGCGCGTCGGCGACACCCTGCGTCGGTTCTTCGTTGAAATTCAGGCTGACGGTGCCGAAAGGCAGGTCCATATCGATAATTGTCGTATGGATATTCAGACGTTCGGCGATGCACCAGCCCACATTGTGCGAAAGCGTCGACGCGCCGGAGCCGCCGCGAACTGCGACAAAGGCCGTCACGCGGCCGATCGGGCTGGATTCGCGGTCGACGTAGAGACCCGAGATTGTCTCGATCAGATGCAACGGGTTGAGCGGGGCCACCAGATATTCGCTGACACCGCGGCGCATGAGTTCGCGGTAGAGGTGCACGTCGTTGACGCGCCCCACGATCACGACCTTGGTTGCCGGATCGCAGACTTCCGCGAGGCGGTCGATATCATCGAGTGCCGCCTTTCCCTGAAGGCGCGTTTCGACGATCAGGAGGTTGGGTGTCACCTGACCCTTGAAATGATCGAGTGCCGCCTGCAGGCCGCCGAGTTGGACCTCCACATGTGCCTTGGCGAGCCGCCGATCCGCAGCGGCACGTTGCAGCGCCGCACCGGTGTCGGGAAACTCGCAATAGGCGCAGATCGAGATTCTCGGTACCGGGCGCTCATGGGGCGCGGCACCGAAGGCTTCTGCGGTCGCTTTTTCGTCCAGATTAGACTTTGCCATATCGATCTCCGGCCTATTGGCTGCCCGTTGAAACGTCGGCCACGTTGCCCGATTGCTGCGTGGATTTCGCCGTGCCGGTCGTTTGCGCTTTCTCGTAGTTTTCGATGACCGTCCCGCGTCGCGTTGCATCGCTGGGGCCCATGCCTCTGGGAGTCGCGAGATCGCGCGGGTCCGCAACCATGGCAGCGATATTGTGCTGAACTGAGCAGCCGAAGTCCTGGCGGGGCAGGTTCGATGCGTTGTCGGCGGCGTTTTCCGACCAGTCGGCACACGGTGCGGTGCTGGCCGTATAAACCATATAACCCAGCTCGACGCGGCCGTAGGTGCTGCCCTTGTCGTGCGTCCCCACCAGAATACGCGATCGCGGGACGCCCATTTGCGCCAGGCGTTCGCCGAAATAGGTGAGTGCTTCGGACGAGTCTGTTCCGCTGGGGACGGACACACTGATCGCGCCGTCGCCTCGAGAGAGATAGTCGTTGGCAAACGCCTCCAGCTGGTTCTCGTCCTGCGGCGCCAGGCCCGCCGATGGCGTTGAAAACGCCAGTTCGATCGAGCGATAGCTCGGGGCTACCGTGATGGGGTGATTGGCCAGTCCATCCGAGACCACCGTGCCGTCATTGGTCGGTGCGGCGCAACTTCCTGCCAACAGCACGGCGATCAGCGCGGCGCCGCGAGACATATTGATCATAAGGCGGGCCATCTCTCTACTCCACAATGAAGCCGGTCTTGCCATCGGCGGCTGATTTCAGATGATGCGGATCGTTCGTGTAGACGGCGTTCATCCGTCCCATCAGATCCTGTTCGACGTCGGCTGCGGGCGCGAAGCCGTCGGTCGGCGCGGAAAGTTTGCTTTCATGCGTCGGATCGACCAGGTAGGCGCTCACGATGACGACAAGTTCCGTTTCGTTGTTCTGATAGTCCTTGCTGCGAAACAGTGCGCCCAGCACCGGCATGCTTCCCAACCCGGGAAACTCGTCGATGACCTGCTTGGTCGTGTGCTGCAGCAAACCCGCGATGGCGAAACTTCCGCCTGACGGCAGTTCCACCGTCGTCTCCGCGCGCCGCACCGCAAGGGCCGGAATGGTCAAGCCCGCGATCTGGACCTGCTGTCCGTTCACGTTGGTGGTCGACGCCTGTTGCACCAGCGAGTTTTCGTTGGTGAGTTCGCTGACCTCGGTCGAAACCTGGAGCGAAATGCGATCTTCCCCGAGCACGACAGGGGTAAACGCCAGTCCGACGCCGAACTGCTTAAACTCGACCGTTACGTTGCCGTACTGATCCCGTGCCGTGGGCACCGGAAATTCGCCGCCGGCGAGAAACTTCGCGGTTTCGCCCGACACGGCCGTCAAGTTCGGCTCGGCCAACGTGTGAGACAGGCCGATCTGATCAAGTGCGTTCAATACACCCTGAATGTTGTTGGGTTTGGGATCGAGCGGGTTCGTGCCGACAGAGCCAATCTGGGCCCCCGAAGCCTGCGAGAGAATGCTGCCGAGGCCGTACGGATTGGTCGTCTGCGCAATGATGGGAATTCCTGCCGAGCCCGCCATGCTTGTGGCCGCGCTGAGATTGACGCCCAGCTGCTTTGCAATGTTACGCTGGATTTCCGAGACGCGAACCTTGAGCATCACCTGCTCGCGTCCCCTGACGCGCAGCATGTTCACGACCTTGGTGGGATCGGCCTGCTTGCCGGCCTCTGTCGCGAAGCGGGCGGCGAGATCCTGGACGCGCGCGGCGTCCTGCGCATTCGCGACCGTGCCGGTCAGCACGACGTTGTCGTTGAGCGCGGTTACCTTGATGTCGGAGCCGGGAAAGTTGGAATGAAGAAGCGACGTCAGGTCTGCCACGTCGCGTTCGACCACGATATCGATCGACAGAATCTGATGGCCGGCCGCATCGAAGAAGAAAGCGTTGGTCTGTCCCGTCTTGATGCCCAGGAGATAAACTCGCCGCGACGTTCGGACAACTGCGTCCACGATCGCCGGATTTGAAACGAGCACGTCGCGCGCGTCGGCGTCGAGCTGAACGATCGCCGCCTTGTTTAGCGCGAGGGTCAGATGTTCCTTCACCGGTCCTGCGCCGCGCGCAGTTACGTTGATGATGCGGGTGCCTGCCGGAGCCGGTTCCGCGTGTCTGGCGGCTGCAGCTGTCGCACCGAGCAGCGATCCCGCCGCCAGGATCAGAGCCGCGATTGTCGCATTGCGCATGACTACTCCTTTGGACCGACTGCGGAGGCGTGTTCGAGGCCGTAGCGGATCACGGCAATTTCAGAACCGCCGTTGCCGTTGGCGTCAGCCCCCGCTGTCTTGGACGACGGCGTTGTGGTCGATGCCGTTTGATTGTCACCCAGCGGACGCAGGGCGAGCGAGAGGTTGCCCGATGCCTGGGCGCGTTCGACCACTTCGACCTGCTCGGGCGATAGTTCCAGGGTCGCCGTCTTGGCGAGCACGGTCTTCGTGTCCTTGCTTTCGTAGGTCTGGTCGACGGCCAGCACGCGAATATCTTTCAAGATGGTCGTCGTTTTGGCGTGGTGCGCATCGCCCATCTGCTGCGTGGACAGCACATCCACACGGTCATTGGGCAGGATGAATCCGCCGGCGCCGGTTTCCGTCGTGATCGAAATGGAAACGGCGCGCATCCCGGTGGTCAGCATGGCTGCCAGGAATCCTGCGCTGTCGCCTCGCACGAATTTCGATGCGGTGAGCGGCTCGCCAGCCATCAACGGCGAGCGGACGACGGTTCCCGTCACCACCTTGCTGACGTCGGGCACGTTGTCCTGTGTGATGAAGGTCGAATCAACAGCCGATTTTGGCCATTGCTGCCATCGCACCAACGCGGGCGTGAGTTGGGCACCCGGTGTCAATGCGCCGGCGGCGACAAGCACTTCGCTCATCGCGACCTGGGGCGCCGGCGCCGCCTTGGGCGCTTCGGTTCCGCCGCCAAGAAAACTGCGTGCAATCAGGGCCACGAGGCCCGCGGCTATGGCGGCAACCGCCAGTACAATGATACGCGACCTGTCCATGAGATCAGCTCCTCGATGACCGATCCCACCACGAAACCGCTTAGAGAATGCTTAATGGAAAACTCCTTTGCGGGTTCGCGACGTCGGAATATTCGCGGGGACCATCAGGGGCGGCCGCTGCCGAATATCAACAGCTGGCCAGTATCCATTAACCGTGGGACAACCCATCGCGCCTAGCCTGCCGCCGGACGTTGAAGCGGACTGGCAAATGGCGAAACCTTTCGATTTCAGGAAATTTGCCGCGACCCTCAGCTGCGGGATCGCGCTGGCCTGGGCCGCCTGCCTCGCCATGATGTTTCGTCAGGGTACATGGATCCTCGACGGCAAGGGGCAGCCGATCGTCACCGACTTTATTGAAGTGTGGGCGGCCGGGCGCACCACGCTCCATGGCGCCGCAGCTTCGACCTACGATCCCAAACTCCACCATGCGGCGCAGGTTGCCGTGGCCGGACACGCGTTCCACGGCTTTCTCTGGTGGCACTACCCGCCCTTCGTGCTTTTTGCAGCCATGCTTCTTGCCCTTCTTCCTTATGCAGTTTCCTTTTTTGTCTGGGTCGCGGCAACGCTGGCGCCTTATGCGATCACGATTTCGCTGCTGGCGCGTTCGCGCCTCGCTTGGCTTATCGCCTGTGCGTCGCCGGCCGTCTTTATCAATGCGGTCGCGGGGCAGAACGGCTATACGACGGCAGCATTGATCGGCGCCGTCGTCCTCAATTTGCAGGCGCGGCCGATCCTCGCCGGCGCCTTTCTCGGGCTGCTCACCTACAAGCCGCAATTCGGTCTTCTGTTTCCGCTTGTGCTGGTGGTGAGTGGCCGCTGGCGTGCCTTCTGGAGTGCGGCGGCGGTTGCGATCTCCCTGATCGCCGCTTCGTGGCTGGCGTTCGGCTCGACGACGTTGAAGGCGTTCGCGCATTTCCTGCCGCTAGCGTCCCAGTCTCTGCTGGTCGACGGATCTGCGGGCTGGAAAAAGCTGCAGAGCATTTACGGCCTCGCGCGCTGCCTCGGCGTCAGCAATTCGCTGGCGTCCGGACTACAGGGCCTGACATTTGTGGCGTGCGCTGTGGGTCTTCTCTGGCTTTGGCGCAGGGCGATATCCTTCGAAACCAAGGCGGCCGCGCTTTCCGTGGCGACCCTTCTCGCGACGCCCTATGCGTATATGTACGATTTTCCCATTCTTGCGGTTCCGCTCGCGCTTTTGTGGCGCGAGCGACCGTTCGACCGGGTCGAATTCGTCGGCATCGGTGCCGCTGGTCTGTTTTTGTCGATTTATGCTTTCGGAATCCTTGTCGCCCCGATGGGGCCATTCGCCGCGATCGCAGTCGTCGCCCTGATTGCGCGCCGCGTCGTCCTCGATTCTCCCTCTGCAGTGCCCCTGCACTTCCCATGGTTCCAGATCGAGCGGGCAATCCGTTGACGATGGCAGCTTCCCGCGGCCCTGCATCCGCGGTTCCGGTGGGCGGGCCTGCCAACGCATCGCGTGCCGGGCTGGCGGCGCTGGCAGCCTGCGGCCTGGCGCTCGTCTATCCCGTTTTTCTGGCGCTGATGTTCCGATCACACGATTGGATATTGAGCGCGAACGGCCATCCTACGGTCTCGGATTTCCTGGAGGTCTGGGTAGCGGGGCGAACGGCGCTCGCCGGTCATCCCGCGGCCGCCTACGATCCGGTTCTGCATCACGCAGCCGAGATCGCCGCTGCCGGTCATCCCTTTGCAAAGATTCTTTGGTGGCAATATCCGCCACTTTTTCTGTTTGTTGCGTCGTTCCTGGCGCTCTTGCCCTATGGGGCGGCGTTCATCGGCTGGGTCGCGGCCACCTGGGGCTTTTTCGCCACAATCATGGGCGCGATCGCACGCTCCAGAATAGGCTGCGTAGTTGTGTGCGGGACGCCGGCCCTTTTTATCAACGCCATCGGCGGTCAGAACGGCGCGCTGGTCGCGGCGTTGCTCGGGGCTACGCTGTTGTTCCTCCAAACAAGGCCCGTGCTGGCCGGGGTATTTCTCGGGCTTCTCGCCTTCAAGCCGCAGTTCGGGTTGCTGCTTCCCCTGGCACTGATCGCCGGCGGCTATTGGCGCGCTTTTCTCTCTGCGGCGCTGGTGAGCGCGGCAGGCATCGGGCTGTCGCTCGCCGCGTTCGGGATCGCCGCCTATCAGGCTTTCCTGCATTTCATGCCGATGGCCACGCAATCGATTCTGGTGCATGGCGCCAATGGCTGGAACAATGTGGAGACCGTATATGGTCTGGTGCGTTGGCTTGGCTTCGGCAACGGCGCGGGCTGGACGGTGCAATTGGTCACGATGGCGCTTTGCGCCGGCACCGTCGTTGCGGTGTGGTGCCGCGACCTCGATTTCGAACTCAAGGCTGCCGCGCTCTGCGTCTGTGCGCTTCTGATGACGCCCTATCTCTACATCTACGATTTCGCGATTCTTGTCGTGGCGCTCGGGTTCCTCTATCGCCAGCGGCCATTCGATGGAGCGGAGCTGATCGCAATCCTGCTTGCGCAGGCGGCGATCGGCGCCTTCCTGTTCCTGCCGACGCCGATTGGTTTGATCGCGCTCGCGATCGTGGGCGGCATGGTTGCCCGGCGCATCTTTGTGCGACCCCTGGCTCGTCCGTTGGGAAATCCCGGCGTTGCGGTCTGACGCAGCGAATATCTAGCCCGCGACCCCGGCCCGAAAAACATCCGTATAAGGAAGGATTGCGAAGGCGCCGGCAGAAAGCGCGACGCCATAGGGAATGCCGGCTTCGCGGTCATGCAGTCGCATAAGCCACGATTGGCGACCCAGCGGCGCGGGAAGGGGCAATTGCCGAAAGGCCAGCATGGCAAGTGTCAGGGCACCACCGAATACGGAGGCGATCAGCGCGTAGCTTGCAAAGTCGCGCACGCCGAACCAAAGGGCCACGCAGGCAAATAGCTTCGCGTCGCCACCGCCCACCAAACCGAAGGCAAACAAGGTGAAACCAAGCAGAAATCCGATTCCCCCTGCCGCAAGGTGGCCGCCGATCGTGCTCAGGTCCATGCCGGACACGAACGCGAAAACCGCGAAGCCGCCAATCAGCAGAATCTGCAGAAAATTGGGAATGGTGAAACTCGCAAGATCCCATCCTGCGGCGGCGACGAGCACGGCCGGGACCAGGGCCAGCACCAGAAATTCCTGAATCACGCGCGCACCTCGACCGGGCAAATGGCAGAGCGGCCGCCTTGAGGGCGGCCGCTTGTCACAAGTTTCTGAATCGGCACCTCAAGATCAGAGCGAAGAGGCTTCGGAACCGGCGAACCGGATCGTGTCACACATCGAAGCCGTCTTCCCCCTGTGGTGCCTGAAGTAGGATTACAGCGACGCGGACACCGAACCGAACGTCTTCGTCAGGCTGGTTCCGAGGGTCGTGACCGCGCCGATGATGACGACGGCGACGAGCGCCGCGATCAGGCCGTATTCAATGGCCGTCACGCCCGATTCGTCCGTGATAAAGCGAGAAACAAGATTCTTCATAAGAGCCTCCGATTGATTGACACCCGTCCAGCCAGTGCCGATCTTCGAAAGCGGCCCCATTGCTTGGACACATTCGCAACACTACGCGGGGCGTCTTAATGGCGGTTTAAGCGGCCCGCTTCCGCAAATGCCCGAATTGTATCGCGTTGGTGCAAAAGCGGGTGATTCCAGACAAATCGTCGCTGCGTTTTGAAGAAACGTTCACCATCACGTGCAATCGCGACCCAAAACGCCGATTTCGATGGAACGCAATCCACTGCGAAAGCGATATCTTGGACGGGAAATCGTGAGCCAGGGGCTGTCGTGCTTGCTGGTCACCCGGTTGCCATCGACGAAAAGGTCAACTGACCGCTCTGTCGCACAAGCTCACTCGCGCAAACGGTCGAGATTGACGCCCCACCCCGGGCATCATTGCCGCTGCCTGTGACGGCCGGCAATCTGCATCCGATGACTGTCGCGGCTCTTGGAGTTGGCCAGCGTGTTTCCAGGAGCCCGTGATCTGCTGCCCTCTGCGGCGCTTCGTGGTTCCCGGTCGCAGAACGCCATTGAAGAGCGCCGGTGCTGCGCATCGACGATGCACTTAAATCTTCGTTTACGCTGCATCCTCTAGACTGGCGATGGATCTAAAGCAGGGTGTGAGATGAATTACGTTGTTCGAGTGGCGCTCATGGCGGCGTGCCTGCCGATCGCGGCACATGCGGCGGACGCGCCCGTCTGCCATCCCGCGCATCACCATCATGTCGCCGCACACCACAAGGTTGCGTCCCACGCCAGCGGGATTGCGGTCGTTATCGACCAGGCTCGTGTGGTCTCGTTTGCAAAGCCCGTGAAGACCCTTTTTGTAGGCAATCCGACGGTCGTGGACGTGAACCTGATCGACTCACAACACGCCTTTCTTCTCGGCAAGACATTCGGAATAACAAACCTGGTGGCGCTGCAGGCCGACGGTTCGCCGCTGTCGAACCAGCAGGTGACCGTGCTCAACAACGGTTCTGCCGTGACGGTCAATCGCGGTGGTGACCAGTACAATTACATGTGCAGCAAGTCGCACTGCGAAACGGCTCCGCGGCCGGGTGATCCGAAGGTCTACGTGGACAATACGGAATCGTCGGCCACTACGCACGAATCCGCGAGCATGGCCAATGCAACCGCATCGGCCAACGCGACGCCGGCAGCGAATTGATTTCACTAGACTGAAGCGTTCCGGGAACCGGCTTGCCGAACCAGCGGCAAGCCGGTTTTTCGCATCTGCAGCCATGACGGTTCACCCTCAACGGGGCTCAACCGGTGTTCTTTCCGAACCACTCTACCGACAATAATCGCACTCAGCGCAACTAGTGCCAGCAGACCTATGGGATACGAGTAGCCCATGATCGCGGGCAGGCAAAATACCAGGGCGACCAGCTCAAGCCTGTCGAAAAACCTGTCTCGCATCAGGAAGGCGATCGCAACCGAGGCGACCGCAAGGTCGTAAATCAGAACATATGGCGAGACCAGAAGTGTCGCGACTGCGAGCGTTGCCGCCTTCAGGTTGGTCGACACCTCGCTTCGCCAGACCTGAATGACCGCAAGTGCGGCGCACGCCGCCATGCCGCATTGCATGATCCACGCAATTCCATTGGACGCCCCGAGCCAGCGGGCGAGCCCATACATACTTTGAAGCTTGTTCCAGCCGATCCCGTTCGAGACGAGATAGTCCTTCGTGCCGTGGGAAAGGCCGTCCAGAAACGCTCCAAATGTTTCGGGTCCGAATATGACGGCGGACGACGCAGTCAGGACAATCGTGCTTGCGGCCGCCGCTGCAAAGGTGCGCCAATAGCCACCCGCCGCAAGCGCCAGTGGGAACAGCAGGGCAAATTGCGGCTTGTAGCTCAGCAGGCCAAGGACGAGGCCGCTGACGATCGGTCGCGTTTCGAGATTGACCAAAACGATCCCGAAGAGCGACGCCGTCAAGAGCCCATTTTGTCCATTGATGACATTCAGAAAAACCCAGGGGGGAGCCCAGGCTGCGAAAAAGCCGAGCCGGCTTCTGACGATTGACGCAAACGTCCCGCCCTGAAGAATCAGGCATGCGCCGTTCCATGCAGCGAACGCGGTGAGATAGGGCATGCACGCCAGTATCGACGCGACGAAAAAGAAAATTGGCGGGTAGGACCAGGGAAGCGCGCGACCAAATTCTCGGCCGATAATCGAAACTTCCAGCGCGTGCTGGGTGTGAAAATCGTAGGCGGCAATCGCGGCACCCCGCAGCGCCTGGTGGCCGGCAGACCAGAAGACGACGAAGTCAGGCGCGTAGCGGCGCGAATTGGGTCCGAACAGCCAGCCACTATTCAGGCTCATCATGACGAGAAAGGCCGCGATCGAAAGACCGACGCCGGACGCAATCGCGAGAAACATCGCCTCCCCGGGCGACGCGGATTTTTCTGCAGGGAATGAGGGATCGTCCGGTTGCGTCACGCCTGGGTCGGGCACGGTAGTATCCCTTTTTGCGTCTCCGACCGCAGCGCCCGGCTCGCCGCTCCCTTGCGCTGGGCGAGGAATCTTTTCCAGACGATTCCGGCCAGCAAGGCACACGCCAGAAGGCCGATGGGATGGGCGCGTCCTCCGCCAAAAATCGCGACTGCGATCATGGCTGTCGCCAAGACGGCATATTCGGTCTTGTTGAACGGTCCGTGGCGAAAGAGGAAAGCAATGGCGACGGACAGCACGGTCAGGTCGTAGACGAAGATGTAGGGCGTCACGAGTGCTGCGGCGATGGCAAGCGCCGCCGCCTTAAGGTCGAACGGGACGTCGCTGCGCCACAGCCAGCTGATGATTGCGATGCAGGCAAGACTGAAACCGATCTGCAGGCTCCATGCAATCGCATTGGCGGCTCCCAGCCAGCGTGTCAGGCCGTAAACGCTTTGCAGGTTTGGCCAGTAGGCGTGATTCGTCGCGAGCACCCTGTCGCTTACGATCGAAAGGCCGTGGAAAAAGGCCACGTAGCTGTCGAATCCAAACATGGCGCCAGCCAAAAGCGTCCAGAAGCCGACCCCGATGCACGACCATCCAAAGGCGCGCCAATAGCCGCCGCAGGCAAGCGCAATCGGGAACAGCAGCCCGAGTTGAGGCTTGTAGCTCAGCAGGCCCAGCAAGAGACCGGCCACGATCGGTCGGCGTTCGACCGCCAGCAGCGCACCGCCAATCAGCGTCGCCGTGAGAAACTGGGTCTGTCCATGTACCATGCCGAGCATCGCCCAGGGCGGCAGTACAGCAAGGAACGCTGCCTTGGGCTGCTTTGCGATGATCGCCATGGTTGCCGCATAGAAGACGAGCGTCACGTCATTCATCACATTGAAGGCAAGAGCGTAGGGCAGGGCGGCGAGAGCGCTGGCCACAAACAGGAAAAGCGGCGGGTACCACCAGCCTATGATGTCGGGAAAGGGGTGGCCGACAGTCGCGATTTCGGCCGCGTGCCGCAGAACCGGATCGTAGGCGGCGGCCGGGTGCCCGTGGAGGGCCAGTTGTCCTGCCGACCAGAACGATACGAAGTCGTTGACGATGGGATGGCCGTGGCCGTCATAGTTCCACAGTTCCATGCCGCACAGGATCGTCAGCGACACTACGAACGCCAGGCCTGTGCCGGCGCCGATCGCGAAGAGGAGATTCGGCAGTGCCGGGTCCGGTGAGCGCGTGCCTGCGATTGGGGGCGAGGGCGCCATCGTGGTCATTCGCTCTCGATAGCGCGAACGCGGTTGCTTTCCTGTTAAGCCTTCCCGGCGCACCTAGCGCGAGGTCGCCAGGGTTTGGCCGAGCTGGCCCGGTTCGAACGCGCCGGCGAGGGCATCCGGGACGATTGCCGTGCTGCGCGAGCCGCGCGCCAGTGACGCGCTGGCCCATGCGGCAAAAACGGCGACGGCAATTCCTGCGACAACGTCGACGACATGGTGTCCGCCATGAATCGGCGTCGCAATCAGGACACCGATATTTGCGAACAGAAACGGCCAGCGCAGCCAGCGAAGCGGCCGGGCGTACCATGTCACCAGTGCGGCCATCGTGGCGTGATAGGACGGAAAGCCTATCAGTCCCTTTGTTTCGCCTGGGCTGATGCGGCCAGGGCCGTGCATAAGAAGCCGGACGAGATCGTGGGCATAGGTGCCGTCAAGCTCCAGATTCAGGCGTGCGGAAAGCGCGTGCGGAACGTCGTAGATCGAAAAGGCGCCGAAAGACGGAAAAAGAGTCCAGAAGGCCACCGTCATGCCGGCCCCGGCGGCGAGCGCGACGCAGAACTTGTAAGTCTCGGCAGTATGCCTGCTTCCGGCAAGACAGACCGCGAGAATCGCGATCTGGGGCAGCAGCGACACGTAAAGGACGTGCAGCACCAGATTCGCCAATGGATGACGTGACGCGAAAGCGATCATTGCGGGCCAGTTCACCCCCATGCTGCGATCGATCTCGGCCAGAAAATCGTCGATGCGCGCGCCGGCGATGGTCAGCAGGAAATAATTGAGCAGGCTGAAACCGGCCGAAAATGCAATCAGGAAGGCCGTTGCGGACAGCATGGCGGCGAGAGAGTCGCTGCGTCTCACGCGCTGGTAGTAGACGCCGCCAGCAGCAAGCGCCACCGATAGCGCCGCGAGGCGCGCATAGGCCCAGACGTCCACGTCGAAATGACCGAGGAATCCCCACGCGACGTCGATGGCGGCGATGGCCGCAACGATCGCGAAAAGCAGACGCTGCATGTGTGCGTGCATGGCATGTCCGGGACACTGGCATGCCCGTGTAGTCATACCCCCGTTAAGGAAGGAACAATCCGCCCTCTGTTCTCAAGCGAGGCCCAGGGCTTTTCGCGACGTTTCGCCAGCAATTCCTTAAGCCTTTTCGCCTAATTCCATAGGCTGGCGCCACGTGGCTGCCATGACCCGCCGCGCGCCGAGAATGGCCGACGCGTGTGCTGCGAGGAACGATGGATATCAAAGAAGAAGCCATCCTTGGCGATACGCTCGAGGACCACTGGTACTACCGCGCCAAACGCCTTGCGATGGACACGATGCTGGAAGGCGTGACCGCCAACACCGTGCTCGACGTCGGCGCCGGATCGAGCATTTTTTCGAAGCATCTTCTCGACAAGGGCGTGAGCTCGGCGATTTGTGTGGACGCGGCCTATGCGGTCCCGGATCGCAGCGACGTGTTTCATGGCAAGCCCATTCGCTATCTGCGAGAAGTAAAAGACGGCAACGCCGATCTCGTCCTCCTGATGGACGTTCTCGAACATGTCGACGACGACGTCGAACTCATCAGGACCAGCCTCAAGGGAGCCACATCCGGCGCCTATGTCCTGATCACGGTGCCTGCCTTTCAGGCGCTCTTTTCGGCGCATGACCGGTTTCTCGAGCACAAACGACGCTACACCGTTCACTCGCTGGAAGATGCGGTCGCCGCGGCCGGGCTCGAAATTCTTTCGACGCGCTATTTCTTCGGCTTCGTGCTGCCGATCGCAGCCATGCTCCGCGTGCTGCAGCGCGACGCGCCCGCGAAGAGCAGTCTCGCGGCGCATTCTCCGCTTGTAAACGCGCTGCTCACCCTTGTACATCGCGCGGAGTTGCCGCTGTTCAAGTTCAACCGCCTGGGTGGGCTCTCGGTCTTCTGTCTCGCGCGCGTGCCATGACAGCGGCTGTCCGGCTCGTCAGCGTTGTCGTGCCGGTGATGAACGAAGAATCCGGCATCGTCGAATTCAACCGACGCCTCGGAGCCGTGCTCGATTCCCTGTCTTGTGAGTCCGAAATCCTCTACGTCAACGATGGCAGCACCGACGGGACGCTCGACATCTTGCAGCGCCTGGCCGGGCAATCGGGCAACATCGCTCTGCTAAACCTAAGCCGCAATTTCGGCAAGGAAGCAGCGATGACGGCGGGGCTCGACCACGCAAACGGAGACGCGGTCGCGATCATCGATGCGGATCTGCAGGATCCGCCGGAGACCATTCCCGATTTGCTTCGTGTTCTCGACCTCGAAAACTGCGACGTCGTCTACGCCCAGCGGCGCAGCCGAAGCGGCGAGACATTTCTCAAGAAGTTCACGGCGCGGATGTTCTATCGCGTCATAGGGCGGGTTACGGGTATCGACATCCCGCGCGACACCGGAGATTTTCGCGTGCTGAACCGGCGCGCCGTGGACGCGCTGCTGAAACTGCGCGAACACCATCGTTTCATGAAAGGCCTGTTCGCCTGGATCGGATTTCGCCAGGTGGCCGTGCATTACGACCGCGATCCGCGGTTTGCCGGAGAGTCCAAGTTCAACTACTGGCGTTTGTGGAATTTCTCGCTGGAAGGCATCACGTCCTTCACGATCGCCCCCCTCAAGGTCGCCACCTATGTAGGCCTTTTCACATCGCTGGGCGCCGCAATCTATGGGCTTGCCATCATGATCGAGACGATTGTAGTGGGCAATCCCGTGCCGGGGTATCCGTCGCTTCTGGTCGTCGTCCTGTTTCTCGGCGGTCTTCAGCTGTTGACCCTGGGCGTTATCGGCGAATATCTCGGACGTGTCTTCAACGAATCCAAGCACAGGCCGCTTTATTTCGTTCAGGAATTCCGGCCGCGCCGTGAAGCAAACGCCGCGAGTCTGGATGCCATGCACCAGCGCCTGACGGGCGCGGGATTTGATCGGGAAATCGCCTGACGATGTGTCCCGAGGTTCAGGCTGTCCAATGTTCAACACCAACGCCGTATAGGGACGCGTCAGCTCGAATTCACCGGATAGCACGATTTGACCGTCAGCGTCGCTCCGTTGGCGAGTGAAGGCAGCAGGTTCGCAACGGTCGTATTGAAGACGTAGCTGATCTGCACCTGTGCGAATCCCGAAACGCCGGCACAGGTGGTGCTGCCCGTCGCCGTTATGTCGGCCGAGGGAATGGTGAGACCCCAGCCGGTCGCCACGCCCTGAATATAGGTGGCGGTTGCAGAACTGCTGAAGGCGCCGCCGGTTTCGCACGACGTTTGCTTGATTCCGGCGCAACGGGCCCCTTGCGTGGCACTCTCCTGCAGCGCCTCGAGCGTCCACGCCATCCGGCCGAATTCATAGACACCGTAGGCTACGGTGAGAAGAGCCGGTGCCAATACGGCAAACTCGATCGCGGCAGTTCCACGGACCGCACGCCAGAGGCCTCTCTTCAGATCGATTTTCATTGCGCTTCCACGACTACGCTCTGACGCAAAGTCGTCGTCTGAACCAGGTTGAACGCGGTCAACAGGGGCGTATAGGTCGCCGTTGCCGTAATGGTCACGAACTTGCCGGAGTTGTTGCCGGCAGCACAGGTGGAACCGCAGGTAGCCGAGCTGCCCCAGCTCCAGTTGGGCGGCGAACCGCTGGGGCAGTAGCAGTTGTCGGCATTCGACGCGGTGCCGCTCGATGAGGCGCTTCCGTTCGTTACGCTGACCGATGGACCATTGTTGATCACCACGTCATCGTTGGCCCAGCCGTTACCATTCGCATTTTCGATCAATGTGGCGATGGAGCTGGCAAGCGTGCCTCCGCTTGTGGAATTGACGCTGGATGCGTTCACGGCGGCGTATTCGGCTCCGGCCGCCACGGCCTGCTCAAGCTGATAGTGCGTAAACAGCATGCCACCCAGATCCGTGACGCCGACCACGATCAGCAGAAAAATCGGCATCATGATCGCAAATTCGATAGCAGCCGCTCCGGTCCTGTTGCGCAGCACGCTCGAGATCATCCTGGTGCGCATAGCCGTTCCTCACTGCACCAGGGCGACGGCACCGTTGGTGCCGCCCGTCTGGCCGCTGATCGTGCAGGTCGTGCCGACGGCCGAGCCGCCCGAGAGCGTTACCTGGGAGCCGATCAACTCGAGGCATTGACCGGTACCATTGCCCAGGCTGCCCGCTCCGCTGAGCGAGACGGGGCCATGCGGAAAATACACGGCACCGGACAGGGTGGTATTGCTCGCGCCACCCGTAAACAGGGCGCCGTTTGTGTTGCCCGACGAGATGGGGCCGATGACGGCCAGTCCCTCGAGCGAGCCCGAACCCGGCGAAGAGAGCGTCACATGACCATAGCCGTTCGACACGCAGAACGAGTCGTTCGGGCAACCGCCAGAGGTGGGCACGCCGTTGCCACCGATCACCATGGTGACGTTGTTGCCGTACATGCCGACCGTCGATCCGCCGCATGTGACGTCGCCGCCGCCGCCGCCGCCCAGCCAGAGATATTTGTAGATCGAATAGCGTCCGGATCCGAGCGTGGTGCCGCCAGCAGTAGACATATAGCCATTAATGTCGTGCTCGGCCGCTGCGCCGATCCACAGGCAGCTCCCGCCACCGCTGGTCACATTGACGTTTCCGGCCGTCTGGAAAAGTTTGCCGCTTCCTGTGGCGTCACCGAAATACGTGGCAGCGCCGCCGCCCATCACAATGCTGTCGCCGGCCGTCGTTGCGCCGAGGTTGAAGCTGTTGCCGGTCGGCGATGTGAAGCTGTTGCTCGAACTCGTGCCGGTGCAGGGATTTCCCCCGTTGGTGCATGCTCCACCCATCACGAGCGTTTCGCCGCCGCTGTTGTTGATGCCGCCGACGATCGTGAATGTGCTGGCGGTGGTGGCGCTGCCGAATGTCATCACGCTGCCGGTATTGTAGATACTGTAGCCTGTCGGGGCGCCGCACGGATTGCTGCCCGTGCTGACCCGCCCGATATTGAACGTCCCGTATCCGAATGTGGTCGACGAGCCGCCGCCCGAGGCAATGCCCCCGGACACGTTATAAATTCCGTTGCCGAAATGCAGCGCCGTTCCGCTATCGCAGATCTGCCCGTTGAAATTGTAGGTATTCGATGCAGCACCCGCGAGATTGAAATTGACTGTGATGCCACCGGACAGGGAGATTGCCCCGAAATTGTATGTCCCGTTACTGCACGTAACCGTCCAGATATTCGAGGTGAATGTTCCGCTACATCCGTCTGCCGTCAGCTGGGTTTGCGTCGTCGATGCCGTGTAACCGAAGCTCACGGCCGTGCCGCCCGTTACCGTCGGTGACGCTGGTGAACTGATCGACGAAACGCTGCTCAGATGGCTCGTCGAATCGGCGACGCCGGTTGCCCCGGACAGGGGATCGCTGGTCAGCGTTTTTGTGATCGTGAGAGTCGATCCGCTGGGCGCGGTTATGCTGTTCGGCGTCGTGCATTCCGAGTAGGAGGTATCGTATTCCAGTGCCTTGGTGACGATCGACGTTCCGCACGGCACGCTGGCGGTGGTGTTCGATGCGACCGCGCAGCCGGCAGCGGTTACGCCTGTGCCGCCGCTCAACGTTACGCCTGTGCCGCTGCTGCTCAGTGCGATGATGCATCCCGGCAAACCCGATTTCAGCTCGGCATAAGACGTTGCGCTGACGGGCATGCTGGCTCCTGGGCTCGCGGTCCAGAGCACCCGCGCGAGAGCGAGGGGAACAGTGGTCCGAACCGTCACCATCACGGCCTCATTGCCATCGCCGGACGGCGACGAAACGACAGAGGATGAGACGGCGGTCGTCGAAACTCCGTTGAGGGTGGCGATATTGGTGACCGCGGCTTGCATTGCGGTCGTCGAACTTGTCGAGTTGTAGATCGTGCCGCCGCTCATGGCGGCCGCATCGGCGATGCGCTGGTCCTGCATGCGATTTAGGAGGCCGTTACCGAATTCCACGGCAAGTCCCGACACGCCCACGAGTGACGTGATCATCACGGTCGAAAGGATCGCGATATTGCCGCGCCTGTCGTGCCAATAAGACCGCAAGAATCTCAGCATTGCATAAACCCCGTGACGCCGTTGTCCGGTATTTATGACGTGCCAGGTCCTAATGGTGCGTTTCGTGACACATCGAAATTGAAGGCAAATCCAATCATTTGCCCTCAGGGGAAATACCTATTGACTCGAATTTTATCGAAACACGCACCGGCCGGAAAGGAAGTGCGGCGGGGCAGATATGTTATTGGGAGACGCGCAAATGTGTGATCTGGGTGCCGATCTGATTGAGCGTCGTGATGAGTTCGCCCGAGGTCGTCAGATCGAAAAACTTCCCCGGATCGCTGGCGCAGTTCTGCAAGGGGGCTGAATTTCCCTGGGTTCCATTCAAATTGATGTAGATGGCGTAAATCGTAATGCCGGCACTTTTCATGTTTGTGCAAACAAGCGCTTCCCGGGCGTCTGTCGAAGTATCCTGAGTGGAGCCGTCGCCGGTCCACCGGTCCTGCGTATTCAACCCGTCACTGACGATGATCGCGACAGGCGTGGTGTATTGGGGAATTTGTCCCGGATCGAACGGGTCGGAGTTGGTGAGGGTCATCCACCCCATCGCAAGGCCGATCGGCTGGCTGGTGGCGCCCCCGGATGTCATGTGGCTCACTTCGCTACTGAGGGCGGAAGATCCGCTGCCGGTCGAAATATCGGTCAGCGCGATCATCTGCTCAGGGCAGGTCAGGCTCCACGAATTCGCCGGCGTGTGGCCGTAAAGCTTTGGCGGTGCGGCGGGAAACAGGGTCCCGGCTACCGAGGCGCTCGGCGCCGTGTTTTGCACGTCGTAGTCCTGGTCGCGGTTCATCACGCATCCGGACCAGGTGGTGTGTGAAGAGTCGTAGGCTATCCAACTGCACCCGGGCGAACCCGGTGTGCAGGGCAGACCCAGTGCGTTTTGATACGTCCCGTCGCCGCTACCAACTGCATCCCAGGCAGCGAAGCTCAACCAAGGCGCAGCCTTATTGCCGGTGCCGATGTTGACGCCGGTCGTGAATGGCACAATCGAAACCATGACGTCGCCCGGGTTCTTGGCGATGCCCTGCAGAGTCGTCAGAAGATTCTGGATGGCGGTTTTCAGAGCCGCGATCTTGCTGTAGCCCAGCATATCCGTCTGAGTCATGGAACCGGTGTTGTCGAGGATGAGGCTCACCCACAATTTTGTCTGTCCCCAGGTGACCTGGGACGCATAGGACACGTTCAACGTGTTCAGGCCCGCGAGTTTCATCAGCACGGTGGGTACAGGCACGTTGTCCGAGACGGTGACAGTCTCGTTGGCAATGGTGACCGTCACCGGGGCGGGCGTCCCAAAGGTCGTGCTGACATTGTAGTTCGCGTTGAAATACTGCTGCGCGAGCGTCTGCGCCTGACTCTGGCTGATGTTCGGCGTTGCACCAATCGCCAAGCCGGCTGCATCGAGCGCTTCTGCCAGGCGCGTTCGCACGACCACTCCGCGCCCAAGATCGACGCCGACGCCAGCGGCAAGAGCCAGCGGCACGATCGAGAGGGCAAAAATTGTTGCAACACTTCCGTGCGTTCGCCCGCGGAGTCGCGTGACGTGCGACAGGAGATTGCGGATTCGCGCGTGAATGCTCACAAGTCGCCCCGGCCATCAGAATTCGTCGGCCTCTATAATCCGGAACGATTCACTTTGCGCCGTAAAGCTGCGGGAAAGGTTATCGGGGCGTTAAGCGTTTCGTTTCGAAACAGGGTCGGTCTCCAAGAGATTAATTCTGATCTGGCGGGTTCACGAATTATTCAGAATGCGGCGCGGTTTCGCTTCGGTTCCTCCTAATGGCGCGTTAATGCATTCGCTGTAATTGTCCGTGGGCGTCAAGTGGGGCGGAGCAGGAATTGTTCAAAGCGCAGATTCCGCGGGCTTTTCATGCGTAGGCTCGCAACATCCGGTTCGGCCGTCATCGAGTTCGCGGTGCTCGCGCCGATCATGTGCCTGTTCCTCTTCGGCATCATCGAGACCGGTGTCATCTTCTACGCGCAATCGACACTGCAAAACGCAGCTGACGACGCGGCGCGGATGGTGCGAACGGGCCAGATGCAGAGCCAGGGCATGTCCGAAACGCAGTTCGTGGCGCAGATCTGCACCGAAATGTCCGGGCTGATGAGCACCACAACCTGCAACGCAAACATGCAGATAGACATGCGGGCCTTCAGTTCGTTCGCCAGTGCGAATTTTGGGAATGTCACCAAGGCGAACGGCTCAATCGACACCACGAAGCTGCAATTTGCGGCGGGGGGCGCCTGCGACGTCGTGCTGATCCGCGCCTTCTTTCCATGGACGATCATGACGCCGCTCATGGCGCCATTTCTACAAAACATGCCGAACGGGCAGTATCTGCTTGCAGCGGCCGACTCCTTTCGTAACGAGCCCTATACGAGCACCGCATCATGCTGAAGCGAGCGATTGAGGTGCTGCGATGCCGACGGGGCGTTTCGGCCGTCGAATTCGCCGTAATCGCCCCGGTCCTGGCGGTGCTGCTGGCTGGAACAATCGAGATTTGCAATGCGCTGGAATGCCGGCAGAAGGTCATCAGTACGACGGCGAGCCTCGCGGATCTCGTCGCGCAGGCCAGCACGGTTTCCAGTTCCGACCTGAGCAACATTTTCAGCGCAGGAAATTCGATCCTCTATCCGTTCGCGGCCTCCAACGCGACGATCGTGATCTCCAGCATCGTAAACAACGCGGCGAATGGTCAGAACACGGTCGACTGGAGTAAGGCGCAGAATGGCTCGCCGCTGCTGCACAACACCGTCATGAACAATATTCCCGCTGGTATCATCGCGTCCGGGGGCGGCGCCATCTTCGTTCAGGTAACATACAATTACACCTCGCCGCTCGGCGACCTGATCGGCACAATCCCGATGGGCGACACGTTTTATTCGCGGCCGCGGCAGTCGACGAAGGTCACCTGCAGCGACTGTTGATCTGACTACGCCGGTTGCGGCTCGCGTATTCGCATCAGTCCCTCTTGTGCGACGGACGCCACGAGCTTGCCGCTCTGCGTGTAGACCAGTCCGCGGCTGAAGCCTCGCGCGCCGGATGCGCTTGGGCTGTCCTGTACATAGAGCAGCCATTGATCAATTCGGAACGGACAATGGAACCACATCGCGTGATCGATGCTTGCCAGTTGAACCCGCTTGTCGAACCAGCCGATACCGTGGGGCCGCAGCGACGTATCCAGCAGGGTCATGTCTGACGCATAGGCCAGAACACATTGCTGAAGCGCGATGTCGTCCGGCACGGGACCGGTCGCGCGCACCCAGATTGCCTGGCGCGGAGGGCGCTTGTGGGCTTCGAAGATTTGCGACCGTTCCACCGGTCTCAATTCGATAGGTCGTTTGCGCAGAAAATGTGCCCGGTATGCTTCGGGAACGCGGTCGATCACGCTGAGACGGAACTCGTCTTCGTTCGGCAGTTCGTCCGGTCCGGGTACTTCAGGCGGGTCAATCTGGTGCTCGAGTCCGGTTTCGACGATTTGAAATGAGACCGACATATGGAAGATCGGACGCCCATGCTGAATCGCGACGACCCGCCTGGAACTGAAACTCATGCCGTCCCGGCTGCGATCGACTTCATAAAGGATGGGAACCTTGGGGTCGCCCGGCAGCAGGAAATACGCATGCAGCGAGTGGCAAACGCGGGCTTCGACAGTCCGCGATGCGGCGACCAGCGCCTGACCGAGAACCTGCCCGCCAAATACACGCTGAACGCGATCCTGAGGGCTGGTGCCCCGGAAGATGTTGACTTCAATCTGCTCAAGGTCCAGCAGATGCAGCAGTTGCTGTACGGGCGATTGCTCGTTTTCCGTGTGGGATTCGCGC
This sequence comes from Rhizomicrobium sp., assembly GCA_036490345.1. GTDB lineage: Bacteria > Pseudomonadota > Alphaproteobacteria > Micropepsales > Micropepsaceae > Rhizomicrobium. Next base: position 19,520 of record DASXEA010000036.1, on the reverse strand, counting down.
ATTGCCCCCAATAAGCAACCAATGCCGGCCTGCGCAAGCCGGAGAAGCGGATCAGCCGGCAGCAAAGTGCTTTGCATTGGGCGCTTTCCGCCGTAGATAGTGGTATCTCTGCAACTAGGATCGGAACGTCCCGCTAGCGTCCATGGCCAGCACCCTTCTCGCACGTGCCGCTCACACCCGTCCCGCAACCACCAAGCGGGGCGCGCTCGAACGTCTTTTCACGATGATGTTCAAGGGGTTTGTCTACAACCAGATTTGGGAAGATCCCGATGTCGACCTGGAAGCGCTGGAGATTGGGCCGCACCATCGCGTGCTCACGATCGCCTCGGGCGGTTGCAACATTCTCAACTATCTTGCGGCCGATCCCGAACGCATCATCGCAGTCGATCTGAATGCCAATCATGTGGCCCTGACCCGACTCAAGCTCGCGGCGCTCGGCAATCTGCCCGGCTATGAGGAGTTTTTCCGCTTTTTCGGCGCGGCGAACGACAAGGCCAACCGTAAGGCCTACGACAATTTTCTTTGCCACAGACTCGATCCGGAAACGCGGCGCTATTGGGAAAAACATATTCCCCTGCATGGTCGGCGCATCAACATGTTTGCCCGCAACCTGTACCGCTACGGCCTCCTGGGGCGCTTTATCGGCGTACTGCACGCGGTCGCGCGCCTGCATGGCAAGCGCCTCGAGAGTCTTGTCACCGCCCGGACGCCAGCCGAGCAACGCGTCCATTTCGAAAAGACCATTGCCCCGCTTTTCGACTATAAATCGATCCGCTTCCTTTCCAGGACGCCGGTGTCGCTTTATGCGCTGGGCATTCCCCCGGCGCAGTATGACGAACTCGTCGCCGCCTCGAACGGTGATCCTGTAGCCGTGCTGCGCCAGCGCGTCGAGAAGCTGGCGTGCGACTTTCCCATCTCGGAAAACTACTTTGCCTGGCAGGCGTTTACGCGCGGCTATGATGTGGAGAACCGCGAAGCCGTCCCCGCCTATCTGCGGGAGGACATTTATGACGCCATCCGCTCGCGCACCGACCGTGTGGAAGTTCATCACGCCTCGTTGATCGAATTCCTCAAGACCCAGCCCGCAGCATCGCTGCACAGATATGTGCTGCTCGATGCGCAGGACTGGATGACGCCGGATGTGCTCGCTGCCCTGTGGAAGGAAATCGACCGCACGGCGGATAGGCGCGACGCCCGGGTCATCTTTCGCACGGCTGGCGAGGAATCGCCGCTGCCGCGGAAACTGCCGCCCGAATTGCTTGCTCCCTGGAATTATCTGGAGGCGGAGAGCCGGGCCTTTCATGCCCAAGACCGGTCGTCGATCTATGGCGGCTTTCACGTCTATTGCCGACGGCCACTTTCCTAGCCGTATGAGATTGCGTTGAAGACGGCTCCCGAAGAGCATGGCGACCTGATGGACATCGTCTATCGTCGTCAGCGGTACTTTTACGATATCACCCGCAAATACTACCTCTTTGGGCGGGACCGCCTCGTGCGCGAGCTTTGCCTGCAACCCGGGGAACGGCTGGTCGAGGTGGGCTGCGGGACCGCCAGAAATCTGATCGCGATCGCACGCCTCTATCCCCATTCGCGCCTGTTCGGGATCGATGCGTCCGAAGTCATGCTCGACACGGCGCGAAACGCGGTCCGCCGCGCGGGCCTGGAAGAACGAATCAGCATCGCACGCGGCTATGCCGAGGAATTGACGCCCGGGACCCTGGGTGAGGCGCTGCCGTTCGATCGGGCCGTATTTTCCTACAGCCTGTCGATGATTCCGGACTGGAAAAGTGCCCTTCATGCGGCGGCCACGGCGGTACGAACGCAGGGAAGGGTGCATCTCGTGGATTTCGGCGACCTTGGTCGGCTGGGAAAGTTCCCGGCCTGGGTCTTGAAGGCGTGGCTGCGGCAATTTCACGTCACCCCCCGAACGGAACTCCTCCACGCCTTGGAAGGCCCGGGAGCGACTGCCCGAAATGCCGCGGAAACCCTGTGGATTTCGCCCGGACGCTATTCCTACCTCTGGAGCGGGCCGGCGGAAACGTTCCGGATGTGGCCTTAGTAATTGTTGCAGGCTCGCCACAGCACTTTGGGAAACCCGCCCAAGGGGTGCGCTTAATGTTGGCGACCGGAGTTATAGCTGATAGCGATGCTACCAAATGCGTTCACGCAAACCGGCGGATCGGAGAGTTTCTCCGACCGTCAGTGATTCACACGGGGATTCAAAGATGAAAGCTCGAATGTTGGCCCTGGCTGGAGCCGCACTGTTGGCCCTCGCAGGCCCGGCTGCAGCCAGTGATGCGACCGGTTGGTACATCGATCTCGGCGGCGCCTTCGATCATCTCGGCAATATACAGGTCACGCCTCAAAGTGGCCCGGCGATCGGCAAGATCGACACAAACAACAGTGGTCTGGTGGAGGGCGCTTGGGGATATCGCTTTCCGGATCGCTTCCGTGTGGAGGGCGAATTTGGTTGGTCGGGGCATGATACCGATTCGACGAATACGCCCTACGGCGTCACCAGCGGCGGCCATGCCAATGTTTTTTCGGCGATGGTCAACGGCAATTACGATTTCCGTCTGACGGATCGCTGGGACTACACGGTCGGTGCTGGCGCCGGTATCGGCAACGCAGATGTGAATATTCCCTATGGCGGCGGCACGCTCGTCGGCAGCACGCAGCAGGGATTCATGTGGCAGGCCATGACGGGCCTGGCCTATTCGCTGACGCCGAATATCGATCTGACGGTCGACTGGCGTTATCGCTCGCTCTCCGAAAACAAGCACTATGGCAGCTCGACCGGGATCCCGATGCATGTCGGCGACCTGAACGACCAGGCGTGGCTTTTCAGCGTGAGATGGTATCCGTGGGCTTCGCCCCCGCCGCCGCCTCCGCCGCCACCCCCGCCGCCTCCGCCTCCGCCGGCCCCTCCACCGCCGGCGCCTCCGCCGACAAAGACATTTATTGTCTTCTTCGACTTCAACAAGGCGAACCTGACGTCTGAAGCCCAGGCGGTCGTGGAAGAGGCTGTGAAGACCGCGAAGTCAAATGGCTTCGTCAAGGTTCTTGTCACCGGCCATACCGATACGGTCGGATCGGATAGCTACAATCAGGGCCTTTCGGTCCGTCGTGCCGATGCTGTCAAGGACGAGATGGTCCGCGAAGGCATGGATGGCTCGCAAATCTCGATCGAAGGCAAGAGCTTCCATGATCCGCTCGTGCCCACCGGTCCGGGCGTGCGCGAGCCGCAAAATCGCCGCGCAGTGATCGATCTGGGCGGCTAACGCCTCCGATCAGGCGAAACAGAACGGGGCGGGCCGCTGGCCCGCCCCTTTTTGTTGCGGCGTCGTATCGTCGGCATTGTCGCAAATCACCCCTGGGCGGTTGCCCAAACGACATCGCCCGCCTTTTGGGCGGGCGATGAGGCGAAAACGATAGAAAGGCGCTAGTTGGACGGCGGAGGCTGGGCCGGCGTTTCGGCCGGGGGCACCACTGCGCCGGGAGGGCCGGAGGCCGCGGGCTCGGAGACGATCGCAAGGCGCTGCGGATTGGGCTGCGGCATGACGTTAGGGACGGCCGTAGCGGCCGCGACGCCCACCGTAAGCCCGCCGGCGCACGAGTCGACAGGCGATTGTTCATAGACGGGAACGGTCGATGCAAAGCCCGCGAGAGTCGGCTTGTCCGGCGCGAGCGCCGTCCCAAAAGCATCACGCGCCTCATGACAGTAGCTGGGATTGTCCGTGATGCTGCGCATCGAAGAGTGATTCGCCAGCCGCGTCTTGAACGCGTGGTATTCCCCTTCACCCTTGCCGCCATACAGCCGGCGGAACATTCGCTCCAGCTTGGAATCGTAGGCGCGCAGCTCTGGGCCGAAACTCGTCTGAAATGCGTTGAAATTCGTCACCTGATCGCAGGTCAGCGCCGCGACCATCAACTCCTGCTGGATGGCGGCGGCCTGGATGGCTGTCACCTCTTCGGCTTTCGCGCATTTGTGCGCGGCTTGCGCCGGTGCGCCAAGCGAAAGCGTTGCAAGGCAAACCAGCCCGGCCGCAGTTTTTCGTCCCATGCCCAACACCACGTTGTTTAACTCGCGAGGTAACCTTAGCATCGATCGGCTCGCGGAGCGATTCCGCTGTCGTTTGAGGCTTAAGAAATTCTCTCATGAATTCCGATAAACATATGCAAAGTTCCGAAGGGCCACACGCGGTCGACCTGTCCGGCGAGCGCGTGCATTGGGATTTTCGCGAGGCGATGTCCTACGGGGACTATCTGCAACTCGGCCAGCTGGTCGATTGTCAGCGCCCCCTGAGCGGGCAGCATGACGAGATGCTGTTCATCATCATACACCAGGCATCGGAACTCTGGATCAAACTCTGTCTGCACGAAATCAACGGTGCCATCCGGCAAATTCGCGCCGGTGAACTGGGACCCGCTTTCAAGATGATGTCGCGTGTCGCCCGGGTCCAGACCAACCTGATTCAGTCGTGGGAGATTCTTTCCACCATGACTCCCTTCGACTATTCGAGCTTTCGCGCCTCCCTTGGCAAGGCGTCGGGTTTTCAGTCATTTCAATACCGCATGCTCGAGTTCCGGCTGGGCAACAAAAATCGCCAGACAGTCAAGGTGTTCGAAGCCGACGAAGCCGTTGCCACAATTGTGCGGGCGGCACTCGTCGAACCGAGCATCTATGACGAGTCGCTTGCGCTGCTCGCACGCAGGGGCTTCGCCATTCCGAAGGAAAAGCTCGAACGCGATTTCAGCGAGCCTTATGTGCCGGACTCGCGGGTGACCGATGCGTGGCGCGAAGTGTACCGCGATGTCGAAAAGCATTGGGACCTGTACGAACTTGCGGAGAAACTTGTCGACGTCGAATATCGCTTTCATCTCTGGCGTTACAGCCACGTCAAAACCGTGGAACGAATCATCGGCTCCAAATCGGGGACCGGGGGAACGTCGGGCGTAGCCTATTTGCGAAAAGCGCTTGATCTGCGTTTCTATCCCGAACTGTGGGATGTGCGCACGGAACTCTGAGCATGCCTTTGCACCGCGCGCGCAAGCTGAACTCGTAACGTCTCAAATCTGGAGAACGGTTTGTGGGAGCCCTTTCGCATATCCGGGTTCTTGACCTTAGCCGCGTTCTCGCGGGTCCCTGGGCCACTCAGATCCTGGGCGATCTCGGCGCGGAAATCATCAAGATCGAGAAGCCGGGCGAGGGAGATGAGACCCGCGCCTTTGGTCCACCGTTCCTGGAGTCGGCGCGGGAAACTCACGGCGATGCGGTTTATTTCCTTGCCGCCAACAGAAACAAGAAATCTGTCACGATCGATTTTTCCCGCCCTGAGGGCGCAGCGCTTGTCAGGCGACTGGCGCGACGCGCCCATGTTGTGGTGGAGAACTTCAAGACCGGCACGCTGGCCCGGTACGGCCTCGACCACGCTGCGCTGGCCGCCGACAATCCCGCGCTCGTTTACTGCTCCCTGACCGGCTTTGGGCAGGACGGCCCTTACAGCCAGCGACCGGGCTATGACTTCCTGATTCAGGGTATGGCAGGCCTGATGAGCATAACCGGGCAGCCCGATGGTTCTGCCGGCGGCGAGCCGCTCAAGGTCGGCGTCGCAGTCTCGGACCTGTTCGCCGGGCTGTACGCCTGCATCGCTATCCAGGCGGCGCTGATTCACCAAAGCCGGACGGGCGAAGGCCAGGCCATCGACATGGCCTTGTTCGATTGCCAGGTCGCAGCGCTTGCCAATCAGGCCCAAAACTATCTGGCGGGGGGCATGGTGCCCGCCCGTCTCGGCAATGCCCATCCCAATATTGTCCCGTACCAGGTGTTTGCGACATCGGATGGGCATCTGGTTCTGGCTGTCGCCAATGATCGCCAGTTTCATTGTTTCTGCCGCGCCGCCGGTCGCGAAACCCTGGCACGGGACCCTCGCTTCGCCACGAATGCGGCGCGGGTGGCGAATCGTGAGGCCCTGATCGCCGATCTGCGCGCCGTCCTGGCCGCGCGAAAGACCAGCGAGTGGATCTCGTGTCTCGAAGCTGAAAATGTTCCATGCGGACCGATTCAGGGTGTGGACCAGGTCTTTGCGGATCCGCAGGCGATGGCGCGCGGGTTGAAGATCGAATTGCCGCGCGATGGCGGAGCGGTCTCGCTTGTTGCGAGTCCGCTCAGGCTTTCCCGGACGCCTCCGGAATATCACTCGGCTCCTCCCCTGCTGGGAGAGCATACCCACGCGGTCCTGTCGCAACTGCTGGAGCTTTCCGAGACAGAAATCAGTGCGCTGCGACAAAGCGGTGTCGTCTAGCAGCCTGGCCGTTGCCGCTGTTCGGAAATGGGACAATGGAGACTCGATTTCGAATCAAATTCGCGCAATACTTCATGAGGCTGGGCAACGGAGCATTAGGAAGAGACGCTTAACCTTCGAAACGGGAGGGCTGTGGCGTGAGAATGTGTCTGGTGCTTATTGCTGTCGTGCTCGCAGCCGTACCGGCGGCTGCGCGCCCCGGATTCCGGGTCATGCAGCTCCCCCATTTGTCCATCGATCTGGATACACCCGTCGAGGCGCGGGGAAATGGTGCGGGCGCAACCTTGGACGGTGTTGTGCCGACTGCTTCGAGCGAAGGATCCTGGTCGAACAAGGTCTTTGCCCCAAGCTTTTCCATCGGGCCTTTCCATGCCCAGATTGGCCGGGCCATCAGTGACAACGATGTCGTCCAGGCACATTTCGCCAGCGATGCATTGCCGGCCGTGGGCTTCATGGCCAGTGGAATGTCGGGAAACCTCCGTTCGGGCCGATTGCTGTTTGTCTGGCCGATCAACCATTAGTTGATTTTCGCCACTTTCCCGCCGCAGCGCCATGCAGTAATCCTCGCCTCGATAGCGACGGAGCGAACCTTCTGATGTCCTACAAAGTTGCGGTGGTCGGTGCGACCGGCAATGTCGGCCGGGAAATGCTGAACGTGCTTGTGGAGCGCGCCTTCCCGGTGAGCGAAGTTGTTGCGCTGGCCTCGACGCGCTCGATCGGGACCGAGGTCTCGTTCGGGGACGGCATTTTGAAGGTCAAAGCGATCGACTACTTCGATTTCTCCGACACCGATATCGTCCTCATGTCGACGGGATCGAAAGTTTCGAAAGAGTGGTCTCCCAAAATTGTCGAGCAGGGCGCGATTGTGATCGACAATTCGTCGTGCTGGCGCATGGACCGGGACGTTCCCCTGGTGGTGCCCGAGGTCAACGCCGACGCTTTGAATACGATCCGGAAAGGCATCGTCGCCAATCCCAATTGCTCGACGGCACAACTCGTCGTGGCACTGAAGCCGTTGAACGACTACGCCAAGATCAAGCGGGTAGTTGTCTCGACCTATCAGTCGGTGTCGGGAACCGGCAAGGACGCGATGGACGAGCTGTTTTCCCAGACTCGTGCCGTGTTCGTGGCAGACCCGATCGAACATAAACACTACCCCAAGCAGATTGCCTTCAATGTGATCCCGTATTGCGGCGACTTCATCGATTCCGGTTACACCACGGAGGAGTTGAAGATGATGCTCGAGACACAAAAGATTCTCGATCCGGATATTCAGCTTACCGTCACCTGCGTGCGCGTTCCGGTCTTCATCGGTCATTGTGAATCCGTGACCGTCGAATTCGAAAGGCCGATCACCGCCGACAAGGCGCGTTCGCTTCTGCGCGAGGCGCCGGGTGTGCTCGTCGTGGACAAGCGCGAGGACGACGGCTACATCACGCCGATCGAAGCAGCCGGCGAAGATGCAACCTACGTGTCGCGCATCCGCAAGGATCCCACTGTCGAGCATGGACTGTCCATGTGGGTTGTTTCGGACAATCTTCGCAAAGGCGCGGCGCTGAACGCGGTGCAGATCGCCGAATGTCTGATCAATCGCAAATTGCTCAAAAAGGCAGCATGAAGCCGGCCAATCCGGCTTCCTGTTCGCACGGGCAACATTGCAAGACTTGAAGTCCGTTCCGGCTGGCCCAGATTATGTCCCTGCCAGGCAAAAGCCTGTTGCGAAGGACAAATTTGATGCATGTTCGCTGGCTTGCGGCACTTTTTCTCGTCGTTCCAATGTCGGTCGCCGCCGCAGCCGGCCCGGCGCACGTCCCTGAGACCGATGCGCGGGCCATCATCGGCGGCTTGCAGCGGATCGTCTCGCCGAATGGAATCGACTCGCAGCTGAAGGTGCCCATCAACGGCACGCAGCAATGGATCACGGTGCGTGGACGAGACCGGCGCAATCCGATCCTGCTTTTCCTTCATGGCGGCCCTGGCGCTCCGGAAATGCCCACCAGCTGGACGTTCCAGAATGGCTGGGAGGACTACTTCACCGTCGTGCAGTGGGACCAACGCGGCGCGGGCAAGACCTATCTCGCCAACGATCCCCGGCAGGTTGGCCCCACGATAACCGTGCCGCAGATGATTTCGGACGCGGAAGCGATGGTCACCTATCTGCGCGCGACCTATCACAAGGACAAGATCTTTGTTCTTGGCCATTCCTGGGGATCGGTTCTCGGACTCGAACTGGCACAAAGACATCCCGACTGGCTGTACGCCTATATCGGGATGGGCCAAATCATCGACATGCGGGAAAGCGAGCGCGTCGACTACGCGGACACGCTCCGGTTGGCCGCAGCGGCACACGACGCGACTGCCGTCAAGGAACTCCGCGGCATCGCTCCCTATCCCGAAGCCGATGGTGCGCTCCCGCTCGACAAGATCAATATCGAGCGCAAATGGTCGGTGAAGTATGGAGGTCTGACTCACGGGCGCGACAGCTATGACTACTACGATAATGCGTCCCGACTTTCACCGGACTATACGGACACGGACCGCAAAGCCATAGACAAGGGCTCGTTGCTCTCGTTGACGCGGTTGCTCAAGGGCCTTTCGACCGTGAATCTCGAGAACGTCACCAATTTTCAATGTCCGATCATCATGTTCAATGGCCGGTACGATGACACTGTATCGTCCAAGGTCACGGCGGACTGGTTTGCGCATGTGCATGCGCCGGTCAAGAAGCTCATATGGTTCGAGAATTCCGCGCATATGATGCAGATCGAGGAGCCTGGGCGCGTGCTCGTCCATCTCGTCGAGGACGTGCGTCCGCTTGCTCCCTGAAACGGGTGGTTCCAGCGTGCCATTCCCGACTTGGCGACGCTCGGGGCATCGGCTAGGTCTCCCTGGCAATCCGCCGGGATGTTTCAGATGATTCGGCCTCGCCGTTCGGTCCTCTACATGCCCGGTTCCAATGCGCGGGCGCTGGAGAAGGCCGCGTCACTTCCAGCCGATACGCTCATTCTCGATCTGGAAGACGCAGTTGCGCCCGACGCCAAGATCATGGCGCGCGCGCAGGTCTGCGATGCGGTTCGGGCGCGAAAATTCGGCAAGCGCGAAGTCGTGATCCGGGTCAACGCGCTTTCGACACCATGGGGGGCGGACGATCTGACGGCTGCGGCGGAATGCGATCCGGACGCGATCCTGATCCCGAAGGTGTCGCAGGCGGGAGACCTCTCCGATGCCGCAACGCGGCTTGCCGGGCGGCGATCGGAGATGGCCCTTTGGGCAATGGTCGAGACGCCGCTGGCGATCCTCAACCTTGCTGCCATTGCGTCGGCCGGCGGGCGGCTTGCATGTCTGGTGATGGGGACAAACGATCTGATCAAGGAACTTCGCGGGCACCATACGCCGGATCGGATGAATCTCGCCGGCGCGTTGGGCCTGTCCGTCGCCGCGGCGCGGGCCTATTCGCTCGCCGTCATCGATGGCGTCTTCAACGACATCGATGACGGGGCAGCGTTCGCGCGGTGCTGCCAACAGGCGCGCGCTTTCGGTTTCGATGGAAAGACTCTCATCCACCCTTCGCAGATCGATCCCTGCAACGAAATCTTCGCACCGTCGCCCGCGGAAGTGGAACAGGCACGCAGGATTCTGGCCGCATTCGATCTGCCCGAAAACCGCGACAAGGGCGCAATCGCATTGGACGGACGGATGGTCGAACGTCTGCATGCGGCAGTGGCGCGTCAGACCGTCGAACTTGCCGATGCGATCGCGGCGCTGGGTCCCGGCGCGCCATGAAGTCTACAGCCGGACATCATTTCGAGGATTTTTCCATCGGGCAAAGATTTGCCCATGCCACTCCGCGCACGCTCGGCCAGGGCGATGCGACCCTCTATCTCGCTCTCTATGGTTCGCGATTTGCCCTGCATTCGTCCGATGCATTTGCACGGCAACTCAAACTGCCTGGGCGTCCGCTGGACGACCTTCTCGTTTTTCATACGGTTTTTGGAAAGACGGTGCCCGACATATCTCTGAACGCCGTTGCCAATCTGGGATATGCGAGTGGGCAGTTTCGCGGTCTCGTCTATCCGGGAACAACGGTGCATGCGGTTTCGGAAGTCATTGGCCTCAAGGAAAATTCGAACCGGCGCACCGGTGTTGTCTATGTCCGCACGGAAGCGCGCGATGAGGTCGGGCGAACGTTGCTCTCTTTCATTCGGTGGGTGATGGTACGCAAGCGCGATCCCCATTCGGAGCCGGGCGAGGTCTGGGTGCCGGATTTGCCGGAGAGCATCGCGGCTCATGCGCTTCATGTGCCTGAAGAAATCGATTTCCGGGCCTTCGATTCTTCATTGTCGGGAAGCCGGTTTTTCTGGGAGGACTATGAGCCCGAAGAAAAAATCGACCATATCGACGGTATGACCGTTGAAGAATCGGATCACATGCTGGCGACGCGGCTCTATCAGAACACGGCGCGCGTCCACTTCAACCAGCATGCGCAAAATCAGGAGAGCCATGGGCGCCGCCTCATCTATGGCGGTCATGCAATCAGCATTGCGCGGGCCCTGTCGTTTAACGGCCTCGGAAATGCACTTCTTCTCGCCGGTATCAACGCAGGGCGGCATGTGAATCCCCTGTTCGCAGGAGACACGGTGTTTGCCTGGTCGCATATCGTCGACAAAGCCGAACTTCCCGGGCGATCGGACTGCGGCGCGCTCCGCCTGAGGCTTATGGCAACGCGCAATCTTTCCTGCGGCGGGTTTCCCGACAAGGATGCCGCGGGGCGGTATCCGGACGATCTGATTCTTGATTTCGACTATTGGGCCATTCTTCCGCGCCATCCCTGATGACCATGTCCGTCCTTAAGCAGCTTCGTGCTGCAGGAGTTCAGCCTGATATTGCCCAGGACCGGATCGCGCGCGAACTCGACGGCCTTGCGCAGGCGCTGCAATCGCAGCGATCCCTGATGCATCGCCTGTTCCACCAGGCGCCTGCGGCGCGCGGCATCTATCTCTGGGGGGAAGTCGGCCGTGGCAAGACGATGCTGATGGACGCGTTTTTCCGGATTGCGCCGGTTGTCGCCAAGCGCCGCGCCCATTTCAATGCCTTCATGGTCGATACACATGCGCGGATTTTCGCAGCGCGCCGACTGCACGAGGATCCCATTGCGGCGGTCTCGCGGGCCATAAGCTCGGAGGCGGGCCTCCTTTGTCTGGACGAGTTCCAGGTGCGCGACGTTGCCGATGCCATGATTCTGGGACGCCTGTTCGCACAGCTGTTTGACCTGGGAACGGTTCTGGTGGCGACATCGAACACATGTCCGTCCAGACTTTACGAAGGCGGCCTCAACCGTCAGCTTTTTCTGCCATTCGTCGCGCTGATCGAGCAGCACATGAACATCCTCGAACTCGACGGTCCGCGTGATTATCGGCTTGGCCGCATGGCAGGACTCGATCTGTTCGTGACGCCTCTGGGGCCAATGGCAAACCAGGCCATGGATGCGGCCTGGCAGCGCCTGACGGACCAAGACCACGGCGCGCGGGACATCCTTCCGGTTCTGGGCCGCGAAATTGTGGTTCCGCAGGCGGCGCATGGCGTCGCGCGTTTCGCGTTCGACGAATTGTGCGGAAAGCCGCTGGCCGCCGCGGATTATCTTGCGATCGCCCGGCGCTATCACGCCGTGATCATCGATCGCATTCCCGTCATGGGCCCAGAGCAGAGAGACGAGGCACGCCGCTTCGTCGTGCTTGTCGATACGCTTTACGATGAAGGCGTCAAACTTGTCTGTTCCGCCGCCGCACGGCCGGAAAATTTGTTCGCAACCGGAGAAAACGCCGACGGGTTCTCGCGGACGGTCTCCCGGTTGATGGAGATGCAAAGTCGCGACTATCTTGGACGGGAGCGGCGCAAGACGATTGCAGATCCTGCGCCGGCCGAAGCGAATGAACCGGCTGATCGGGTGACCGGCCATGCATAACCTTTTCGCAATGGCCGGCCTCGTCCTCGCGGCCATCTTGCTCTATCGGTTTCATCGCCCGCTGGCGCGCGCCCTGTCGCGTTTCGACGCGACGAACGCCGCGCGGCGTGCCGAAGAGATGCGCGACAGGCAGGATCGCCTGGCGCATTTCAAGCACACGATGCGACTGGCCGAAGAGCAGGTCGAGGAAATTTCGGAAGTGACGAATGCCGATGTGCGGACCGGGCTGCCGACGAAGCATTTTCTCTTCGAAGGAGAAATGTTTGCGTCGCAGGATGAGGCCGAAGCGGCCCGCCAGCGCTCGGTCGTTGCAAAGGCGCGCGCGTTCTACCTCGAATTGCCCGCGGCCCTTGCTGCCCGCGGAGACGGCAAACTTCGTTAAGCGGCCTCACCACGCAACAGGCGTGGCAGCTTTCCCAGATCGCCTCCGGCGTTGCGCATGAAAAACCGCCGGAGCGGGCCGATGCGGTCGACGATTCCCAGGCCGAGGTCCCGCGCGATACGCAGAGGGGCGATATCGTTCGAGAACAACCGATTGAGTGCGTCTGTCGAAGCGGCGAGCGCAAAGGAATCGAAGCGGCGCCATCGCTCGTAGCGGCGCAGGACGTCTGCTGCGCCGATATCCATGCCCAGTCTGGCGGCATCCAGCACCACCTCGGCAAGCGCCGCGACATCCTTGAAACCCAGATTGAGGCCCTGGCCGGCAATCGGATGAATGCCGTGGGCTGCATCTCCGGCAAGCGCAAAACGCGTCGCTGCGAAACTGCGCGCGAGATGAAAGCGCAGCGGATAGGACCAGCGCGGTCCCGACGTATGCGTGGCGCCCAGATGGGCCCCGAAGCGTCGCGCGATTTCTGCGTCGAAATCGGCCGGCGCGAGATCGAGCATGCCGCGAACCAGAGTCTCCTTCTCGGTCCAGACCAGAGACGACCGGTTGCCGGTCATGGGAAGAATGGCGAAGGGTCCGGAAGGCAGGAAATGCTCATAGGCCGTTCCGCCATGCGGCCGCTCATGTTCGACAGTCGCGACGATGCCCCATTGGGGATAGGACCAGGAGATGATCTGGATGCCGGCGCGATCGCGCATGGGGGATTCGCGCCCGTCCGCCGCAACGAACAGGCGCGCAGATATTGTCTTGCCCGTCGTCAGCGCAGCTTCGACGCGATCGCCATGGCTTTCGAAACTCTTCACCCCGGCCGGACATTCCAGCGTGAGCGAAGAATGCCGCTCCGCGCAGGCGAAAAGGGCTGCGCGAATATCCCGGTTCTCGGCGATGAACCCCATCGGCACGCCGATCTCGCGATGATCGAAATGCAGCGAGAAGGGAGACGGCACGCCATCAAGTTTCGAGTCGGTCACCAGAATGTCGTTGATGGGTTGCGCGGTTTTGCCGAGTCCATCCCACACGCCGAGCGCATCGAGCATGCGCACCGACGAATAGGAAAGCGCGCTCACACGGCCGTCAAAGGCGGCGCTCGTCGCCTTGTCCTGTGGAACAGGGTCGACCACTGCAACGGAAAGGCCCGCACCCGCCAGCGCGAGCCCCAGCGTGAGGCCGACCATGCCTCCGCCACCCACGATCACGTCGAATTCGCCTGCCCGTGCCATCGCCTCAAGACTATTCCGCGCCTGCGGCTCATGCCAGCGCGGTGGGCGGCATTTGCAGGCACACCGTCTTGTCGCGTGAGATTAAATCGCGAAAGGCATGGACGCTTCGTCCGGTTCGCACATAGAATCGACGCGTGTTGAGGATTCAAACATCCATGCTTCCGGGGAATCTTGCCTCGCTTCCGCCGGGATCCTTCGCCCAGCTCGCGACGCTGCTCGATCCCGTGCCGCCGGGCGCTGCGCCCATCAACCTCTCGGTGGGTGATCCGAGAGGGCAGGTTCCGGAATTCGTGAAAGACGCGATTTCGCGCCATGCGAACGAATTCGGCGAATATCCTGCAATCAACGGAACGGCGGCCTGGCGCGAAGCCGCAGCGGGCTGGATCAGGCGCAGATTTGTTCTACCCGACTCGCTGAGTGACCCGGACAGGCATGTGCTGCCGCTCAATGGCACGCGCGAGGGGTTGTTTCTTGCGCCATTCGTGACGACGCCCGACAGCAAGGCGGGCGGCCGGCCGATCGTGCTGATCCCCAATCCCTTCTATCAGTGTTACGCCGCGGCCGCGCTCGCGGCCGGTGCCGAGGCCTATTTCGTCACGGCCAGCGCCCGCAGCGATTTCCTGCCCGATTTCGCGGGCCTGCCCGAACAGATTCTGCAGCGCGCGTCGTCGGCCTATATCTGTTCCCCTTCGAACCCGGAAGGCGCATGCGCGAGTGCGAGCTATTGGCGAACACTGTTCGCGCTCGCCGACCGCTACAATTTCACGGTGTTCGCCGACGAATGCTATGCCGACATCTATGCGCTGGAGCGGCCTGCCAACGCGCTTTCGGTGCGCTATGCCACGAGCGGTGGCACCGAACGCCTGCTGACTTTTCATTCTCTGTCGAAGCGGTCGGGCCTGCCGGGGCTGCGCTCGGGAATGGTGGCCGGCGACGCCAATCTGATTGCGAAGTTTCGCGCGTTGCGCAACGTCGCGGGGCCGCAGGTTCCCATGCCCATCCTCGCCGCATCGGCCGCCGCCTGGTCCGATGAAGACCATGTGGCGGCCAACCGCGAGCGCTATGCGGAGCGCCTGCATCTGGCCCAGAGGATTCTGGGCAACCGCTTCGGCGCCGTCGTGCCGCAGGGCGGCTTTTTCCTGTGGCTCGAGGTGGGGAACGGGGAAGAGGCGGCGCTGCGCCTGTGGCGCGAGGCGGGGCTGCGCGTTTTGCCCGGCGCCTATATGGGGCGCGAGGTGGAACCGGGAAATCCGCTCTCGAATCCGGGGTTTAAGTTTATCCGGGTGGCGCTCGTTCACGAATTATCAACCATTAAGACGGCACTGGATCGCATGAGCGAGATCCTGGATCAGCCTTCGAAGGAGGCTTGAATGGCCCAGGCACGGACAGTCGGCGCCTATCAACCCCGAACGCGTCGCGCTGCCATGACCGACGCGATCGACGAGGCCGGCCGGGCATTGCTCCGGCTCGTCAGTTCCGCCCTTTTGCGGGGCGCTGGCGGCCTACTGTTTCTGGTTTCCGCCGCAGGGCTTGTCGCGCTGGCGAGCTATAGCGCCGCCGACGGCAGCCTGAACCACGCCACCGCGCGCGACCCGTCGAATTGGTTGGGCGGCCCCGGCGCCACGGCGGCCGACCTTCTGCTGCAATCGCTGGGATTTGCCGCGCTTGCGGCGCTGGCCGTGCCCGCCGTGTGGGGCGTCTATGCCCTGACTGGCAAAGGCCTGAAGCAGGCCGGCTGGCGCGCCGCCGCGTGGCCCTCAGGCGCGTTCCTGACCGCCGCGGGCCTTGGCGCGCTTCCTCTGTCGCTTTCGCTTCCGGCCGGCCCTGGCGGCCTGCTGGGCCTCGCTGCTGCGGGAGCGACCCATGCGCTCGTGCCGCCATGGACAGCGACGGGTGTTCTGCTTGTGTTCATGGCCTCGGGCCTGACGCTCGCCTATTTCGCGACCGGACTGCCCTATCGTCTGGTGATACGTGCCGCGACTCTGGCCGTGGTGGCGCCCTGGTGGGGCGCACGCCGCGTCTGGGCCTGGCGCGCGGGCTGGCAGCGCACCGCAACGCCGGCTGACGAGCCCTGGGACGCCGAGCCCGCCTTTGAGGACGAAGACGAGGAAGACGAAGACGAAGCGGAGGAGCTTGCGGCCGGGCCGGACCCCGATCGCGAATCGGCGCCGCGCCGGCAGACCCGCATCAAGCGCGAGGAAGCGCGCCGCGCCGCCTACCGGCCCAGGACACCGCAACAACCCGCGCTCAACCTTGCCGAAAGCGAATACCATCTGCCGCCGCTGGGTCTTCTGTCCGAACCCGTCCGCTCCAGCGACGGCGCGGGATTGACCGACGAGGCGCTGGAAGAAAACGCCCGCATGCTCGAAGCCGTCCTCGGCGATTTCGGCGTGCGCGGCCGCATCGTTGCCGTGCGGCCCGGCCCGGTGGTGACGCTGTACGAATTCGAGCCCGCCGCCGGCGTCAAATCCTCGCGCGTCGTGAGCCTGTCGGACGACGTCGCCCGCTCGATGAGCGCAGTGGCGGCGCGTATTGCCGTGATCCCGGGACGCAATGTGCTCGGCATCGAGCTGCCCAATCTGCATCGCGAGACCGTGTTCCTGCGCGAGATGCTGGCGAGCAACGAATACGAGAAGGCACGCACGCCGCTGATCCTGGCGCTCGGCAAGACGATCGGCGGCGAACCGGTGATGGTGGATCTGGCCAAGATGCCGCATCTCCTGATCGCCGGCACCACGGGCTCGGGCAAATCCGTCGCGATCAACACGATGATCCTGTCGCTGCTCTATCGTCTGCAGCCCGAGCATTGCCGCATGATCATGATCGATCCCAAGATGCTGGAATTGTCGGTCTATGAAGGCATTCCGCATCTGCTGGCGCCGGTCGTCACCGATCCGAAAAAGGCCGTGGTCGCGCTCAAATGGGCGGTGCGCGAGATGGAAGAGCGCTACCGCAAGATGTCGAAGCTCGGCGTGCGCGGCGTCGAGGCGTTCAACGAGCGCGTGAACAAGGCGAAGGAGAAGGGCGAACAGCTGAAGCGCACGGTGCAGACCGGCTTCGACCGCGAAAGCGGCAAGCCCGTCTATGAAGACGAAGTGCTCGAGCTGGAGGCCATGCCCTATATCGTGGTCGTGGTCGACGAAGTGGCCGATCTGATGATGGTCTCCGGCAAGGAGATCGAGGGCGCGGTGCAGCGGCTGGCACAGATGGCGCGCGCCGCCGGCATCCATCTCATCGCCGCCACCCAGCGCCCTTCGGTCGATGTGATCACCGGCACGATCAAGGCCAATTTTCCCACCCGCATCTCCTTTCAGGTGACGAGCAAGATCGACAGCCGCACCATTCTGGGCGAGCAGGGCGCCGAACAGCTGCTCGGCCAGGGCGACATGCTCCACATGATGGCCGGCGGGCGCATCCGCCGCGTGCACGGCCCCTTCGTGACCGATGCCGAAGTGGAAGACGTGGTGTCGTTCCTGAAGACGCAAGGCCGCCCGGACTATCTCGATGCCGTGACCGAGGAGGAAGACGGCGACGGCGAAGACCCCTATGCGCTCTATGGCAGCAGCAATGGCGGGGGCGGCAATGGCGACGCGGCCGACCGGCTTTACGACCAGGCGCTGGCCATCGTGGCGCGCGAACGCAAGGCCACGACGAGCTACATCCAGCGCCGCCTCGGCGTCGGCTACAACCGCGCCGCCACGCTCATCGAGCGCATGGAAGACGAAGGCGTGATCTCCAAACCCAACCACCAGGGCAAACGCGAAGTGCTGCTGCCGGAGGGGAATGACCGCTAGCTCTTTCCTCCCCTGCGCGGAACGCGCGGGGGAGGGGGACCACGAAGTGGTGGAGGGGGCCTCTCCTTGAAAGTGCGGGCTTCCAAAACGTGTCGTGACCGGTAATCGTTTTTGTGCTCAAAGAAAACGCGAACCAGTCACTCTACGCTTTCCCTTGGCGTGTTCATGAACCTGATCAGGACAAAAAAGCGTGTCGCCGACCACGGGGAAGTGTTCACTCCGCCATGGCTCGTGGAAGCGATGCTCGATCTCGTCAAGGGCGAGAGCGAGCGCATCGACTCCCGCTTTCTGGAGCCCGCCTGCGGGAGTGGGAATTTTCTTGTGCCCATCCTGAAGCGCAAGCTCGCCGCCGTCGAACTCAAGTACGGCAAAGCGGCGGATTTCGACAAGCATCACTACGCCCTCCTCGCCCTGATGTGCATCTATGGGATAGAGCTCCTGGCTGACAACATCGCGGAGTGTCGGGCAAACATGCTGGAGGTTCTGGCCGATTACCTCAGCGCCAAGGCAGAGCATTATTTCTATCACGCTGCCTCTCATGTGATTGCACAGAACATCATCCACGGCGATGCGCTCACCATGCGGACAGCTATTGGTGGCCCGATCACGTTTGCCGAATGGGGATATCTTGGGAGGGGAAAATTCCAGCGCCGCGATTTCCGCCTGGACGTGTTGACCGGCATGTCGGGTTTTGCGGAAGAAGGCTCGTTGTTCGCCCATCTCGGAAAGCACGAGATCTTCACGCCGACCACTACCTACCCGCCGATGACCATGCGCGAACTGGCCGCGCTGGAGGAAGCGCCCGAGGCGGCGCAATGAGCGGGGCGCAGGCGATTTTTGCACTGAGGGGGCGAAACCCGGATGTGCTCACCTGCATCGCGAACCTCTCTAACGACTTGGTGTTCACGCCTCCCGAGTTCGCCAACCGGATGCTGGACAAGCTGGCCGAAGCATGGGCGGCTGACCATAACGGCTCGAATCTTTGGGCGGATAAAAAGGTCAAGTTCCTCGACCCTTGCGCGAAGTCAGGGGTGTTTCTGCGCGAGATTACCAACCGTTTGAACAATGGATTGGCGAATGAAATGCCAAACCTTCGAAAACGCGTCGATCATATCTTGACCAAGCAAGTATTTGGCATCGGCACCACATATCTCACTAGCCTACTGGCCCGGCGTAGTCTGTATTGTTCAAAATACGCGAACGGTAACCATTCGATTGCCAAGAAATTCGACAGCGATGCGGGCAATATTTGGTTCAAGCGCACCGAACACAAATGGACAGATGGCAAGTGCAAATATTGCGGGGCGCATGCGAGGGACTATGACCGCGGTGAAGGGCTCGAAACGCACGCCTACGCCTCGGGGCTGGAAAATGTGAACGAGGATCTTTCGGGACTCTCCAAAGAGTTTCTCCCGATCACCACCAAAGCCTATCTCTATCTTTCCGGCACGCCGTTCAAGGCGCTGGCTACGGGCGAGTTCATTGAGGAACAGATTTTCAACTGGACCTACACGGACGAGCAGCGCGCCAAGGCAGAATTCGCCACCCAGAATCCCGTCAAATGGAATCCCTATGGGGCGTTACCGCAGATGCGGCTTCTGACCTACCAGATGCCCGACGAACTGGTGGCTATCGCTAGCGGCGGGGAGTTCAACGAGTTCGATCTCAACGAATTCTTTGCCGCGACTGATTCGGGCAAGAAGGCTCAGTTCAAGCACAAGGGCGATGTGCAGAAATGGTTGGACATCATCAGGGGCCAATACGCGCCGAAAACCGTCGAGAGCCTCAAGACAGGTACGCGACCACCATTCCCATATTCCGATGTGCGACTGCTGCCGTATCTCCAGCACT